>NZ_JBHRYJ010000001.1:1132500-2008453 GCF_042648965.1 Ferrovibrio xuzhouensis
TGTCATGGCCGGGCTTGTCCCGGCCATCCACGCATGCCAGCGTTTCGGCATGGCCTATGCGTGGCTTTATATCGTCACCAACCGACCGAACGGCACCCTCTATGTCGGTGCCACCGGCGACATCTGGCGGCGCACCCACGGCACCGGACGGGCTGATCGCCGGTTTCACCAAACGTTACGGACTGAAGCGCCTCGTCTATGTCGAGCCCTATGACGACATTGGACCGGCCTTGCAACGCGAGGCCAATATGAAGCACTGGCCGCGCACCTGGAAAGTCAGGCTGATCCTCGGCCAGAACCCGGACTGGACCGATCTATATGACACGCTGAACTGAAGACCGGGACAAGCCCGGCCATGACACTGCGTTCTTTACTTCTCGTCGGCCCCACGAAGGCGGGGACTCAGTCCGGTGGTTGCTGTGGATTCCCGCTTACGCGGGAATGGCGGCAACAGGTCTTACTCCGCCGCGACGTCGACGGCACGGCCCTGGATGGTCAAGCCGCTGGTGCCGGCACTGACCTTCACCGTCGCCCCGTCGGGGATCTCGCCCTCGAGGATCAGGCTGGCCAGCGGGTTCTGCAACTGGCGCTGGATCACCCGCTTCAGCGGCCGGGCCCCGTAGACCGGGTCGTAGCCGGCATCGCCGAGCCAGTGCTTGGCAGCGTCATCCAGCCGCAGCTCGATCTTGCGATCCTCCAGCAGCTTGCGCAGGCGCATCAGCTGGATCTCGACGATGCCGGTCATGTTCTCCCGGCTGAGCCGGCGGAACAGGATCACCTCGTCGAGCCGGTTGAGGAACTCGGGCCGGAAGCTGGCACGGACAACTTCCATCACCTGGTGGCGGGTCGCCTCGTCGATCTGCTCGCCCTCGGCGCGGGCCAGATACTCGCTGCCGAGGTTGGAGGTCAGGATGATCACCGTATTGCGGAAATCCACCGTGCGGCCCTGGCCGTCGGTGAGCCGTCCGTCGTCGAGCACCTGCAGCAGCACGTTGAAGACATCCGGATGCGCCTTTTCGACCTCGTCGAACAGGATCACTTGATAGGGGCGCCGGCGGATCGCCTCGGTCAGCGCACCGCCCTCGTCGTAGCCGACATAGCCCGGCGGGGCGCCGATCAGCCGGCTGACCGAATGCTTCTCCATGTATTCCGACATGTCGATGCGCACCATGGCGGCATCGTCGTCGAACAGGAATTCGGCGACCGCCTTGGTCAGCTCGGTCTTGCCGACGCCGGTCGGCCCGAGGAACAGGAAGCTGCCGATCGGCCGCTGCGGGTCCTGCAGGCCGGCGCGCGCCCGGCGCACCGCGTTGGCCACGGCGACCAGCGCCTCGTCCTGGCCCACGACACGCGTTGCCAGCTTCTTTTCCATGCCGAGCAGCTTCTCGCGCTCGCCGGCCAGCATGCGGTCAACCGGGATGCCGGTCCAGCGCGATACCACGCCGGCGATGTCGCTGTCGGTCACCGCTTCCTGCACCATCGCCTTGGCGCCGTCGCCGCCGGCAGCTTCCGCATCCTTCAGCTTCTGTTCAAGCTGCGGGATCACGCCGTAGGACAGCTCAGAAGCCCGGTTCCAGTCCGACTTGCGCTGCGCCTGCTCAAGGTCGAGCCGGGCGGCATCTAGCTGTTCCTTCAGCTTCTGGGCGTCGCCCAGCTTGTCCTTCTCGGCCTGCCAGGCGGCAGTGAGTGTCGCCGACTGTTCTTCCAGATCCGCCAGTTCCTTTTCCAGCCGGTCGAGCCGGTCCTTCGAAGCCGCGTCGGTCTCTTTCTTCAGCGCCTCGCGTTCGATCTTGAGCTGGATGATGCGGCGGTCGAGCTCGTCGACCTCCTCCGGCTTGCTGTCGACCTCCATACGCAGGCGGGCCGAGGCCTCGTCGATCAGGTCGATCGCCTTGTCGGGCAGGAAGCGGTCGGTGATGTAGCGGTTCGACAGCGTGGCGGCAGCGACGATGGCGCTGTCGGTGATGCGCACCCCGTGGTGCACTTCATACTTCTCTTTCAGGCCACGCAGGATCGAAATGGTGTCTTCCACCGTCGGCTCGCCGACGAAGACCGCCTGGAAGCGCCGCGCCAGCGCCGCATCCTTCTCGATATACTTGCGGTATTCGTCGAGCGTAGTGGCGCCGACGCAATGCAGCTCGCCGCGCGCCAGCGCCGGTTTCAGCAGGTTGGAGGCATCCATGGCGCCATCGGCCTTGCCGGCGCCGACCAGGGTGTGCAACTCGTCGATGAACAGCACGATCTGGCCCTCGGCCGAGGTGACCTCGGCCAGCACGGCCTTCAGCCGCTCCTCGAATTCGCCGCGGAACTTGGCACCGGCGATCATGGCGCCGAGATCGAGCGCCATCAGCCGCTTGCCCTTCAGGCTTTCCGGCACATCGCCCTTGGTGATGCGCAACGCCAAGCCCTCGACGATGGCGGTCTTGCCGACGCCGGGTTCGCCGATCAGCACGGGGTTGTTCTTGGTGCGCCGCGACAGCACCTGGATGGTGCGGCGGATTTCCTCGTCGCGGCCGATCACCGGATCGAGCTTGCCGCTTTCGGCCGCCTCGGTCAGGTCGCGGGCATATTTCTTCAGCGCGTCATAAGCCTGTTCGGCCGAGGCCGAATCCGCCTTGCGGCCCTTGCGCATGTCCTGGATCGCCGTCTCGAGGCTCTGCGGCGTGACGCCGGCGGCCTTCAGGGCCTCGGCGGCCGGGCTGCCGGTGCTGAGCGCCAGCGCCTGCAGCAGGCGTTCGGCGGCAACGAAACTGTCGCCGGCCTTCTCGCGCAGCTTGTCGGCGGTCTCGAACAGGCGGGCCATCTCCGGCGCCAGATAGAGCTGCCCGGCGCCGCCGCCCTCGACCTTCGGCATCTTGGCGAGCGCGTCTTCATTCTTCTGCTTGGCCACCTGCGGCTGGCCGCCGGCCGCCCTGATCAGCCCGGCGGCCATGCCTTCCGGGTCGTCGATCAGGACTTTCAGCAGATGTTCGGGGGCGAAACGCTGGTGGCCGCGCGCCAGTGCCATGGTCTGCGCCGCCTGGAGAAACCCGCGGGCGCGTTCGGTATATTTCTCGAAATCCATAGGTTCAGCTCCTCATCGGCAGCCCTTGATCCGCAACCCCCGCCAGGCGGCAGGTCGCGGGGCGGGCCCCACATGCAGGAAATGTGGGAAGCCGCCG
Source organism: Ferrovibrio xuzhouensis (assembly GCF_042648965.1). NCBI lineage: Bacteria > Pseudomonadati > Pseudomonadota > Alphaproteobacteria > Rhodospirillales > Rhodospirillaceae > Ferrovibrio > Ferrovibrio xuzhouensis. The sequence continues at coordinate 1,135,662 of NZ_JBHRYJ010000001.1, forward strand.
GGCGGGTAACAAGAGGAGACTGGCGGATTCGCGCCCGGATTTCATTGCGATGGGTCAAGCCGCCGCCGTCCTCGCGGGCCAGCCTCTATGACAGCATCACCGGCCTGCCGGGACCGGCGCCCAGCCGATGCAAGGGGCCGGCGCGCGCTTCGTCACCCACAATAATGGCGTGACGGCGATCCGGCTTTTCACCGGCATGGCCGGCTTGGGCCTCTGGGCCTACCGTCCGCAAGGATTGCCATCGGCTTTAATCCCGTCGTAAGGGACCAGGGATTATTGAGAGCATTCCTGGCTGACCGATCCCGGCGTCATTTGCCCGATATGGTTGTATATCTAACCCGCATATTCCCCTTTATTGACCGACTGCACCTTGAGGGCAAGATGGAAATACCTCTCACCCCGAACATGAAGAACGTTGTTGTTTCGGCCGGCGCAAAACGAACGATGCTGCGCAAGGAAATAGCCAGCACAGAAACCATCGCCGTCGGCAGTTCGCATGGCGATTTCGGCTTCAATCCGGCCTATTGCCCCGGCGCATTCAACCTGTGTTCCCGGTCCCAGGACCTGAAGTATTCTTTCCATCTGTACCAGCATGTCGCGAGAAGCCAGCCAAACCTGGAACAGGTCGTTCTGTTCTATTCGATATTCTCGCCGGGATTCATCTGGGAGCAGGTCCCGTCGGAAAACGAGATGTGCCCGCCGCTGAACGAGATTTTCGGTCTGGGGCTGACCTATGAAGACCCAAGGCTGGACGCCATCTCCAGGGCCGTAGCTGGCAAGCTCGATACCCTTGCCGTTGAAACGCCCGGCGTTGGCGGGTTTATCGGCAATACCACCAAGACGTTTTTTCCGGAAACATATGGCGCGGAGAGACGGGCCCAGGACCACCTGAAATATAACAGATCATGCTTATCCGGTTGACACACACAGGTCGAAAATGCCCCAACATGTAGTGGCTCCCTCATGGTCTACCTGTAGTGGGTTGCTCGATTTCGATGGCATGGGTCAGGTGCCAAATACCGCTCGCGCGCGGGTATTGCGCGATCAGGTGCGGCGCGATCACGTCGGACCAATTCTTGAGCGAACACCATCCGCTGCCGTTGTTCATGCAGTTGATGTCGAAAACGCCGATATTTTCGTTGTTCGCCGCACAAGAGCCGATCCAGTGGGTATAGCGATATCGGGCGCGCATCGGCACGCCGGGCTGTGTCCACGGCCCTTCCCATTGGACGCGACACAACCCGTAGCGCGGCCAGTCCCACGGCGCTCTACCGGCGGTGCGCAATTTCTTGGTGGCGTACCGTCCAGGGCAAATGCTCTTGAGCGCCCCAAACATCATCGTCGGATTCGTGTAGTGCTTATCGTCAAATCCGACGAGGTGCGGCCGTACCTCGTCCAGCGTCATGCCCATGATGGCGGCGAGCGCACCGGGGCCGCAGTTCGCGCCCCATTCATCGTGCGCGCGGTCCGCATCGGCCAAATTGAAGCGCGGCGCTACAGGTTGTGTCGCGTTCGCCGCCGGATTTTCGGTCTGTGTCGTCAACATCTAGTACCTATGTGTGTCAACCGGATAAGCATGTAACAGATCAACGGAATCCAACGCCTATCTCACCCAGCTGCTGGCGCTGGCGAAGCATCTCGGCCACCGGGCCTGCATCGTCCTTCCGCCGGCGCGGTCGGATTTCAGGGCGGCCTGCGCGGCGAATTCCGCAACGCTCTTCCAGTCGCTGTTCGAAATCCTGCAGGCCTTCCGGGAGAACGGCTACGCCGTCGAGGTGCTGGACTGCTTTGATGACGACCGGTTTCCCGATACCGTCTTCGGGGATTACGACCACCTGCTGCCACTGGGAGGCGGGACGAAACGCCTGTCCGGCCTGATCAACAGCATAGTCAACGGGGCAGCCGCCACATAGGCCCGCGCCCGCCATGGCAGGCCGGCGCCGCGGCGCCGGGTCTGTTGCATCGCCCGCATCACCGGGCCACCATCCGGGTCCGGGCGGTGAAACCGACCCTGCCGGTGCCTCTGCGGACGGGTCCCGCAGCGCCCCCGAAACAGTGATTTTCCCTCGCCGGACATGCACTTGACGGAACGGAAACGCGGCATTGCGGTTCGTTGACAGCCCTCGTGGCGGGCTATAGTGTGCAGCGCGAAAAAAAGAGCATGCGCCCGTCATTTCCCTGCCGGGCTGCCGCCTGTTTCGCCAGCAAAAAGGTTGGATGTCCATGAAGGTACTGGTCGCGGTTAAGCGCGTGGTGGACTACAACGTCAAGATCCGCGTCAAGGCGGACAAGACGGGTGTCGATCTCGCCAACGTGAAGATGTCGATGAATCCCTTCGACGAAATCGCCGTCGAAGAGGCTGTCCGGATGAAGGAAGCCGGCATCGCCACCGAAATCATTGCCGTCTCGATCGGCCCGGCCCAGGCGCAGGAAACCCTGCGCACGGCACTGGCCATGGGCGCCGACCGCGGCATCCTGGTGAAGACCGATGCCGAGGTGCAGCCGCTGGCGGTCGCCAAGCTGCTCGCCAAGCTGGCCGAGGCGGAAGCCCCGCAGTTGGTGATCGTCGGCAAGCAGGCGATCGACGACGACAGCAACCAGACCGGCCAGATGCTCGCCGCCCTGATGGGCTGGGCCCAGGGCACCTTCGCCAACAAGCTGGCGCTGGCCGACGGCAAGGCCACGGTCGTTCGTGAAGTGGATGGCGGCCTGGAGACGGTCGAACTCAAACTGCCGGCGGTGGTGACCACCGACCTGCGTCTCAACGAGCCGCGCTATGCGTCGCTGCCCAACATCATGAAGGCGAAGAAAAAGCCGATCGACGAGAAGTCCCCCGAGGACCTCGGCGTCGATATCGCGCCACGCCTGAAGACCCTGTCCGTCGAGGAGCCACCGAAGCGCACCGCCGGCATCAAGGTGCCCGATGTCGCCACCCTGGTGCAGAAGCTGAAGACCGAAGCGGGAGTGATCTGAGATGAGCGTCCTCGTCCTTGCCGAACATGACAACGCCTCGCTGAAGGCGCCGACGCTGAACACCGTGGCCGCCGCAGCCAAGATCGGCGGCGACATCCATGTGCTGGTTGCCGGCGAGAATTGCGGCCCGGCTGCCGCAGCCGCCGCCAAGGTCGCCGGTGTCGCCAAGGTGATCCAGGTCGAGGGCGCCCAGTATGCCCATGGCCTCGCCGAGGCGCTGGCGCCGCTGGTCGCCGGCCTCGCCAAGGGTTACGCCGCCGTGCTGGCGCCGGAGACCACGACCGGCAAGAACGTCATGCCGCGCGTCGCCGCCCTGCTCGATGTCATGCAGATTTCCGGCATCGTCGAGGTCAAGTCGGCCGATACCTTCGTGCGGCCGATCTATGCCGGCAATGCCATGGCGACCGTGCAGTCGTCGGATGCCATCAAGGTGATCACCGTGCGCGCCACCGGCTTCCAGGCCGTCGCCGCCGAGGGCGGCTCGGCCGCCGTCGAGAAGGGCGAGGCAGTTGCCGATCCGGGCCTGTCGAAGTTCATCGGCCAGGAACTGCAGAAGTCGGACCGGCCGGAACTGACCTCGGCCAAGATCATCATCTCGGGCGGCCGCGGCATGGGCTCGGGCGAGAATTTCAAGCTGATCGAGGCGGTTGCCGACAAGCTGGGCGCCGCCGTCGGCGCCAGCCGCGCCGCCGTCGATGCCGGTTTCGTGCCGAACGACTACCAGGTCGGCCAGACCGGCAAGATCGTCGCACCGCAGCTCTACATCGCCGTCGGCATCTCCGGCGCGATCCAGCATCTCGCCGGCATGAAGGACAGCAAGGTGATCGTCGCCATCAACAAGGACGAGGAGGCGCCGATCTTCCAGGTTGCCGACTACGGCCTAGTCGGCGACCTGTTCAAGATCCTGCCCGAGCTGGCACAGGAACTGTCGAAGTAACGCGCAGCACAACCGGATCGGGGCAACCGCATCATGATCAAGACCATTGGGGTGATCGGCGCCGGTCAGATGGGCAACGGCATCGCCCATGTCTGCGCGCTGGCCGGCTATGACGTCGTTCTGCAGGACATCAACGCCGAGCAACTCGGCAAGGCGCTGGAGACCATCCAGGGCAACCTGCATCGGCAGGTCGCCCGCGGCAAGGTCTCGGAAGCCGACAGCGCCGCGGCGCTGACCCGCATCCGCACCAGCAACTCGATCAACGCCTTCAAGGAGACCGATTTCGTGGTCGAGGCGGCGACCGAGAACGAGGCGGTGAAGAAGAAGATCTTCGCCGAACTCTGCCCGGTGCTGAAGAAGGACGCGATCCTCGCCACCAACACCTCGTCGATCTCGGTGACCCGACTCGCCTCGGCCACCGACCGGCCGGAAAAGTTCATGGGCATGCACTTCATGAACCCGGTGCCGGTGATGCAGCTGGTCGAGCTGATCCGCGGCATCGCCACCGAGGAAGAGACCTTCCGCCAGGTTCGCGAGCTGACCGTGAAGCTCGGCAAGACCCCGGCCAATTCCGAGGATTTCCCGGCCTTCATCGTCAACCGCATCCTGCTGCCGATGATCAACGAGGCGATCTACACGCTGTATGAAGGCGTTGGCTCGGTCGAGGCGATCGACACGGCGATGAAGCTGGGTGCCAACCATCCGATGGGCCCCCTTCAGCTGGCGGACTTCATCGGTCTCGATACCTGCCTGTCGATCATGCAGGTGCTCTACGAAGGCCTCGCCGACAGCAAGTACCGCCCTTGCCCGCTGCTCGTGAAATATGTCGAGGCCGGCTGGCTCGGCCGCAAGACCAACCGCGGCTTCTACGACTATCGCGGCGAGCACCCGACCCCGACCCGGTAAGAGCCGCGGCAAACCGGACAGCAAAAAGGGGCCCTGCGGCCCCTTTTCCTTTGGTCCCGCTTCTGCCGGTTACTTCCGCGCCACCAGCGCGTCGATCAGCTTCACCGCATCGGCCGAATCCCATTCCGCACCGCCGATCAGGCGGGCGACCTCGTTGCCCTGGCGGTCGATCAGGATCGAGGTCGGCAGGCCGATGGCGCCCCAGGCGCGGCCCGATTTCATGCTGGCATCGAGATAGGGCACGATGTGCTTGGCGCCGACCTCGCCGAGGAACTTCTCGACCTTCTCGCGGCCGGCGCGATCCTGGGCGACGGCGACCACCTGGAAATCCTTGCCGCCGCGCGATGCCTGCAGCCGGTCGAGCGCCGGCATTTCCTCGCGGCAGGGCACGCACCACGAGGCCCAGAGGTTGAGCAGCACGACCTTGCCGCGGAACGCCGCCAGCGAGGTCGGCTGGCCCTTTTCGTCCTGGAATTCCGCCGCGGCGACTGGCTTCTGTTCGGCCGGGAGGGTAAGTTTGCGCATCTCGCCGGCAAGCGGGAGCCCGGCGGCGGTGGCCGGCAGCGGCATGGCGCCGAGCGCCAGCGTGACGCCCGCCAGCGCAACCATCATCGGCAGCATCCGAACCGATTTGAAAAACTTCACCATCATCCTATCCTTCCGACCGCATCACCATGGCACGCACCCCAGATAAAACCAGCTCCCGGACGAAGCAAGGCAAGCCCCGGCCGGCTGCGACAAAACGCGCCGCCAACAGCATGTGGGGCGGCCGCTTTGCCGCCGGCCCGGCGGCGATCATGACCGAGATCAACGCCTCGATCGGCTTCGACCGCCGGCTCTACCGCCAGGACATCGCCGGTTCGCAGGCCCATTGCCGCATGCTGGTGAAACAGGGTCTCATTTCCGCCGCCGAAGGCAAGAAGATCGCGGCCGGGCTGGAGACAATTCTGCGTGAGATCGAGGCCGGCAAGCTGCGCATCGACCCGAAGCTCGAAGACATCCACATGCATGTGGAGGCGCGGCTGGCCGAACTGATCGGCGAGCCGGCCGGCCGCCTGCATACCGCGCGCTCGCGCAACGACCAGGTGGCGACCGACTTCCGCCTCTGGGTGCGCGACGCCATCGACCGGATGGATGCCGGCCTGGCGGCCCTGCAGGCCGTGCTGCTCGCACGCGCCGAGGAATATGCCGCGACCGTGATGCCCGGATTTACCCATCTGCAAGCCGCCCAGCCGGTCACCTTCGGCCATCACCTGATGGCCTATGTGGAAATGACCGGCCGCGACCGCAGCCGCCTGCAAGACGCCCGCGTGCGGCTGAACGAAAATCCGCTCGGCGCCGCGGCACTGGCCGGCACGTCGCTGCCGATCGACCGGCACATGACCGCGAAGGACCTGGGTTTTGCTGCGCCGATGGCCAATTCGCTCGACGCCGTCTCCGATCGTGACTTCGCGCTGGAATTCCTCTCGGCCATGGCGATCTGCGCCGTGCACCTGTCGCGGCTGGCCGAGGAAATTGTTATCTGGACCAGCGCGCAGTTCCGCTTCGTCACGCTGTCGGATGCCTTTACCACCGGCTCCTCGATCATGCCGCAGAAGCGCAACCCGGACGCCGCCGAACTGGTGCGCGGCAAGGTCGGCCGCGTGATCGGCGATCTCAATGCCCTGCTGATCACCATGAAGGGGCTGCCGCTCGCCTACGGCAAGGACATGCAGGAAGACAAGGAGCCGGTCTTCGACGCCGTCGACAGCCTGGAACTCTGCGTCGCCGCCTGTGCCGGCATGATCGGCGACCTCAGGGCCAACGCGCCGGTCCTGCAGGCGGCCGCCGGCGAGGGTTATACCACCGCCACCGACCTCGCCGACTGGTGCGTGCGCAAGCTGAACATGCCGTTCCGCAACGCCCATCACGTGGCCGGCCGCATCGTCCGGCTGGCGGAAAGCCAGGACAAACCGCTGGAAGCCCTGACGCTGGCCGAGATGCAGACGGTGGAGCCGCGCATCACCAGGGATATCTTCGCCGTGCTCGGCGTCGCCAATTCGGTGAAAAGCCGGGTTTCCTATGGCGGCACCGCACCGGCCAATGTTAAGAAGCAGGTGGCGCGCTGGCGCGCCAGACTTGCGAAGGAACCCCGGTAATGCGCATGAGGGCCGCTGCCATCCTGCTGCTACTGCTGACATCGGCGGCACTGGCAGCCTGCGGCCGCCGCGATGTGCCGGCCTATCCGCCTGACGCCGTGGCACGGCCCGGCACCGCGCCCGACCGCGGCGATCCCTTCCGCTATTACTGATCCCGTAGTCCTGGCCCGGATTTCCCGATGACCGATCTGCCCTGGTTCGCCTACCGCAACGGCGTGCTCTGCGCCGAGGCCGTGCCGCTTGACCATATCGCCGCCGAAGTCGGCACACCGGCCTATGTCTACAGCACGGCGGCGCTGACCGATCGCTATCGCAGCCTAGCGGACGCCTTCGCCGGCATGCCGGTGCTGATCGCCTATGCCATGAAGGCGAATTCCAACCTGGCCGTGCTGCGCCATTTCGGCGCGCTGGGCGCCGGCGCCGACGTGGTCTCGGGCGGCGAGCTGCAGCTGGCGCTGAAAGCCGGCATCGCACCGGGCAAGATCATTTTCGCCGGTGTCGGCAAGACCCGCGACGAGATGGCGCTGGCGCTGAAGGCCGGCAATACCGGCATCGCCCAGTTCAATGTCGAATCCGAGCCCGAGCTGCAGGCACTTTCAGAGGTTGCCGCCGGCCTCGGCCTGCGGGCGCCGGTCGCCATCCGCATCAATCCCGACATCGACGCCAAGACCCACAAGAAGATCACCACCGGCAAGGCCGAGAACAAGTTCGGCATCTCGTATCGCCGGGCGCAGGCAGTCTATGCCGAGGCGGCCGCTCTGCCCGGCATCAACATCACCGGCGTGCATGTGCATATCGGCAGCCAGCTCACCGACCTGACGCCCTACGAGGAGACCTTCCAGCGCGTCGCCGAACTGGTGACGGCGCTGCGCATCGCCGGCCATGACATCCGCCGGGTCGATCTCGGCGGCGGCCTCGGCATCCGTTACAACGACGAGACGCCGCCGGACCCGCGCGCCTATGCCGAGCTGGTGCGCAAGCATATCGCGCCGCTGGGCTGCGAGATCGCGCTGGAGCCCGGCCGCTACCTGGTCGGCAATGCCGGCCTGCTGCTGACCCGTGTCACCTATGTGAAGTCGGCCGACAAGAAAACCTTCCTGATCCTCGATGCCGGCATGAACGACCTGGTGCGGCCCGCCATGTACGAGGCGTATCACGGCGTGGTGCCGGTAAAAGCGCCGGAATCCGGCGCAGAAATCGCACCGGTCGACATCGTCGGCCCGGTCTGCGAGACCGGCGATACTTTTGCCGAAGACCGCCCGATGCCACCGGTCGACCAGGGAGATTTGCTCGCCATCCTCTCCGCCGGCGCCTATAGTTCCGCCATGGCCTCGACCTACAACGCGAGGCCGCTGGCTCCGGAGGTGATGGTGCATGGCGACCGGTTTGCCATTACCCGCCGACGCCCTAGCATTGAAGACATGACGGCCCTGGAGACCCTGCCGGCATGGCTCAGCGAGGCGAAAGCGTAGGTTCCCCCGACATTCACCAGCCGGCGGCATTGCCGCCGCTGCTGGCGCGCCGGCTGTTCCTCGCCCGCGCCGCGCTGTTCTGGGAGGGTTTCTGGCCCGGCCTGCTGCCCGCCGCCATGGTCGCGGCGGTTTTCCTGATTCTCGCCGGCTTCGACGTCTGGCGCTTCACGCCGGTCTGGCTGCACTGGGCCGCACTGGCCGGCTTCACCGCGGCCTTCGGCGCCGCCCTGTGGCAGGGCCTGCACGCGCTGCGCTGGCCCGGCAAGGGCGACGCGACCCGCCGGCTGGAACGCATCAACCGCCTCGACCACCGCCCGCTGGAGGCCGCCGCCGACCGGCTGTCGCCCGAGCAGCAGGACCCGATCGCCCGGGCGCTGTGGACCCTGCACCGGCGCCTGGCGCTGCAGCGGCTGGCCACGGCCCGCGTCGGCACCCCGGAAGCCGGCTGGTGGCGCCGCGATGTCTGGGGCCTGCGCGCCGCACTCGGCCTGCTGCTGGTGGTCGCCTGGGCCAGCCCCGGCGAGGACCGCGCCCAGCGCCTGACCGATACCCTCAACCCCGGCACGGCGCTGCCGCCGGGCACCGTGCTGGCGCTGGATGCCTGGATCACCCCGCCGGCCTATACCGGCCGGGCGCCGATCTTCCTGACCCGCGACGGCAAGCCGGTGGCGGCCCAGGAGGCCCTGAAGGTGCCGGTCGGCAGCCAGCTGCAGCTGCGCCTCGCGGCGCCGGCCTCGGGCTTCGCGCTCCGCTTCGGCAAGGCCGCCCATACCCTGAAGGCGGTCGACGAGCATCACGCTGAACTCGACCTGCCGCTCGACCTCAGCCAGGGCGGCACGGCGACACTGGCCCTGCTGCGACACGACTCGCCGTTTGCCGACTGGCCGCTCAGCATCGTCCCCGACCTGCCGCCGCAGATCGGCTTCGACGGAGCGCCGAAGACCGGCCGGCAGAACACGCTGGATATCGGCATGGCCGGCGAAGACGACTACGGCCTGCAGGCCGTGCAGGTCGAGATGGCCCGCGCTGGCGCCGAGGCGCCGGTCACCATCGACTGGCCGGTACCGCCGGCCGCTCCCGGCCCGGTCACCGACAAGCAGAGCTTCGACCTGCTGTCGCATCCCTGGGCCGGCCTCGAAGTGGCGATGACCCTGGTGGCGAAGGATGCCGTCGGCCAGAGTGGCCGCAGCGAGACCGTCACCGTCACCCTGCCGGCCCGCAAGTTCCGCCATCCGGTCGCCAAGGCCATCGTCGAGCAGCGCCGCGACCTCGCGCTGCATCCGGGCCAGTGGCAGCGCGTGGTGACGTCGCTGAAGGCCCTGACCCTGGCGCCCGAAATGTATGACGGCGACGTTGCCCCGCATCTCGGCCTGCGCATGGCGGCAACCCGCCTGCAGCTCAGCCGGTTGCCGGAAACGGTGGCCAGTGTGCAGGCACTGCTGTGGCAGATCGCCCTGCAGCTCGAGGACGGCCGCCGCAGCCAGTCCGAGCGGGATTTCCAGGCGCTGATGGACCGGCTGCAGGATGCCATCGACCGCAATGCCGACGATTCCGAGATCCAGCGCCTGATGCAGGAACTGCGCACCGCGATGGATCGCATGATCGACGAGATGATGCGCGACGCCATGGAACGCATGGCGCGCGGCGAGCAGCCCGAGATGCTGGATGACGACCAGCAGGCGCTGGGCAACGAGGACCTGCAGGACATGATGGACCGCGCCCAGGAGATGGCGCAGATGGGCGACCGCGACCAGGCCCGCGACCTGCTGCGCCAGTTGCAGCAGATGATGGAGGCGATGAAGAACGGCCGTCTGGCGCAGATGCCGGAAGGCCGCGGCCGGCGCGGCCGGAGCGGCCAGATGCAGCCCGGCCAGATGATGCAGGAATTCAGCGAGATGATGCGCCAGCAGCAGCAGTTGCTCGACCGCAGCTTCCGCCGCAGCCAGCAGTACGGCCGCAACGGCGGCAAGCCGGGCGACAACGAGGCCGACAGCCGCGCCCAGGAAGACCTGCGCCGCCGGCTCGGCGAGATGATGAACCGGCTGGCCGAGGGCGGCGCCCAGATGCCCGATACGCTGGGCCACGCCGACCGCGCGATGCGCGATGCCCGCGATGCGCTCAAGCGCGGCGAGCCGGGCGATGCCATGCAGGGCCAGACCGATGCGCTCGACCAGTTGCGCCAGGGCCTGCGCGACATGCAGCAGGCGCAGCGCGGCAATCCGGACGGCCAGGCGCCGTCGGCCGATGCCCGGCAGAACAACCGCAACCCGGACCGCGACCCCTTCGGCCGCACCGCCAACGGCTATGACGACAATGCGCGCGACAATACGGTGCCCGACATCGCGCCGGTCGAGCGCGCGCGGCGCATCCTCGAGGAACTGCAACGCCGCGCCAGCGACCGCGAACGCCCCGCCGCCGAACGCGACTACCTCGGCCGCCTGCTGCAGCGCTTCTGAGCTGCGATAGTAAATGCATCGGGATTTCCGTTCATCACCGGCTTGACGATTTCTCGCGTGCCGGCATCCGGCCGGCGGTGCTAGGCTTCGCCCATGATCGACTCTCTCGACCATCTGGTGCTGACCGTCCGCGACATCGATGCCACGGTCGCCTTCTACGAACGCGTGCTCGGCATGACTGGCCTCCGCTTCAAGGCCGCCGACGGCGTGACGCGCGTCGCGCTATCGTTCGGGCAGCAGAAGATCAACCTGCATCTGGCCGGGCGGGAATTCGAGCCGAAGGCGGCGCATCCGCTGCCCGGCAGCGCCGACCTGTGCTTCCTGACCGGCCGGCCGCTGGAGGACGTGATCGCGCATCTGAAGGCGTGCGGCACGGCGATCCTTGAAGGACCGGTGCGGCGCACCGGCGCCACCGGGCCGCTGCTGTCGGTCTATCTCCGCGATCCGGACCAGAATTTGATCGAGATTTCCAACCGCGTCGCGGGATGAGATCGTTTCAGCCGGCCGGCGCCCGGCTGGCGAGCACCTGTTCGACCGCCACATTGAGATCGACCATGCTGAACGGTTTCTGCAGCACCGCCTCGGCCAGGCCGTCGATGCCATGCGCCCGGCGCCGTTCCAGCGCATAACCCGACATCATCAGCACCGGCAGGTCCGGCCAGTCGCGTGCGACTTTCAGCGCCAATTCCACGCCGTCCATGTTGGGCATGCCGATATCGGTGAGCAGCAGGTCGAAGGGGCCACGGTTCAGCTTGACGAGGGCGTCGGCGCCATCGGCGACAGCCACCACTTCGTGACCCCGGTGTTCCAGGGCACGGCGGATGAACTCCCGCACAGGCACTTCGTCTTCCGCGACAAGGATTCGCGCCATGGAGCCTCGCCGACGGCCGCTCCGGCTGCGGGCAAATTCTTGCCCCGGACGGCCACCTATTCTGGATCAGCGCCGGCATGACCGCATAAGTAGCTATGCGTCAACCAACAATTAACCCTACCACCGAAGCGTCAGGAAGCGGAACGGGAAAATCACCGGTTGCAAAACTATTTATGCGGGCTTTAAGAATGCCGGTTTTCAGTGTTTTGGCGCTGCTTCGCCAGGGCTGCCGCCACCAGACTGGTTGGTGGCCGGGGCAGCCGCCGGGGGCGCCGTCGAGGCTGGGGCGGGCGGCGGTACCGGGGTCGTGGACTCGGCCGCGGGGGCGGTCGGAGTGGCACTCTCGCCATGGGCGGCGGGTGCCGCCTCGCTGGCGGATTCTTTCGGCGCGGCCGGCGCGGCCTGGCTGGTCGGGCGTGGGCCTTCGCCGACCGGCGTCTGGCTGGCGAAGGCAACCTCAAGGTCGGTCACCTCGTCCTTCGGCGCCGGCAGCTTGACGTCGAAGGTCAGCTTCTCGCCGGCGGCGACGCTCGGCTGCTGCAGGGTGAGCGTATAGGCGTTCAGTTCCTTGTTGCCCGCCCCGCGCATGGCGACCCGGATCGCCGGCACTGTATGGACGCGCTTGCCGACGTTGACCACCTCGCCGGACACCGCGATCTTGGTCTGGCCGCCCTCGATGATGGTCGAAGATTTCAGGTTATGCAGCTCGAGGCCGAGCCAGTCGGCGGCATCGACCGGGATGCCGAGCTGTTCGTACAGCTTGGCCAGCGGCGGATAGAAGGCGATCAGTTCGTTGCGCTTCTGGTAGCCGCCGCCGATCACGCCACCAAGCAGCCCGAACAGCAGCAGCCAGCCGATCCAGGCATAAGACCGCTTTTTGCGCGGCTTGGAGGGCGGTCGCTGCACCCCGGCCCGCGCCAGCCGCTCGCGGCGCTGCGCCAGCACGGCATCGGGATCCTCTTCCCCGGCTTCCGCCGGGCCGTCGAACGGCGGATGCAGCGGCGGCCGGTCGATGCCGTCGAGGGCATCATCGTCCAGCTCGATATTCATCACCCGCGAGACCGGCTCGTCGGAAATCGGCGGCGCGGCCATCGGGGCCACCGGCGGGGGCGGCATCGGTTCGGGGTCCGGCTCGACCACCAGCTTGCGCGGCGGGATCGGGAATTCCTCTTCCGGTGGCGGTGCCGGCGGGGGCGGGGGCGGCTCTGGCTCGGGTTCCGGCAGGGGATCCTGCTGCCAGATATGCCGGCAGCGCGAACAGCGCACCTTCCGGCGGCCGGGCCCGAAGGTGTCCGGCGCGACGTGGAAGCTGGTGGCGCAGTTAGGGCAGGTAAGGATCATGCCTCAATACGGACCCTCAGCGAGCCCCGTTCTTGCAATGCGTCTTGCAATGCGGGCTCTTGGCGAGCCCCCTTTTGCGTTTCCGTATTCTTTCCCTTATAGGACGGACAGGGCGGTTGAAGCAAGGCTACACCCCCCGCAAGATATTGGCGCGCAAGGCATTGGGAGAATCGGCTTGGTGCGTTTCCAGAACGTCGGCATGCGGTACGGCCCCGGGCCGGAGGTGCTGCGCGACGTCAGTTTCGAGCTGGCGCCGGGGTCGTTCCATTTCCTGGCCGGGCCGAGCGGCGCGGGCAAGACCTCGCTGCTGAAACTGCTGTATCTGGCGCACCGCCCGAGTCGCGGCCTGATCAGCATGTTCGGCCAGGACGTCTCGACCGCCAGCCGGTCGGCCCTGCCGATGCTGCGCCGGCGCATCGGCGTGGTGTTCCAGGATTTCCGCCTGCTCGACCACCTGACCGCACTCGACAATGTCGCCCTGCCGTTGCGCATCGCCGGCGCCGATGCCCAGCGCACCCGCGACCACGTCATCGAGCTGCTGACCTGGGTCGGCCTCGGCGACCGCCTCGACGCGCGCCCGGCCACACTATCGGGCGGCGAGAAGCAGCGCGTCGCCATCGCGCGCGCTGTTATTGCCAGGCCCAGCCTGCTGCTGGCGGACGAGCCGACCGGCAACGTCGACCCCGAGATGGCCCAGCGCCTGATGTATCTGTTCGTCGAGCTGAACAAGCTCGGCACCGCCATCGTGCTGGCGACCCACGACACCCATCTGCTGCAGCGCTTCCGCTTTCCGGTGATGCGCCTGCGCGACGGCCAGCTCGTCATCGAAAGGCCCGCTGCAGAGAAAGGCGGCGCGGCATGAGTGCGCAGAAATCTCCCACGCGGCCGCGGCCGGCGTCGGACCTGCAGCTGCATGCCGACAGCGGCAACCGCTTCCTGCCCTGGGCGCTGGCGGTGATGGTGTTCCTCGCGGCGCTGGCGCTGGCCGGCGCGCTGGCGCTGGACGGCAGCATCGATGGCTGGCGCCGCGGCGTCTCCGCCAAGCTGACCGTGCAGATCGCCGACCGGCCCAACCAGCCGATGGCGCCGCGCGTGGCGAAAGCGATCGCCACGCTGGAGACGATCCCCGGTGTGCGCTCGGCCATCGCCATGCCGCAGAAGGCCGTCGAGGCCCTGCTGGAACCCTGGCTCGGCGCCGAGGCGCTGCAGGCCGGGCTGCCTTTGCCCGGGCTGATCGACGTCACCCTCGACGAGGGCAGCGCGCTGTCGGTCAATGCGCTGGCCGCGCGGCTGCAGGCCGCGGTGCCGGGCGCCCGGGTCGACGACCCGAAACCGTGGCTGGAGCGGCTGGTGCAGCTCGGCCGCCTGCTGCAGTCGCTCGGCGGCGGCATCGTGCTGCTGGTCGGGCTGGCCGCCGCAGCCCTGGTGATTTTCGCCACCCGCGCCGGCCTGGCCGCGCGGCGCGACACCATCGAGCTGCTGCATCTGATGGGCGCCGAGGACGGCTATATCGCCCGGCAGTTCCAGCGCCATGTAGCGGCCCAGGCGGTGCGCGGCGGCATTGCCGGGACCGCCGCCGCCCTGCTGATCCTGGTCGGCATCCAGCTGCTCGCCGCCCGCGTCGGCACCGGCATGCTGCCCGGCCTGGCGCTGGCCTGGTGGCACTGGCTGGCCCTGCTGGTGCTGCCGCTGGCCGCAGCCGGCCTCGCCATCCTCACCGCGCGGCGCACGGTACTTGGCGCGCTCCGCGCCATGCTGTAGGACGAACGCGGAGACCTGCAAGCCTGCCATGCTGATCCTGCTCGACCGCGACGGCGTCCTCAACCGGGACTATCCCGACGACTACGTGAAGTCGCCGGACGAACTGATCCTGCTGCCCGGCGTCGGGCCCGCAGTGGCGCGGCTGAACGCCATGGGCTGGCCGGTGGCGATCTGCACCAACCAGTCCTGCATCGGCAAGGGCATCATCGATGAGGCCATGCTGGCGCTGATCCACCGCCACCTGCGCGAGCGGCTGGCCCGCGACGGCGGCGGCCGCATCGATGAGATCTATTTCGCGCCCGATCCGCCCTGGGCGCCGACCGAGCGGCGCAAGCCCGGCGCCGGCATGCTGCGCGAGGCGATGGCACACTTCCGCGTCGCACCGGCCGACACCGTGTTCATCGGCGATTCCCTGGTCGACCTGCAGGCCGGCACCACGGCCGGCTGCCGCCGCATCCTGGTGCGCACCGGCAAGGGCATGAAGACCCAGGCGGCCGGCCTGCCGCCCGACGTCCAGCCGGTCACCATCGCCGAGTCGCTGCCTGATGCGGTCGAGCGGCTGCTTGCCGGCTTCCAGGCCACGGCGGAGGCCTGATGGCAAAGACGACCGCTGCCCCGCCGGGCCGCCGGCTGAAACGCTGGCTCGCCGCCCTCGCCGCCCTGGCCCTGCTGTGGCTCGGCGGTGCGCTGGTCTATATCGACCAGATCGAGCATCTGCCGCAGCCCGGCGACCAGCGCACCGATGCCATCGTGGTGCTGACCGGCGGCACGGCCAGGCTGGCCACCGCGCTCCGGCTGCTGAACGAGCAGAAGGCCGAACGCCTGCTGGTGTCGGGGGTCGGCCCGACGGTGACCAAGGCATCGCTGCTGCAGGCGGTGCTGCCGAGCATGCCCGACGCCGCCCAGGCCGCCGCGAACTGGCAGGGCATCGACCTGCAACTGCTGTTCGAATGCTGCGTCGATCTCGGTTTCGAGGCCGCCGATACCGCCGGCAATGCGCTCGAGACCGCCGGCTGGCTGAATGCCCATGGCTACAAGTCGATCCGGCTGGTCACCGCCAACTACCACATGCCGCGCAGCCTGGTGGAATTCAGCCGCCGCCTGCCCGGCATCACCATCGTGCCGCACCCGGTGCTGCCCGACAGCATGCGGGTCGAAGGCTGGTGGCAGCGCCGCCAGGCCGCCGGCTTCCTGCTCGGCGAATACAGCAAATACGCCATCGCCCTGATCCGCGCCCGCCTCGATGCCGCCATCGCCGCGGCACTCGGCGAGACCGGCGCCGCCGCCCCGGCACAGCCCGCCGCGCCGCCGCAGCCGCAGCCCCAGCCCGGCAAGGCCTCCGCGTCATGATGATGCTGCGCTCGCTCGTCTTCCAGGTCGTCTTCCTCGGCTTCAGCACCCTGCTGGCGCTGTACAGCCTGATCCCGCTGATGCGCGGCGACCGCGACCAGGTCTTCGCCATCAACGCCCTGTGGTCGCGCTGCATCAACCGGCTGCTGCGCTGGATCGTCGGCATCGACTTCCGCGTCGAGGGCCGCGAGCATATCCCGGACGGCCCGGTGCTGATCGCCGCCAAGCACCAGTCGCTGTGGGACACCACCATCATCTTCCATCTGTTCGCCCGGCCCGCCGTGGTGATGAAACAGGAGCTGCAGCGCATTCCGATCTACGGCTGGCTGACCCGCGCCCAAGGCATGATCGCGGTCGACCGCGACGGCGGCGCCAGGGCGCTGAAACAGATGCTGAAAGACGCCCGCGTCGCGGTGGCCGAGGGCCGCAAGCTGGTAATCTTCCCGCAGGGCACCCGCACCCTGCCCGGCGAGGTGCTGCCCTACCAGTCGGGCGTCGCCGCGCTCTATCGCGACCTCAAGCTGCCGGTGGTGCCGGCGGCGGTGAATTCGGGATTCTTCTGGCCGAAATACGGCCTGCGCCGGCGGCCCGGCACCATCGTGCTGCGCTACCTGCCCGCCATCCCGCCCGGCCTCGACCGCGAGGAATTCATGCACGAACTGGAGACCCGCATCGAGACGGCGACGGCGCAGCTCGAGGCGGAGACAAGGGCGAAGCTGTCATAACCCACCCCGTCAGCGCGGCATGCAGCGAAGCAGGTTGCCACCAAGAATGCCGGCAATCTCGGCCTTGCTGAAGCCATGCCCGATAATTGCCTCAACCAAAGCATCGAACTGTTCGGGCTGCAGAAAACTCCAGGGCGGATTCGGGTAGCCGCGCGGCCAGCGCTCGCGACTGCCGTGGAAAAAACCATAATCGCTACCTTCCAAGTACATCACATCGAGACCGAGACCGACATGCTGCGGTCCGACTAGATCGGCGATATAGGCAACATTGCGCGCCACAGCCGCCGGCAGGCCGTCGCCATCGGCGCCAAGGAAGAAGCCGACGCCGCTGATGCCGACATAACCGCCGCGCGCCGCACAGGCCCTGATCTGCACATCAGTGATGTTGCGCTCGTGATCGAACAGCGCGCGAGCATTCGAATGGGAAAAGACCGGAACGCCAGCAGTGGCCTCGATGGCTTCAAGGCTGGTGCGTTCTCCGCAATGACTGAGATCCACTCCCATGCCGGCCGCATCCATGCGTGCGATCAAGCGGCGGCCAAAGGCGGACAGGCCAGCATTGCGCGGTTCATGACAGCCATCGCCGGCAGTATTGGCCTCGTTGTAGGCCAATATGGTGCGCCAGACCCCGGCGGCGCGGAAGGCATCGACATATTCAAGGTCGTCGAGCAGCGGCGTAGCGGTCTGAAAATGGAAGGACACCGACATCTGCCCACCCGCCCGTGCCGCCTCGATGCCATGGCGGCCGTCGGCTATGGATACCCAGTCGCCATGCGGCTGCAGGATACGACGGAACCAGCCCAGTCGCGACAGCGCGGTTGCCGTGTCATCGCGCCCCGCGGCGGCCGTCAGCGATACATGGTCGATACCGGCCTGCCGGTAACGGCGCAGCATCGCGGGCAGATCGGCCCCCGGCGGTAGAAAGGCCGAGGTCCATGGCAGCAGTCCGTCACAGACGGGCAGGTCTTGCAGTGCAGAATGCCGCTCGCGCCATGCAGCCATGCTCATGCCCCCACTCCCGCCAATGCAGTGCGTACGCGTCGCCCGATGCCGGCGAGACGCGCCACCGGCTCATTGGCAAAGACAAAACGGATAAACTGCGCGCCATGGGTTTCGCCCCAGCCCTTCATCGATGTGGCACAGACCCCCTGCTCCAGCAGTTGCGACGACATCGTCTCGCCGTCGAGGCCGAAATCCGACACGCGCAGCAGCATGGACCAGCCGCCTGCCGGCACGCCAACCGGCAGGCCATCCAGTTCCCGCAGCATCAGGTCGCGCCGGGCCTGCAGTTCCGCCACATAGGCTGGTAGCGTGTCATAGGACCGGCGCAATGCGATCGCCGCGGCATCCTGGCCAATGCCAACCGGAACCACGACATTGGCCAGGGATACGGCGACGATATCCGGCATCAGATGCTCCGGCGCCACGACCCAGCCGACACGCCAGCCGATCATGCGCAGCTCCTTGGCTGCCGAACCGACGGTGACCGTGCGCTCGGCCATGCCCGGCAGGCCGGCCGGATGCCGCACAGCGCGACCGTCGAACAGCAGGCGTTCCATGGCGCTGTCGACGATCAGCAGCAGATCGTGCTGCACGCAAAGCTCGGCCACTCGCATCCAGTCGCCCTCGTCGAGCACGCCGCCCGATGGCATCGACGGCGACATCAGCAGCATCGCGCGCACCTTCGGCCCGACAGCCTGTTCCAGCGCGGCACGATCCAGCTTCCATTCGCCCCCCGGCTCAAAGCGGAACGGCACGAAACGCGGAATACCACCGGCCAGCCGTATCCGGTTGATCAGCCCGGCATAGGTCGGGTCGGTGACGATCACCTCGTCACCCGTCTCGACGGTCGCCAGCAACACATTGAGGATGCCGGACAGACCGCCAGCGGAGATGACGCAGTTCCGCTCGCCGGTATAGGGCAGGCCTGACATCCGCCCGACATGGGCGACGGCGGTGTCGCGCAGGCCCTGCTGGCCGATGAAGGGCAGATAGCTGTTGTCGGCATCGCAGCTGGCGGCGGCCCGGGTCCGTTCAATGGCCTCGGGATCGGGCGGAATGTCGACATCGAGATTTTCCAGCCGGAGGTAATCTCGGCCGCCGGCATCGGCGAGGGAGCCCATGCGGTCGACCCCGATCCCGGCTATATGTTCGAGGCGGGCGGGCCGGTGGCGCGGTATCGTCATGCTTTCTTCCTTATTATAGATTATCTATAATCTATAATAAATCGATCATGGCGGACCAGTGCAAGACCTTTCCGAAGATTCAGGCGGGACCGTAACCAGCAGGATCACCCGCATCCTGGCCGACCGCATCATTGCCGGCGCCCTCCCCCCTGGAGAGCGCCTGCGACAGGACCATATCGCGGCCGAATTCGGCGCCAGCCATGTCCCGGTGCGCGAGGCGTTTCGTCGGCTGGAGGCGCAGGGCCTCGTGATCAGCGAACCGCGCCGGGGCGTGCGGGTTGCCCGGCTGGATCCTTTGGCCGTCCGCGAAGTGACGGAAATGCGCGCGGCCCTGGAAGTCCTGGCCCTGCGTCACGCCGTCCAGCGCATGACAGCGGAATCCCTCGCCGCCGCCCACCAAGCGCTGCTGGACAGCACCACAGCCGCCGATATAGTTGCCTTGGAGGCCTCAAACCGCCGGTTTCACCGCGCCCTGCTGGTGCCTTGTGGCATGCCACGCCTGCTATCGAGCATCGATGACCTGCATGCAGCCAGCAGCCGCTTTCTGCTGGCAACTTGGCAGACCGCCGGCTGGCAGCCCAGATCCGACCATGAGCATGTGGCGATCCTGGAATCCGTCAGCCGTCGGGATACCGAACAGGCAACGCAGCTGCTGTCCCAGCATATTCTTGCCGCCGGCGAAGCCCTGATTGCCCTGCTGGAGCGCAGGACATCCGATGCCGACAAATCTGTGGATACCTCGGGATAACTCTGCGCCGATTTAGCCCGACGAGTATCGGGATAACGTGCAAAACTGAAATTTCCAAGACAATACAAGATATTGAGACGCCTTCCGCTCGGGATCAATCTGTAGAAACAGATTGGGAACATTATGCTGGACTCTGCCCCTTCGGACGCTAGAGTCAGCCTGCTGCGGCGGCGCCCGGACGGGGCCGCCGTTGGCGTCTCCAGATTGTTATTTCTCAGGCCGGTCCAGGATTTTCCGATGTCGCCGATTGCACCGATTTCCCAGCAGATCTGGGACATGAAATACCGCCTGAAGGGCCCCGACGGCACCCCGGTCGACCAGTCGATCCCGGATACCTGGCGGCGCATCGCCCGTGCATTGGCGCAACCGGAGGCCGATCCGGCCGCCTGGGAAGCCCCGTTCGCCGCGGCGCTGGAGGATTTCCGCTTCCTGCCGGCGGGCCGCATCGTCGCCGGCGCCGGCACCGACCGCAAGGTCACGCTGTTCAACTGCTTCGTCATGGGCGCCATCCCCGACGACATGGGCGGCATCTTCGAGCATCTGAAGGAAGCCGCCCTGACCATGCAGCAGGGCGGCGGCATCGGTTACGACTTCTCGACGCTGCGCCCGCGCGGCGCGCCGGTGAAGGGCGTCGGCGCCGACGCCTCGGGGCCGCTGTCCTTCATGGACGTGTGGGACGCCATGTGCCGCACCATCATGTCGGCGGGCAGCCGGCGCGGCGCCATGATGGCGACCTTGCGCTGTGACCATCCGGATATCGAGGCCTTCATCGAGGCCAAGCGCGAGGCCGGGCGCTTGCGCATGTTCAATCTGTCGGTGCTGGTCACCGATGCCTTCATGGCTGCCGTGAAGCAGAACCTGCCCTGGGAGCTGACGTTCAACGGCACGGCCTATCGCACCGTGCAGGCCCGCGAGCTGTGGGACAAGATCATGCGGGCGACCTATGCCTATGCCGAGCCCGGCGTGATCTTTATCGACCGCATCAACAATCGCAACAACCTGCATTACTGCGAGAGCATCGCCGCCACCAATCCCTGCGGCGAACAGCCCTTGCCGCCCTATGGCGCCTGCCTGCTCGGCTCGATCAACCTCGCCCGGCTGGTGCAGCGGCCCTTCGCGGCCGATGCCGCGCTCGACCTCGACGCGCTCGACGGCCTGGTGCGCACTGCGATCCGCATGATGGACAACACCATCGATGCCTCGAACTTCCCGCTGCCGCAGCAGCAGGCGGAAGCGAAGGCCAAGCGCCGCATCGGGCTGGGCGTCACCGGGCTGGCCGATGCGCTGATCATGGTCGGCGCCCGCTATGGCTCGGCGCAGTCGGTCACGCTGATCGAGACCTGGATGAAGCGGCTGCAGCGCGCCGCCTATCTCGCCTCGGTCGAACTGGCGAAGGAAAAAGGCGCCTTTCCGCTGTTCGACCGCGAGGCTTATCTCGCCGGCGAAAGCATCCGCGAGCTTGACGCGGACGTGCGCGCCGCCATCGCCGAGCACGGCATCCACAACGCGCTGCTGACCTCGATCGCGCCGACCGGCACCATCTCGCTGCTGGCCGACAATATCTCGTCCGGCCTCGAGCCGGTGTTCAGCTTCACCTATACCCGCACCGTGCTGATGCCCGACGGCAGCCGCCGTGACGAGGAAGTCAGCGACTACGCCTATCGCCTCTATCGCCAGATGAAGGGCGACAATGCGCCGCTGACCGAGGCCTTCGTCGACGCGCAGAGCCTGTCGCCCGCCGACCACGTGCGGGTGCAGGCCGCGGTGCAGAAATACATCGACAGCTCGATCTCCAAGACCATCAACGTGCCGGAAGAGATCGATTTTGACAGTTTCAAAGACATCTACCTGATGGCCTATGAGACCGGCTGCAAGGGCTGCACCACCTACCGACCGAACGACATCACCGGATCGGTCCTCACGGTGAAGAAGGACGACAGGAAGAAGGCCGCCGCGGCCGAGGGCCAGGCCGAGCTGCCGCTGGTCTCCGCCACCCGGCCGGCCGAAACCGTGGTGAAGTCGCGCGATCCGCTCGCGGCCGGCCAGCTCTCGGCCGGCGGCGTCGTCTACATGACCAAGCCGCTCGACCGCCCGGAGGCCCTGCCCGGCCGCACCTACAAGATCACCTGGCCGGACTCCGAACACGCGATGTACATCACGCTGAACGACATCGTGCAGGACGGCCGCATCCGCCCCTTCGAGGTGTTCATCAATTCGAAGAACACCGAGCATTACGCCTGGACCGTGGCGCTGACCCGGATGATGTCGGCGGTGTTCCGCCGCGGCGGCGACGTCACCTTCGTGGTCGAGGAGCTGAAGGCGGTGTTCGATCCGCGCGGCGGCCACTGGATGGGCGGCCGCTATGTCCCGTCGCTGCTGGCCGCCATCGGCGAGGTGATCGAGCGCCACCTGATCGAGATCGGCTTCATGGCCGACCCGCACGAGCAGCGCGAGGAAAAGGCGGTCCTCGCCCTGGCCGCCAACGCCGAGACGCCGAAGCCGCTGTCCGGCCTGCGGCAATGCCCGAAATGCGGCCAGCCCGGTTTGATCAAATCCGAGGGTTGCGACACCTGCACCTCCTGCGGCTATAGTAAGTGCGGATAAGGAAGCGCCTGCCGTTCGCGTAAAGCGCTTCCCTTAGGGAAACGCACCGCGCGAAGTCACAATGCCGACACCAGTGATCATTGCTGGCATGTTTATATACATCGGTCTTGGTGGACTGATGATGAACTTCGTCGTCCCAGCCTTTGGTTACAGCCATCAAAAAACTGCCGCTTTTATTTGCGGCTTGATCTGGATATTCGGTTGGATATGGGTGATAGGCGCCCTAGCCACCAAGTCCATACGCGACGGTTTTACTTTGTTGCGCTGGTGGGTTGCCGTTTACGGTGGCTTAGCAATAGGAGCCACTCCAATAGCAATACTCCCACATCCAGCGACAATTGTTCTGGGCGTAATTCTGGGAGTCGCATTTGGTAGCCTTGTCGCAACTGGAAAAATCCATTGGTTGAAGCTTTGAAAATCAAGGCCGTCCTGTGGGATTTCGGCGGGGTGATTCTCACCAGCCCGTTCGAGGCCTTCCGCCGCTTCGAGGACAGCCGCGGCCTGCCGCGTGACTTCCTGCGCAAGGTCAATGCCACCAATCCCCATACCAATGCCTGGGCGCGCTTCGAGCGCGGCGAGGTCGACGCACTCGCCTTCGGCGCGCTGTTCCAGGTCGAGGCCCGCGCGCTCGGCCAGGACGTGCATGGCCGCGACATCCTGCCGCTGATCTCCGGCGAGGTGCGGCCGCGCATGGTCGCAGCCCTGCGCAAGGTGAAGGCGCAGGCGTTCAAGGTCGCCTGCCTGACCAACAACATGCCGCTCGGCCATGGCCCGGGCATGGCGGTCTCGGCCGAGAAAGCCGCCGCCGTCGCCGAGGTGATGGCGCTGTTCGACCATGTGGTGGAATCGAGCAAGGTCGGCATCCGCAAGCCGGAGCCGGATTTCTACCGCCGCGCCTGCGACCTGCTGGAGATCGCGCCGGCCGAAGCCGTCTTCCTCGACGACCTCGGCATCAACCTGAAACCCGCCGCCGCCATGGGCATGCGTACCATCAAGGTGGAAGACCCGGACAAGGCGCTGGCTGACTTAAGCGCCATCATCGGAGTGGAGTTCGAAGCATGACCGTCGAAGCGACCACCGCCACCGTGGACGCCCTGCTGGCGCGCGAGGATTTCGGCACCCTGTCGGAGATGCTGGCCGCCCATGCCGCCGAGCGGCCGGACCACCCGGCCGTGATCGAGGGCAGCGACAGGCTGACCTATGCCGAGCTGAATACCCGCGTCGACCGCGTCGCCGCCGCCCTGCAGCGCGACGGGGCCCAGGACGGCAAAAAGCTGCACAGCATCGCCGTGGTCAGCTATTCCTGCGTCGACTATGTCACGGTGTTTGCTGGCGCCCTGCGGGCCGGCCTTGCCGTCGCCCCGCTGCCGCCCTCGGCGACGCCGGAGCAGATCGCGGTGATGGCGCAGGATTCCGATGCCGGCCACCTGTTCTGGGACGCACCCAATGCCGCGGCGCTGGCCGATGTCGCCGACCGGCTGCCGGCCAGACGCATCCGCTTCGATACGCCGGAATTCGAGGCCTGGCTGGCGCCCGAAGGCGCGCGGCCCGCGCCGGCGCCGGTAACGCCGGAGATGCCGTTCAACATTATCTATTCCTCGGGCACGACGGGCACGCCCAAGGGCATCGTGCAGCCGCACGGCATGCGCTGGCTGCACATGCAGCGCGCGGTGGCCTATGGCTATGACCGCGACGCCGTCACGCTGCTGTCGACGCCGCTGTATTCCAACACCACCCTGGTCAGCCTGTTCCCGACCCTGGCCGGCGGCGGCACCGTGGTGCTGATGGCGAAATTCGACGTCGGGACATTCCTGGAACTGGCGCAGAAGCACCGCGTCACCCACACCATGCTGGTGCCGGTGCAGTATCGCCGCATCATGGCGCATCCGGATTTCGACACCTACGACCTGTCGGCCTTCCGCGCCAAATTCTGCACCAGCGCACCGTTTGCCGCCGAGCTGAAGGCCGACATCCTGAAGCGCTGGCCCGGCAAGCTGCTGGAATTCTACGGCATGACCGAAGGCGGTGGCACCTGCATCCTTGCCGCCCACGACCACCCCGACAAGCTGCATACCGTGGGCCAGGCGGCGCCGGGCCATGACATCCGCCTGATCGGCGAGGACGGCAAGGAGGTCGCCGCCGGCGAGATCGGCGAGGTGGTCGGCACCTCGGGCGCCATCATGACCGACTACCACAAGCAGCCGCAGAAGACCGCGGAGGCCGAATGGTTCGACGAGAGCGGCCGGCGCTTCATCCGCACCGGCGACATGGGCCGCTTCGATGCCGACGGCTTCCTGCAGCTGATGGACCGCCGCAAGGACATGATCATTTCCGGCGGCTTCAACATCTACCCAAGCGACCTCGAAGGCGTGCTGCGCGAGCATCCGGCCGTCTATGACGTCGCCGTGGTCGGCGTGCCGTCCGATGACTGGGGCGAAACGCCGGTCGCCTTCGTGGTGCTGGCGCCGGGCAAGGCGGTCAGCGCCACCGACCTACTTGGCTGGGCCAATGCAAAGCTCGGCAAGATGCAGCGGCTCAGCGCCGTCGAGTTCCGCGAAGTGCTGCCGCGCAGCGCCATCGGCAAGGTTCTCAAGCGCGAACTGCGCGACGAATATGGCGCGATGGCAGCGAAGAAATCGGCATAATCCTCCGACGGTCCGTGCCGCTGCCATGCCGTATGGACCCCGGCTCGTGCTACGCTTAGCCAGGGTGACGATCCCGGGGATTGAGCCGTTCTATTTAAAGCCCGTCACCCCGGGCCTGACCCGGGGTCCAGCAATAAAGCTAGCCGGGCAGGACAAGCCTGCGCGTCATGCCTTCATGCTGCGCCCGCGCACCTCGGCCAGCAGCCGGTGCAGCGGGCCGTCGGCGATGCCGAGCGCATCGAGGTGCTGCACGGTATTGGCCAGATAGTCGGCATTCGGACCGCGCTGGCCGCGACTGCGGGCGATGATATCGATCACCTGCGCCTCGCTGAGATGGCCGGCATACTGCTTGTGGTGCGGATCGGCAACGAAGGCGAGCACATTCAGCCGTTTGCCGTCGGGCGTTGCCGCCCGGTGGAAGCCTGGCCGGTAGACGCCGGTGACCATCTCGCGGCGGTAGAGATAGTCGATCACCGCCTCTTCGTCGGCACGGCGCACGCGAAAGGCCCGGCCCTTGCACGAGCCGCCCGGCATCAGGCCGAGCACCAGGCCGGGATTTTCCGGCGTGCCGCGATAGCGGTGCGACCAGATGCAGAAGCCGCGATGATGGCCCCACAGCTTTGCCACCGTCACGCTGGTATGCGGAAAGCCCGGGTCCCACATCAGCGAGCCATAGCCGAACACCCAGAGCGGCTCGCCCCTGGCCGGCTTCACGCGCGGAAACGGCGGTGGCGTCTCGCCGGGCAGCGGCTCCTCGTGGTCGAAGGGAATATGCTTGCCCCCTTTAGGCTTTCCGTGCGCCATCAGGCTTTCGCGGCCCGGTTGACGATGGCGACGCCCGCCACCGTCGCCGCCATGCCGACCAGCGCCGGCAGGCTGAGCGTCTCGCCGAACAGGAAATACGCCACCAGCGCCGTGCAGGGCGGCACCAGGAAGAACAGGCTGGAGACCGTCGCGGCAGCGCCGCGCCGGATCAGGATGAACAGCAGCGAGATGGCGCCGAGCGAGAGCACGATGCACAGCCAGCCGAGCGCAAAGATAAACTCGCCGCTCCAGATGATTTGCCGGCTTTCGAACAGAAGCGCGAAGGGTGCCAGCGCCACCGTGCTGGCGGCGAACTGGATTGCCGTGCCGCTGCGCAGGTCGATGTGAGGACAGAATTTTTTCTGATAGAGCGTGCCGATGGTGATGCCGAGCAGGGCGAAAACCGACAGTGCATAGCCGAGCGGCGTGCCGATGCCGAGATCGAGCTTGCTCCACACCACGGCGACGACGCCGGCGAGGCCGAGCGCGAGGCCGGCCCATTGCCGCAGACTGACCCGCTCGCCCAGCACCGGGCCGGCGGCGGCGGCGACCAGAAGCGGTTGAATCCCGACGATCAGCGCCGAGATGCCGGCCGGCACGCCGTGGAAGATCGAGGCGAAGACGCCGCCGAGATAGGCCGCCTGCAGCAGCAGCCCGGCCAGCGCGATATGGCCGGCCTGTTTCAGGTCGCGCGGCCAGGGCGCCCGGGTCAGCGCGGCAAAGCCGGTCAGCAGCACGGTGACGATGCCGAAGCGCAGCACCAGGAAGGTCATCGGCTCGACATAGGGCAGGCCGAGCTTGGCGCCGATGAAGCCGGTCGACCACAACAGCACGAACAGGCCGGGCATGGCGGCCAGGGCCAGGGCCTGCGACGGCCGGGGGGGCGCAGAAACGGTCATGGAAAATACGGCTGGCGAACTGGGGTTGGCGGCGGACCAAAGCTGACGGGCGGTGTGGTTTTTCCCACTATCGGCCGAACCGGCCGCTGTGACAAGCCGACGCGGCCCCCGCTGCAACCCGGGCCGGCCGTGGCTGGCTGCAAAACCGCCTGCTATACCAGCGTCATGCGCTACCGATTCATCATCCTGGGCGGCATCGTCGCCGGCGGCCTGATCGCCTATTACTTCCTGTGGGCCCATCTGGTCGACCAGGTGGCCGGCCGCGCCACCGCCTGGATCGAGAGCCAGCGGGCGCAGGGCCGCGAGGTCGACTATGACCGCATGCGGCTCTGGGGCTTTCCCTACCGGCTGTCGGTGACCTTCGAAAACCTGCGCTGGCATGACCCGCAATCGGCCGCCGACTGGGACCTGCAGGCCGACAGCGTCACCGCGCATCTGCAGCTGTGGAAGCTGGAGCATGTGATCTTCGATCTCGGCGGCAGCCAGCGCCTCGGCTGGCGCCCCGCCGCCGGCGCCGCCCGCCAGCAGGCGATCCTGACCAGCGCGCGTTTTCTCGCCAGCATGGCAACCGATGCCGCCGGCGCCTGGCAGCGCTTCGATACCGATATCCGCCAGCCCAAGCTCGCCGTCGGCCTGCAGGACTGGGCGGCCGAGCGACTGCGGCTGCATGGCCGCCGCGGTGGCAACGTGCCGCCGAGCACCGACCTCGCGCTGCAGGTCGACAATGGCGTGCTGCCGCCGGAAGCCGACGGGCCTTTGGGCCGCAATGTCGCGGCGCTGACCCTGGTCGGCAACCTGCGCGGCGCGCTGTATGGCAAGACGCCGGAAGAGATGCTGCGCACCTGGCGCGAGTCCGGTGGCATCCTTGATCTCTCGACCATCGGGCTGCAATGGGACGGGCTGAAGCTCGAGGGCAACGGCAGCCTGGCCGTCGACCGCCAGATGCGGCCGCTCGGCGCCATGTCGGGCCAGATCTACGGCGCCACCCACGGCATCGATGCACTGCAGGCGCTCGGTCGCATGACCGACAAGGAAGCCGGCGCCGCCAAGGCGGCGCTCGTCCTGCTGGAACAGCCCGATGGCGAGGGCAAGCCGCATCTGACCGTGCCGCTGTCTGCGCAGGACGGCAAGCTGTTCCTCGGTCCGGTACCGTTGTTCAGTCTGTCTTCGGTGCTGCCGGCCCCGGCGCAACCGTAGCCGCGCTGCCGCGACCAAAATCCGGCGCGTTGGTTTCCTGGCCGGCATCGATGATGGCGCGGCGGATGGTGCGGGTGCGGGTGAACAGGTCGAATAGCGCGTCGCCCTCGCCCCAGCGGATTGCCCGCTGCAGCGCGATCAGGTCCTCGGTGAAGCGGCCAAGCATCTCGAGCACCGCTTCCCGGTTGTTCAGGAACACGTCGCGCCACATGGTCGGGTCGGAGGCGGCGATGCGGGTGAAGTCGCGGAAGCCGCCGGCGGAATACTTGATCACTTCCGATTCGGTGACGGTTTCGAGGTCGTCGGCGGTGCCGACGATATTGTAGGCAATCAGATGCGGCACATGGCTGGTGATCGCCAGCACCAGATCATGGTGGTGCGGTTCCATCTGCTCGACCTTGCTGCCACAGGCCGCCCAGAAGGCCCGCACCTTCTCCACGGCGGCCGCCTCGGTCTCCGGTTCCGGCGTCAGGATGCACCAGCGGCCATGGAACAGCGCGGCGAAGCCGGCCGCCGGACCGGAATGCTCGGTGCCCGCCACCGGATGGCCCGGCACGAAAGTGCAGCCGGCCGGCAGATGCGGGCTGACATCGCGGATCACCGACTGCTTGCACGAGCCGACATCGGAAACGATGGCGCCAGGTTTCAGCGCCGGGCCAATATGCGCGGCCACCGCGGCATAGGCGCCGAGCGGCACGCAGAGCATGACGAGATCGGCATCCTTCACCGCCTCGGCGGCATCGCCATACACGGCATCCGCCAGCCCGAGTTCCGTCGCCTGCCGGCGATGCGGCTCGCTGGCATCGGCGGCGACGATCTGCCGCGCCAAGCCGTATTCACGGGCGGCACGCGCGATCGACGAGCCGATCAGGCCGATGCCGATCACCGCCAGCGTCTCGAACAGGGGCTGCTGCGCCGGCACGCCGCTCAGCCTTTCAGGAAATCGCGAAGCGAGGCGACCACCAGATCGTTTTCTTCCACCGTGCCGACGGTCAGCCGCAGCGCCTCGCCCAGCCCATAGGCGCCCATGGCGCGCAGGATCAGGCCGCGTTTGCGCAGGGCTTCGTCGGCGGCCTTGGCTTGCGCCGCGCCGCCGGGAAAGCGGATCAGCACGAAATTGCCCACCGACGGCAACACCTCGAGGCCGAGGCCCTGCAGCGCGGCGCTGACCCGCGGCAGTTCGGTATCGTTATGGCTGCGCGCCTTGTCTAGCCAGCCGATGTCGTCCAGCGCGGCAAGACCGGCCGCCTGGGCGGCGGCATTGACGTTGAACGGCCCGCGCAGGCGGCTGATCACCGCGACGATGTTTTCCGGCGCATAGGTCCAGCCGACCCGCAGGCCGCCGAGACCATAGATCTTCGAGAAGGTGCGCAGCATGACCGTGTCATCGCGCTCGGCAACCAGCTCGGCGCCATTGGAATAGTCGTTGCGATTGACATATTCGGCATAGGCCGCATCCACCACCAGCAGCACGCCGGACGGCAGGCCGTCACGCAGGCGGCGCAGCTCGGCCGCGGTGATGTAGCTGCCGGTCGGATTGTTCGGGTTGGCGACGAAGACGATCTTCGTCTTCGGCGTCACCGCCGCCAGCAAGGCATCGACATCGGTGGTGTAGTTCCGCTCCGGCGCCTTGACCGGAGTCGCACCCCGCGCCATGGCGGCGATCGGATACATCAGGAAACCGTGCTGCGAATACAGGACCTCGTCGCCCGGACCGCAATAGGCGGCGCAGAGCAGCGAGATCATCTCGTCCGAGCCGTTCGAGCAGACGATATTGGCAGCCGGCAGGCCGAAATGCTTGGCGATGCCATTGCGCAAGGCATCGGCGGCGCCGTCGGGATAGCGGTGCAGTTCGCCGGCCAGCTTCTGGTAGGCTTCCTTCGCGCGCGGGCTGGCGCCCAGCGGGCTTTCGTTCGACGACAGCTTGTAGACCCGCTCGACGCCCATGACGGCGCCTTCGCCGCCCTTGTAGGGGGCGATGTCGAGGATACCGGGCTGCGGCTTGGGCATGGTCACGACGCGAACTCCTCAGGCTGCAACTGCAATGGTCACTCGGGTACGACGATCTTCAGTACTGGGATTACCGGACCGGCGCCGGATAGGCCCCGATCACGATGGCATCGGCATTCGGGTCGCCGGCGGCACTGGCCAGGACGGCCAGCCGGGCATCCTCCGGGGCGACGAAGCCGTCGACCTCGACCAGCACGCGAATCATGCCATCCGAGCCGCGATGCTGGGCCAGCGGCCGGCCGGCAAAACCAGCCTGCGTCAGCATAGCGGACAGCCGGGCAAAGCTGAAAGCCTCCTCGGCCAGCATCAGCACCAGTAGCGCGTTGTCCTCGCCCGAGGCTTCCGGCGTGATATTGCCGATCACCAGGGCGCCGAGATCGGCGAAGCTGCCTTCCGGGTTCGGCACGAAGGGCAGCCGGGCGATCACCTTCGGCGTCTCGGCCGAGCGCGAGGCCAGCATCGGCCACCAGGCTTCCTTTTCGCCGTCTTCCGGCATGGTCATCACGCCGAGCGTCAGCGGCTGCGACGAAATCGCCCGCATCACCGCCATCGCCGTGGTGCAGAGCTGCATCGAGGTGGTCGAACCGTAATAGTCGCGGGCCAGGTCCCAGCGCGCCACCGACTTGTTCGGCGCGTGCACCGCGATCTTGACCGGGGCCTGCAGGCGATAGAGCGCCGCGATCATCTCGCGCCAGATGCGCAGCAGTGCCGCCGGCGGCAGGCTGCTGTTATGGCGCTCCAGCACCCGGCGCAGGATCTGCGCCTCGCGGCCCGGACGCAGGAACTCGCCTGTCTCGCCGCTGGCCTCCTTGCTGTCGGCGACGCGCTGCACGGCCTCGGCACGACGGCGCAGCAGGTCCTGGATCTGGTCATCCAGGACATCGATGTCACGGCGCAGGTCGGCCAGGCTCGGGATATGGTCGCTCATCACACGGGGCTTCAGGGGCGGAAAAACCGCATAGTCATAGGGCTTTCACCCCCGGTTGCAAAGCCGGATGGCAGGAAAACATTGACACCATGACCGGGGGTCCTTAAGCACGGGGGCCCGCGCCGGACAGGGTCCCGGCCGGGTTCTGCCCCTCCCGTCAGGGGGGACGGAAATCCCGCTCCAAACCCTGTAGGATATCCCGGCCGCCTGCCATGAGTGCCGCACCTCCCGCCATTTCCACGCCCGATCCGATCGGGCCCGGCCACCGGGTCACGCTGGGCGAGACCCTGCCGCTGCATCTCGACTGCGGGCTCGATCTCGGTCCCTACCAGGTGGCCTATTGCACCTATGGCCGGCTGAATGCCGACAAGTCGAATGCGATTCTGGTCTGTCATGCCCTGACCGGCGACCAGCATGCCGCCAGCACCCATCCGGTGACCGGCAAGCCGGGCTGGTGGGGCACCATGATCGGCCCCGGCAAGGTGATCGACACCGATCGCTTCTTCATCGTCTGCGCCAATGTGCTGGGCGGCTGCATGGGCTCGACCGGGCCGAAGGAAATCAACCCGGCCACCGGCCAGCCCTATGGCCTGAATTTCCCGGTCATCACCATCCGCGACATGGTCAATGCGCAGGCGATGCTGCTCGACCATCTCGGCATCCGCGAGCTGTTCTGCGTGATCGGCGGCTCGATGGGCGGCATGCAGGTGCTGCAATGGGCGGCGAGCTACCCTGAGCGCGTCTTCGCCGCTGTGCCGATCGCCTCGGCCGCACGCCATTCGGCGCAGAACATCGCCTTCCACGAGGTCGGGCGCCAGGCGATCTACAGCGACCCGGACTGGCGCGAGGGCGGCTACCTCGCCCATGGCGTGATCCCGAAGAACGGCCTCGCGGTGGCCCGCATGGCCGCGCATATCACCTATCTGTCGGAAGCCGCCCTGCACCGGAAATTCGGCCGCAACCTGCAGAACCGCGAGCGCATCACCTACGGCTTCGAGGCGGATTTCCAGGTCGAGAGCTACCTGCGCCACCAGGGCTCGACCTTCGTCGAGCGCTTCGACGCCAATTCCTATCTCTACATCACCCGGGCGATGGATTATTTCGACCTCGCCGCCCAGAGCGGCGGCAATCTCGCCAATGTGTTCAAGGGCTCGAAGACGCGCTTCTGCGTGGTCTCGTTCACATCGGACTGGCTGTTCCCGACCCCGGAGAACAAGGAGATCGTCCGCGCGCTCAATGCGGCGGCGGCCAATGTCAGCTTCGTCGAGATCGAGACCGACAAGGGCCATGATGCCTTCCTGCTCGACGAGCCGGAGATGTTCAGCACGCTGAAAGGCTTCATCGACGGCTGCGCCGAAGTCCGCGGCCTCAATGGCAACAGTTCGAACGGGGCGCGGTCATGAGCCCCCAAACGCAGACTGTGCCGCAGATGTCCTCGCCTGCCGGGCATCGCGACATCCGCCGCGACCTGCTGCTGATCGCCGAACATGTCGCACCGGGCAGCCGGGTGCTCGATGTCGGCTGCGGCGACGGCGCCCTGCTGGAATATCTCGCCCGCGAGAAGCAGGTCGACGGCCGCGGCATCGAGATTCGCCAGGGCGGCGTCAATGCCTGCGTCGCCCGCGGCCTCAGCGTGATCCAGGGCGATGCCGACAGCGACCTGCCGGACTATCCGGATGCCGCCTTCGATTACGTGATCCTCAGCCTGACCCTGCAGGCGACACGCAATCCGCGCAAGGTGCTGCACGAGATGCTGCGCATCGGCCGCCGCGCCATCGTCTCGTTTCCGAATTTCGCCTACTGGCGGGTACGGCTGCAGCTGGCGGTGGCCGGCCGCATGCCGATGACCGCGGCGCTCGACGATCCGTGGTACGAGACGCAGAACATCCATCTCTGCACCATCCGCGACTTCGACGAACTCTGCGTCCGCGACGGCATCGTGGTCGAACAGCGCATCGCCGTCGACGGCCATGGCAATCGCGGCGGCTGGAAACTGGACGGCACCGCCGCCAACCTGTTCGGTGCGCAAGCCGTATATCTCCTGCGCCGCCACTAGGCGGCGCGGGCCGTCTATCTGCTACGCCGGCGCGGGACCTGAACCGCCCCAGACCGGGGCCGGCTTGAGCACGAAGGCCTTGCGCTTCACCTTCACCGGCCGGACCGGCGCGGCGGCATAGACCTGCTTTTCGGCCTCGACCAGCAGCACGCCGGAAAACCGCTTCCACAGCATCTCGCCGGTCGCCTCCCAGGCGCCCTGCGCGCGCACCACGAAGGCGCGCTCTGACGGCGGCAGCCACAGGGCGGCCTGCGACTGGGTCGGCGAGAAGCGCGCGTCGCGCATCAGCCGGGTCAGCTGCGGCGGCGTATAGGGATGGCCGTTGCCGAACGGCGTCGATTCGATATGGGCCCAGAGGCCGCGCCGGTTCGGCACCACGGCAAGCAGCCGGCCCTGCGGGGTCAGCACGCGCCAGACCTCGCGCAGCAGGTTGCGCACGTTCTCGGCATTCTCCAGGCTGTGCATCAGCAGCAGGCGGTCGACGCAGGCATCGGGCAGCGGCAGGTCTTCCTCGTCGACCAGCATGACCCGGCCCGGCTTGCCGCGCGGCCAGCGCACCACCCCCTGCGGCCCCGGCATGGCGGCCAGCACGCGGTCGGCCTCGGCCTCGAAAATGCGCAGGTAGGGTGTGGCATAGCCGACGCCCAGCACCGTCATGCCGGCGACGCTGGGCCACAGGCTGCGCA
This sequence comes from Ferrovibrio xuzhouensis, assembly GCF_042648965.1. NCBI lineage: Bacteria > Pseudomonadati > Pseudomonadota > Alphaproteobacteria > Rhodospirillales > Rhodospirillaceae > Ferrovibrio > Ferrovibrio xuzhouensis. Next base: position 1,169,355 of record NZ_JBHRYJ010000001.1, read on the forward strand.
GGCGCTGGCGCAGGATGCGGCGCACCGCCTGGCCGAGATGGCCGGCGTAAAATTCCCGCAGATCGATGATGTCCGGTCGCAGCATTGTCCTATATTAGCAGCAGGTGTTTCCGAAAGCTTGGGTTACGATATGGCCATGCCGCTCGAGATCGTCCAGATCCCCGTCCTCAATGACAATTACGTCTATCTCGTCCGCGACCCCGGCAGCGATGCCGTCGCCGTGGTCGACCCCGCCGTGGCCGAGCCGGTGCTGGCGGAACTGGCCAAGCGCGGCTGGCGGCTCACCCATATCCTCAACACCCATCACCATCCCGATCATGTCGGCGGCAACCTCGCCCTGAAGGAGGCCACCGGCTGCACCATCATCGGCCCCGAGGCCGACGCCGACCGCATCCCCGGCATCGACATCGCCGTCGGCGACAACGAGGGCATCGATGTCGGCGGCCAGACGGCGCGGGTCTTCGATGTGCCAGGCCATACGCGCGGCCATATCGCCTACTGGTTCGCCGGCTCCAAGGCACTGTTCTGCGGCGACACGCTGTTCGCGCTCGGCTGCGGCCGGCTGTTCGAGGGCACCCCGGCGCAGATGTGGGGCAGCCTGCAGAAGTTCCTCGCCCTGCCCGACGACACGCGGGTCTACTGCGCCCATGAATATACCGAATCCAACGCGCGTTTCGCGGTGACCGTCGAGCCCGGCAATGCGGCGCTGGCCGAACGCTATGCCGAGATCAAAACCCTGCGCGCCGCCGGCAAACCGACCGTGCCGTCGACCATCGGCATGGAGCGCGCCACCAATCCGTTCCTGCGGCCGAAAAGCGGCGACCTGCGCGCCACGCTCGGCATGGCGGATGCCGATGACGTCGCCGTCTTCGCCGAAACGCGCAAGCGGAAAGACGGCTTCCGAGGCTGACAAATGGGATGCGCGGATCAAGTCCGCGCATGACACCGCTTTTTTTCTTGCCCCTTGTTTTGTCACCCTCGGGCTTGACCCGAGGGTCCCATTCCAGAGAGGCCGACCTGTTCTATAGCGGGCGGCGCGCCTTCAGCGCGGCGCCGAGCGTGCCGTCGTCCAGGTAATCGAGTTCGCCGCCGACCGGCACGCCATGGGCCAGCCGGGTGATCTGCACGCCGGACGGCGCGACGCGGTCGGTGATGTAATGCGCCGTGGTCTGGCCCTCGACGGTGGCATTGGTGGCAATGATCACTTCCTTGACCCGGCCGCCATTCACCCGGGCGACCAGGCCGTCGACATTGAGATCGGTCGGCCCGACGCCGTCGAGCGCCGACAGCGTACCGCCGAGCACGTGATAGCGGCCGCGGAACACCCCGGCGCGTTCCAGCGCCCAGAGATCGGCAACGCTTTCCACCACGCAGAGCAGGCTTTCGTCGCGGCGGCTGTCGGTGCAGATGGCGCAGGGATCGCGGCTGTCGAGGTTGCCGCAGGTCGAGCAGGCATGCACGCTGTCGCCGACCTCGCGCAAGGTAGCGGCCAGCGGCAGCAGCAGGGCGTCTTTCTTTTTCAGCAGATGCAGCGCGGCGCGGCGCGCCGAACGCGGGCCGAGGCCCGGCAGGCGGGCCAGCAACTGGATCAGCCGCTCGATTTCGGGACCGGCCATGGATGCGGGATCAGAACGGCAGCTTCATGCCCGGCGGCAGCGGCAGGCCGGCGGTCAGCTTCTGCATCTCGTCGGCCATCTCGCGGTCGGCGCGGCCCTTGGCATCGGCATGGGCGGCCTTGATCAGGTCTTCGAGGATTTCCGCCTCTTCGGGCTTCAGCAGCGCCGGATCGATCTTGATGCCGCGCATCTCGCTCTTGCCGTTCAGCGTCACCATCACCATGCCGCCGCCGGCGCTGCCCTGCACCTCGCGGCCTTCCATCTCGGCCTGCATCTCCTGCATGCGCTGCTGCATGGCTTGCGCCTGCTTCATCATCTGGCCCAGATTCTTCATCGTGGTATCCTCGTCTCGATCCAGCGCCCGCTCAGTCGAGTTCGTCGAGCGGGTCGATATCGTCGGTGGCATAGCCTTCGGCCGCGTCGTCCTCGACCGGCAGGTCCGGCGCCGGCGGCACAAGCTCGCGCACGCTCTCCAGCACCGCGCCGGGAAAAGTGGTGAGCACCGCCTGCACCAGCGGATGCGCCTGGACATGGGCGCGACGGCGCGACACCTCGGCCTGGTCCTGTTCGGCGAGCGTCGGCTCGCCCGGCAGTTTCGAAAGCGTCACCACCCAGCGCTGGCCGGTCCAGGCCTTCAGCCGCTCGGTCAGCCGGCCGGGCAGGTCATGGCGCGCGGATTCGGCAAGGCGGATCTCGATGCGGCCGGGCTCGAAGCTGACCGGATGCACCTCGTTGAACATTTCCGCCGCCAGCAGGCTCTCGCGCATGTCTTTCGCCAGCTGCACCAGCGCCGGGAAGGTCGCCGGCATGACGGCCAGCGCCACCGTTTCGGTCGGCCGCAGCGACGGCTGGGCCACAGTCTGGGCGACCGGCTGCGCCTGCAGCGCCGCAGAAGCGCCACCGCCATTGCCGCCGCCGGCCGGACGCGCGCCGCCGCCATTGCCGCCAGCGCCATTCCCACCACTGGCGGGCAGCGCTGCGCCGCCGCCACCTTTCTCGCGCCATTCCTTCACCACATCGGCCGGGCTCGGCAGGTCGGCGGCATAGGCCAGCCGCACCAGCACCATCTCGGCCGCCGCCAGCGGCACCGGGGCGGCGCGCACCTCGGCGAGGCCCTTGAGCAGCATCTGCCAGGTCCGCGCCAGCACCGGCATGCCGAGCTTGGCGGCAAGCTCCTTGCCCCGCGCGCGCTGGGTCTCCGGCAGGGTGACGTCGTCGGGCGTGCCGCCGATCACCTTCACGCGGGTCAGCCAGTGGGTCAGATCAAGCAGGTCCTGCAGCACCACGGCCGGATCGGCGCCGTAGTTATACTGGTTCTGCAGGTTCTCCAGCGCCTCGGGCAGCTTGCCGTGCAGCAGCTGGTCCAGCAGGGCGAAGACCTGGCCGCGGTCGGCCAGCCCCAGCATGTCGCGCACCAGCGCCGCATCGACCTTGCCGGCGCCGTGCGCGATCGCCTGATCGAGCAGCGACAGGCCGTCGCGCACCGAGCCCTCGGCGGCGCGCGAGATCAGGGTCAGCGCGTCATCGTCGATCTGCGCCGCTTCCTTGCCGGCGATGCCGCGGAAATGATTGGCCAGCACCGCGATCTCGACCCGTTTCAGGTCGAAGCGCTGGCAGCGCGACAGCACGGTGACCGGCACCTTGCGGATTTCGGTGGTGGCGAAGACGAATTTCACATGCGGCGGCGGTTCCTCCAGCGTCTTCAGCAGGCCGTTGAAGGCCGCCGTCGACAGCATATGGACCTCGTCGATGATGTAGATCTTGTAGCGCGCCATCGAGGGGGCATAGCGCACCGCCTCGATGATCTCGCGGATGTCGCCGATGCCGGTGCGCGACGCGGCGTCCATCTCGAAGACATCGGGATGCCGGTCTTCCGCTATCGCTTTACAGTTGTCGCAGACGCCGCAGGGCTCGATGGTCGGGTCGCCCTTGCCGTCCGGCCCGGTGCAGTTCAGCGCCCGGGCGATGATCCGCGCGGTGGTGGTCTTGCCGACGCCGCGTACGCCGGTGAGGATGAAGGCCTGGGCGATGCGCCCGGTGGCGATGGCGTTGGTGAGCGTGCGCACCAGCGCGTCCTGGCCGATCATCTCGGCGAAGTTGCTCGGCCGGTATTTGCGGGCGAGGACGCGGTAGGGTGCGGGAGTGCTCATAACCTCTCGGACTGTAACGTCTTCCGGCGGGCGGCGCATCCTTGCCGGGCGCAATCCGGAGGGCGGCACTGGAACCCTGGCGGGGAAACTGAGGTGGGAGGCTGGCAACGACCCGAACGGAATCTCGTTGCGGCTGCTTCCTTCCGGACCTGACCGGGTTGGCGAGGCGCCCGTCCGCCACCAACCTCCCGCGCCTTATATCAGCCATCGGGCCGGACAATTCAATGGGTAGGAATCCCCATTCCGCCCGCCCCGGCGATGGACGGGCCGCGCGGAATATGCCAGCGTTCCCGTATGCTTAACCCGGCCCCCGCAACCCCCGCCCCGCGCCCGATCACCTTTACCGGCAATCCGCTCGACCGCGCCGGCAATCCGCGCCGCGATGCCGCCTGGATGACCGGCAAACGCCGGGCGCCGGACAGCCGCTTCCTGCCGCTGCGCGAACTCAAGCCGCTGGTCGATATCTCGAGCCAGCCGGCCCGGCTGGCCTGGCAGGATGCGCTGTGGGCCGCCCGCCACGAGTCTCTGCCGGCGATCTTCCTCGGCCTCGATACGGCCGGTATCGCCCATTTCGTGCTCGACTGCGACTCGGCCCCGGACACCGCCGACCTGCATGGCGAGACGGTGAAATACATCGACGTGCGCTCGATCGCGCCGCAGGTCAGCCTCGGCGAGGCGGCGATCCTCGCCCAGGCGCGCAGCCTGGTCGACTGGCACCAGCGCCACCGCTTCTGCGCCCAGTGCGGCACTGCGACCGGGGCGGTCGAGGGCGGCTATTCCCGGCGCTGCACCAATCCCGACTGCAAGGCGCAGCATTTCCCGCGCACCGACCCGGTGGTGATCATGCTGGCGGTGCGCCGCGACACAAAGACCGGGCAGGACATGGTGCTGCTCGGCCGCCAGCCGCATTTCCCACCCGGTATGTATTCGGCGCTGGCCGGCTTCATGGAGCCCGGCGAGACCATGGAAGAAGCCGTGCGCCGCGAGATTTTCGAGGAAGCCGGCGTTCCCTGCGGCGCGGTGCGCTACATCGCCTCGCAGCCCTGGCCGTTCCCCTCGTCGCTGATGCTCGGCTGCGTCGCCGAGGCCACGGCCGAGACCATCGCCATCGACCCGCAGGAGCTGGAAGAGGCACGCTGGTTCAGCCGCGACCAGATCGCCGTGATGCTGGAACGCGCCACCGACCCGGAGGCCAGCCCGCGGCTGTCGCATCCGATCAGCCTGGCGCACCAGATCACGCGCCGTTGGATCGCCGGAGCGTAACCGCCCCGGGGGGGGGCTGGATTGCCGGTGCCGGACCGCACCAGAAGGGAAACGCCAATGCCGCGCCCGATCCTCGACGAGGCCCATATCCATCCGGCGATCCGCGCGAAAATCGCCGGCCATGGCGCCGCGATCATCGCCGAGGTGCAGGCCGCCGTCGCCGCCCATGACATCGTGGTGGTCGGCATGGGCATCAACCCGTTCCCCCGCAAGGCCCGCCGGCTGCTCGCGGCCCGCGGCCTCGCCCATCACTATCTCGAATACGGCAGCTATCTGAGCGACTGGCGGCGGCGTACCGCGCTGAAGCTGTGGACCGGCTGGCCGACCCTGCCGATGATCTTCGTGAAGGGCGTGCTGATCGGGGGCGCCTCCGACCTCGCCCAACTGCTCGACTCCGGCGAGCTCGACCGCATGCTGGCGACACCACGGCCATGACGGCGCCGTCCTCTCAGGAAACACCTCGGCCGGTCGCCACGATCACCAGTTACCACGCCCATGTTTATTTCGACGGGCCGGCCGAGCGCGAAGCCGCCGCCTGGCTGCGCGAGCGGGCCGCCGAACGGTTTGCCGTGATGCTCGGCCGCTGGCACGACCAGCCGGTCGGACCCCATGCGAAGCCGATGTTCCAGATCGCCTTCACGGTGGCGGATTTCGCCACGCTGGTGCCCTGGCTGATGCTGAACCGGCGCGGCCTCAGCATCCTGGTGCATCCGAATACCGGGCAGCAGTATGACGACCACGTGGTCAATCCGCTGTGGCTGGGCGCGCAACTGCCGATCGATGGCTCCGTGCTGCCGCGCGGCGCCGGCGAGGGCAACGGCGCCATCGACCCGGTGACACCGAATACAGTGCCGGTGCTGAAGGCTTGATTCAGGATCAAGCACTTAGCTCGATTTAAGCCCTGGATGAAACCGGCCGGCTCTTAGGCTATAATTAACGCGTTCAGATTCAACTCGTTCCGCTTGCCTCGCCAAAATACCGGCGGGGTATTATCGATTCCGCGGATCAGTCAGGAGCCACGCCATGGCCGAAAGCAGCATTGAATGGACCGATGCGACCTGGAATCCGGTCGCCGGCTGCACCGTCATCACGCCCGGCTGCACAAACTGCTATGCCATGCGGATGGCCGCGCGGCTCGATGCGATGGGGGTCGACAAATATGCCGGCCTGACCCGCAAGTCCGGAGGGCGATATGTTTGGACCGGCAAAACGCGCCTGGACAAGGCTTCGCTGGAACTGCCGCTGACATGGCGCAAACCGCGCCACATCTTCGTCAACTCGATGAGTGACCTGTTCCACGACAGCGTCCCGGCAGACTTCATCAGTCAGGTCTGGGATGTGATGCGCCAGACCCCGCAGCACACTTACCAGATTCTGACAAAACGCCCTGTCCGCATGCAGGAAATGGCTCGGCAACTGAACCGCAAGCCTATACCCAATGCATGGCTTGGCACGACTGTAGAACATGCCGATACGCTCTGGCGGCTGGATGAATTGCGAAAAACACCGGCGGCAATCCGCTTTGTCAGCTTCGAACCGCTGCTCGGCTCGGTTGCCGACGCCAACCTGAGCAAGATTCAATGGGCGATTGTCGGCGGCGAGTCCGGCCCACGGTCCCGACCGATGGATAAAGAATGGGCGGAGGAAATTCATGAGTTGTGCCGGGAATACGGCACAGCATTCTTCTTCAAACAATGGGGCGGAATAAACAAGGCCAAGACTGGCCGGGAACTGAACGGTCGCACTTGGGATGAGATGCCAATTAACGTAAATTCTTAAGCACTGCAGTTGCAATTGGCCGGCCAACTTTCTGGGCCGCCTTTGAATGGTTCGCCATTGCAAAGAAAAGGCTGAACATCGGGGCATTTGTTTTCCCCAATATTCGCGCGGGCGGTAATACTAGAGGAAACTCATCCTCCAAGCGCCGCTTCACCCACGCTTCAATTCCATCAGGGTTGAGGACCCGCTGCATCCCTGCGGCCGGCTGAACATAGCCAAACAAGTCCGGGGCGCCCGTAACAGGTGGTGCCGCATAAAATGCAGACTCCCATTCATTCGTTCCCAAAATAAAATTTAACGTAGAGCGCTTATCCTCAGTCAATAGAGCGTGATTGTTAGGGGCGTTTCGATAAACCCCAGATAGAGGGAACAAATACCAGAGATCAAGTTTTGTGCGGGCGATGGCCCGCAAGGTTTCCCACCCAACTGAATTCCCGAATGGGTCTAGGAAAATTACTCCTCGCGTATCCTCCCAATTTATCTTGGAAATGATCTGCTTGACCTCGATGTTGGCGTCCCCAGAAATAATCGTTACGCGTTCATCCTGCGTACCCAAGGATTTTAGTGCTCGAATATTGGCAGGTTTTCGATCGATAAAGATTAGCCGTGTAAAAGGCGGGTCTACAGCAAGTGCGCGTCGGGCCGACCCCTCATGCACCCGCACGGCTTCGTGCTCATCCAACAGCGGTGCGGAAGTAGCATCAAAAGAAAAATCCCCACTGCCCGCAAACGCATCAATATATATTCGCTTAAATGATTGATACTTCAGTGCCGTGTTAAATTTTTCCATATAGTTGGCGACCGCATCGACCTTCAAGATCGACCACGTCCCTCCAAATTTCTGCGCTGCCAACTTCACCCCCCACGACCGATGCAGTCTCAATTCAAAGACAGCATAGGTCGTTAAAGACGGCAAAATAATTCCACAGGTCATCAAGACATTAATTTGGCTTTTGAATACGCAGATACTCGCAAGCCACAAAGGGGAGATATTTCCTAACTCAGCTCCAGCCAGCGCCGCACATTCTCCTTGATGAAGGCGGCGTCTTCCGGGTTCTGCACCGGGTTGCCGGCGCGATGGCCCCAGATGCTGGGGATCGGCAGCAGTTCGGCCGCGGCCAGGTTGGCCATCTCGGCCTCGTTGTCGGCGACGCGGAAATAGAGATCCGTCGCACCGGGCAGCAGCAGCAGGCGGGCCCTGATCGCGCGCAGCGCAGCCACCAGATCGCCGCCATACAGCGGATTGTTGCTGATGTCGCCGGCTTCCCAGCAGCGCAGCTGCGCATAAAGGTCGGCGGCGCTGCGCCGGGCGTAGCGCTCTTCCCAGTCGGTGCGCAGGAAGGTCTCGAGGTCCGGTGCTTTCAGCGCCGACAGATGCAGGCCAGCGCGATAGAAATCCTGGCTCAGCGCCCAGCCGGCATAGATGCGGCCGAAGGCGCGGATCGCGGCCGCGGGCGGGCCCGAAAAGCGGCCGTTGCCGATATGCTCGGGTGCGGCCTCCAGAGTCGCCATCAGCGACTTGAGGAAGACCTTGTTGTGTTCGGCGGTGCGCGCCGAGCCGCAGTTGATCACCGCGCGCTGCACGGCATCAGGGAACAGCGCCGACCAGTGATAGGCCTGCTGCGCGCCCATCGACCAGCCGTAGACGCAGGCGAGCGTGTCGATGCCGAAGGCTTCGGTGAGCAGGCGGCGCTGCGCCTGCACGTTGTCCCAGGCCGTGACCAGCAGCGGATAGTCCGCCGTGTTCGACGGGCTGGACGACAGGCCGTTGCCGAACATGTCGGGGATGACGATGAACCAGCGCTGCGGGTCGAGCACGCCGTCGGGGCCGATCAGCCACTCGAGGTCCGCGTGCTGCGCCGAATAGCTGGTCGGATAGAGGATGACGTTGTCGCGCGCCGCGTTCAGCGTGCCGTGGGTCTTCCAGCTTAAAAACGCGCCGGAGATGGTCTCGCCCGACAGGGTGGCAAAATCGCCAAGCGCGAAACGGCCGGCCTGGACGGGCCACGAAACGGGGGTGTTCATCTGCGCAGGATCTCCAGCAGTTTGCGCGCCGCGGCGCTGGGGGTGGTCTTGCCGGCGCCGACCGCCTTGCGCAGCTTCGGCAGTTCGGCGGCGATACGCGGATCGGCCTTCAGCCAGTCGAGCAGGCCGTCCTGCAGTTCGCGCATCAGCCAGTGTTCGGCCTGGTGGCGGCGCTGGGCGGCGAAGGCGCCGCTGGCGGTCAGCGCCGCGCGGAACGCGCCGATCGCCGTCCACACCGCCTCGATGCCCTCGTTGAGCAGGGCGGAGACGAGCAGCACCTGCACGGTCCATTCCGGATGGCGCGGCCGCATCAGGTGCAGCGCGGCGCGATAATCGGCCTGGGCCAGCCTTGCAGGCTTCAGCAGCTCGCCGTCCGCCTTGTTAACGATGACGAGATCGGCCAGTTCCATGATGCCGCGCTTGATGCCCTGCAGGTCGTCACCGCCGGCGGGTGCCAGCAGCAGCAGGAACATGTCGACCAGTTCCGCCACCGTGGTTTCCGACTGGCCGACGCCGACGGTCTCGACCAGCACGACATCGAAGCCGGCGGCCTCGACCAGCAGCATCGCCTCCCGCGTGCGGCGCGCCACGCCGCCGAGCGAGCCGCCCGACGGCGACGGCCGGATGAAAGCATTCTCGTCGCGGGTGAGCTGTTCCATGCGGGTCTTGTCGCCGAGGATCGAGCCACCCGACAGGGCCGAGGATGGATCGACCGCGAGCACGGCGACCTTGTGGCCGGCCTTGGTCAGATACAGGCCGAAGCGTTCGATGAAGCTCGACTTGCCGACGCCCGGCGTGCCCGAGATGCCGAGCCGGATGGCACACCCGGCATCCTGCTGGCCGGTGGCGGGCAATATCTTCTGCAGCAGGACCTCGGCCACCGCCTGGTCGGCCGGATGTCGCGATTCCACCAGCGTGATGGCGCGCGCCAGCGCGCGGCGGTCGCCGGCAAGCAGGCGGCCGGCAAGCGCATCGGGGTCGTGGGTGCGGCGGCTGGACATCGGTTCGGCCAGCTTAGCGAAGCCGCTGCGGCGATGCCACCGGCGGCTCCGTTCCGTTGCAACGATGCGTTGTCTTCGGCGGCTGTCACGCATGTGCGGTTGACAAGGAGTCCCGCGGATTCGTATGCCATGTAGCAGCCATGGCGAATCGGCCGCTCCCCTTCCCAGACGACGACCCTGCGACGCGCGCCCGGCAGGCGCTGGCCCGTGCCCGCGCCGATCTGGCTGGCCGTAGCGATACGGCCATGCAGGAGGTTGGCATGCAGCCGCCCGCGGTGGCACCCTCGATGTCATCGGTGCCGGCCGCAGCGCATGCCCCGCTGCGGGCCGAGGACGGCGCCACGCTGGCCCGCATCGACCTGCTGCGCGGCCGCCTTGCCCAGGCCCGCAGCGATGCCGTCGCCGCCCTGCTGTTCCTCAGCGACGCCCGGCAGGATTGCGACGCCCTGGCCGAACACTGCGATGCCGCGGGCTGGGCCATGCTGGCCGACGGGGTCACCCTGCTGGCCGGGGCGCTGTCGCGCTGCCTGCCCACCGAGCCGCGCCATCTGGCGTTGATCGGCTTGCTGGTCGACGCCCTCTATGCCCTGCGCCGTGCCGAGCTGCGGCCGGACATGAACCAGGCCGGCCATGACCTGCTGCGCGGCCTGCGGCTGGCGGCAGACCGCGAATTGGGCGGCCGGGCGAGCTGAGGCCCAGGCGGGTGGCCACCGGGCGCCAGCGACAGATCGCCGCAACTGCCAGTCGAATACGGTTCCGTTCTGCGATTCCGCGAATCGGGACTAAGATTTCCCCATGCGAATCACGCTTCCCAGTGTCACGTTCCCCGGTGCATTGCGGATCGGGCTGCTGCTGGCGAGCCTGCCGGCCGCCGCGGCCACCGGCGCGGTCCGCGCCGAGCCGCCGCCGGCCGATCCCGCCCCCACACCGCTGGCCACACCCGGCGACACCGCGCCGCGCGGCGCCCTGCGCAGCGCCAGGCTGGAATTCGGCCTCTATGCGCTGGGCGCCAAGGCGTTTGACATGAAGCTCGACCTGCAGCGCGAGGGCGACGCGATTACCGTCGACACCGGCATGCAGACCTTCGGGCTGGTCAATTTCCTGATGAGCTTCGAGATGACCGGCCATGTCGCGGCCCAGATGCAGGGCGGCCGCGTGATGCCGGTGCGCTATCGCACCGACAGCGACGGCAGCTGGTCGAAGCGCTCGACCCGCATCGTCTGGGACGCCGACGGCATGCCGACGGCCGAGGTACTGCCGCCGGTCGACCAGGACGACCGCGATCCGGTGCCCGATGCGCTGAAGCGCAACACCATGGACCCGACCACCGCCATCGTCGCCCGCGCCCTGCACAGCGGCGACGCGCCGCCCTGCAACGGCATAGACGCGATCTTCGACGGCCGGCGCCGCTATAACCTGCATTTTTCCCCGGTCGGGCCGGCCATGCTGAAACCGCAGGACCGCTCGACCTATGCCGGTCCGGCCTATGAATGTGCGGTGCGGCTGGAGCCGATCGCCGGCTATCGTCATGGCGATGACGCCGATACCCGGGCCGTGGAAGAACATGTCACCCGGCTGTGGCTGACCCGGCCGCCCGGCGTCGATGTCTGGATTCCGGTGCAGATCGACAGCGGCATCAGCCTGGGCAGCGTCACCGGCTGGATTGCCGGCGCCACGCTGAACGGCAAGACCTGGCTTGCCCCCCTGCCGCCCATCCGCTATGCGGTCGAACGCCCGAACACGCCGTAGCCGGCCGCAGTCAGGGGGAAGCGATGGCAGCAGCAGAGGCCGGCGGCACCCGCCGCATCCTGGTGGCCGAGGATTCCACCGCCGGCCAGGCAGTGCTGCAGAAGCTGCTGACCGCCCTGGGCTTCACCCCGGTTTTCGCCGGCTCGGGCCGCGAGGCGGTCGCCATGTTCGTCGAATATCCGGATATCGCCCTGATTCTGATGGATGTCCGCATGCCGAACCTGAACGGCATCAAGGCGGCCCAGGAAATCCGTCTGGCCGGCAGCGGCAATGCCATGCGGGTGCCGATCATCGGCATGACCGCCGCCGATGGCCCGGAGGTGCGCCGGGAATGCCTGTCGTCGGGCATGAACGAGATGCTGGTGAAACCGCTCGACCCGCGCAAACTGGTCGAGACGATCCGGCGGTTTCTTCTTTAATATGTTGATTTCATTATAATTTATCCATAAAATCGTCCCGGACTCCGGCCTAGGGGCAGGCCGGGCAAATGTCAGGAACCGCGCGCCTTTCCTTGACTTCCGGGCGCCGAAAGGCTTTATTCCGGCCGCTTTCCATTTCGGGAGCTTGAATCCGGTCCGAGGACCGCCGTCCGTCCGCGAGTGTCGCGCACGGGCGTCGTTTTGCTTGTGACCGGTCTGAACGGGATTTTGTCAGGGTCGGCATGTTCGAATCTCTGAGCGGCAAACTGGGCGAGGTTTTCGAGCGGCTGCGCAAGCGCGGCGCGCTGACGGAATCCGATGTCTCGGAGGCTTTGCGCGAGGTCCGCGTCGCCCTGCTCGAGGCCGATGTCGCCCTCCCCGTCGTGAAGACCTTCATCGACGGCGTGAAGGCCAAGGCAGTCGGCCAGGATGTGCTGCGCTCGGTGACCCCGGGCCAGATGGTCATCAAGATCGTCCACGACCACCTGGTCGAGATGCTGGGCGGTGCCGGCGAAGGGTCCGAACTCGATTTCAATGCCGTCCCGCCGGTGCCCGTCCTCATGGTCGGCCTGCAGGGTTCGGGCAAGACCACCTCGACCGCCAAGATTGCGCTGCGTCTGCAGACCCGCGACCGCAAGAAGGTGCTGATGGCGTCGCTCGACGTCTATCGCCCGGCGGCGCAGGAGCAGCTGAAGATTCTCGGCGAGCAGACCGGCGTCGCCACCCTGCCCGTCGTCGCCGGCCAGATGCCGGTCGATATCGCCAGGCGCGCCCTGCAGGCCGCCAAGCTCGGCGGCTACGACGTGCTGATGCTGGATACCGCCGGCCGCCTGCATATCGACGAGACACTGATGCTGGAAGTCGCGGCCGTGCGCGACGCCGTGCAACCGCATGAAACCCTGCTGGTCGCCGACAGCCTGACCGGCCAGGACGCGGTGAATGTCGCCAAAAGCTTCAACGAGCGGGTCGGCGTCACCGGCATCGTGCTGACCCGCGTCGACGGCGATGGCCGCGGCGGCGCCGCGCTGTCGATGCGCGCCGTCACCGGCAAGCCGATCAAGCTGATCGGCGTCGGCGAGAAGACCGACGCGCTGGAGACCTTCCACCCGGAGCGCATCGCGCAGCGCATCCTCGGCATGGGCGACATCGTCAGCCTGGTCGAGAAGGCCGCCGAGACGATCGAGAAGGAAGAGGCCGAACGCCAGGCCGCACGCATGCAGAAGGGCCTGTTCGATCTCGAGGACATGGCCAAGCAGCTGCAGCAGCTGCGCAAGATGGGCGGCATGTCGGGCGTGATGAACCTGCTGCCCGGCGTCGGCAAGATCAAGCAGCAGATGGCGAACGCCAACATCGACGAGACGGTGATCAAGCGCCAGGAAGCCATCATCGGGTCGATGACCCGCGAAGAGCGCAAGAATCCGAAGGTGATCCATGCCTCGCGCAAGAAGCGCATCGCAGCGGGCAGCGGCACCTCGGTGCAGGACGTCAACAAGCTGCTGAAGCAGCATCTCCAGATGTCCGACATGATGAAACGCATGTCGAAGCTGGGGCAGAAGGGTTTTACCCGCAGCATCATGGCCGGCATGGGCGGGGGTTTCCCCGGCATGCCGAAGATGTGACGGGCACAGTATCGCGTAATTCACGAATCACAGTTCAAGGAAAGGACCATCAATGTCAGTCAAGATCCGCATGACGCGCGGTGGCGCCAAGAAGCGCCCGTATTACCGTATCGTCGTTGCCGACTCGCGCAGCCCGCGTGACGGCCGTTTCATCGAGAAGATCGGCTCGTATGACCCGATGCTGCCGAAGGACCGCGAGCGCGTGCAGCTCGACGTCGAGCGCGTGAAGTACTGGCTGTCGCAGGGTGCGCAGCCGTCCGACCGCTGCGCCAGCTTTTTCACCAAGGCCGGCCTGATGAAGTGGGAACACGGCAACAACCCGGAAAAGGCCAAGCCGAAGGCGAAGGCGCAGGAGCGCATCAAGGCCGCCGAGGAAGCCGCCAAGGCCGCTGCCGAAGCTGCTGCCGCGCCGGCGCCGGCCGCCGACGAAGCCGCTGCCGGCTGATCGCCGCGCCTGACGCATGGCCGACACGGTCCCGCCCAAAACGCTTCTGCTGGGCGTGATCATCGGCGCGCAGGGCATCCGCGGCGAGGTGAAGGTGAAGGCCTTCACCGGCGATCCGGAAGCCATCGGGGATTACGGCCCCCTGCGCGACGCCCAGGGCCAGCGCAGTTTCAAGCTGAAAGTGCACCGGCTGGCCAAGGGTGATGTGGTGGTAGCGAGTATCAGGGGCGTCGGCGACCGCAATGCCGCCGAAGCCCTGAAAGGCACCGAGCTGTATGTGGCGCGCGATGCGCTGCCGCAGCCCGAGGACGGCGAGTTCTACTACACCGATCTGGTCGGCCTGAAGGTCGCGACCACGGCCGGTCAGGACCTCGGCGAGATCAGCGCGGTGCATAATTACGGCGCCGGCGACATGCTGGAGGTGAAAACCGCCAGCGGCCGTTCGGCGATGGTGCCCTTCACCGACGACGCGGTGCCCGAAGTGGACATCGCCGGCGGCAGGGTGGTGGTGGAACCCGCTTTCTGGCTCGGCGAACCCGGTGAGGTCGACGCGGCGGTGGGCGAGGACCGCAGGGCCGACGAGGCCTGACGTGAGTGACGCCCCGGCGCGGCCGTGGAATGTGCGGGTACTGACTTTGTACCCGGCGATGTTCCCCGGACCGCTGGGACAAAGCCTGGCCGGACGGGCCCTGCAACAGGGCCTGTGGTCGCTGGCGGTGGTGGACATCCGCGATTTCGCGCGCGATAAACACCGCACCGTCGACGACACCCCCTTCGGGGGCGGGCCCGGCATGGTGATGCGGCCCGACGTGCTGGCCGCCGCGATCGATGCAACGGTGACCGGTGCAGCGGGCGCGGCCCAGCCGGAGGCAGGCGCGGCGGAACAGCCCTTGCTGTATTTCTCGCCGCGCGGCCGGCGCCTCGACCAGGCGCTGGTGCACGAGGTGAAGGCGGCCGGCGGCGCCACACTGCTGTGCGGCCGGTTCGAGGGGGTGGACGAGCGCCTGCTGGAGGCGCGCCCCGTTGTCGAGGTCAGCCTCGGCGACTTCGTCCTGTCGGGCGGCGAGATCGCAGCCTACGCGTTGATCGACGCGGTGGTGCGGCTGCTGCCCGGGGTGATGGGTGCCGAAGAGTCCGGCACCGAGGAGAGTTTCGCGGACGGCTTGCTGGAATATCCCCAGTATACCCGGCCGCAGGAGTGGGAAGGTCGCGGCGTACCGGAAGTGCTGCTGTCGGGCCACCACGGAAGGATCGCAGCCTGGCGACGCGAGATGGCGGAAAAGATCACCGCCCTGCGCCGGCCGGACCTGTGGAAGCGCTACGCCGGGCGCAAGCCGGGCGTGAAGGATTGAACCGAGTTTTGACGAGTTGAACAGTTAGAGAAAGACGAAAGGCAGGTTGCCATGAACATTCTGCAGCAGATCGAGAAAGAGCAGTCGGACGCTCTCGCCGCCGCCCGTGCGGTGCCGGACTTCGCCCCGGGCGACACCCTCAAGGTCAACGTGAAGGTGGTCGAAGGCGGCCGCGAGCGCGTGCAGGCCTATGAAGGCGTGTGCATTGCCCGCTCCAACCGCGGCGTGAACTCGTCGTTCACCGTGCGCAAGATCTCTTACGGCGAAGGCGTCGAGCGTATCTTCCCGCTGTACAGCCCGCGCATCGAGTCGATCACCGTGGTGCGCCGCGGCGACGTGCGCCGTGCCAAGCTGTATTACCTGCGCGGCCGCACCGGCAAGGCCGCCCGCATCACCGAGAAGCGCGACATCGCCCCCAAGAGCGCGTAAGCCTCTGATGCCTTGCGGAGAGCGGGATATGCCCCGATGTCGCAGCCCGCTCTCCCGATTTCCGTCGGTCGCCACGGCCGGCGGCACCTCACCCTGTGGGATGCCGTCGCCGTCCTACTGATCGTCGGCCTGTTCGCCTTCCTGGCTGAGGCCGGACGCGGTTTCGTCGAGCCGCTGGCGCATCTGCGCGCCCAATCCATTTCACTGGACCCGGCCCGGCTGCCGGATTACGCCGCGCGGACTGCGCTGCGCATGCTGGCGGCGATGATCTTGTCGCTGGTCTTCACCTTCACGTATGCCACCTGGGCGGCCAAGAGCCGGCGCGCCGAGGCGATCCTCATCCCGCTGCTCGATATCCTGCAGTCGGTGCCGATCCTCGGCTTCATCTCGGTCACTGTCGTCTTTTTCATGTCGCTGGCGCCGGGCCTCGCCTTCGGCGCCGAATGCGCGGCGATCTTCGCCATCTTCACCAGCCAGGCCTGGAACATGGCCTTCAGCTTCTACCAGTCGCTGCGCACCGTGCCCGACGACCTGGTCGAAGTCGCGCGCGGCTACCGGTTCGGCACCTGGATGCGCTTCTGGCGTCTCGAGGTGCCCTTCGCCCTGCCGCAGCTGGTGTGGAACATGATGGTCTCGATGTCGGGCGGCTGGTTCTTTGTCGTCGCCTCCGAGGCGATCAGTGTCGGCAACACCACGGTCACCCTGCCCGGGATTGGGTCGTATATCGCGCTGGCGGTGGAACGGCGGTCGCTCGGCGCCATCGGTTGGGCGATCGGCGCCATGCTGGTGGTGATCCTGGTCTACGACCAGGTGCTGTTCCGCCCGCTGGTCGCCTGGGCCAGCCGCTTCCGCGTCGAACAGGAGGCCGGCGGTGCGGCCCCGACGCAGTCCTGGGTACTGACCGTGCTGCGTCGCTCGCCGCTCGCCGCCTGGCTGGCGGCGCCGGCCGGTGCCGCGATGCGCTGGTCCTACCGTGTGCTGCCGGTGCGGGACAGCAGCACCCCCGGCGCCGACGCGACCGCCACGTCGCTGACCGACCGGGCCTGGCCGCTGCTGATGGCCGCCATCGCCGCGCTGGCCATATGGCGGATCGCAGTTTTCGTCGGCGCGGGCGTCCCCTGGACCGAAGCCGGCACCGCTTTGCTGCTCGGCCTGCTCACCATGCTGCGCGTCTTCGTGCTGATCCTGCTGGCCAGCATCATCTGGGTGCCGGTTGGCGTGTGGATCGGCCTGCACCCCAAGGTCACCCGCATCGTGCAGCCGATAGCGCAATTCATGGCCGCCTTCCCCGCCAACCTGTTCTTCCCGGTCGCCGTCTCGGCCATCGTGATGTTTCGCCTTGACCCAGATGTCTGGCTCAGCCCGCTGATGATCCTCGGCACCCAGTGGTACATCCTGTTCAATGTGATCGCCGGTGCCGCGGCGATGCCGGGCGAACTGCGCGACATCGGCACCAACCTGCACATCCGCGGCTGGCTGTGGTGGCGCCGCGTCGCCCTGCCCGGCATCTTCCCTTTCTACGTCACCGGCGCCATCGCTGCCTCGGGCGGGTCGTGGAATGCCAGCATCGTCGCCGAGGTGGCAAGCTGGGGCAGCGAACGTTTGCAGGCCCATGGCCTGGGCGCCTATATCGCCCAGGCGACCGAAGCCGGCGACTATCATCGCATCGTGCTCGGCATCGCCGTGATGGCGGGCTTCGTCGTCGTCATCAACCGCGTGTTCTGGCGGCCGCTGTATCGCTTTGCCGAACGCAAGTTCCGGCTCACCTGAGGGAGGGGAAAGATGGATCAGGCGCCCCTGCTAGACGTCCGCGAGCTCCGCAAGACCTTTCCGCGCCCCGATGGCGGCGAGCTGCTGGTGCTGGATGGCATCAACCTCTCCTTGCGCGAGGGCGAGATCGTCGGCCTGCTCGGCCGCTCGGGCTCGGGAAAATCCACGTTGCTACGGCTGATTGCCGGCCTCGCGACGCCGGCTGCAGGCGCGGTCAGCTATATGGGCCGGCCGGTCAGCGGCCCGGCGGCCGGCATCGCCATGGTGTTCCAGAGCTTTGCGCTGTTTCCCTGGCTGACCGTGCTGCAGAACGTGCAGATCGGCCTTGAGGCGCTCGGCCTGCCACGCGACGAAATTCGCCGCCGCTCGCTGCAGGCGATCGACCTGATCGGCCTCGACGGCTTCGAATCGGCCTATCCGCGCGAGCTGTCGGGCGGCATGCGCCAGCGCGTCGGTTTCGCCCGTGCGCTGGTGGTGCATCCGAATATCCTGATGCTGGACGAATCCTTTTCGGCGCTCGACGTGCTGACCGCCGAGACCCTGCGCACCGATTTCCTCGATCTGTGGTCGGAAGGCCAGCTGCCGATCAAGGGCGTGCTGATGGTCACCCACAATATCGAGGAAGCGGTCTCGATGTGCGACCGGGTGCTGATCTTCTCGACCAATCCGGGCCGCATCGTCGGCGAGATCGGGATCGACCTGCCGCAGCCGCGCGACCGCCACGATCCCGGCTTCCGCGACCTCGTCGAGCGCATCTACGTCGAGATGACGGCACGGCCGGGCGGCGAGACGCGCGGCAGTGGCGGCCGACACGAGCGGTTCCCCGGCATCGGCATCGGCAGCATCCTGCCGCGGGTCTCGACCAACCTGCTGTCGGGGTTGATCGAGACGCTGGCCGGCGGTGCCTATGGCGGCCGCGCCGACCTGCCGGAGATCGCCTCCGACCTGCATATGGAGGTCGACGACCTGTTCCCGGTGGCCGAGACCCTGCAGATGCTGCGCTTCGCCGAGATCGAGGGCGGCGATATCCGGCTGACCGAGGCCGGCGCGAAATTCGCCACCGCCGAAACCGACGCGCGCAAACGGCTGTTCGCCCAGCAGCTGCTGACCTACGAGCCGCTGGCCGCCCATGTGCGCCGCGTGCTCGATGAGCGGGCCAGCCATCAGGCGCCGAAAAGCCGCTTCCTCGACGAACTGGAGGATCACATGACGCCCGACGCCGCCGAGCAGACCCTGCGTGCGGTGATCAGCTGGGGGCGTTATGCCGAGGTGTTCGCCTATGACGACCACACGGCGACCTTCAGCCTGGAGAATCCGTAACCCCGGACGTCGCGACGCGGATTATTCCGCCGCTGCGACGGCGTCCTGCTTCTGCTGCAGGTTGGCGGCCATCGCCGGGCCGTTCTCGGCCGACCAGCGACCGAGTGCGTCGAGCACCGGGCGCAGCGAGACGCCCAGATCGGTCAGCCAGTATTCCACCCTGGGCGGCACCGCGGCATGCACATGGCGGCCGACCAGGCCGGCGGCCTCCAGGCTGCGCAGCTGCTTGGTCAGTTCTTTCTGGGTGATCAGCGGCAGGGCCCGCGACAGCTCGCTGAAGCGCATCGGCCGGTCCGGCCGCTGCTGGCGGGCAGCGGCCAGCGTCAGGATGATCGGTACCGCCCATTTGTTGGCGATCAGGTCGAGCGTGCGGCAGATCATGCGGGCGCAGATCCGCCCGCCATCGGCCGTCAGGTGGTGGCGGAAGTCGATCGGCTCCGCCATGCCGGCAGCATTGGTATCCATTTGGACAGTATAGGGGTTAAAGGTACCTGCTTGCAAATTGATACCACGGTGTCCTATGTCTCTGCGCGGGGTCGGCGCAAGCGCCGAAAACCGTAAAGAACAGAGAGGAATTCCTGATGGCCAAGCTCGATTTCTATTTCTCGCCCGGCGCCTGCTCGCTGGCGACCCATATCTGCCTCGAAGAGGCCGGCGCCACCTTCACGCCGAAGCCGACCTACACCCGCAAGGGCCAGACCCGCACGCCGGAATACCTGGCGCTGAACCCGAAGGGCAAGGTGCCGATGCTGGTGATCGACGGCAAGGTGCTGACCGAAAACACCGCGATCATCACCTATCTGAACCGCAGCTTCCCCAATGCCAAGCTGCTGCCGGCCGGCGACGCGCTGGCCGAGGCCGAGGCGCTGGCCTTCATCGCCTGGTGCGCCTCGGGCATCCATCCGGTGATGGGCCGCTTCTTCGGCCCGCAGAATTTCTGCGACATGCCCGACAGTGCCGACAACATCAAGGCGCTGGCCGCCAAGGCGACGGCCGCCAACTTCGCCCTGGTCGAGAAGGCACTGGCCGGCAAGGACTGGGTGTTCGGCACCTGGTCGGCGGCCGATGCCTATATCTTCGTGTTCTACAACTGGGCCACCAAGCTTGGCCTCGACATGTCGGCCTGCCCGAACTACGGCAAGCACTTCGAGCGCATGCAGCAGCGTCCGGCCGTGCAGCGCGCCATGGCCCGCGAGGCCGAGGCCTTCGCCGCCATGGACAAGGCGGCGTAAGATTGTCTTTTCCATCGCCCGCCGCCACATGCTGATGCTGGCGGCGGCAGGCAGACCATCATCGTCAATCAAGAAACCAACAGGGAATTCCCACCTATGTCCATTGTCGAAAAATTCGGCCCGCTGGTCGGCCGCATCCTGATCGCCTCGCTGTTCGTGCCATTCGGCATCGGCAAGATCTTCGGCTTCAGCGGCGTCGTCAGCTATATCGCGTCGAAGAATCTGCCGCTGCCGCAGGTCGCCGCCGCCGGCACCATCTTTGTCGAGGTCGTGGTCGGCCTAGCCTTCCTGGTCGGCTTCAAGACCCGCTATGCCGCACTGATCCTCGCCCTCTTCACGGTCGCGGCCGGCATCATCTTCCACAATTACTGGGCTTCGCCGGAGGCCATGGTGATGGCGCAGAAGACGAACTTCTTCAAGAACATGGCGATCGCCGGCGGCCTGCTCTACGTCGCCGCTTTCGGCGCCGGCCCGTTCAGCGTCGACAACCGCGGCCGATAAGCTAGGGCTGGACCAACCCGTCTCTGGGGGCGATGCTGCCGGCCATGCCGCACGTCGCCCCCGCCCCGCCAGATCCGGACTGCACTGCCGCGCTGCCCGGCTGCGATTTCGCCGATGCCTTCAGTGTCGTGGTGACACGGCAGGACATCGATCCCGGTGCGGCCATGAAGCTCGCCTTCGGCACGCCGCCCGGCTGGGTCAACACCCTGATGGCCACCCGCAATGCCGTGATGGGACGGCTCGGCTACAAGGCGCCGCGCATCCAGCGCGGCTTTCCGGTGCTACGGGCCGCGCCCGGCATGGAACTGTCCGGCCTGGACGACGCGCATCTGGATTTCCGCGCCCTCGTTCGCGTCACCCCCGAGGGCGACGGCCGCAGCCGCATCACCCTGACCACGGCGGTGCGCACCCATAACCGGCTGGGCCGCGTCTATCTCGCCGTGATCCTGCCGTTCCACCGGGTGATCGTGCGCAACCTGCTGGCCCGGATGGCCCGCCAGCTGGAAGCAGCCGCCTAGCCGGCGGAGTCCGTCTTGGCCGCCACGTCGCTGATCAGCCAGTCGCGCATCGCCTTGATGCGCGGCGCATCGGCCATGTGTTCGAGGCAGACGAACCAGTAGGCATTGGTCAGCGGCAAAGCCGTGCCATCGAACAGCTTGACCAGCCGGCCGGCGGTGATCTCTTCCGCCGCCAGCTCCGGGTCCATCACCGCGATACCCATGCCCTGCACCGCGGCCTGAATCGCATAGCTCCGCGTCTCGAAGACCGGGCCGCTGTTCGGATCGATCGCCTTGTCCTTGATACCGGCGGCGCTCAGCCAGATGCGCCAGTCCTCGCGCCGGTTCTGCGAATGCAGCAGCTTGTGGCCCTTGAGGTCGGCCGGTTTGCGCAGGGCCTCCTTGCCCCTGGCGAATTTCGGATGCGCCACCGGCACCAGCGATTCCGAGAACAGCCGGGTCGCGCTCACCCCCGGCCAATGGCCGTCACCGTGGCGGATGGCGCAGTCGATGCCCTCGCGTTCCAGATCGGCCGGACGGATCGAGGTGGTGATGCGCACTTCGATATCGGGATACTGCTCCTGGAACCGCGGCAGGCGGGGAATGAACCAGCGCATGGCGAAGGTCGACAGCATGGAGACCGTCAGGATGCCCTCGCCGCGCCGGGCTTCCAGCTTGCTGAGCGCGCTGGCCAGATGGTCAAAGCCCTCCTGCACGTCCGGCAGGATCAGTTGCCCCTCGGTCGACAGCACCAGCCCCTTGCGGGTGCGGTGGAACAGCGGCACGCCCAGCAGCTCCTCGAGCTGGCGGATCTGGTGGCTGATCGCCGAGAGGGTGACCGACAGTTCCTCGGCGGCGGCGGTGAAATTCAGGTGGCGGCCGGCGGCCTCGAAGGCTTTCAGGGCGTTGAGGGGCAGCAGGCGGCGGCTGGGCAGGTGGGGCATGGAAAATCTTTTAAGCCGGGGGCGAATTTAAATCCAGCGCAGCGCCGCATTCCCCTCTGGACGGGGGGCGGCGGGTCCTGTTGAATCCGGCCCCGGCCAGGTCTCCTGGCCGGGAACGCCCCGTCTCACAAAGAATACAGAACGGACCAGCCGCCATGACCGCGCCGCGCACGCTTTACGACAAGATCTGGGACAGCCATCTGGTTGATATCGATGACCAGGGCAACGGCCTGCTGTACATCGACCTGCATCTCGTCCACGAAGTGACCTCGCCGCAGGCTTTCGCCGGCCTGAAGGCCGCCGGCCGCCAGGTGCGCCGCCCCGACCGTACCGTGGCGGTGCCCGACCACAACGTGCCGACCACGCCGGACCGCGCCCAGTTCGTCTTCGAGGACGACGAGGCCCGCATCCAGGTCGAGACGCTGGACCGGAACGCCCGGGAATACGGCGTCAACTATTTCCCGATGAACGACATCAACCAGGGCATCGTGCATATCGTCGGCCCCGAGCAGGGTTTCACCCAGCCGGGCATGACCATCGTCTGCGGCGACAGCCATACCTCGACCCACGGCGCCTTCGGCAGCCTGGCGTTCGGCATCGGCACCTCCGAGGTCGAGCATGTGCTGGCGACCCAGACCCTGCCGCAGCGCAAGGCCAAGAACATGCAGATCAACATCGACGGTGATCTTGGGCCCGGCGTCACCGCCAAGGACATCATCCTCGCGGTGATCGGCAAGATCGGCACCGCTGGCGGCACCGGCTATGTGATGGAATACACCGGCAGCGCCATCCGCGGCCTGTCGATGGAAGGCCGCATGACCGTCTGCAACATGTCGATCGAGGCGGGCGCCCGCGCCGGCCTGATCGCGCCGGACGAGAAGACATACGAATATGTGAAGGGCAAGCCGCATGCGCCGAAGGGCGCCGCCTGGGAACAGGCGATCGCCTGGTGGAAAACCCTGCCGAGCGATGCGGGCGCCAGGTATGACACCGTCGTCGAACTGAAGGCATCCGACATCGCGCCGCATATCACCTGGGGCACCAGCCCGCAGGATGTCGCGCCGATCACCGGCAGCGTGCCGAACCCGGCCGATATCAAGGACGAGCAGAAACGTGCCGCGCTGGAACGCGCCCTCAACTACATGGGCCTGAAGCCGGGCGAGAAGCTCGACAGTGTGCCGATCCAGCGCGTCTTCATCGGCTCCTGCACCAACGGCCGCATCGAGGACCTGCGCGCGGCCGCCGCCGTCGCCAAGGGCCGCAAGGTCGCCGCCGGCGTGCAGGCCATGGTAGTGCCGGGCTCAGGCTTGGTGAAGCATCAGGCCGAGGCCGAGGGGCTCGACAAGGTCTTCCTCGAGGCCGGTTTCGAATGGCGCGAGCCCGGTTGCTCGATGTGCCTGGCGATGAATGCCGACAAGCTGAAGCCGGAAGAGCGCTGCGCCAGCACGTCGAACCGCAACTTCGAGGGCCGCCAGGGCGCCCGCGGCCGCACCCACCTGATGAGCCCGGCGATGGCCGTCGCGGCTGCCGTCGCCGGCAAGCTCGCCGACGTGCGCAAGATCGCCTGAGCGAAGGAAACGATCGAGATGGACAAGTTCACCACACTCACCGCCGTCGCCGCCCCGCTGCCGATGATCAATGTCGATACCGACATGATCATCCCCAAGCAGTTCCTCAAGACGGTCGAGCGCACCGGCCTGGCGAAAGGCCTGTTCTTCGAGCTGCGCCAGACCCCGGACGGCACCCCGGTGCCGGAATTCTTCATGAACCAGCCGCAGTACAAGGGCGCGCAGATCCTGGTCGCCGGCGACAATTTCGGCTGCGGCTCGTCGCGCGAGCATGCCCCCTGGGCGCTGCTCGACTACGGCATCCGCTGCGTGATCGCCACCAGCTTCGCCGACATCTTCTATAACAACTGCTTCCAGAACGGCATCCTGCCGATCACCCTGCCGCAGGAAGACGTCGACAAGCTGATGGATGATGCCAAACGCGGCGCCAATGCCCGCGTCACCGTCGATCTCGAACGCCAAGAGATCAAGGGCCCCGATGGCGGCACCATCACCTTCGAGATCGACGCGCTGAAGAAGCACCGCCTGCTCAACGGCCTCGACAACATCGGGCTGACGCTGGAGAAGAAGTCGAAGATCGACAGCTTCGAAAGCAAACAGCATGGCAGCCAGCCCTGGCTGTATGCCGGGGCCGGCCGTACCGCGTAGTCATTCACTTCATATTATTATCGTCATGCCCGGGCCCGAGAAGCCCATTCCTGGCCGGGCATCTCGTGCAGAACGGAAAAAGATCCCCGGATCAAGTCCGGGGATGACGCCCTGTAGAAGGAAAAACCGAAAATGGCTTCCAATCGTACCATGCTGATGCTGCCCGGCGACGGGATCGGCCCCGAGGTGATGGGCGAGGTTCGTCGCGTCATCGAGTGGATGGACAAGCGCCGGCATGTCTCCTTCGACGTCAAGGAAGACCTGGTCGGCGGTGCGGCTTACGACAAGCACGGCACCCCGCTCGCCGACAAGACCATGCAGGACGCACTGGATTGCGGCGTCGTGCTGCTGGGCGCCGTCGGTGGCCCGAAGTGGGACAATCTGTCCTTCGACAAGAAGCCCGAGCGCGGCCTGCTGCGCCTGCGCAAGGAAATGGACCTGTTCGCCAACCTGCGTCCGGCGAAATGCTTCGACGCGCTGGTCGAGGCCAGCACGCTGAAGCCCGACGTCGTCCGCGGCCTCGACATCATGATCGTGCGTGAACTGACCGGCGGCGTCTATTTCGGCCAGCCGCGCGGCATCGAGACCCTGCCGAACGGCGAGCGCCGCGGCATCAACACCCAGGTCTACACGACGAGTGAAATCCGCCGTGTGGCGGCCGTGGCCTTCGAACTGGCGCAGAAGCGCGGCAACAAGGTCACCTCGCTGGAGAAGGCCAACGTGATGGAATCCGGCGTGCTGTGGCGCGAGGAAGTCACCAGGCTGCACCAGGAGAAATACAAGGACGTGCAGCTCGAGCATATGTATGCCGACAACGGCGCCATGCAGCTGGTGCGCAACCCGAAGCAGTTCGACGTGATGGTCACCGACAACCTGTTCGGCGACATCCTGTCGGATGCCGCCGCCATGCTGACCGGTTCGCTCGGCATGCTGCCGTCCGCCTCGATCGGCGCCGCCGATCCGGCCACCGGCCGCCGCATGGCGCTGTTCGAGCCGGTGCATGGCTCGGCGCCCGACATCGCCGGCAAGGGCGTGGCCAATCCGCTCGCCACCATCCAGAGCTTCTCGATGGCGCTGCGCTATGCCTATGACCTCGGCGCCGATGCCGACCTGATCGACCAGGCAGCCGAGAATGTGCTCAGCAAGGGCATCCGCACCCCCGACCTCGGCGCCGGCGGCACCAAGGTCGGCACCAGCGGCATGGGCGATGCCCTGCTGATGGAGCTCGACAAGCTCGCCGCCTGAGGGTTCGCCGCCTGACGCGTGCGTTAATCGCAAAACCGAAACGCCGGTCCGCAAGGGCCGGCGTTTTTTCATGGCCGGACACCAATCTTCCTGTGAGGCGTTGCAGCAGGGCTCTTGTGCATTGCAGCAAAATCGGCAAGCTTCGGCGGCGTTACTGTCTGGGGAGATAGTTCATGAAGTTGATCGGCCGCAACCTGTCGCCTTATTCGCGGCGCATTGCCATTGCCATGACCCTGCTGGATGTGCCGCACGAGCGGGAATACCTGTCGGTCACCGCCGATCCCGACCGCGGGCTGGAAATCAATCCGGTCGGCCGGGTGCCGGTGCTGGAACTCGACGACGGCGAGCGGCTGATCGAATCCGGCGTCATCCTCGACTACCTGATGGAACTGGTCGGCCCGGCGAAAAGCCTGGTGCCGCCGCACGGCCGGTCGCGTCGCGACTGCCTGCAGCTGATGGCGATTGCCACCGGCGTGCTCGACAAGGCGGTCGCCGCCATCTACGAGGTGCGCCGCCGGCCGGCCGAGAAAGTCCATGAACCCTGGCGCCAGCATCTGCTGATCCAGGCGACCGGCGGCCTGAAAGCGCTGGAAGCGCATAAACAGAACCCCTGGATGCTCGGTGATTTTCTCACCCTGGCCGATATCAGCGCCGGGGTCACCGTCAGCTTCCTGCGCGTCATGCTGCCCGAACTGGTGCCGGCCGACGCCTGGCCGAAGCTTTACGACCTGTGCGAACGCTGCGAAGCTTTGGCGGCTTTCCAGGCGCATCCGCTGGAGACGCCCTGACCTGCCAGGGACCGGCGGGCGCGAAAAGGATTTCCGATGGCACAGCAGCCGCAGCCCGATAAACGCATCCTGCGCGCCCAGATCGCCGCCCGCCATATCCAGGGCGACGGCATCGAGATCGGCGCGCTCGGCACACCGCTCAACGTGCAGCCCTATGCGCGGGTGAAATACCTCGACCGCCATTCGCTGGAAGACCTGCGCAAGGAATATCCGGAGATGGCCCAGCGGGCGCTGGTCAAGCCCGACATCATCGACAGCGGCGAGACACTGGACAGCATCCCGGACGGCTCGCTGGATTTCATCGTCGCCAACCATTTCCTCGAGCATTGCCAGAATCTGCTCGGCACTTTGCGCACCCATGCCCGCAAGATCCGGCCCAACGGCCGGCTGTTCTATGCGGTGCCGAACCGCGACTTCACCTTCGACCGTCACCGGCCGGTGACGCCCTTCGCGCATCTGGTGCAGGACGACCGTGACGGCCCGGAGCTGGCGCGTGACCAGCACTATCTCGAGTGGGCCTCTCTGGTGGCACAGCTGCCCCCCGGCGAAGCAGAGAAACACGCTGCCGAGCTGAAGGCAAAGAACTATTCAATCCACTATCATGCCTGGGATGCCCGCGCGCTGTTCGACACCATGGCGCGGGCGGTGGACTACATCGAATTTCCCGGCTTCGTCGCGCATTTCGAGCTGAACCTGCACGAGATCATCTGCGTGCTGGTGCGCACCCGTTGAGCCTTCAGGCGCCGCCGAAGGGAAACAGCGCCTCCGGCGTGATCCTGCCGTTTTCGAGCTGCAGCACCTGGAGCGCAGCGATACGCCCCGTGGCCGGCTGTGTGAGTGGCCCGATCTGCCGTTCCAGCGCCTTGGCCGAATAGACCACGCCAAACCGCGCCACGGTCAGATGCGCCGCGTAATCCGCCGCCGGCGCGTCGTTCAGCGCCGCATGCAGCACGGTCAGTTTCGCCGCCGCCGGCCCGTCGGCCCACAGCACATTGAGGAAACGGTATTTTGGAGTATGCGGATCCTCCATACGGCCGAGACGGTCGAAGGCAACGTCGAACGGCGCCGTGGCGGCAGCGACATCGGCGGCGCGGGCGAGAAAGCCGCCGCGGTCGGCGACATCCTGTGGAAAGGCCAGCGTCACATGGGCCGCCACCCGGTCCTGCAGCGGGTCATGGGCCGCGCGCAGCGCGGCGATCCAGCCGGCCGCCGCATCATCGAAATCGGGTATCGCAATCACTGCCAGCATCGGCGTAAGCTTAGGCGGTTCCTGCCCGCAATGCGATGGACGCCATGCCGCTCACCCTCTATCTGGCCGCCGCCCTTGCCGGCGCTGCTTATACCCTGACCCCCGGCCCCGCCTTCCTCGCCCTGCTCGGCATCGGCGCCGGCCAAGGCCGCCGCGCCGGGGTGAAATTCCTCGCCGGCCATTTCGCCGGCGACATTGTCTGGGGCGCACTGGCACTGGTTGCCATCATCGGCTCGGCCAGCCTCGGCACCTTCGTCTTTGACCTGCTCGGCCTGGCCTGCGGCCTGTATCTTCTGCTGCTCGGCTGGCGCGCCGTGACCGTGCGCCGGCGCGAGGATGGCGCACTCAGCACGGAGGTGACGCAGCCGTTGCGCCGCGGCCTCGCCTTCGGCCTGACCAACCCGAAAAGCTATGCCGTGGCCATCGCCATGTTCACCGCGCTGCTGGCCAGCCAGTCGGCAGAGCTTGGCTGGTCGAGCCTGCCGCCGCTGCTCGGCGCCGCCTGCGCCGGCTTCATCGTCGGCGACATCATCCTGGTCTGGGTGATCGGCGCGGCGCCGGTGCGCCGGCTCTATCGCCGGCATGAGCTGTGGGTGACACGGATCAGCGGCGCAATCTTCCTCGGCTTCGGCCTGCATGCCATCTGGCATGCCGGGCCGGGGCTGCTCAGCCGGCGCGGCTAGGCCTGCCGCCTGAGCGCCTCGCGCACCAGCGGCAGGCGGTCGTTGCCGAAGAACATGTCGTCGCCGACGAAGATGGTCGGCGAGCCGAAGCCGCCACGGGCGATCAACTCGTCGGTATTGGCCTTGAGCTGCGCCTTGACCGCCGGATCGTTGATCGCCCCGGCCAGCGCAGCCGGATCGAGGCCGGCCCGACCGGCGGCTTCGGCCACCACCTCGTCACGGCTGATGTCGCGGTCCTCGCCCCAGTAGAGTTCGAAGAAGGCGGTCGCCAGCGCGACCTCTTTGCCTTCGCCCTGCGCCCCGCTTTCCTGAGTCTTGGCCCACAGCAGGCCGCGCAGCGCCTTCACCGGATTGACCGGAAAAACCGCCGGCGGGAAGACGATCTTCAGCCCAGCGAGCCGCGCCCAGTCCTGCATGTCCTTCATGATCCAGGCATCGCGGGCCGGCACCGGATTCTCGCGCATGCGGTACATGGTCGGATTGATCGTGTTGAACACGCCGCCAACCAGGAAGGGCTTCCAGTGGATCGTTGCACCTGCTTCCTTCGCCAGCGGCTGGATGTTGGTAAACGCCAGATAGGTCCAGGGACTGGAGACGTCGTAGTAAAAGTCGATGGTCCTGGCCATGGCGGTCACAGCTTCGCCGGCACCAGGATGAAGCCGGCGCGCGGGAAATGCACATGCAGGCTGCCGGTCTCCGCACTCTCGCGGCGGATGGTGACCTGCTGGGCATCCAGCGCCACCAGTTCGCCGATGGTGGCATCGCGGCCGGTATCGTCCGGCGTCACGCTGACCAGGCTGCCGGCCTTGAGCCCCAGCGCGTTGGCAACGACCCCGCCGATGGCCGGTGCCGGCTCGTTCGTCTTCGCGATCTCCAGCGCCGCAGCAGAGGTCATCTCGATTTTTTCGCCATGGCCGAAGCCCTTCATGCGGTCGGCCCAGGCATTCAGCGCCGTGTAATCGGCCAGCGCATCGGATTTCGCCCGGTCGCGCACGAACCAGACGCAGTGATAGACGGCGAGATCGGCCAGGCTCGGCGCATCGCCATAGAGGAAGCTGCGGCCATCGCCGAGCGCCTCCTCGATCCAGCCCAGATGCGCGCGCAGCGGCCCGGTCATCACGGCAGCCTGCGGCTTGAACTTGCTGCGGTCGAGCGGCCGGCCGGAGAATTTCGAGCGGTCCTCAAGGAAGGAATCCGGCATATGCTCGCCCATCAGGCCGAAGGCGACGGCAACAGCCGCACCGAACAGCTGGTGGTCGGCCCAGAAGGCGGTGCCCTCGGCGAGGCCCCTGGCCAGGCCGGGGAAGAACGTCGGCGCCGGCTGGCGGCGTTCCAGTTCGCGCAGGATCACCTGGGTGTCGCAGAAGATGTCGGCGCCGATCTGCATCACCGGCGTCTTGCGGTAGCCGCCGGTCAGCGGCAGCAGGTCGGGCTTGGGCATCGCCGGCGGGATGGTCACCGAATGCCAGGCCAGATCCTTGATGCCGAAGGCCGCGCGCACCTTCTCGGAAAACGGCGAGGTGCCGTAATGGTGCAGGATGATGCCGCCGGTCATGATGTTGCCTCCCGATTGATCTGGGAGACAGGATACGGCTGCTGCCCCAACGTCAGGCAAGCGCCGAAGCGAGCACGGCGCGCAGATTGGCGCGCAAGATGCCGAGCTGACGCGTGAAGGCCGCCGGCTCGTCGAGCGCCCGGGCCAGCACGAGCGCGCCCTGGATGCCGGCGACCGTCATCTCTGCCAGGCCCACCGGCTGCTGCACGCCGGCCTTTTCCAGGGCGACGGCCAGCGCATCGATCCAGCGGCGGAAATAATCCTGCACCACGGCGGCGAATCGGTCGCGGGTGTCGTCCAGCGCGAAGGCGCCGACCAGGCAGACCCGGCCGCCGCCACGGAAATACTGCGCGGTGTTGTCGAACATGGCAGTGATCGCGGCCGGCACCTCGCCCGCCCCGGCCGCGCGCAGCGGCGCATAGATCTCGCGTTCGAACCAGTCGTCGACATGGGCGAGCACGGCAGCCGCCATCTCGTCCTTGCCGCCCGGGAAGTAGTTGTACAGGCTGCCCTTGCCGAGCCCGGTGGCCGCGGTGATCACGCTTAAGCTCGTGCCCTCAAAGCCATGCTGGCGGAACACGTCGCCGAGCCGGGCGATGGCTTCCTCACGGGTGATCAGGGCGGCAGGCATGCGTTTCCTTATGCTGTCATGCGCGGACTTGATCCGCGCATCCCATTGAAATGGGACCCTCGGGTCAAGCCCGAGGGTGACAATATCAGGTTTCTACAGCCCCAGCTCGCTGAGCCCCGGATGGTCGTCCGGGCGACGGCCCTTGTTCTCATCCGTGCGCGGCCAGTGGAACTTGCGGTCGGCCTCGGTGATGCGGACATCGTTGATGCTGGCCTCGCGGCGCTGCATCAGGCCCTCGGCGTCGAATTCCCACTGCTCGTTGCCATGGCTGCGATACCACTGGCCGCTGTCGTCATGCCATTCATAGGCGAAGCGCACGGCGATGTGGTTGCCGGTATAGGCCCAGACCTCCTTGATCAGGCGGTAGTCCATTTCGCGCTGCCATTTGCGCTCCAGCAGGGCCTCGATGGCCGGCCGCCCTTCGATGAATTCGGCCCGGTTGCGCCAGCGGCTGTCCGGCGTATAGGCGAGCGCGACTTTCGCCGGGTCGCGGCTGTTCCAGGCATCTTCGGCCAGCCGGGCCTTCTGGGCGGCGGTCTCGGCATTGAACGGCGGCAGCGGTGGGCGGGCCATGGGGTCTCCTGGGCTGGCGTATTGTACCGATAAGTACAATACAGAAAAGACGCCGCTGCCGGCAAGCGGAAAACGGAGCGACTGGCCAGCGCGGCGGCACCGCCCTAGCTTGACCGCAGATCGACGAGGGAGACGGACGATGACGGCAACGGACCCGGGCTATGCGGCAGTGGCGGCCGTGCTGGGCGACTATTTCGACGGCCTGTATCACTGCGACACCGGCAAGCTCGGCCGCATCTTCCACCCGCAGGCGCGCTATGCCTGTGCCACGGATGGCACGCTGCTGCACCTGGGCATGGACGCGTATTTCCCCATCGTCGCCGCCCGGGAATCGCCGGCCAGCCGCAACGAGGTCCGCCGCGACCGCATCGTCTCGATCCAGTTTGCCGGGCCGGTAACCGCCTTCGCCCATGTCGAATGCGCCATCGGTCCGAAGTTCTTCAATGATTTCCTGACATTGATCAAGATCGACGGCCGCTGGCAGATCATTTCCAAGGTCTTCCATTACGACCTGCAGGGTTGATCCGGACCGGATGTCGCAGTGCAATTTCCCGCTTGATAACCGGGGTTTCGGGGCCTAATTTCCGCCACGTCCGCCGGGTGCTGACCTGCCGGACACCAACATCGTTCCGTGTTTCCCAAGAGCCGCCGGGTGTCGACCTGCCGGACGAGAGAAAGAAGGTACCCTATGGCCTATAAGGTCGCCGTCGTCGGCGCCACCGGTGTGGTGGGCCGCGAAATGCTCAACATCCTCCACGAACGCAACTTCCCGGTCTCGGAGCTGGTGCCGCTGGCCTCGCGCCGCAGTGTCGGCAAGGACGCCCATTTCGGCGACCGCAAGCTCAAGGTGCGCGCGCTTGAGGATTTCGATTTCACCGGCACGGATATCGCGCTGTTTTCGGCCGGCGGCGCCACCTCGAAGGAATGGGCGCCGCGCGTCGCCGCCCAAGGCGCCGTGGTGATCGACAATTCCAGCCAGTGGCGCATGGACCCCGACGTGCCGCTGATCGTGCCGGAAGTGAATGCCGATGCCATCAGCGGCTATCGCAAGAAGGGCATCATCGCCAACCCGAACTGCTCGACCGCGCAACTGGTCGTGGCGCTGAAGCCGCTGCATGACCATGCCACCATCCGCCGCGTCGTGGTCTCGACCTACCAGTCGGTCTCGGGTGCCGGCAATGACGGCGTCACCGAGCTGGAGCGCCAGACCAAGGCGATCTT
The DNA here is from genome assembly GCF_042648965.1 of Ferrovibrio xuzhouensis. Taxonomy (NCBI): domain Bacteria; kingdom Pseudomonadati; phylum Pseudomonadota; class Alphaproteobacteria; order Rhodospirillales; family Rhodospirillaceae; genus Ferrovibrio; species Ferrovibrio xuzhouensis. The sequence goes on from NZ_JBHRYJ010000001.1 coordinate 1,201,627, forward strand.
CGTCAACGACGCGATCGAGAAGCACAAGTTCACCAAGCAGATCGCCTTCAACGTCATCCCCCATATCGATGTCTTCCTCGACGACGGCTACACCAAGGAAGAATGGAAGATGATGGCGGAGACCAAGAAGATCCTCGACCCGAAGATCAAGCTGACCGCCACCTGCGTCCGCGTGCCGGTGTTCATCGGCCATTCGGAAGCGGTCAACATCGAGTTCGAGAACCCGATCTCGGCCGACGAGGCCCGCGAGATCCTGTCGGTGGCGCCCGGCGTGCAGGTGCTCGACCGTCGCGAGGACGGCGGCTACATCACGCCGCTGGAATGCGCCGGCGACTACAACACCTTCGTGTCGCGCATCCGCGAGGATTTCACCGTCGAGAACGGCCTGGTGCTCTGGGTCGTCTCCGACAACCTGCGCAAGGGCGCGGCGCTGAACGCCGTGCAGATCGCCGAGGAACTGGTGTCGCAGCAGCTGTTGCGCAAGCAGGCCGCATAACATCGTCCGCCAGCAGCGGATCGCAGACAAGCCGATCTTTGGGCGGGCGCCGGGCAACCGGCGCCCGCTGCCGTTTTTACCCCTTGGTCAGGAACTCCCGTCATGATGGACGGTATATGAGCCGATTCGCCCTGCCCGAGACTGCCCATCCGGTCATGCAGGCGGGCCTTGCCTACTGGCAGGCCGCCGCGCCGGAACCGGACCTGCTGCCCGGGCGCCAGCATATCGACCCGGCCGGCATGCCGGCGCTGCTGCCGCATGTCTGGCTGATGGAAATCCATCCGCCTCTGCCCGACACGACGGTACCGCGCCTCCGCTTCCGCCTGGTCGGCAGCCATGTCGACCTCGGCTTCGGCGACGCCAAGACCGGCCGCTGGCTCGACGAGATCGAACCGACGTTCAACAGCAACCCGGCCATCTACACGGCCTATGTCGGCGCCTGCGCCGGCATCCCGAACCACCGCCGCGGCGCGCCGCGCTTCCGCTTCAACCGCAATGCCATCGAGCTGGAACGCATGCTGCTGCCGCTGGCCGGCGACGGCCGCAGGGTCGACATGCTGCTGGGATTTACCGTCTTCTACGACGAACGCGGCGACGTGCTGCAGGCGATGCTGTAAGGCGCGGGCGGCCCCGCGCCTAGCGCACGCGCTCGATCTCCGGCAGATGCGCCGGATTGCAGAATTCCTCCTGCGCCGCCACCAGCCGCATTTCCGGCTGCTTGCGCTCCAGCGCATCGCGCAGCATTACATAGGTACCGGCCATGGCGAACAGCAGCGCCTTCTTGGGCAGGCGGCCCTTCAGTGTGCGGATCAGGAACAGCGCGGCGAACAGGTCGCCGGCCCCCTTCGGCAGGCCCTCGCCAAGATCGGGCACGCCGCACAGCCAGGCGCCCTGGTCGTTGACCAGCAGGGCCTCCAGCATGCCCTGGCCGCCATCGCTGCGCTTCAGCGTGGTGGCAATCACGGTTTTCGGCCCGCGGGCGCGCAGCTCGTCGCAGGCCTTCAGCGCATCGGGCAGGGTCTCGACCTTGCGGCCGAGCAGGAATTCCAGCTCGAAGCCGTTCGGCGTGATGATATCGGCCTGCGAGATCAGGTGGTCGCGGATGAAGGGCGGCAGGGCGCCCTCGACATAGAGCCCGGTATCGTGGTCGCCCATCACCGGGTCGCACAGGAAAATCGCATTGGGGTTGGCTGCCTTGACGGCCTTGGCGGCGCGGGCCGCGGCTTCCGCCGTGCGCGCATTGCCGAGCCAGCCGAGCAGCACGGCGTCGATCTGTTTCCATTCCGGCCGGGTCTGCAGGGCGGCGACCCAGGCATCGATTTCGGCCGGCTCCGACGGCCGCATCGCCGGCGGGCCGTAGGAGGGGTTGAAGGCCAGCACCGCAGTCGGCATCGCCCAGACATCGGCGCCCTGCCGCTGCATCGGAAACACGCCGGCATTGTTGCCGACATGGCCGTGGATCACCTGACTCTGGATCGCAAGTATGCGCATGGCCCGAAGCCCTACCCGTCATTCAGTTCTGTTGGCCGCTTCGTCATTGGACGAACGATTCCGTGACGCGGGGGAAACCTTGCCACGCTCCGGTCGCCGTTTATAGTGGCGCCGATCAACAATATTGCATCGCAGCATCCGGAGCGCCCGATGGCCGCAACCCCCGTGTCGAACCAGGCCCGTCCCCGCCGCAGCGTCCTCTACATGCCGGGCTCCAACGCCCGGGCGCTGGAAAAGGCGAAGACCCTGCCGGCCGATGCGCTGATCCTCGACCTCGAGGATGCCGTCGCCCCCGACATGAAGGCGACCGCCCGCGACCAGGTCTGCGCCGCGGTGCAGGCCGGTGGCTACGGCGGCCGCGAACTGATCATCCGCACCAACAGCCTGGATACCCCCTGGGGCCGCGACGACGTGATCGCCGCCGCCAAGGCCGGCCCCGATGCCGTGCTGCTGCCGAAAGTCGAAAGCGCCGAACAGGTGCAGGTGGTCGATAGCCTGCTGCGCGAATACGGCGCGCCGGCCACGACGGCGATCTGGTGCATGATGGAAACGCCGAAGGGCATCCTGCATGCCGAGGCCATTGCCGCCGCTTCGCCGCGGCTCGGCGCGCTGGTGATGGGGACCTCGGACCTCGTGAAGGACCTCAACGCCCAGCACACGGCGATGCGCCTGCCGGTGATCACCGCACTGGGGCTGTGCCTGCTGGCGGCGCGCGCCTACGGGCTTGCCATCCTCGACGGCGTCTATCTCGACCTCGACGACGACGCGGGCTTCGAGGCGGGCTGCCGCCAGGGGCTGGAGCTTGGCTTCGACGGCAAGACGCTGATCCACCCCAGGACCATCGATGCCGCCAACCGGGTCTATGCTCCGACGCCCGAGCAGGTCGCCTATGCGCACAAGATCATTGGTGCCTTCGAGGCCGCCATGGGCGAGGGCAAGGCGGTGGTGCTGGTCGACGGCAAGCTGATCGAGAACCTGCATGTCGAGCAGGCGAAAAAGCTGGCCGCTCTGGCGGCACAGATCGAAAAACTGCAGGCCGCGTGACTTCATCTTTCTTTTTATTGTCACCCTCGGGCTTGCCCCGCGGGTCCCATTTGTAAATGGGATGCCCGGATCAAGTCCGGGCATGACGAACCAGGAGGCGGGAAATGGCCACCAAGACCGATCCGGGCAATTTCTTCGAGGACTTCCGCCTCGACCAGGAAATCCGCCACGCCACGCCGCGCACCGTTACCGCCGGCGATGTCGCGCTGTACCAGGCGCTCTATGGCTCGCGCTTTCCGGTGCAGTCGGCCGACAGCTTCGCCCACAAGATCGGCCTGCGCGACGCGCCGGTCGACGACCTGCTGGCCTTCCACATCGTGTTCGGCAAGACGGTGCCGGAAATCTCGCTGAATGCCGTGGCCAATCTCGGCTATGCCGAATGCCGCTGGATGGCGCCGGTCTATCCCGGCGACACGCTGCACACGGTCTCGCGCGTGATCGGCCTGAAGGAGAATTCGAACAAAAAGACCGGCGTCGTCTATGTGCACAGCCAGGGCTACAAGGATGGCGGCGAGCTGGTGCTCGACTACATCCGCTGGGTGATGGTGCGCAAACGCGATGAGGCCGCCGCCATCGCCGCCGAACGGGTGCCGACTTTCAACGCGGTGGTCGCCGCCGAACGCCTGCGCACGCCGCCGGGCGCCGATTTCGCCCATTACGACTGGGCGCTGGCCGGCAGCCCGCATGGCTGGGAGGATTATGCGCCCGGCGAGAAGATCGACCATGTCGACGGCATCACCATCGAGGAAGCCGAACACATGCTGGCGACCCGGCTGTACCAAAATACCGCGCGGGTGCATTTCGACCAGTTCCGCCAGAATCAGATGAGCCCGGGCCAGGAGAAGCTCGGCCGCCGGCTGATCTATGGCGGCCATGTCATCAGCATGGCCCGCGCCATCAGCTTCAACGGCCTCGCCAATGCCGCCTTCGTCGTCGCCATCAACGGCGGCCGCCATGTCAATCCGACCGTGGCTGGCAACACGATCTATGCTTGGTCGGAAGTGCTGGACAGGGCCGAGCTGGAGGATCGCAGCGATGCCGGCGTGCTACGTATACGCACCGTCGCGCTGAAGGACTGCCCCGCCGCCGGCTTCCCCGACAAGGATGCCGCCGGCAAGTATCCCGACAGCGTGGTGCTCGACCTTGACTACTGGGTGATGATGCCGCGCCGCGAGAAGCGCCGCGGCTGACAGACCCCGGTTACGGCCCCGGAACCCGGCCCGGAGTTCGGGCCTCGGTAAATTCCCTTGCCGTGACGGGGTTTAGATCGCTAAAAACAGCCTGTCCAATCGTTGACTACGCGGCCTCCGGGACTAGTATCGGGACCGCTTTCGGGGCGCCGATCCGGCCCGGTATTCCATCGGTCCGCGGCGCGCCGTCCCCACTCGAAGGCGCATAAAAATATGGCGAACGTCGAACGACCGCTCTCCCCGCACCTCCAGATTTATCGCTGGCCGGTGACCATGGCCACGTCGATCCTGCACCGGGCCACCGGCATTGCCCTTGCCGTCGGCAGCCTGCTGCTGGCCTGGTGGCTGCTCGCCGCCGCCGCCGGCCCGGATTATTACACCATGGTGCAGGCCATCATGGGCTCCTGGCTCGGCCGACTGGTGCTGTTCGGCTTCACCTGGGCCCTGCTCTACCACCTACTCAGCGGCATCCGGCACCTGTTCTGGGATACCGGCCGCGGCTTCGAGCTGCCGGCCGCCAACCGCGCCTCATGGCTGGTGATCGCCGGCTCGGTGGTGCTGACCGTGCTGGCCTGGATCCTGGCCTACGCCTGGAAGTGAGGACGCTGCAATGAGCAAGAAACACGATCCCATGCGCGACCCGCTGAAGAATGTGCGCGGCCTCGGCTCGGCCAAGGAAGGCGTGCAGCACTGGTGGGTGCAGCGCGTCACCGCCATCGCCCTGGTGCCGCTGGTGCTGATCATGCTGGTCACGATCCTCAAGCTGGCGCCCGCCGACCATGCCACCGTCGTCGCCGCCTTCCATCATCCGCTGCTCGCCATCGTGGCCCTGCTGACCGTGCTGGCGCTGTTCTGGCACCTGCGGCTCGGCCTGCAGGTGGTGATCGAGGATTACGTCCATACCGAGAGCACCAAGATCGTGACGCTGCTTGGCATCACCTTCGCCGTCTTCCTGGTCGGCGGCATCGCCGCCCTCTCGGTGCTCAAGCTGTTCTTCGGAGCCTAACGCCATGACCGCCAGCTATCAGGTCCACGACCACTTCTACGATGTCGTCGTCGTCGGCGCCGGCGGCGCCGGCCTGCGCGCCACCATGGGCATGGCCGCGGCCGGCCTGAAGACCGCCTGCATTTCGAAGGTGTTCCCGACCCGCAGCCATACCGTGGCGGCGCAAGGCGGCATCTCGGCCTCGCTCGGCAACATGGGTGAGGACAACTGGCGCTGGCACATGTACGACACCGTCAAGGGGTCGGACTGGCTCGGCGACCAGGACGCCATCGAATACATGTGCCGCGAGGCGGTGCCTGCCGTGCTCGAGCTCGAGCATTTCGGCATGCCGTTCAGCCGCACCCCGGAAGGCAAGATCTACCAGCGCGCCTTCGGCGGCATGACCAAGAATTTCGGCGCCGAGCCGGCCCAGCGCACCTGCGCCGCTGCCGACCGCACCGGCCATGCGATGCTGCACACGCTGTACCAGCAGTCGCTGAAGTTCGACACCGAGTTCTTCATCGAATACTTCGCCCTCGACCTGATCATGGACCCGGACGACGGCGCCTGCCGCGGCGTGATGGCCTGGAATCTGGCCGACGGCAGCATCCACCGCTTCCGCGCCCAGATGGTGGTGCTGGCGACCGGCGGCTACGGTCGCTCGTATTTCTCCTGCACCTCGGCCCATACCTGCACCGGCGATGGTGGCGGCATGGTGCTGCGCGCCGGCCTGCCGCTGCAGGACATGGAATTCGTGCAGTTCCATCCGACCGGCATTTACGGCGCCGGCTGCCTGATCACCGAGGGTGCCCGCGGCGAAGGCGGCTATCTGGTCAATTCGGAAGGCGAGCGCTTCATGGAGCGCTATGCGCCGTCGGCCAAGGACCTCGCCTCGCGCGACGTGGTCAGCCGCGCCATGACCATGGAAATCCGCGAGGGCCGCGGTGTGGGCAAGAACAAGGACCACATCTTCTTGCACCTCGATCATCTCGACCCGAAGATCCTGCACGAGCGCCTGCCCGGCATCTCGGAAAGCGCCAAGATCTTCGCCGGCGTCGACGTCACCAAGCAGCCGATCCCCGTGCTGCCGACCGTGCACTACAATATGGGCGGTATCCCGACCAACTATCACGGCGAGGTCGTCACCCTGAAGGACGGCAACCCCGACCATGTGGTGCCCGGCCTGATGGCTGTCGGCGAGGCCGCCTGCGTGTCGGTGCATGGCGCCAACCGCCTTGGTTCCAACTCGCTGATCGACCTCGTGGTGTTCGGCCGCGCGGCCGCGATCCGTGCCGCCCAGGTGGTCGAGAAGGGTGCCAAGCACCGCGACCTGCCGAAGGCGGGCGACGAGGCGCTGGCCCGGCTCGATCATTTCCGCAACGCCAAGGGCGGCAGCTCGACGGCGAAGATCCGCGACAAGATGCAGCGTACCATGCAGAACAACTGCGCAGTGTACCGCACCGGCGATGTGCTGAAGGAAGGCGTCGGCCTGATCAACGAAGTCTACAAGCTGATGCCGGACATCGCGGTCAGCGACCGCTCGCTGGTCTGGAATTCGGACCTGGTCGAGACGCTGGAGCTCGACAACCTGATCCGCCAGGCCGTGGTGACCATGCATGGCGCCGAGAACCGCAAGGAAAGCCGCGGCGCCCATGCCCGCGAGGATTTCTCCGAGCGCGACGACCATGAATGGATGAAGCACACCCTGTCGTGGCTCGATGCCAAGGGCGGTGTGACCATCGATTTCCGCCCGGTGCATACCTATACGATGAGCAACGACGTCTCGTATATCGAGCCCAAGAAGCGCGTCTACTGAGAAGACAAGGATAGCTCCCCATGGCCGAGTTCGCGCTGCCGAAGAATTCCAAGATCACCGAGGGCAAGACCTGGTCGCTGCCGCCTGCCAAGGCGGGCGAGGAACGCCGGGTCCGCAAGTTCCGCGTCTATCGCTGGAACCAGGATGACGGCAAGACCCCGCAGGTCGACACTTACGAAGTCGACATGAACGACTGCGGCCCGATGGTCCTCGACGCCCTGATCAAGATCAAGAACGAGGTCGACCCGTCGCTGACCTTCCGGCGCTCCTGCCGCGAGGGTGTCTGCGGGTCCTGTGCCATGAACATCGACGGCGGCAACACACTGGCCTGCACCAAGGCCTGCGACGACATCGACGGCGACGTGAAAATCTACCCGCTGCCGCATATGCCGGTGGTGAAGGACCTGGTGCCGGATCTTACCAACTTCTACGCGCAATACGCCTCGATCAAGCCGTGGATGCAAACCCAGAGTCCCGCTCCGGCGCGCGAGCGCAAGCAGTCGCCGGAAGAGCGCAAGAAGCTCGACGGCCTCTATGAGTGCATCCTCTGCGCCTGCTGCTCGACCGCCTGCCCCAGCTACTGGTGGAATTCCGACCGCTTCCTCGGCCCGGCCATCCTGCTGCAGGCCTACCGCTGGATCGCCGACAGCCGCGACGAGATGACCGGCGAGCGCCTCGACAACCTCGAGGACCCGTTCCGGCTGTACCGCTGTCACACCATCATGAATTGCGCCCAGACCTGCCCGAAGGGCCTCAGCCCGGCCAAGGCGATCGGCGAAATCAAGCAGCTGATGGTCGAACGCCGGGGTTGAGCCGCCCCCGCGTGACGCGGCGCACAGGCAACCGGCTGGATTGAACGGGCAGGTTCGCGTAAAACTGTTAGGCGAATCCAGTTGACCCCGGACCAGACAGGGCCGTTGAGCGTATGGGCGATTTCACCCGCGGGGCTCCCCCGCAACTGACACAGATCGGCGCCGAGAAGCTGCGCGACATCCTGCGCGAGCACGAGGCCCATCTGGCCGGCAAGCCCGATGCCAAACCCGCCGGGCTGGCCTATACCGACCTGTCCGATGCCGATCTGACCGGCGCCAACCTCACGCTCGCCGACCTGACCGGCGCCCGGCTGCATCGCGCCCGCCTCGACGGTGCCCGGCTGTCGATGTCGAAATGCGGCGGCGCCGACTTCCGCAATGCCACGCTGGACAGCGCCGACCTGCGCTGGGCCGATCTGCGCGGCGCCTGCCTGCGCGCCGCCGGGCTGAACGACGCCAATCTGGCCGAATCGAACGGGGCCGAGGCGCTGACCCCGAACTACGACGCCGACGGCCGGCTCGGCAGCGACAGCAGCAAGCGCGCCATCGACCTGTCGGGTGCCTCGGCCCAGCGTGCCGATCTCTCCGGCGCCCAGCTCGGCCGCGCCTTTGCCCTGCATGCCGACTTTGCCGATGCCAACCTCGGCGACAGTAACCTGAACGGCGCCGACCTGCGCAAGGCGCAGCTGATGTCGGCCCGCCTGGAAAATGCTGACCTCAAGGGCTCGGATTTCTCCGGCGCCAACCTGTCCGGTGCCTCGCTGTCGGGCGCCAGCTTCACCGGTGCCAATTTCAGCGGCGCCGACCTGCGTGGCGCCATCATCGATGCCGGCGTGCGCAACCTGCCGGAACTGGCCGCGGCGATCTTTGCCGCCGCCTCGCGCCATGCCCCCGAACAGCTCGATGATATCCTGCGCCAGCACGAAATCTGGGTCCGCACCGAGGGCCAGGACGGCGTGCGCGCCGACCTCAGCGATTTCGATTTCACCGGCCGTGACCTGCGCGGCGTCAACCTGATGGGCGCCCTGCTCGAGCGCGCCTGTCTGGTTCGTGCAATCCTGACCAACGCCAACCTGGCGCTGGCACGACTCAACTTCGCCGACCTGCGCGGCGCCAATCTCAGCCGCGCCAACCTGCGCGGCACCAGCTTCGCCCGTGCCACCCTGGACGAAGCCGACCTGTCGGGCGCCAACCTGTCGGCGATCCGCGATGACGGCCAGAGCGCGCGCACCGCGCGCACCAACCTTGGCGCCGCCAAACTGAAAAAGGCCCTGCTGGTCACCGCCAACCTCGACGGCGCCAGCCTGGTTGGCGCCGACCTGCGCGATGCCGACCTGCGCGAGGCAATCCTCACCGGCGCCGATCTCACCGACGGCCGCTTCGAGGGCGCCAACCTGCTCGGTGCCCAGCTCACCGGCGCACGGCTCGACCGCGCCCGCGACCTGCTGCTGCCGAACTGACCGGCTATGCCGGTCACCCCGGCCGAGCCCGTTTCAGGCGAGAGCCGGGGTCCCGTTTTCCAGGCAGAAATGGGATTCCCGCTTTCGCGGGAATGACGGCCCAGCGCCTCAGGCCGCCGGACTATGCGCCAGCGCGCGGTATTCCTCGCTCTGCATCTCGTTCAGCCGCGACACGCAGCGCTGGAACTCGAAAGCGCCGTCGCCGATCGGGTACAGGCGTTCCGGCGACGCCGCGGCCGAGGCCAGCAGCTTCACCTTCGCCTCGTACAGCGTATCGATCAGGGTGACGAAGCGTTTGGCCTCGTTGCGGTTGTCCGGCCCGAGCAGCGGGATGTCGTCGATCATCACGGTGTGGAAGGCCCGCGCGAGGCTAAGGAAATCCGGCGGGCCGAGCGGCGATTCGCACAGATCGGCAAACGGGAACCGTGCCACCCCGCGCGCCTGGCGCGGCACCGGCAGCTTGCGGCCGAGCAACTCCAGATCGGTGGGCGCACCGGGTGCATCATCGGTCAGGAGCGCAAAGGCACGATCGAGCGCCGCGGTCGCCGCCGGTCCCGGCGGGCTGAACCAGACCTTTTCGTGGCTGAGCCGCTGCAGCCGGTAATCGCGGCTGGCGGCCAGATGCAGCACGTCGAGCTTGTCCCTGAACAGGGCGATGAAGGGCTCGAACAGCGGCCGGTTGAGGCCACCCTGGTAGAGGTCGTCGGGCGCCCGGTTCGAGGTGGCGACCACCACCACGCCGCGGGTGAACAGCTTCTCGAACAGCCGGCCGAGGATCATCGCGTCGGCGACGTCGCTGACCTGCAGTTCGTCGAAGCACAGCAGCCAGGCCGAAGCCGCGATCTTCTTCGCCGCCGGCCGGATCGGATCGTCGCCGCCCTTCTTCTTTTCCGGATCGTCGTCGGGCAGCTGGCGATAGCGGAAGATGTCGGCATGCACCTCCTGCATGAAGGCATGGAAATGCACCCGGCGTTTCTTCTCCACCGGCGCTGCGGCGAAGAACAGGTCCATCAGCATAGACTTGCCGCGGCCGACATCGCCGTAGATATACAGGCCCTGCGGCACCGGCTCGCGCTTGCGGCCGAAACTGAGCTTCTGCAACCAGGTATCCTCGCCGCCCGGCTGGTACTGCACCAGCCGCCGGCTCAGCAGTTCCAGCTTCTCGGCAGCCAGCGCCTGCGCCGGGTCTGCGGCGAGGTCGCCGGCGGCGAGTTTCTGTCGGTAGGCATCGAGGACGGTCATGGGGGAGGTCGGGGGGTCCGCACAAATGCAACGGGCGGCAGGTTACCCTGCCGCCCGCGCGAAGCAAACAGTCGGCGTCTTACTTCATGGTCGGCATGATGAATTCGGCCCCCGAACGGATGCCGGTCGGCCAGCGCGCGGTGACCGTCTTGATCTTGGTGTAGAACTTCACGCCCTCGGGGCCATGCTGGTTGGTGTCGCCGAAGGCCGAGCGCTTCCAGCCGCCGAAGGTGTGGAAAGCCAGCGGCACCGGGATCGGCACGTTGATGCCGACCATGCCGACCTGCACCCTGGCGGCGAAGTCGCGGGCGGCATCGCCGTCGCGGGTGAAGATGGCGACGCCATTGCCGAATTCATGCTCGGTCGGCAGCTTGGCCGCTTCCTCGAAGCTGTCGGCGCGCACCACGCTCAGCACCGGGCCGAAGATCTCTTCCTTGTAGATCTTCATCGATGGCTTGACGTTGTCGAACAGGCAACCGCCCATGAAATAGCCGTCCTCGTAGCCCTGCAGCTTGAGCCCGCGGCCGTCGACCACCAGCTTGGCACCCTCGCCGATGCCGTGATCGACATAGCCCTTCACCTTGGCGAGATGCTCCCTGGTGACCAGCGGCCCCATCTCGCTGTCCTTGTCGGTGCTGGGCCCGACCTTCAGCGCGCGCACCCGCGGCGCCAGTGCCTCGACCAGCTTGTCGGCGGTGCCCTTGCCGACCGGCACGGCGACCGAGACCGCCATGCAGCGCTCGCCGGCCGAGCCGTAGCCGGCACCCATCAGCGCATCGACCGCCTGGTCCATGTCGGCATCGGGCATGATGATCATGTGGTTCTTGGCACCGCCCATCGCCTGCACGCGCTTGCCGTGCGCGGCGGCCGTCGCATAGACATACTGGGCGATCGGGGTCGAGCCGACGAAGCTGATCGCCTGCACGCGCGGATCGGTCAGCAGGGTATCGACCGCTTCCTTGTCGCCGATCACGCAGTTGAGCACGCCGGCCGGCGCGCCGGCCTCCAGCATCAGCTCGGCCAGCCGCAGCGGGCAGCTCGGGTCCTTCTCGGAGGGCTTCAGCACGAAGGTGTTGCCCGCGGCGATGGCCACGGCGAACATCCACATCGGCACCATGGCCGGAAAGTTGAACGGGGTGATGCCGGCGACGACGCCGAGCGGCTGGCGCATCGAATAGACGTCGATGCCGCGCGCCACGCTGTCGGAATACTCGCCCTTCAGCAGATGCGGGATACCGCAGGCGAATTCCACCACCTCGAGGCCGCGCTGCAGCGACCCCTTGGCATCCGAGACCACCTTGCCATGCTCGTTGGCGATCAGGAGTGCGATCTCGTCGGCGTGGCGTTCGCACAGCTCCTTGAACTTGAACATCACCCGGGCGCGCACCAGCGGCGAGGTGGCGCTCCATTCGGCGAAGGCGCGCTGGCTGTCGGCGATCACCGCCTCGACCTCGGCCTTGCTGGCCAGCGGTGCCCTGGCGCTCACTTCGCCGGTGGTCGGATTGAAGACGTCGAGAAAGCGGCCGGAGGTCCCCGCCACCTTCTTGCCACCGATGAAATGCTGCAGCTCTTTCGCCATTACACGCTCCCTGAAATTGACCGGACGGTCAGGCCTGTCGGTATGTCCCGCCGACTCTACCGGCGAGCCCGGCGATGGCAAGGCCCGGTGAGGGATTACAGCGCCGCTTCTACAGATCCTGGACGAGCGCTGCGCGGGCCTCCGCCATGATGCGCTGCAAAATCTCCGCGGCCGGCGCGGCGCGGGCGAGGCCGGCGGCCTGGCCGGCCCATAGCGAGAGGTATTCCGCGCGGCCGGCCTTTGCTGCCGCCGCGCGCATGCCGCGGCTCATCGCATTGGCGACCGGATAATCGGGGATGTCGTCGCCGCTGCCGGCAAGTTTCTCCAGGAAGGCATTGCGGATGCCGCGCGCGGAACGGCCGGAAAACGCCCGCGTCAGGGTGGTGTCATGCACGCCCTCGCCTTGCAGGGCCGTCCGGTAAGCCTGGTTCAGCCCGGCCTCGTCGGCCAGCAGGAAGCCGGTGCCGACGGCGGCCGCCTGCGCGCCGAGGCAGAGCGCGGCCGCCACCCCGCGGCCATCGGTGATGCCGCCGGCGGCGATCACCGGCAGGCCGGTGGCCGAGACGATCTGCGGCACCAGCGCCATGGTGCCGATCATCGACTGCTCGACCGGCGCCAGGAAACTGCCGCGATGGCCGCCGGCCTCGGCGCCCTGGGCGGCGATGGCATCGACCCCGGCGGCCTCCAGCGCCTTCGCCTCGGCCACCGTGGTCGCCGTGCCGACCACCAGGATGTTGCGCGCCTTCAGTGCGGCGATCTCGTCGGGTTTCGGGATTCCGAAGGTGCAGCTGAACACCGGCGGCACTTCGTCCAGCACGACGGCGAACTGCTCGATGAAGCTTTCCTCGAATTTGTTGGGAATGTCCGGTTCGGCGATACCGAGATCAGCATGGGCGGCGGCCAGCATACCGCGATAGGCCGCCATCTTGGCCGGGTCGGCGGTCCAGTTCAGCGGCAGGAACAGGTTGATGCCGAAGGGCTTGTCGCTGGCGGCGCGGATGGCGCGGATGGTGTCGCGCACGACCTGCGGCGTCATGTAGCCGCAGCCGAGCGTGCCGAGTCCACCCGCATTGGACACCGCGGTGGCCAGCGCCGGCTTCGACGCCTCGCCGGCCATCGGCGCCAGCAGCACGGGATGGGCAATGCCGAGGCGACGGCAGAGGGCATTGGGCATGACGGTCCTCGCTTTTTTCTTGCCGCCGGATGATCGCCGGGCGGGCCTGACACCAGTGTGGCGCAGCCCGCCGGCATGGCAAGCCGGGATTTGCCCCCGGCCAGAGCGCGGGAGAGCTAGAGGCCGAGGATCAGCTTCGACATGATGTTGCGCTGGATCTCGTTGGAACCTGCATAGATCGAGACCTTGCGGGTGTTGAGATAGCGCTGGGCGACGCCATCGGCGTAATCCGGACCGATGCTCGGTTCGTTGCCGCCGTCCACCAGCGGTGTGAACGGCAGCATGTAATAGCCGACCGCTTCCGCCGCCAGCTCGGTCACTGCCTGCTGCAGCTCGGTGCCGCGGGTCTTCAGGATCGACGAGGCGGCGCCGACATTCTGGCCGCCCGACAGCCGGCCGAGGATGCGCAGCTCGGTCATCTCCAGCGCCATGATCTCGATTTCGGTCTGCGCCAGCTGGGCGGAAAAAGCCGGATCGGCGATCAGCGGTTCGCCGCCGCCCGCCATCTCGGCGGCGGCCATGCGGCGGATGCGCTGCAGGTTGCGCTTCAGGCTGCCCGAATAGGCATTGCCGCGCTCGAATTCCAGCAGGTATTTGGCGCAGGTCCAGCCCTGGTTCCATTCGCCGACCAGGTTTTCCTTCGGCACCTTCACGTCATCGAAGAAGACCTGGTTGACCTCCTGCATATGCGCGCCCGGCTCGTCGATGGTGACGATCGGCGCCACGGTGACGCCCGGCGATGTCATGTCGATCAGGATAAACGAGATGCCTTCCTGCGGCTTCTTGCCCTGTTCGGTGCGCACCAGGCAGAAGATCATGTCGGCATGCTGGGCCTCGGAGGTCCAGATCTTGCTGCCGTTGCACAGGTAATGGTCGCCCTTGTCCTCGCATTTCATCTGCAGCGAGGCGAGGTCGGAGCCCGAACCCGGCTCGGAATAGCCCTGGCACCACCAGGTCTTGCTGGCGAGGATGTCGGGCAGGTATTTCTGTTTCTGCTCCGGCGTGCCGAACTTCATGATCACCGGCGCCAGCATGCGGGGTCCGAACGGTACCACGATCGGTGCGCCGGCCGACATCATCTCCTGGTCGTAGATATAGCGCTGCGCGGCCGACCAGCCCGGGCCGCCGTATTCCTGCGGCCAATTCGGCGCCAGCCAGCCCTTCTCGTTCAGCTTCTTCTGCCAGCGGATATGCAGGTGCTTGGCGATATAGCCGGTGCGCGTGCGCTTCATGGCGGCGCGCATCTCGACATCGAAATGCTCGGCGATGAAGCTGCGTACCTCGTCGCGGAAGGCGAGCTCGTCCTTGGTGAAATTCAGATCCATGGCGTCCCTAGACCGGTTCTGCCGGCACTGCCGGCCTGCTGTTTTCTGTGCACAGAGACTACCACGACGACGTGCCGATTCCAGCGCAGCCGCCGGCTTTTCGATCACTTTCCGACTTCCGCTGCGGCAGGCTTCTGGTGTGCACGGAGGATGCGCCTATACTCTTCCGCAAGGGAAAGGAAACGCCTGCATGGGCCTGTATCAGTCCGTTGTGCGACCGCTGCTGTTCCGGCTGGACGCCGAGCGTGCCCATCACCTGGCACTGGCTGCCGCGTCAATCGCGGCACCTTTCGCCGGGACCTTGCGCCGGCTGCTGGCGGTCGACGACCCACGGCTGGCCATTGATGTTGCCGGATTGCATTTCCCCAATCCGCTCGGCCTGGCCGCCGGCTTCGACAAGAGCGGCACCGGCATCGCCACGCTCGCGGCGCTCGGCTTCGGCGCCGTCGAGATCGGTTCGGTCTCCATCGATGCCTCGCGCGGCAACCCGCTGCCGCGGCTGTTCCGCCTGCCCGACGACCGCGCCATCGTGGTGCATTACGGCCTGCCCAATGACGGCATCCCGGCGATCGCGGCGCGGCTGCAGCAGACCCGCCTGGCCGTTCCGCTCGGCATCAACATCGTCAAGACCAACCGCGGCCGCGGCGCCGCACCGGAGACGCCGGACCAGATCATCGCCGAATACACCGAGGGCGCACGACTGATGGCGCCGCAGGCCGATTACCTGATGCTGAACCTGAGCTGCCCGAACACCGAGGACGGCCGCGACTTCTTCGCCGATGCCGGCACCCTGCGAGACTGCCTCGCGGCACTGGCAGAACGCGATCTCGCCCGTCCGGTGTTCCTGAAAGTCTCGCCGCTCGGCGGCATCGCCACCATCGAGCGTGTACTGGCGGCAGCCGAACCGCATGCCTTCATCCGGGGGTTCATGTTCAACCTGCCGCCGGTGAAGCCCGACGGCCTGGTGACGCCGCCGGCCGTGTGGCGCGACTGGCCCGGCGCCGTGTCGGGCAGGCCGGCGGCCACGCTCGCCGACGCCAGCATCCGCGCGATGTACCACCGCATGGACCGGCGCCGCCATGTCATCATCGGCGCCGGCGGTGTGTTCAGCGCGGAAGATGCCTATGCCAAGATCCGCATGGGCTGTTCGCTGGTACAGCTGCTAACCGCACTGATCTATGAAGGCCCTTTCGTGGTGCAGGACATCCTCGCCGGCCTCGCCCGCCTGCTGGAGCGCGACGGTTTCGCCCATGTGGCCGATGCGGTGGGCGCCGACATCGCCTGACCATCTGGCAGAATCCGTGCGATCTTTGGCATTCCTGCCACGGCGGGCCCGTGCCATGATCGCCGCATGCCAACCCCGCCGCCGCGCCATATCGTCATCCTGACCTTCCCCGACGGGCTGCTGCTCGATGCCGCCGGGCCGCTGGAGGCGTTCCATGCCGCCGACCTGCTGAGCCGCGATGCGCCGGACGGCAAACTGGGCGCCGCCTATCGCGTGCATCTGGCGAGCCGTCAGGGCGGGTGCTTGCGCATGTCGAACGGCATTCCGGTCATGACCGAAAAGCTGGACGCGAGACTGCTGGCCAGGACCGACACCCTGCTGGTCGCCGGCGGCCCCGGTGCGCGGGCCGCCATCGACGACGCCGCGCTCCATCGCCTGCTGCGCCAGGCGGCCGGCAGGGTGCGCCGGCTTGGCTCGGTCTGCACCGGCAATTTCCCGCTCGCCGGCGCCGGGCTGCTGGACGGCCGCCGCGCCACCGGGCACTGGCGCAGCTGCGGCTGGCTCGCCAAGCGCTTCCCTGCGATACGCTTCGAGGCCGATGCCATCTGGGTGCGCGACGGCAACATCTGGACATCGGCCGGGGTCACCGCCGGCATCGACCTCGCGCTCGCCCTGATCGAGGATGACCACGGCAGCCGGCTGGCGCTGGAAGTGGCGAAGGCGCTGGTGGTCTATGCCCGGCGCGCCGGCGGCCAGTCGCAGTTCTCCGCCCTGATGACCGCCGATGCCACCAGCGACGACCGGCTGGCGCGGCTCGGCAGTCTGGTGCGCCAGCGCCTGCGCGATGACTGGACGGTAGAGCGGCTGGCCGAAGCGGTCGGCATGAGTCCGCGCAGCTTCGCCCGCCATTTCGCCGAAAGCTTCGGCACCACGCCGGCGCAGTATGTCGCCCGTATCCGCCTCGAAGCGGCACGTGCCGCACTGGAACAGACGCACCAGCCGCTTGGCCAGATCGCCCGGCGCTGCGGTTTCGGCTCGGCCGAGACCTTGCGGCGGCGCTTCCACCAGTCCTTCCGCGTCGCGCCGGCCGATTACCGCCGCCGCTTCGGCCACCAGAAAACCGCCTGACCCAAGGAGCCTGCCCCATGCAGATCGGCCTGCTGCTGTTCCCCGCGCTGACCCAGCTCGACCTGACCGGACCCTACGAAGTCTTCGCCCGCCTGCCCGGCGCCAAGGTGCACCTGATCTGGAAAACCATGGCGCCCGTGCATGCCGATCGCGGCATGGCGATCCTGCCGTCGACCACCTTCGCCGACTGCCCGCAACTCGACGTGATCTGCGTGCCGGGCGGGCCGGGGCAGATCGCCCTGATGGATGACGACGAGACGCTGGATTTCCTGCGCCGCCAGGCCGAAACCGCGCAATGGATCACTTCCGTTTGCACCGGATCGCTCGTGCTCGGTGCGGCCGGCCTGCTGAAGGGCTATCGCGCCACCACGCACTGGGCCTCGCATGACCAGCTGGCCGCCTTCGGCGCGATTCCGGTGCACGAGCGCTGGGTGATCGACCGCAACCGGGCGAGCGGCGGCGGGGTGACGGCGGGCATCGATTTCGCGCTGACACTGATCGCACAGATGGCCGGCGAGGCGGCGGCGAAAGCGATCCAGCTCGGCATCGAATACGATCCGGCGCCGCCCTTCAACGCGGGCTCGCCCGAGGGCGCCGGCCCCGAGGTGGTCGAACGCATGCTGCCCGCGATGGCACCGATGCTGGACAAGCGCCGGGCAGCGACGGCGCGCGCCGCCGCCCGGCTGAAGTAGCTCCTCCGCTGCCCGCTATTCTGCAGCTTTGGCGAGATCGCCGGCGAAGCTGCGTTCCATCTCGCGGCGGAACTGCACCGTCTCGTTGCCGGCATCGAAGGCAACGTCGGCCCAGCTGACCGGCTGGCCGGCTTTCACGGCATTCTTCAGGGTCACGCCATGGGCGAGCCCGATCGGCAGGCCGCCGAGTTTCAGCGAGGCCGCCGCCGGCATCAACTTGCCCCAGACGGTATAGCCGCCCTCGCCGTCGAGCCGTTCGCCGGCGGCAAGGTCGCGCTTGGCGGTGGCCACCACGTCACCACGGAAATCGCCGGGACAGCCGGTCGGCTCACCGCGCAGGGCTGCCGACAGCACAGAGACGGAAAGCTCCAACCCGATCAGGTGATAGGGCTTGTACATCGCGCTGTACCAGCCGCTGGCGTCGGTCTTGAGCCCATATTCGGCGAAGCAGCGCCGGACATATTCGTTCGGCGCCTCGAAGGCGACATAGATGCCCCAGCGCAGGTCGCGGAACACCGGCCGGCCATCGCGTTCCAGCGAGGAGATCACCTCGACCTGGCCCTTGTGCTCGAGATGCCCGCCGTCCTTCTTCGGCCGCATTACCATCGGCAGGTCATCGACACCGCAGGCGGGAAACTCCAGGCCGTTGGCTGCCGGCGTGAGCCCGCAGGCATTGGCCACCGCTGCCATCTCGATGCCCGACTTGGTGCCATCGAGGAAGGAATTGAACATCTGGGCGTTGAAGTCACCCTGCGCCACCTGCTCCTCGCTGAAGCCGTAATGCTGCCACACCGTCTGCGGCGTCGCGCCATGATAAACCGGCAGATACTTGGTGCCCTTGCCGGCGGCGATCACGTCGAAGCCGGCCGCGCGCGCCCAGTCGACCATCTCGGCGATCAGGGCCGGCTGGTCACCATAGGCCAGCGAATAGACGATGCCGGCCTCGGCCGCCTTGCGCGCCAGCAGCGGCCCGGCCAGCGCATCGGCCTCGACATTGACCATGACGATATGCTTGCCGTGTTTGCAGGCCTGCAGCACATGGCGGATGCCGGCCGCCGGGCTGCCGGTGGCATCCACCACCACATCGAGGCCATCGGCGGCGATCAGCGCCATGGCGTCTTCGGTGATATGGGTGGCGCCGGTCTTCAGCGCAGTGGCGAAGTCGGGTGCTACGATGCGCGCGGCATCCCAGCCAGCGCGGCCGAGCGAAGCTTTCGCGCGCTCGGGCGACAGGTCGGCAACGCCGAGCAGGTGCAGGCCGTTCAGCCGGCGGGCCTGAGCGAGGAACATGGTGCCGAACTTGCCGGCACCGATCAGGCCGACGCGGACCGGCTTGCCCGCGGCGGCGCGTTTCTGCAGCAGGGCGTAGAGATTCATTCCGCCGCCGCCTTCTGCTGCGCCGCCAGCTCGCGCAGGCAGCCGTCATCCAGTGGCGTGATCGGGGTGAAATCCTGATGCGCGATCCACTCCGCACGCGTCGGCTTGCGGATGTAATTCGAGACGGCGCAGAGCGTGAGGTACACGATCTTGCGCGGGTAGGGCGTGATGTTGCCGGCCGAACCATGCACCAGGTTGCCATGGAACAGCAGCACGGTGCCGGGCCTGCCGGTCGGCGCGACGATGCCACCCTGGTCGACCAGCGTCGAGACCTTGTCCTTGTCCAGTGTCCACAGCGGATAGGAGGTGGTCTCGAGGTCGTGGCCGGCATCGAGCACGCCGTGGCGATGGCTTTTCGGGATGAACATCAGCGGGCCGTTGATCGGCATCACCTCGTCGAGAAAGACCGAGATGTTCATCGCGCGCGGCTCGGGCATGCCGTCATCGCGCGCCCAGGTGCCGTAATCCTGGTGCCACTGCCAGACCTCGCCGTCGAAGGCGGCCTTGGCGTTCACCTTGTACTGATGCATGTAGAGCTGTTCGCCGAACACCTGCTCGACCGGCTGGATCAGCCGCGGATGGCGGCCGAGACGACGGAAGGCCTCGTTGTAGGTATGGGCGGCAAACGCCGTGCGCGGGGCGCCGGACTTCTCGCGCCAGACCTCCTGGCGGTCGAGCCGGTAGACGGCCTCGGCCTCGTCGCGCAGCAGCGCGACCTCCTCGGGCGAGAAGCAATCAGGGATGATCAGATAGCCGAGGTCATGAAATTCGGCGATCTGTTGCTCGGTCAGTTTCATGGCGGTTTCCTCCGGTGGTCTTTTTATCGGTGACGGCGGGCTGCTCTGCGGCAGCCTCGAGATGGGCCGCGAGATCGGCGGCGGCGTGTTCGGCATGCAGGCGCGACAGCGCCTCGGCCGCTGCCCCATCGCCACTGGCGACGGCGGCCAGGATGGCGGCATGTTCGTCCCAGACCTGCGCCGGGCGGTCGCCGCGACGCAGCACGCCGCCCATGGCGCGGCGGATATGCTGCCAGTGCAGCCCGGCGGATTCCTCGATCAGCGGATTGCCGGCGAGGTCATAGAGGAAACGGTGGAAGGCCATGTCGGCGGCGATCATCGCTGCCACGTCCGATCCGGCGGCAGCCTGCCGGCCGGCAGCGATCAGCGCCGGTCCTTCGGTGGCGGCACGCGCGGCATTGGTTTCGGCGGCACAGCGGGCGGCAAGACCGTCCAGCACGCCGCGCACGGCATAGACACGGCGCACGTCGGCGGCTTCGAGCGGCGCGACGATCAGGCCGCGGCGGCCGTTCTCGCGCAGGAAGCCCTGCTTGCGCAGCAGCAGCAGGGCCTGGATCACCGGCTGGCGCGAGACGGCGAGCCGGGCGGCGAGATCTTCCTGGATGATGCGGCTGCCCGGCGCCAGCTGGCCGCCGCAGATCGCATCGAGGATCGCGTCATAGGCCTGCTGGGCGAGATCGGGATGTAACGCCAGACGCTGCATGAGGGCCGGCTCCGCTGTTTGTATACAGAATACAACAACGATGCCGATGCCCCGTCAACCGATAAAAACTCCGCCTGCGGATCACTTCCGCCGGCTATTCCGCCTTGGGGGCCTCCAGCGCCAGGCCCGACATCGGTTCCAGCCAGATCAGGTGGTCCTGCACGTCCTTCACGCCCGGGGTGGCCGCCGCCATCGCCTTCAGGGCGGCGCGCTGGCTCTCCTGGAAGATGCTGCCCCAGAGATGCACGGCGCCGTCGCGCACGATGACATTCACCGAAGCGGTCGGCGCCCAGCTTTCCTTGTTCATCTCGGCGATAATGCTGTCGCGGATGGCCTTGTCGCTGGTTTGCACCGGCTTCACCTCCGCCAGTGCGCCGGCAAACGCGCGCAGCAGGTCGGCGCGGCTAACCAGACCGATCACCTTGCCGCCACGCACCACCGGCACACGCTTGATGCGGTGCTTTTCCATCAGCTTGACCACCACCGCGACCGGCTGGTCCTCGGTGACGCTGACCACATCGGCGGTCATCACGTCGGCGACTTTGCGGGTGTGGCTGCGGGTGTAATCCTCCGCGGTGCCGCCGGGCGACAGGATTGCCTGCAGCCAGTGGGCGTGCGGCGCGGTGCCGAGTTCCTGGCGGCGCAGAAAATCGCCTTCGGTGACGATGCCGGCAAGCGCGCCCCCGGCATCGACCACCGGCAGGCCGCTGATGTGTTTCTGCAGCATCAGGCGGATCGCCTGGCCGACCGTCGCTTCGGTGGAAACCGTCTCCACCCGCGGCGTCATGATATCGGAAACCTTCATGGTCGTTTTCTCCTGACCGGACCTCTGACGAAAACTGTCAGTGACCAGATTAGGGTCCCGGCCGCGCAAAGCGTTGATCACGGTCAAAATTTGAGATGTTTTCCGCCTGCGCGGTCCGCTCAGCCGGCCGCCAGCCGGCGCAGCAGCGCCTCGGTGGCGGCATCGGCGGGAAAGAAGCTTTCGATGCGCAGATCCTGCAGGGTGACATCCTGCGGCGTGCCGAAGGTGGCGATCATGGTCACCAGACTGAACGCCAGCCCGTCCTTCTCGACCCGGAAGGTCAGCACCGGGCCGGGCTGCGCATCCCAGTCGAGGCTGCGCCACAGGGCGTCGACATCGGGGTAGCGCCGCACCTCGGCCAGCAGAGCGGCGGCGGCCGGATTGTCGAGGGCCTCGCGCTGCAGCTGGTGCAGCATCGCCGATGCCACCTCGGCCCAGTTGGTGATGAACGGCCGGCCCTGTTTCGGGTGCAGCGGCAGGCGGATCAGGTTGACGGGCGCGGCATCGCCGGCCGCGCGGTCCGGCCCGAGCAGGAAGCCGATCATGCGATGCGCCGCCGCATTGCCCATCTGCAGGGTCCAGGTGCCGTCGACCACCATGGCAGGGAACGGCTCCTGCTGGCGCAGCAGCAGGTCGAGCGCCATCCGCGCGGGCCCCAGCTGCGGCGCATCGAGCCGGCTTTCGCGATAGGCGGCGGCAAAGCCCGCCACCGTCAGCAGGCGGTTGCGGTCGCGCAACGGCAGATCGAGCAGTTCGCTCAGGTGCAGCACCATCTGCCGGCTCGGCCGGGCACGGCCGGATTCGAGAAAGCTGACATGGCGCTGCGACACCCCGCCGGTGACGGCGAGGTCGAGCTGGCTGAGCCCGCGGCGGCGGCGCCACTGACGCATCAGCAGGCCGAAATCCCGGTCCTGGAAGGTAGTGGTCGGATCGGTGGCGAAACTACCCATGGCGCTGTCCTCCGGAACGGCGAGGTTTGCCGGAAAATCGTACCGAAACAACTGATCGGCGATTACCGGGGAGGTAATGACTGGCCGGTCTATTTAACATTTTATGTTAGTATTATAAGTTATTTAATCACATTTTCACGTATAAATGGATTGACTGTAAATTCTTACTGTTAAATAAATCCCATCACACAAACGGTGTGCCCCAACCGGCGAGAGCCAGCCATGCAGACCTTTCCGAGCTTCCTGATCCTGCGCGACCGCGCCGTCCTCGTTGTCGGCGGCGGCGAAAATGCCGCCCGCAAGATCCGCCTGCTGCTGAAGGCCGGCGCTGCCGTCACCGTAGTTGCCCCCGACGTCATCCCCGAAATCGCCGGCCTCGCTGATGCCGGACAGGTCACCCATCTGGCTGTTCCCTTCTCCCCCTCCCAGCTCGATGACGTGCATCTGGCGATCAGCGCGGCCGGCGGTCCCCTTGACGAGACAGTGGCGCAAGCCACCCGCGCCCGGCGCGTGCTGGTCAATGTGGTCGACCGCGCCGAACTGTCCGATTTCATCGTGCCGGCCATCGTCGACCGCGGCGACATCACCATCGGCATTGCGTCGAATGGCACCGCGCCGCTGCTTTTGGGCCGCATCCGCGCCCAGATCGAACGCCTGCTGCCGGCGCGCCTCGGCGAGCTGGCGACGCTGGCCGGCGAGGCCCGCGACACGGTGTCCCGCGTCATCCCCGAGGCGGCCGCCCGCAAGCGCTTCTGGACCCGCGTGTTCGACGGCGCCGTGGCGGCGAAGGCGCTGGCCGGCGACCGCGCCGGTGCCCGCAGTGCCCTGCTCGCTGAACTGAACAGTCCGCAGGACGCGCCTTTCGCGGGCCTGGTGCAGCTCGTCGGTGCCGGTCCCGGCAACCCCGAACTGCTGACCATCGCCGCCCAGCGCGCACTCAATGATGCCGATGTCATCCTGGTCGACGACCTGGTGGCGCCGGCGATCCTCGATCTCGCCCGCCGCGATGCCGAACGCATTCCGGTCGGCAAGCGCAAGGGCCGCCACAGCATGGCCCAGGCCGAGATCAACGCCCTGATGGCGGCGCAGGCGACCTTGGGCCGCCGCGTGGTGCGGCTGAAGGCCGGCGATCCCTTCGTGTTCGGCCGCGGCGGCGAGGAAGTCGACTATCTGGAAGCCCGCGGCATCGCCGTGCAGGTGATCCCCGGCATTACCGCGGCGCTCGGCTGCGCGGCCAGCGCCGGCATTCCGCTCACCCACCGCGACCTCAGCCATGGCGTCACCCTGGTCAGCGGCCATCTCAAGGCCGGCGCGGAAAGCCTGCCCTGGGCCGAGCGCGCCCGAGCCGGCGAGACCGTCGTCGTCTACATGGGCCTGACCCAGGCCGCCGCGATTCGCGACCGCCTGCTGGCCGATGGCATCGCGCCGTCGCTGCCGGTCGCCCTGATCGAGAACGGCACCCGGCCCGACCAGCGCGTCAGCGCCGGCCGCCTCGCCGACCTGCCGGCGCTCGCCGCGCAGCACGGTGGCGGGCCGGTGCTGCTGGTGATCGGCAAGGTGGCCGCCAGGGCGAAAGCCGATGTTGTCGTGCAGTCGCAGCAGCGGCGCCGCGCGTAAGGGAAACAGGATCATGGCCAAGGCCCCCAAGCTCAACAGCCAGCCGCAGCTGGTCACCGCCAACGACCTCAAGACCGGCGACGTGGTGTATCTCACCCAGTCCGCCGGCTGGAGCCGCCGCATCGACGACGCCAGCATCGTGCCCAATGCCGAAGCCGGCGCCGCCCTGCTGGCCGTCGCCGAGGCGCAGGCAAAAATGAACATCGTCATCGCGCCGTATCTGATCCCGGTCGATACCGCTGTCGCCCCGCCGCGTCCGGTGCAGTTCCGCGAGCGCATCCGCGCCGACGGCCCGACGACCGAAGCCAAACCCGCCGCCTGAGTAAGAACGAGGCCGCCCCATGTATAAGTATGACGAGATCGACCAGACCCTGGTGGACGAACGCGTCGCCCAGTTCCGCGGCCAGGTCACCCGCCGCCTGTCCGGCGCCCTGAGCGAGGACGAGTTCAAGCCGCTGCGCCTGCAGAACGGCCTGTACCTGCAGCTGCATGCCTACATGCTGCGCGTCGCCGTGCCCTATGGCGTGCTGTCGTCGCGCCAGCTGCGCGGTTTGAGCCAGATCGCCTGCAAATACGACCGCGGCCGGGGCCATTTCACCACCCGACAGAACATCCAGTTCAACTGGATCAAGCTGGAGGAGGCCGCCGATGCGCTGGCCGACCTGGCGAAAGTGCAGATGCACGCGATCCAGACCAGCGGCAACACCATCCGCAACACCACCACCGACCAGTTCGCCGGCGCCGCCCATGACGAGATCGAGGATCCGCGCCTGTGGTGCGAGATCATCCGGCAGTGGTCGACCTTCCATCCGGAATTCAGCTTCCTGCCACGCAAGTTCAAGATCGCGGTGACCGGCTCGCCGAACGACCGCGCCGCCGTGCGCGTGCACGACATCGGCCTGCGCATGCACAAGAATGCCGCCGGCGAAGTGGGCTTCGAGGTGATTGTCGGCGGTGGCCTCGGCCGTACGCCCTTCATCGGCAAGACGATCCGCGACTTCCTGCCCAAGCAGGACCTGCTGAGCTATCTGGAAGCCATCCTGCGCGTCTACAACGAGTTCGGCCGCCGCGACAATCTCTACAAGGCGCGCATCAAGATCCTGGTGCATGAGATCGGAATCGAGACGATGCGCGAGAAGGTCGAGGCTGAGTGGCTGACCAGCCGCGACGGCGCGCTGAAGCTGCCGCAGGCGGCGATCGACCAGATCGCCGCGCATTTCGCCCCGCCGGCCTTCGAGGCGCTGCCGGGCGGCATCGCCCGGGAATACGCCGAGGCCTTCCGCACCGATTTTGAATTCGGCCTGTGGGCGCGCCGCAACACGGCCAAGCACAAGCAACCCGGCTACAGCATCGTCACCGTGTCGCTGAAAAAGGAAGGCGCCGCGCCGGGCGACGCCTCGGCCGAGCAGATGGCGGCGGTTGCCGATATCGCCGACCGCTACAGCTTCGGCGAAGTGCGCGTCACCCACGAGCAGAACCTGGTGCTGCCGCATGTCCGCCAGGCCGACCTGCCGGCGGTCTACGCGGCGCTGAAGGCCTATGACCTCGCCACGCCGAATGTCGGCCTGGTCTCCGACATCATCGCCTGCCCGGGGCTGGATTACTGCGCGCTGGCCAATGCCCGCTCGATCCCGGTCGCCCAGCAGATCGCGCTGCGCTTCAGAAACTGGGAACGCGCCCATGACATCGGCGAACTGAAGATCAAGATCTCGGGCTGCATCAATGCCTGCGGGCATCACCATGTGGGTCATATCGGCATCCTCGGCGTCGACAAGAACGGCGAGGAATTCTACCAGCTGACGCTCGGCGGTTCGGCCGACGAGAATGCCGCGCTTGGCGACATCCTCGGCCCGGCGCTGAACGCCACCGATGCGGTCGATGCCATCGACACCCTGGTCGAGACCTACCTGCGCATCCGCCAGGCCGGCGAGCGCTTCCTCGATACCTATCGCCGCACCGGCCTGGCGCCGTTCAAGGAGGCCGTCTATGCCGCTGCTTAAGAACGGGCTGGTTGCCGCCGATCACTGGATTGCCATCGAGGACGAGGCGCCGCTGCCCGAGGGCCGCCCGGTGCTGGTCAGCCATGCGCGCTGGCTGGCTGAGCGCAATACCCTGGCGGCGCGCAAGGCACCGCTCGGCATCCGCCTGCCGAACAGCCTCGATGTGCTGGCATTCGGCCCCGAGGCCGGTCGCTTCGACCTGATCGTGCTGGAGTTTCCGAAATTCTCCGACGGCCGCGCCTACAGCCAGGCCCGGCTGCTGCGCGAACGCTTCGGCTATCGCGGCGAACTGCGCGCCACCGGTCAGGTGCTGCGCGACCAGCTGCGTCTGATGCACCGCTGTGGCTTCGATGCCTATGAATTCGACCGGCCGGACGCCGCCCGCATCTTCGCCGGGGCCCTGCAGGATTTCAGCGCCGCCTACCAGCCGGCGACCGACGGCACCGCCACCGCGCTGGAGCTGCGGCTGCGCCGCCTGCGTAAGCCGGAGGCCGCCGAATGACCGCACTCGCCCCTGCCGTTCCCGTTACCGCGCCGCTCGCCGCCCGCGACCATGCCGGCCTGCTCGACCTGCAGCTGCGTGACCGCACGCCGCAGCAGATTCTCGCAGCCGCGATCCGCGACCTGTTCCCCGGCCGCATCGCGCTGGTGTCCTCCTTCGGCGCCGAAGCGGCCGTCCTGCTGCATATGGTGGCCGGGATCGATCCGGCGACCCCGGTGCTGTTCCTCGATACCGGCAAGCTGTTCGACGAGACCCTGGCCTATCGCGATGCACTGGCCGCCCGGCTCGGCCTGACCGATCTGCGCGTGCTGCGTCCCGACCCCGCCGCGCTGGCCGCCCGGGATGACGGCGGCACCTTGTGGTTCCGCGATGCCAATGCCTGCTGCTACCTGCGCAAGGTCGAGCCGCTGGAACGCGGCCTCAAGGGTTTCGCCGCCTCGATCAACGGCCGCAAGCGTTTCCAGGCCGCCACCCGCGGCAGCATCCCGCTGGTCGAGGCCGATGGCGAACGGCTGAAGTTCAATCCGCTCGCCGACTGGTCGCCACAACAGATCGAGGATTATTTCCGCACCCACGACCTGCCGCGCCATCCGCTGGTGGCGCAGGGCTATCCGTCAATCGGCTGCGCGCCCTGCACCCAGCCGGTGGCCGAAGGCGAGGATACGCGCGCCGGGCGCTGGCGCGGCCAAGACAAAACCGAATGCGGCATCCATGTTTCCCCGCTGCCCCTGCCCGGGCAGATCAGCACACAGGACGAGTAAACGCGCCATGCAGCACGATGATCTCGACGCGCTCGAAGCCCAGAGCATCTACATCCTCCGCGAGGCCTACAGTCGCATTCGCCCGCTGGCCATGCTGTGGTCGCTGGGCAAGGATTCCAACGTGATGATCTGGCTGGCCAAGAAGGCCTTCCTCGGCCGGGTGCCGTTCCCGGTGCTGCATCTCGATACCGGGCTGGAATTCCCCGAAACCTATGCCTTCCGCGACCGCTACGGCCCGGAATGGGGCCTCGACCTGATCAAGGATGCCTGCCCGCCGATCGAGGCGACCGACCCGACCCTGCCGCACAACTCGCGCATCGCTGCGCGCAAGACGCTGGGTCTGAAGGAAGCCATCGCGAAATACGACCTGAAGGGCGTGATCGCCGGCATCCGCCGCGACGAGCAGGCGACCCGCGCCAAGGAGCGCGTGTTCAGCCCGCGCGGCGGCGACGGCGCCTGGGATTTCCGCGACCAGCCGCCCGAGCTGTGGGACCATTTCGCCGCCGATCTGCCGCCCGGCGTGCACATGCGCGTCCATCCGCTGCTGCACTGGACCGAGATCGACATCTGGCGCTACATCCAGCGCGAGGGCATCCCGGTCGTGCCGCTGTATTTCGCCAATGGCGAGGGCAAGCGCTTCCGCTCGCTCGGCGAGATCGGCATTACGTTTCCGATCGACAGCCATGCCGGCAGCATCGAAGCCATCATCGACGAGCTGGAAATCACCCGCGAGCCGGAACGCGCCGGCCGCGCCATGGATCACGATTCCGAAGACGCTTTCGAGCGCCTGCGCGTCGCCGGCTACATGTAAGGACCGCCATCATGAGCGTTGTCGATCTCGCCATCCACCCGAAGGCCGCGCAGGCGAAAACCATGTTGGCCCGCGCCGGCAGCCAGAAGGGCCGCGCCTTCCCCATCGTCATCGTCGGCCATGTCGACCACGGCAAGTCGACCCTGGTCGGTCGCCTGCTGCATGACACGGACAGCCTGCCCGACGGCAAGCTGGAACAGCTGAAAGCCGTCTCGGCCAAACGCGGTCTTGAATTCGAATGGTCCTTCCTGCTCGACGCCCTGCAGGTCGAGCGCGACCAGGGCATCACGGTGGATACCACACAGATCTGGTTCACCACCGAACAGCGCCGCTATGTCATCATCGACGCGCCGGGGCATAAGGAATTCCTGAAGAACATGGTGACCGGCGCGGCCCAGGCCGATGCCGCCATCCTGGTGGTCGACGCGGCCCAGGGCCTGGCCGAACAGACCAAGCGCCATGCCTATCTGCTGCATCTGCTCGGCATCCGCCAGGTGGCGGTGGCGATCAACAAGATCGACCTGATCGGCCATGACGCGGCGCGCTTCAGCGAAGTCGCCGAGGCCGTTCGCGGCTATCTCGCCGATATCGGCATCGAGGTCTCGGCGCTGGTGCCGGTCTCGGCGCGCGCCGGCGACAACATCGCCGTGCACAGCGCGGCAACGCCGTGGTACCAGGGCCCGACCCTGATCGGCGCGCTGGATGCCTTCGTGCCGCGCGCCCATGCCGTCGACCAGCCTTTGCGCCTGCCGGTGCAGGACCTCTATCGCTTCGACGACCGCCGCATCGTGGTCGGCCGCATCGAAAGCGGCCGGCTGGCGGTCGGCGACCGCATCCGCTTCGCCCCTCTGGGCCGCGAAGCCACCGTGGCGACGCTGGAGGCCTGGCGCGGCGATGGCGGCGCCCATGTGCCGCGCGCGGAGGCCTTTGCCGGCGAAAGCGTGGCGTTTACGCTGGACGAGGAAGTCTTCGTCGAACGCGGCGCGCTGGCCAGCACGCCCGACCGGCGCCCGATCGACGCCAACCGCATCACCGCGCGGCTGTTCTGGCTTGACCGCGAGGTATTGAAACCCGGCGACCGGCTGACGCTCAAGATCGGCACCGCCGAACGCGAGGCCGAGGTCGAGGCGATCACCGAATCGCTGGATGTCGAGACGCTGGACGTCGCCACGGCAACCCAGGTCGACCGCAACGGCGTCGCCCGCGTCATCCTGCGGACCCGCCGGCCGGTGGCGCTCGATACCTATGACGCACAGGCGCGCACCGGACGCGGCGTGCTGATCCGCGGGCCGCAAATCGTCGGTGGCCTGGTGATCGAGGCGGCCGACCGCGTCGCCCATGATATCGTCGCCGTCGATTCCTCGGTGACGGCCGCCGACCGCGCGCGGCTGAACGGTCATCGCGGCGGCGTGCTGTGGCTGACCGGCCTGTCCGGCGCCGGCAAGTCGACCCTGGCGATGGCGACCCAGCGCGCGCTGTTCGCGCAAGGGAAGCAGATCACCGTGCTGGACGGCGACAACCTGCGCCGCGGGCTGAACCGCGACCTCGGCTTCAGCGAAGCCGACCGCGCCGAGAATATCCGCCGGCTGGCCGAAGTGGCGAAGCTGATGGCGGACACCGGCATGATCGTGATCGTGTCGGCGATCTCGCCGCTGCAGGCGCAT
The DNA here is from genome assembly GCF_042648965.1 of Ferrovibrio xuzhouensis. Taxonomy (NCBI): domain Bacteria; kingdom Pseudomonadati; phylum Pseudomonadota; class Alphaproteobacteria; order Rhodospirillales; family Rhodospirillaceae; genus Ferrovibrio; species Ferrovibrio xuzhouensis. Next base: position 1,231,273 of record NZ_JBHRYJ010000001.1, read on the forward strand.
CGCGATACCGCGCGCCAGATCATCGGCGCCGGTTTCCACGAAGTGCATGTGCGGGCCGATCTTGCGTCTTGCGAAAGCCGTGACCCCAAGGGCTTGTATAAGCGCGCAAGGGCCGGTGAAATTGCCGCGTTTACCGGCATTTCGGCGCCCTATGAGGCACCGGTCGCAGCACAACTCACCATCGACACGACACGGCTTTCCGTGAGTGACGCCGGCGAAACTCTGCTAGACTACGCCACGCGATACTTCGCGGCCTGAGCAGTTTCCGTCACCGGCTTTCGTTACCCCAGTCAGGAGACGCGCGCATGGAACTGTCCCTCGCGCTTTACGTTCTGGTCGGCTTCGGTGCCCAGCTGATCGATGGCGCCATCGGCATGGGCTATGGCGTGATCTCCACCAGCGTTCTGGTGGCGACCGGCATGCCGCCCGCCGTGGCCAGCGCTGCCGTGCATGTCACCAAGATGCCGACCGGCATCGCGTCGGGCCTGTCGCACTGGAAGTTCGGCAATGTCGACTGGTCGCTGGCGCGCCGGCTGATCCTGCCGGCCATCTTTGGCGGCGTGATCGGCGCCAGCACCATCGCGCTGATGCCGATCAATCTGATCCGGCCGCTGGCGGCACTCTATCTCGGCATCATGGGTGTCGTCGTGATCCTGCGCACCCTGCGCTGGAAGACGCGCGAGGGCTTCGGCGCACCGCGCGGCCGGCCCGCGGTGGTGGGCCTGTTCGGCGGCCTGTTCGATTCCTTCGGCGGCGGCTGGGGGCCGATCGTCACCACCACCCTGATCATGCAGGGTCGCGAGCCGCGCATCGCCATCGGTTCGGCCAATGCCGCCGAACCGATCATCGCCGCGGTGCAGGCCGCCGTCTTCGCCTTCTGGCTCGGCACCGGCACGCTGACCACCATCGGCAGCACCGCACTCGCCATCATGGCCGGTGCGCTGGTCGCCGCCCCGGTGGCGGCCTTCCTGGTCAACAAGCTGCCCGGCCGGCTGATCGCCGGCGCGGTCGGCATCACGCTGGTGGCGATCAACATCCCCGCCATCGTGTCGCTGATCGGCCGCCTGCTCTAGACGGCCGCCGGCAGGCTTACATGCGGGTGCTGCTGCGCCAGACGTAGTGGCCGCCGCTGAAGCCGGCGAAATACTTTTTGATATCGGGATGATTGACCGGCCCGGCCGCCGCATCGGGCAGCAGGTTCTGCTCCGAGACATAGGCGACATAGGTGGTCTGCGCGTTCTCGGCCAGCAGGTGATAGAACGGCTGGTCCTTTGACGGCCGCAGGTCGGGCGGAATCGACTGCCACCATTCCTCGGTATTGTTGAATACCGGATCGACGTCGTAGACGACGCCGCGGAACGGGAACAGGCGATGCCGGACGACATCGCCGATACTGAATTTCGCCTCGCGGCTCTGCGGCATGGTGATCGGTCTGCGCTGGTTCGGAACAGGACTAGAGGTGCAATCGGGATACGCGTCGGGTGGTCGCTCAGTAGGTGGCGCGACCGCCGCTGAGGTCGAAGACCGCGCCGGTGGTGAAGGAATTCTCCGCCGACAGCAGCCAGGCCACCATGGCGGCGATCTCGTCCACCCCGACGAACCGGCCGCGGGGGATTTTCGACAGCATATAGTCGATATGGGTCTGCGTCATCTGTTCGAAGATCGCCGTCTTCGCCGCCGCCGGGGTGATGCAGTTGACGGCGATATCCTGCCCGGCCAGCTCCTTGCCGAGCGACTTGGTCAGCGCGATCACCCCCGCCTTGGCAGCGCTGTAGGCCGCCGCATTGGGGTTGCCTTCCTTGCCGGCGACCGAGGCGACGTTGACGATGCGGCCATAGCCCTGATGCTGCATCGCCGGCACCACCGCGCGACAACAGTGGAACACGCCGGTCAGGTCGATATCGATCACCTGCTGCCAGTCGGCCAGCGGATAATCGGCCACCGGGGCATTCGGCCCGGCGATGCCGGCGTTGCACACCAGCAGCTCGATGGCGCCGAACTCCTTCAGCGTCGCCTCGGCCGCTCCCGCCACAGAGTTCCAGTCGGCAACATCGGCGGCCACCGCGATGGCGCGGCCCGCGCCGGACAGTTCGCCCGCCACCCTGCGCGCCAGGTCGAGGTCACGATCCCAGATCGCCACCGCCGCACCGGAGCGCAGCAGCCGTTCGGTGACCGCCCGGCCGATGCCCTGCGCGCCGCCGGTGACCACGCCATGGCGGCCCTTCAGGTCGATTGTGTTCATGATGTGCACCTCGTTTCCGTCCCGCGTCCCGAATACAGCATATCCGGGCCTGCCGCTACTGGACGGGGCACTGGACGGAGCCGGCCGTCATCCCCATCTCAACCGGATAGCCAGCACAAGGGAGGCCCTGCCGCCGTGACGACCACTGCCGCCGACATTCTCGATTTCTGGTTCGACCGGCCGGGCTCTGCCGCCCGCGGCGAGCCGCTCACCCCGCGCCAATGCTGGTGGCGGAAGGACGATGCCTTCGATGCCGAGATCCGGACGCGGTTCGGCGCCGCCGTCGAGACGGCGCTGCAGGGTGGCTTTGCCGGCTGGGCCGACGATGCCGATGGGACTCTGGCGCTGCTGATCCTGCTCGACCAGTTCCCGCGCAACATCTTCCGCGACACGGCGCGCGCCTTTGCCGGCGACGCACAGGCCCGCAGCGTTGCACGTGGCGCCATCGACCGCGGCTTCGATATCGTGGTGGCGCCGGTGCAGCGGCAGTTCTTCTACATGCCGTTCCAGCACAGCGAGGATCTCGCCGACCAGGAGTTCGGCATGCTGCTGTTCGCTGCCCTGGAAAAGGACCTGCCCGGGCAGAAGACATTCGAATTTGCCGAGCGGCACCGGGTGATCATCGCGCAGTTCGGTCGCTTCCCGCATCGCAATGCGGCGCTCGGCCGCGACAGCACGCCCGAGGAAACCGAATTCCTCAGGCAGCCGGGATCATCGTTCTAGCCGGCTTTGGCGCCACCGGCACGACCGGGATGCGCAGCTGCGGCGGCTCGCTGACCTCGAGCCAGTCGATCACTTCCGCCTGCAGGGCCGCATTGCCAGCAAAGCCGATGTCGCCGGCCAGCCGCGCCTGCCGCAGGCTGTCGATGCCGCAGATCACCCGGGTGAAAACCGCCAGATCGGCGCGCACGGTGAGGTCGGCCTCGAAGCCCATATCGGTGTTGCACAGTTCCGCGGCATCATCGCGCAGCAGCATCCACCAGCTGCGCAGCTTGTGCTCGCGCGGCGACACGTTGCGGAAATCGAAATGCAGCACGGCGCGCGACGCGGACGACAGCCGGCCGGCGAAGCGGCGGCGCAGGATCCACATCATGTAGGCAACATTGTTGTCCTGCTCGTCGAGGCCGGGCAGACGCCAGGTGCTGCCCCAGGCGGCGAGCTGGTCGATCAGGGGGCGCAGCGCATTGCCGCTCTCGGTCAGGCGATAGAGGTAACCGCGACCGCCCGGCTGCGGCACCCGCTGGATCAGGCCGCTGAGCTCCATCTCCTTCAGCCGGCGCGACAGCAGGCTGCGCGACATCAGCGGCACACCGCTCTGGATGTCGCCGAAGCGTTCGCTGCCCATCATCATTTCGCACAGGATCAGGGGCGTCCAGCGCCCCATGATCACCTCGGCGGCTTTCGCCACCGGACAGAAGAGTCCGTATCGCAGCTCCATGCGGTTTGCTTATCGCGGGTTGCAAAGCGCTGCCAAGTACCTTTTTTGCACTAGTACAATCGGCGGGCCGCCCCGCATCGTCCGCGTCTCCGGAGCGATTCCGGCTCTATTCACACAAGACGAGGATGAAATGACCGACAAGCATACCGGCCGCTGTTTCTGCGGTTCCGTCGAAGTCGAGGTGAGCGGTGCTCCCGAAGCGATGGGCTATTGCCACTGCAGTTCCTGCCGCTCGTGGTCGGCCGGACCGGTGAATGCCTTCACCCTGTGGCAGCCGCAAAACGTGCAGGTCACCAAGGGCGCCGAGCATGTCGGCCGGTTCATGAAAAATCCGACAAGTGGCCGCCAGTTCTGCAAAAAATGCGGTGGCCATATCATGACCGACCATCCGACCTTCGGTCTGGTCGACGTCTATGCGGCGACGATTCCGAGCCTGCCATTCACGCCCGGCGTGCACGTGAACTACACCGAGACGGTGCTGCGGATGAAGGACGGCCTGCCCAAGATGAAGGACTTTCCGGCCGAGCTCGGCGGCTCCGGCGAAGCTCTTCCCGAGTAGCCGCTGCCCCCCAGCGGCGGCGCCGGCCGGCGGCGACCCTGACGCCAAATACCGGTCGGCGCCATCTTCCTGCCGCTACATCAGCGGCGCTTCAGCTTCTTCACAATGTCGTGACGATGGCAGTCGGTCAGGTGGTCGTTGACCATGCCGACCGCCTGCATGAAGGCATAGACGATGGTCGGGCCGACGAAAGTGAAGCCGCGCTTGCGCAGATCCTTGGAGATCGCCTGGCTGACCGGGGTTTCCGCCGGCACCTGCTTCAGGCTGGCCCAGCCGTTCTGCTTCGGCTTGCCGTCGAGGTAATTCCACAGGTAATTCGAGAAGCCGTCTTCCTTCTCCATGATCTCGAGCCAGCCGCGCGCGTTCAGCACGGTACCCTCGATCTTGGCTCGGTTGCGCACGATGCCGGCATCCTGCATCAGCGCGTCAAGCTTCTTCGGCGTGTAGCGGGCGATCTTCTCGGGCTGGAAGCCGTCGAAGGCACGGCGGAAATTGTCGCGCTTGCGCAGGATGGTGATCCACGACAGGCCGGCCTGGAAGCCGTCGAGGATCAGCTTTTCGAACAGCGCGCGGTCGTCGCGTTCGGGCACGCCCCATTCGGTGTCGTGATAATGCACATAGAGCGGATCGGTGCCGCACCAGCCGCAGCGCGGCTTGCCGTCGTCATGGCCATCGGGGGCCTTGTTCTTCGTCATGCCTCGTCCCTGTTATTCGCGGTCGCCGTCCTACGGCAGCGCAGCGGCATAATCGGGGCGGCGCGCCGTGATGGCAACACCCGCGGCCTCCAGGGTCTTGCCGTCCCGTTCCGCCGCCGCCAGCGCATCGAGGCGCAGCAGCGCCAGCCCCAGCCCGCCGAGGCTGGAGCGCATCTCGCCGGCCTCGCGGCCATCGAGGCTGACGATCGTGCCGGGCAGCGGCAGGAAGTCGCCGCTGGTGCTTTTCACCTTGCAGAGCTGTTTCTTGATCAGACCGCGGTATTTGGTGCGCGCCGTCAGCTCCTGGCCGATGTAGCAGCCCTTGGTGAAATCGACGCCGTGCAGCGCCTCGAAATGGTTTTCCAGCAGGATGCCCTTCTCGGGCTCGATGTCGCGCATGCCGTCAGGCACGCCGAGGATCAGGCGGTGGCGCTCCCAGGCATCGAAGGGCACCGGCATGCCAAGTTCCCTGGCCGCCGGCGCCATGCCCGGCGGCAGCCACAGATGCCAGCCGAGCGCCGCCAGCCGCGGATCGGCGAACAGCAGCGCGCCGGCCTCCTGCAGCAGCTTCGGCAGGTCGGGTCGCGCTTCGCTGCCGAACAGGACAAAGCCTTGCCAGTCGGAGTCGGCGATTTCGACCTTGGCGCGCAGCTTATAGAGGGTCAGACGCCGCTTCAGGTCGGCCCGGCGCTCGGCCGCCACATCCAGCAGCAGGCCGCCGTCACCCGCGGCCGTGACGAAAAAATCGTGCAGGAACTTGCCCTGTGGGGTCAGCAGCGCGGCATAGGCCGCCCGGCCCGGTGCCAGGCCGGCGACGCTGTTGGAGACCAGGGCATCGAGGAAATCGACCGCTTCCGGCCCCGACAGCCGCAGCAGGGCCCGGCCGGTTGCGCCGGCGGCCGGCAGGGCGGTACAGAACAGATCGGGCATGATGTGGGCGGACCTCCGGTTTTCCCCTGCCCCCTGACCTATGGGAGGACGGGCGGCTTGGCAAGGGCAGCCATGCCCCCTATAACCCGGGCCAAGCCCTTGATCGGGCATCATTCCGAACCCGTCCGGCATGCGCATCCTGTTTATCACGGCCAATCGCCTCGGCGACGCCATCCTGTCGACCGGCCTGCTCGACGAGCTGCACCGCCAGCGTCCGAAGGCGCGCTTCACCGTGGTCTGCGGCCCGGCCGCCGCCGGCGTGTTCACGGCCGCCCCCAATCTCGAACGCATCATCGTCATGCGCAAGAAGCCCTGGGCGCGGCACTGGTGGGACCTGTGGAAGCAGGTCGCGGCGACGCGCTGGAGTCTCGTGCTCGACCTGCGCGGCTCCGGCATCGGCCAGTTCCTGATGGCGCATCGCCGGCGCGGCTACAGCGGCTCGGCGCCGCATATGCACAAGGTGATCGCGCTGTCGAATGTGCTGAAGCTCAATGCGCCGGCGCATCCTGTGGTCTGGACCACCGCCGAACATGCGGCGACCGCGGCGCGGCTGTGGCCCGAGGACGGCACGCCGACCCTGGCACTGGGCCCCACCGCCAACTGGGGCGGCAAGATCTGGCCGGGCGACCGCTTCGCCGAACTGGCGACACGGCTGACCGCGCCCGGCGGCATCCTGCCCAATGCGCGCATCGTGGTATTCGGCGGCCCCGGCGAAGAGGCTCTGGCCACCGCGACCCTGGCCGGCCTGCCGGCCGACCGCACCCTCGACCTGATCGGCAAGGTGGAGCTGCCGGTGCTGGCCGCCGCCCTGCGGCGCTGCGCCTTCTACATCGGCAACGACAGCGGCCTGATGCATCTGGCCGCCGCCTCCGGCACGCCGACGCTCGGCCTGTTCGGGCCGAGCCGCGAGCGGGTCTACGGCCCCTGGGGCGAAAAAACTGCCAGCGTGCGCACTGATCTCAGTTACGATGAGATCGTGCAGCAGCCGGGCTACGATTACCGCCGGCAGGACAGCCATATGCTCAGCCTCAGCGTCGACAAGGCACAGGCCGCGGCCGAGCATCTGTGGCGCTATGCCCAGGATGACGACAGCGACGACTGACTAATGACGGCACCTGCATCCCCGCCGAAACTCTCCGCCCTCGTCGTGGCCCACAACGAGGAAGCCCAGCTCGCCGATTGCCTGGAGCGGCTGCACTTCGCCGACGAGATCGTCGTGGTGCTCGATCGCTGCACCGACAATTCGCGCGCCATCGCCGCCGGCTTCGGCGCGAAACTGGTCGAGGGTGGCTGGCCGCTGGAGGGCGAGCGCCGCAACACCGGCATCGCCGCCTGCAGCGGCGACTGGATCGTCGAGGTCGATGCCGACGAGCGCGTGCCGCCGGAGATGGCGGCCGAGATCCGCGCCGAGATCGCCACGGCGCCCTTCGCCCATTACCTGATCCCCTTCGACAACTATGTCGGCGCGCGTCTCGTGCGCTATGGCTGGGGCGGAGCCTTCGGCGTGATGATGGCGCCGCGGCTGTTCGCCAAAGGCGCCAAGCACTGGGGCGGCCAGCGCGTGCATCCGGCGCTGGAGCTGCAAGGCGAACGGCGCTTCCTGAAATCCCGCATGATCCATTATGTCGACCGCGACATCTCGGACATGATCCGCCGGCTCGACCGGTATACCACCGCGCGCGGCGCCGATCTGCGGGCGCGGGCCGCCGCCGGCGAGGATATCGGCAGCTTCCGCGCCAATGTACGCCGCCTGTTTACCCGCTTCTACAAATGCTACGTTACCCGCAAGGGCTATCGCGAGGGGCCGTATGGCTTCCTGATCGCCCTGATGGCCGGGCTGTATCCGCTGCTCAGCTATCTGAAGGCGACGCTGGAGGCGAAATAGACTCGCCAGATTATTCTAAACCATTGATATAATAAATAATATTTCCCGCCGGCTGTCGTGGCGCAGGACGCCGCCATTAAGCTTTTGGTAAGCCCCCTCAGGCATCGTATAGTCTGGTCCTCTGCGGATGCCGCCCGGTAGAATACCGGCCGCTCCGCCAGTGCCGATACAGACCGCCTACTTCCAGCGGGCCGCGCCAGAATAGCCGGTCCAGGAGCCGCATGATGAATCTCTTCGCTGCCCCAAGCGCGATCCAGAAGCTGACCATCGAGATCACCACGCTGTGCAATCTCAAGTGCGCCGGCTGTCCGCGCACCATGGGCATCGCGAATGACAGCTGGGTCGACCAGCATATGGATCTGCAGCTGTTCCAGCGTATCCTGGGCGGCTGGCCGCCCACCGGCTTCGTCACCCTGCACGGCATCGGCGAGCCGACCTTGCACCCGCAGTTCGTCGAACTGGTCGCCATGGCCCGCCAAAGCGGCAAGTTCAAGCGCATGAAGGTCACCTCGAACGGCATCACGCGCTCGGCCGACTATTATGCCGAGGCGGTGGCGGCAGGCCTCGACGAATTCTGGATTTCGGTCGACAGCTTCGAGCCCGGCATTGCCGAGCGCATGCGCGCCGGCACCAAGACCGAGAAGCTGAAATCCAACATCGCCGCCTGCCTGCAGAAGAAACTGCCGCTGCATATCTCGATGGTGGTCAGCGCGGTGAATTACCGCGACATCCCCGACACGCTGCGGCAACTGCGCGAACTGGGCGCTCCGCCGGTCCACATGCAGGAATTCCAGGACTACGGCGAGCCCTACGGCCTGATGACCGGCGAACAGCGCGCGGAGTTCATCATCCTGCTGCGCGCCTCGGCACATACCTTCGCCGGCCTGCCGGTCATCCTGCCGAACTTCACCCGCCCCAAGGGCGACATCTGCACCGCACCGTGGTTCCGTCCAGCCATCTCGGTGCAGGGCTATCTGACGCCCTGCTGCACCACCTTCGACCCCTCGCAGTTCGGCTATACCAATGTCGGCGAAATGAGCTTTGCCCAGGCCTGGCGGCAGCCCGGCGTGCTCGGCTGGATCCGCGATTTCCTCGAACAGAAGACGCCGATCTGCACCGGCTGCCCGCTCAATCCGCGCGCCTTCAGCAACGAAGGCACACTCGGCCGCTCCGGCAAGACCGGCGTCGACACGCATTTTGTCGCCGCCGGATAACCGCGGCCCTCACCACAGGGATTTCCACCGATGACTGCGACCGCTGGCCAGGCTCCTTCCGCCGACCGGATTTATTCGCTGGATACCACGCCGCCGGTGGACTACGAGCCGTCGGAGGTGATCGACTATGCCCGTGCCAGCCTGACCGAGCTGGCCGACCATTTCAAAACCGACAAGGGCAGCATCAAGCACCGCTATACCGAGGTCTACGAGAAATACCTCGGGCCGCTGCGCCAGAAGCCGGGCGTGAAGCTGCTCGAGATTGGCGTCGCCTGCGGCAGTTCGCTGAAGACCTGGTCACGCTATTTCAGCGATGCCGAGATCATCGGCGCCGATATCCGGCCGGACTGCAGCCAGCTGTGCCGCAGCTATCCCAATATCCGCATCGAGATCGGCAATGCGACACAGCAGACCTTCGCCCGGGACTGCGATGTCATCATCGACGACGGCTCGCATGTCAGCGCCGATATCGTCGATGCCCTTCGGGTCAACTGGCCGGCCCTCAAGCCCGGCGGGCTCTATGTGATCGAAGACCTGAAATGTACCCATAACCCGGCCTACCCGAAGCTGCTGCCGTTCAAGATCGAGCCCGACCGCTTCGACCGCCGGCATTTCATCAGTTTCATCAACAATGTGCTGATGCAGATGGACTGGCGGCAGAGCGACGTGGAATTTGTCCACTTCTATCGCGAAATGGCCATCCTCAGGAAAATGGGCTGACGGCCAGTGCTGACGGTCTGTCAGCGCTTGATGAACAGCCCCTGCCCGGTCGGGCTTTCCCAGACGATCTGGCCGCGCCGGGTGAAATACTCCAGCTCGGCAACAAAGCTAGGCCGATGCCGGCGGAAGCCGTAATCGTCGAAAATGATCAGTCCGCCGGGCACGATACGGTCATAGATAGCATGCAGGGTGCCGATTTCCGGTTCCGCTGCATTCAGGTCGATCTGCGCGAAGGCAACCCGGTCGGGCAGGCCCTGCGCGAAACTCTCCGGTACCGGCCCCTTGATGACACGGAAACGTCCACGCGACTCGAAAGTCTGCTGTACCCTCTCAAACAGCTGCGGTCCATGGCTGGCCTTGCGCGCCTCTTGCGGCGGATTCTCGAACATGTCGTACAGCCACCAGGTTTTGTCCGGAACCGTCTGGAAATTGCAGTAGCGTTCCATGATTTCCACGGTGCGGCCGTCGTAGCAGCCGACATCCATGAAATCGCCAGGCAGGCCGACACAGCTCTTCACGCCCCAGCACAGCATGTAGATGCGCCAGATGCGGGCGCGTAGTGTCGGATCGGCAAGATAGGGGCCGAAGGCAGCGATGAAGTCTTCCTGTTCGAGAAAGCCGAGGTTGCGGAACCAGATCACCATGTCGTCGGCAGCGAAGGCACCGCTGTCCGGCTGGTTGGCGCCCATCGTCTGCAGCACTGCCTGCAATATCATGGCGAACTTCTGCCGCACGGCAGGCAGGGCGAACGGTGGCTTATTATATTCCTTGTTGATGAAGGAAAACATCGGTTTGACATAACCGGCGCCCAGCCCGGGCGACGTACCTGGCGCCGGCGACGGGTTGCCGAGGCGTGGCGGATCGCCGATGCGGGGCATGTCGCCGATGACCGGCAGATCGCCGATCCGCGGCATCGCGGCCGGTGGCCGGGCCGGTGCCTGAACCGGGTCCGGCCTGGCGGCCAGGGAGCCCTCCTCCGGCACCTGATGGCTCCAGTTGACCTGGAAGGCCGCCACGGCAGCGACAGCATTCTTGGTCGGCCCCTTGAGGTGCAGGACAAATTTGCGCTGCAGGATGACGTGAGGCCATTTGTCGCCGTCGCGGACGAAGAAGTTACAGGAATTGCACGGCAGGTAGCGGACCAGGGCACCGGCGACCTTGCGGATGTCGGTTTCGCTGACCACACCGGCGATATGGGAAACGGCAGACAGCGAGAGCTGGCCGCCGCGCCAGCGACGGATTTCCTTGTACTGCCCGACCACCACAGGATCGCCACGCAGTGCTTCGTAGGTGGCGAGATAGCGGCGGAAAAATCCGCGCGCCGCCAGCCCCCGACGCGGCGAGGCGAAGATGACGCCCTCGTTGATCTTCATCAGGCCCGGATCGTTGCGATAGGTCACCGCCACATCGAAGGGCAGCCGGAACAGCGGCGCCAGGGGCAGATTGACGAAGGCGTCGCTGTCGAGGAACGCGGTATCCGACGCGAAAGCCCGCGACTGCACATAGGCGCTGATCGCCACGACGCGCTCGTACATCAGGTGGCGCGGCTCCAGCGGCAGACGGACTACGGTCACGTCGGCGGGCACGAAGTCGGCGTCATCCGCCTCACCGGTGATATAGAGGATGCGGCAATCGGGATTGAAGGCACGCGCCATGGCGAAGGCATGCTGCAGCACGGCGATATAGTCGATCTTGCCCTGGTCGGCCTGGATGTCGACATAATCGATCCGCCGCGCATCGGGTGGCAGGGTCAGATGGAAGATCACACAGGTCAGCGGCACCGGTGCCAGGCCGGCGACCGCCGCATCAAAGCGGCCGATCAGATCCCGCAGCCGCGCCTCCACTGCGGGCGGCAGGGCGTCGGTGACCTGGCCGGCGGCATGCTCGACCAGCTCCTCCATGGATTGCGGCCCCGGAGTTTTCGATTCGGGCGCGGTCATAACGGGCGTTCCACGCTGTCGATCCAGCGCGCCAGCACGATGCCGGCCCAGACTGCGTTGATATTGCCGCCGATGCCGGCGAACAGCCGGTCCAGCGCACCGGGTCGCGCGCCGAAAAAGCGGGTATCGGCCAGCCGGCGATAGGCCGCGGTCATCTCCGCCTCGATGCGCGGCTTATTGTTGAAGAACACACTGAGCGGCATGCCGAAACCCTTTTTCGGCGCCTGCACGTGCTGCTGCGGCAGATAGCGCGCCAGCAAATGCCGCATGGCCACTTTCTGCACCGGATTCTGCACCGGCCCGGTCATGCACAGGTCCTGGCTGGCCTTGGCCGCCAGCTTGATCACGGTCGGATAGAGGTACGGCGTGCGCGTCTCCAGGCCGTGCCGCATGCTCATGCGGTCGACCTTGGCCAGTACGGCGCCGGGCAGGTAGGTATTGAAATCGAGCTGGCGCAGGGCATGCAGCGCCGGCCGCTGCGGATGCATGAACAGCGGCGCATATTTCTCGTATTGCGCCTGCACGGCGGCATAGCCCTGCGGGAAGGCCGCCCGCACCGCGTCAGCCGCCGTCACCGGCAGGCCGCGTTCGATATAGGTCTGCACCATGGTGGACGGCACGAAATCGGTCATCCGGTCATAGGCGATGGCAAAGGCCGGATAGCGGCCATAGCCGCCATAGAGCTCGTCGCCGGCATCGCCGGAGATCGCCACGGTGACGTGCTTGCGGGTGAATTCCGCCAGTAGGTAAGTCGGCACGCAACTGCGGTCGCCGTTCGGCTCGTCGAGCAGCTGCCCTATGTCGTCGCAGATGCGGTCGAAATCGGCCGCGCTGAAAATATGCTCGTGATGCTCGGCGCCCAGCGTCGCGGCAATGTCACGGGCCGCCCGATGCTCGGATTGCGGATCGCCCTCAAAGCCGATGGTGAAGGTTTTCACCGACTGGCCAAGTTCTTTCGTCAGCAACGCACAGGCCAGCGAGGAATCAACCCCGCTGGACAGGAACATGCCGAGCGGCACGTCGCTGTTGAGCCGGTCGCGCAGGGCCTGGGTCAGGACCTTCTCGAGAACGCTGGTGTAATTCTCGATATCGGAAGCCGGGGCTTCACCATCCTGGTCGATAACAAAGGAAAAATGCCGCTGCCGGCGCTGCCGGCCGTCGGAGAAAACCTGCAGCATCATGCCGGGTTCGAGCTTGCGGATCGGTGCCAGCATGCTGTCCGGCTCGGGCACGTAGCGGAAGGTGAAATACTGCGCCAGCGCCTCTTCCGACAGCGCCACCGGTAGGTCGGCAATCTCCAGCAGCGGTCGCAGTTCGGAGGCGAAGGCGAACAGGCTGTCGGTCGCGGCATAGTAGAGCGGCTTCTCGCCGGCGCGGTCGCGGGCCAACGTCAGGCAGCGGGTCTCGCGATCGAAGATCGCCAGCGCATACATGCCGTCGATATATTCGAACAGCCTGGTGCCGAGCAGGGCGAAGCCGTTCAGCAGGACTTCGGTATCGGTCGCGGTGCGGAACACCGCGCCGTCTTTCTCAAGCAGTCGCCGCAAGGCCTGGAAGTTGTAAATCTCGCCATTGAAGGTGATGACATAACGCTCGTCGGCGGTGTGCATCGGCTGGTGGCCGGCGGACGACAGGTCGATGATACTGAGCCGGGTATGGCCGAGGTGGCAGTAATTTTCCGGGTCATGCCACTGGCCCCGGTCATCCGGCCCGCGATGGGCAACCGCGGCATTCATACGGCCGATCAGTGCCGCGAGATGATCCGGTGCACGGCGGTTGCCAAAATTCAGGTAGCCGGTAATACCGCACATCGGGATGCGCCGCTCAGCTGCGGAAATAGAAGATGCCGGCCGGATCCTTGACGAAGCGGGTGAAGCCCGCATCCAGCATGTGCTGGTGGATCGGCCGGTGGCTTTCCAGCTGTTCCATCGTCTCGACCATCACACTGACCAGTTTCGGATTGGCCAGCAGCTTCGCCGCACCGGCAATGATCAACGGCTCGATGCCGTCGACATCGATCTTGATATGGTGCGGCACGATCCCGGTCTGCTCGGAAAAACGGTCAAGGCTCATCGACACCGAGCCCTGCGGGATCGTCGCGTTCCACAGCGGATCGTCGCTCGGGCGCGCATCGCCGAAATTGTTCAGCGACTTGCCCGCGGTAATACTGCTGAGAAACATCTTGCCGCAGCTTTCCGTATCGGCCACGGCGATCGGATAGGAGAACATCCGGTCCTGCAGCTTGTTGACGAAGATGTTCCGCGTCAGCACGTAATAACTGGCGAAATGCGGCTCGAAGGCATGCACCTCGCAGCCGGCGACCACGGCGGCAATCAGGCCATAGAGGCCGTTGTTGGCGCCGACGTCGAAGAAGACCTCGCCCGGCCTGAAGCCATAGATCCAGGCATTGGTGGCCGGCTCGCGGGTCGCCGCAGTCAGGGCAAAGCCCAGGCATTTCAGGTTCGGCACAACCATGCTGAAGGACTTGTCCCGGATCGGGACCGTAACGGCCGGAATCGACCGCTCGTAGGCCTCGGCCGCCGCCTTTACCTTTTCGAATGCAGCACTCACGGAACCCCCTTGGGCCGATCCCCTCTTGGGTCGGCGGATGCCACCGGATTCTTTCAGCCCCGCCTTCACAAGTCGTTAACGGATCGGATGGTCAAGAACCTGTCAGACAGCCAGCGCTGCCTCGGCCTGCTCGCAGATGTAATGATAGAGACAGGCGTGAATCTGCTGTACATGCGGGGTGTGCCGCGACGGTGTATCAATCAGGATGTCGCACAGCGGCGCCAGCCTGCCGCCGCCCTCGCCGGTCAGGCCGATTACCGTCATGCCCCTGGCCTTCGCCGCTTCGGCCGCCTGCAGCACATTGGCGGAATTGCCCGAGGTGGTGATGCCGAGCAGCACGCCGCCGGCGCGACCATAGGCCTCGACCTGGCGGGCAAAGACGCTGGCATAATCGTAATCGTTGGCCCAGGCGGTCAGCGTCGCGGTATCGGCGCCGAGCGCAATGCAGTTGAGCCCGCGGCGTTCCTTGAGGAAGCGGCCGACCAGTTCGCCGGCGATATGCATGGCATCCGACGCCGAGCCGCCATTGCCACAGACCAGCAGCGGCCGGTCGGCGCCCAGCGCCGCGACGATGGCAGCAATGGCGGCGTCGACGCGGGCGGCGCGTTCGGGCGTCGCCGCTTTGGCGATCAGTGCGGCGGACTCTTCAAGATACTGAACCAGCGACATATTCCCGACTCGCAGATGGCTATGAGGCGGCCGCAGACTAGCATACCGGCAGCAGCTTCACAGGCCCGGCGGCTCCGGTGCCAATGCCTGGCGTCAGTGCCCTGGATCAGTGCAGGTCGTAACTGGCCGCGGCGGCGCGGTATTCCGCCGGGCTGACCAGCCGGGCCGACACCACGCGCACCGAATGCAGCCGGCCGTCGAGGCTCGATTCCCAAAAGCCGAGAAACTTCTGCAGGCCGGGGAATTTCGGCGCCAGGTCGTAGTCCTGCCAGACATAGCTCTGCAGCAGGGCCGGGTGGTCGGGCATGTGGTAGAGGATTTCCGCCGTGGTCAGGCGGCAGGTCAGCAGCCGCTGCAGCCGTGCGGTCCGCTCTGCCGGATCCCGGCCTGCGGGAGTCGGGTTGAGGGAATGATCGGACATCTTCGCCTCCTGCTTCTGCGGGAGCCGCACCCGATATCCGGGACCACCAACTGGCGAATCACCGACAGGGCCGGCGTACCAACAGTCAAAGCCTGCCGAAAGTGTCCGTTGCATTGCAATAAGATTTTGTAAACGTGACAGAAATTGGCACTCACGGGCTCCTGCTGCCAAACCCGGCGGCGCGGCCGTCAGTCATCGCGCGGCTCTTCCCAGCCGCGGATGTCGGCGGCTTTCGGTTTCTGCTCGTAAAAGCCCGTGCCCGGCCGGCCGAGCGGATCGGGCAGATAGTCGAGGTCGTCGAGGCTGGGCGGGTCGAACGGGGGACAGCTGGCGGGCTGGCGCGGCGGAACGGACCGGATCATGGCGGGCTCCTTTATAAGAACATTAAAGGAACTTTGCGCGACATCAGTGCAGATTTCAAGCCCATATTTTCCTATAATGTTCTTGACGCATGAAAATGGCGATTTGCCGCGCCCGCGCCAAACCGGGCCGCGCCGGCACGGCCCGGTTGCTTGACTAACCCTGCCCGGCACACTCTGTTACTCCGACCCCAGAAACGGCCCCGAGAGCCGCCAAGAGACCCGGAGGAAGTCATGACCGCCTGCATCGTCGGCTGGAATCACAGCAAGTTCGGCAAACTGGACGGCAGGGATGCCGAGGACCTGATCGTCGAGGTCGCCGTCGGCGCGATTCGCGACGCCGGCATCGAACCGCGGGATGTCGATGCCATCTATCTCGGCCATTTCAACGGCGGCCTGACCGACCAGGATTTCACCGCCGCGCTGGTGCTGCAGGCCGATCCGGGCCTGCGCTTCAAGCCGGCGACCCGCGTGGAAAACGCCTGCGCCACCGGCTCGGCCGCGGTCTACCAGGGCCTGAATGCCATTGCCGCGAAGAAGGCCCGCTTCGTGCTCTGCGTCGGCGTCGAGAAGATGACCGCCGCGCCGACCAGCGTGGTCGGCAACGTGCTGCTGAAGGCGAGCTATCGCAAGACTGAGGTGTTCAACGAAGGCGGTTTCGCCGGCGTGTTCGATGCCATCCAGGCGCAGTATTTCCAGCGCTACGGCGACCAGTCGGATGCCACCGCGATGATCGCGGCGAAGAACCACAAGAACGGCGCGAAGAACCCGCTCGCCCATATGCAGAAGGATTTCGGCTACGACTTCTGCAGGACGGTGTCCGACAAGAACCCGCTGGTGGTCGGCGGCATGCGCCGCACCGATTGCTCGATGGTCTCCGACGGCGCCGCGGCGCTGGTGCTGACCGACGTGCAGACCGCGCTCGGCATGAAAAAGGCCATCGCCTTCCGTGCCGCCAAACATGTGCAGGATTACCTGCCGATGGCCAAGCGCGATGTCATTGCCTTCGAAGGCCCGGCGAAAGCCTGGGCCGATGCGCTCGCCGAGGCAGGCCTCAGCGTCTGGGACCTGTCGTTTGCCGAAAGCCATGACTGCTTCACCATTGCCGAGCTGATCGAATACGAGGCGATGGGCCTGACTGCGCCGGGCCAGGGCGCGAAAGCAATCATGGAAGGCTGGACCCAGGCCGACGGCAAGCTGCCGATCAACCCCTCGGGCGGCCTGAAATCGAAAGGCCATCCGATCGGCGCCACCGGCGTGTCCATGCATGTGATGGCAGCGATGCAGCTCAATGGCAGCGCCGGCGACATCCAGCTCAAGGCGCCCCAGCTCGGCGGCGTGTTCAACATGGGCGGCGTCGCCACGGCGAACTACGTCTCGATCCTCGAACCGCTGCGGTAACAAAGCCAAACACAATCGTCATCCCGGGCGCAGCGTCAGCGACGCCCCGGGATCCCATTGAATGGGATGCCCGCTTTCGCGGGCATGACGCAAAAAAGGAATAGGGATCGCCCATGTCCGACACCTTCCGCGCCGTACTGATCGAGGATGTCGACGGCAAGCCGAAAGCCGCCTTCAGGCAGCTGAAACTGTCCGACCTGCCACAGCATGACGTGCTGGTCGAGGTCGCCTATTCGACCCTGAACTACAAGGACGGCCTGGCACTGACCGGCGGCCGCATCGCCCGCAAGCTGCCCATGGTCGGCGGCATCGACATCGCCGGCACCGTGGTGGAATCGACCAGTGCCGAGTTCAGGCCCGGCGACAAGGTGGTGGTGAACGGCTTCGGCCTGTCGGAAACCCAGTGGGGCGGTTATGCGAAATATGCCCGGCTGAAAAGCGAGTGGCTGGTGCATCCGCCGGATGCCTTCTCGCTGCAGGAGGCCATGGCCATCGGCACTGCCGGCTATACCGCGATGCTCTGCGTGCAGGCCCTGGAAGATGCCGGACTGACGCCGGACAAGGACGCGGAAGTGCTGGTCACCGGTGCCGCCGGCGGCGTCGGCTCGGTCGCCGTCACCCTGCTGGCGCAGAAGGGCTATCGCGTCATCGCCGCGACCGGGCGGCCGGAGACCCATGACTATCTGGCATCGCTCGGCGCTGCCGGCTTTGTCGATCGCGCGGAACTCGCCCAGAAGGGCGCACCGATGGCGAAGGAGCGCTGGACGGCCGCCGTCGATTCGGTCGGCGGCCAGACTCTGGCGACCGTGCTGTCCCAGGTGAAATACGGCGGCTGGGTCGCCGCCTGCGGCCTGGCGGGCGGTACCGACCTGCCGGCCAGCGTGTTTCCCTTCATCCTGCGCAATGTCAGCCTGCTCGGCATCGATTCGGTGATGGCGCCGATGCATCGCCGCAAGCGCGCCTGGTGGCAGCTCGCCAAGGACCTGCCGAAGGACAAGCTGGCCGCCATGGCGGAGGTGCATCCGCTGTCGGAGATTTTCGAGCTGGCGCCGAAGATCCTCGCCGGCCAGGTGCGCGGCCGCGCCGTCATCGACATCAACGCCTGATTTCTCCGGTCTGCTGATTCTGCCGCCCTGCTGATTCTGCTTGAGCGGCGGGCCGCATCGGGTATCATGCGGCCATAATTGTAATGCTGGGTTACAAACCCCGGCAGGGAAGAAACGACCGGAGGATGCCATGACCGACGCCCGGATTGCCGGCGCGGCCAAACCGCCATTCATCGCCCTCGATCTGGCCACACCGCGCATCCGCCGCCGCGCGCATGGCGATGGCGGCTTTATCCTCGAATCGGAAGAACCGCTCGGCTCCTACGCCGACCATGCCGGACTGCTGCTGCAGAAACATGCCGGGGCGCGGCCCGACGCGGTTTTCATCGCCGAGCGCAGCGTCACCGCGGCCGATGGCTGGCGCCGCATCACCTATGGCGAAGCCTGGGCGGCGGCGCGGCGCATTGCACAGAGCCTGCTCGACCGTGGCCTCGGCCAGCAGGATGCGATCCTGATCCTGTCGGGCAACAGCATCGACCATGCGCTGCTGATGCTGGGCGGCTTCGTCGCCGGCGTGCCGGTGGTGCCGGTGAGCGTCGCCTATTCGCTGATGAGCGGCGACTTCGCCAAGGTGCACCACATCTTCGGGCTGGTGAAACCGAAACTGGTCTATGCCGCCGGCGCCCCGTTTGCGAAAGTGCTGGCGGCCCTGCCGGCCGGAGTCGAGCAGGTCACCGATCTCGCCACCCTGCTGGCAACCGCGCCGACTGCCGCAGTGGATGCGCGCTTCGGGGCGATCCGGCCCGACTGGGTGTCGAAGTATCTGTTCACCTCCGGCTCCACCGGCCTGCCCAAGGGGGTGATCAACACCCACCGCATGATGATGAGCAACCAGCAGGCCATCGCGCAGATCTGGCCGTTCCTGAAGGCGACGCCGCCGGTGCTGCTCGACTGGCTGCCGTGGAACCACACCTTCGGCGGCAATCACAATTTCAACATGGTGCTGCGCCAGGGCGGCACCTTGCATATCGACGACGGCAAGCCGGCGCCGGGCCTGGTCGAGAAGACCATTGCCAACCTGCGCGAGGTCTCGCCCACGGTCTATTTCAACGTGCCGGCCGGTTACGCCATGCTGCTACCGCATCTGGAAAAGGACGACGCGCTCTGCCGCCGCTTCTTCAACCGGCTGCAGATGATCTTCTATGCCGGCGCCGCCCTGCCGCCCGACCTGTGGACCCGGCTCGAGGCGCTGTCGATCCATGTGCTGGGCAAGCGCGTCTGCATGACCTCGAGCTGGGGTTCGACCGAGACGGCGCCGATGGCGACCGCGGCGCATTATCCGATCGAACGGGCCGGCGTGATCGGCGTGCCGGTGCCCGGCGTGCAGGTGAAATTCGTGCCCAGCGCCGGCAAGTTCGAGGTCCGCGTCAAGGGCCCGAACGTGACGCCGGGCTATCTCGGCAACCCGGAGCAGACCCGCAAGGCCTTCGACGAGGACGGCTTCTACTGCATGGGTGATGCGGCGAAGCTGGCCGATGACGCCGCGCCCGAGCGCGGCATGGTCTTCGATGGCCGCATTGCCGAGGACTTCAAGCTGACGACCGGGACCTGGGTGCATGTCGGCGGTGTGCGCGTGGCAGCCCTCGCCGCCTGTTCGCCGTTGCTGCAGGATGCCGTGGTGACCGGGCAGGATCGCGACTCCGTCGGCCTGCTGGCCTGGCCGACCGCCGCGGCGAAAGAGCTGGAGCCGGCGGCCCTGCACCGGCAGATCGCCGAACGGCTGGCCGCATACAATACGACACAGGGTGGCTCGTCGCTGCAGGTGCGCCGCGTGCTGCTGCTGTCCGAACCGCCGCAGATCGACGCCAACGAGATTACCGACAAGGGCTATATCAACCAGCGCGCCACGCTGGAGCGCCGGCAGGCCGATGTCGAAAAACTTTACGCAGTTGACCCAGCGGCAGACGTGATCATCGTCACCGACAGATAGCATTCACTGCCCTATATCATGCGTTCATGGATGCATCCGCCACGGCGGTTGCACGACCCCGTTGGAGACATGAATGACGCGACGCTTTGTCGCCACGCTGGCGCTTGGCCTGCTGTTGGTGATGGGGGTGGCGTTTGGCGCCCTGACCCATCGCCAGGCCGATCCGGCTGCCCGCACCGCCGGCGAGACGCCTGCGGCCATCGAACAGAAGCCGCTGGTGGCGGCGCTGACCGATGGCGATTCGACGGCCGCCGAACGCAATCTCTACCCCGCCCCGGAAACCGTTCTGCAGATGGCCGACCAGCTGGCGTTGGCGCCGGCGCAGCGCCAGGACCTGCGCGCCCTGCAGCAGAAATCCGATGGCGAGCTGAACGCACTGAGCCGGCGCATCGCCCTCGAGGAACGCCGGCTCGATTTCGCCTTCGCCCAGAACAACATCAGCCCGGCGCGCATTGATGGCATCACCGCCCAGCTCGGCGCCCTGCAGGGCCGCCTGCGCGCCGTGCGGCTGCGCAGCCATCTGGCCGCCCATGACGTCCTGACGCCGCAACAGCTGCTGCGCTACGCCAAGCTGCGCGGCTTCCAGCCGGCGCCGCCGGACCTCTACGACGATCTCGATCCCGACAAGATGGATGGCGGCGGCCGCGACGGCTACTAGCCGATGCGGCGACGGATCACGCCTGCCAGCCAGCGCGCCGCGAAGTAAAACAGCACGCAGAGCACGCCGGCCGCGAACAGATGCTGCTCGACGGCCTTGAGCCGGCCGAGCACGGCTTCCACCGCCTCGCCGAACACATAGCCGATCACCGCGAACAGGCAGGCCCAGACGGCAGCCGCCAGCAGATTGAGCAGCACGAAGCGCCGGGCCGGGATGTCACTGAGGCCGATCGCCACCGGCGCGACATTGCGGATGCCGTAGACGAAGCGGAAGCCGAGGATGAACAGTGTCGGATTGCGTTCGAGCCAGCGCGACGCCGGCGCCAGCCGCGCCGCCAGGCCCGGCCGGCGGTCGAGCCAGCGCCGGCCGTGATAGCGCGCCAGCAGGAACCACAGCTGGTCGCCGGCCGCCGAACCGATAAAGGCGGCCAGGATCGTCCAGCCGAGGTTGAGATAGCCCTGATGCGCGGCGAAACCCGCCAGCACCAGGATGGTCTCACCTTCCAGGAAAGTGCCGACCACAACCGCGAGATAGCCGAATTCGTCGATCAGCTGGGCGAGATGATGCATCAGCCCACCAGTCCGCGCGCCAGATAGCCGGGATTGCGGAAGCCCGGCTTGCCGTAAGACAGCGGCACGTCGTCCCAGGTGATGACGGCGCCGCCGGCGGCTTCCAGCACGGCCTGGCCTGCCGCGGTGTCCCATTCCATGATCGAGGCAAAGCGCGGATAGAGATCGGCGGCCCCTTCGGCGATGCGGCAGAATTTCAGCGACGAGCCCGCGGTGACTTCGGCGGCGACATGCTGCGTCGCCAGCCAGGCATCGGTCTCGGCGTCACGGTGGTTGCGGCTGACCAGCACGGTGGCGCCGTCAGCGGGGACCGCGCGGGCGCGGACCGGCGCGCCGGTGATGTCGTCAGGGCCGTCATAGCGCCGCGCCCCCTGCCCCGCCATGCCAAGCCAGGCGATGCCGCCGTCGCAGGCCGGCGCCAGCACGACGCCGAGCTGCGGCCGGCGGTCGGCACCGATCAGGGCGATGTTGACGGTGAAATCGCCGTTGCGGCCGATGAACTCGCGGGTGCCGTCGAGCGGATCGACCAGCCAGAACGGGCCGGGCCCGAGCGCCGGCAGGCGGCCGCGCGCCGCCTGTTCCTCGGCGATCACCGGAATATCGGGGGTCAGCGCGCGCAGGCCGGCGAGGATCACCGCCTCGGCGGCCTCGTCGGCATCGGTGACCGGCGAATGGTCGGCCTTGGCGCGGCTGTCGAACGCCGTCGCGTAGACCTGCATGATCACCGCACCGGCCTTGCGGGCCAGGGTCAGGATGGCCGGAGCCAGGATCTCGGGATGGTCGGACGGCACGGTCATCTTACGCTCGGGGAACTCTCAGGCTTCGGGTGGCTGGATAACACGCAGCGGCACCTGGTCGGTGTTGATCAGCTGCTTGCCGGCATGCAGGAAATTGACGGTGACGCGCGATCCGATTGCCGACTGGACCTGGCCGGCGCCCCAGTCGGGCTGATAGGGGTGTTCCACCCAGTCGCCCGGTGCATATGATGCCTGCATGCGTGTTTCGGGTCCGCCTTCGGTGCCGCACCGCCGGTTGATCCCCCGCCCCGGCCGCTTTAGACAGGGCTATCCTAAACACGGCGGCACCCTGCTGCCACCATGCCACCGGGGAAAATCCATGTCCGGCACCGCCGATGTTCCCGCTGAAGACCTCGACCTGGTCGCGCTGATCTGCTCGCGGCTCTGCCACGACCTCGCCGGCAGCATCGGCGCCATCAACAACGGCATCGAGCTGCTGGCCGAGGAAACCGACCCCGCCATGCGCGACGAGGCGATCGGCCTGATCGCCATGTCGGGCGGCGACGCGGCACGGCGGCTGGCGTTTTTCCGCCAGGCGCTCGGTGCCTCGGGCAGCCTGGACGAGCCGCTGGCGCTGCCCGAACTGGCGCGGGTGGCCGAGGCCTATTTCGCCGGCGGCAAGATCACCGCCATCCTGCCCGACGAGCCGGCCGGCAGCCTGCCCAAGCCGCTCGGCAAGGCCGTGCTGCTGCTGCTGCTGCTCGCCGCCCAGGCTCTGGTGCGCGGCGGCACGCTGACGCTGGCCCGCGATACGGCGAAAAACGGCTGGCGTATCACCGGCCAGGGCAGCAGCCTGCGCTGGTCCGAGACGGCGGCGGCCGGCCTCGGCGACGGCGACTGGCCGCGCGAACCGCAGGCAGCGCTGGCCCGTTATGCACGGAAGCTGGCCGCCATGGCCGGCTGCCGCATCGCCGTGCGGACCGGCGACGACACCGTGACCATCAGCGTCGCGCCGTAATCCGCACGGCATTGCCGCGGGCAACGGCTTTCCGGGCCTGGCGGGTTGCGCCGGCCGGATACGGTCGTCATGCTCGGCCCTTATCAAGAGGACGTCCGCCGATGATCGAAGCCTCCTGGCGCAACCGCGCCACCGCCCCCTTCATGCCCGAGAAGACGCCGGCCAGCGCCAGCGGCGGCATGGTGGTGACCAATCATCCGCTGGCCTCTGCGGCCGGCGCCGAGATGCTGGCGTCCGGCGGCAACGCCATCGATGCGGCGATTGCCGCGCTGTTCACGCTGACCGTGGTCGAGCCGATGATGGTCGGCATTTTCGGCGGCGGCATGGCGCATATCCGCCTCGGTGACGGCAGCCACCGGGTGATCGACGGGCTGGCGACCGCGCCGGCCGCCGCCGGGCCCGAGACCTATCGCGCCACCAGCGACACGCCGGGCCCGAGCTATCTCGAGACCGAGGGCCGCGAGAATGCGGTCGGCGCGAAAGCCGTCGCCGTGCCCGGCACGCTCAAGGGCTGGTGCGAGGCGCTCGCCCGCTTCGGCCGCCTGCCGCTCGCCGATGTGATGGAACCCGCCATCCGCCATGCCGCACGCGGTTTCACGGTGACGCCGTATCTGTCGGAATGCGCCGCCGAGGCCGCCGGCGACCTGGCGCAGAATGCCGAGATCGCGCAGCTCTATCTGCCCGGCGGCAAGCCGTTGCCGGCCGGATCGAAACTGGTGCAGTCGGATTATGCCGCGAGCCTGCGGCAGATCGCCGCCCATGGGCCGGCCGCCCTGTATGGCGGCTCGCTCGGGCGCTGGGTCGTCGAGGGGCTGGAGGCCGCAAGCGGCCTGATCACGCTGGATGACCTGGCCGCCTATCGCACCATCGAACGCGAACCGGTGCGCAGTCCCTATCGGGGCTACGAGATCGTCGGGCCGCCGCCGCCCTCGTCCGGCGGCGTGCACGTCGTGCAGATGCTGAACATCCTCGAAGGCTTTGACATCGGCAGCATGGGATTTGGCTCGACCGATCATCTGCACCTGCTGGCAGAAGTGCTCAAGATCGCCTTCGCCGACCGCGCGGCGGCCACCGCCGACCCGGCCTTCGTCAACGTGCCGGTGGCCAAGCTGATTTCGAAGGCCTATGCCGACGAGCGCCGCGCGCAGATCGACATGGCCCGCGCGCAGAGCTGGAGCGCCGGGGTGGCGGCGGGTGAATCGCCGAACACCACCCATGTCACCGTGGCCGACCGCGACGGCAACATCATCGCCAGCACGCAGACGATCAATTCGCTGTTCGGTGCCCGTTTCATCCTGCCCGGCACCGGCATCATCCCCAACAACTACATGTACCTGTTCGATCCGCATCCGGGCAAAGCCCTGTCGGTGGCGCCGGGCAAGCGCATCACCACCTCGATGGCACCGAGCATCATCCTGAAGGACGGCAAGCCGGCCTATGCGCTCGGCCTGCCGGGGGGCTTACGCATCTTCGGCTCGGCCATGCAGGCGATGGTCAACCTGATCGACCACGGCATGGACCTGCAGGAAGCGGTGGAAGCGCCGCGCCTGTGGACGCAGGGCCAGAAAGTCGAACTGGAAGAGGGCTTCGGCCCGGCGATCGGCAAGGCGCTGGCGGCACGCGGCCATGACGTGCTGCCGGTGCCCCATGTCGGCGGCGGCATGAATGCGATCCGCTTCAACGCCGATGGCAGCATGACCGGTGCGGCCTGCTGGCGCGCCGACGGCACACCCATCGGCACCGGCGGCGGCCTTGCCCGCGAAGGCGTGCGCTTCTGGCCCGACCAGGCGCGACGCTAGGGACTAAAGCGCCACCAGGATCGCGCCGCCGGCGATCAGTGCGACGCCGAACCAGTTGAGCAGCGACAGCTTCTCGCCCAGCAACAGGGCGCCGAAGATGGCGACGAAGACGACGCTGAGCTTGTCGACCGGCGCGACGCGGGCGGCATCGCCGATTTTCAGCGCGCGGAAATAGCACAGCCACGAAGCGCCGGTGGCGCAGCCCGACAGCACCAGATAGAGCCAGGTGCGGCCGGGCACGCTGCCCGGCGGCTGCCACTGGCCGGTGGCGATCAGGATCGCCGAGACTAGTGCCAGGATGACGATGGTGCGGATGAAGGTGGCGAAATCGGAGGCGACGGCCTCGACGCCGATCTTGGCGAAGATCGCGGTCAAAGCGGCGAAGCCGGCCGACAGCAGGGCCCAGAGCTGCCACTGGCCGAGCAGGGATTTCATGACCCCGAGTCCGCTTTGGGCGCGGCTAACGCGCGCCGGCGGCCCGCTTGGCGGTGGCGGCAACCGGTTCGACCTGGTCGCGCAGCACATAGCCGCGACCCCAGACCGTCTCGATGTAATTGTCGCCGCTGGTGGCGGAGGCGATCTTCTTGCGCAGCTTGCAGATGAAGACGTCGATGATCTTCAGCTCGGGCTCGTCCATGCCGCCGTAGAGATGGTTGAGGAACATCTCCTTGGTCAGGGTCGTGCCCTTGCGCAAGGACAGCAGCTCCAGCATGGCGTATTCCTTGCCGGTCAGATGCAGCCGGCCGCCCTCGACCTCGACCGACTTGGCGTCGAGGTTGACGGTCAGCTTGCCGGTCTGGATCACCGACTGGGAATGGCCCTTGGCGCGACGGACGATGGCGTTGATGCGGGCGACCAGCTCGTCCTTGTTGAACGGCTTGGTGATGTAGTCGTCGGCGCCGAAGCCGAGGCCCTTCACCTTCTTGTCCGCCTCGCCCATGCCCGAGAGGATCAGGATCGGGGTATCAACCTTGGCGGCACGCAGCTTTTTCAGCACATCGTAGCCGTGCATGTCGGGCAGGTTCAGGTCGAGCACGATGATGTCGTAGTCATACAGCTTGCCGAGGTCGAGACCCTCTTCGCCGTATTCCGTCCGGTAAACGTTAAAGCCTTCCTGGCCGAGCATCATCTCGATGCTCTTGGCCATCGCGGCGTCGTCCTCGATCAGCAGCACACGCATGGCACCCCCCTTGGTGGCAGCCCGATTCGCCTTAATTTACCAGTGTTAATAAACAAAGTTAACGAATTAATGGCCTCATGGTTCCCCGGCGCGGGCGAAAGCGACCCCTCCGTGCTAGGATGACGGGTATTCGCTGCCGAAAAGCAACTTTCTGTCGGTTTTACCGGCAGTTAAGGCTTTAACCCCTAGGGTGGGCCCCGCCCCGGACGGCCGCCCGAACCGGCCCCGGCGGACCCGCCCAGACCCTTGCGAGAGCGCCCCTCTCGGGAGACCCGATGACCAGCCTGCCCGTGCACAGCCTGCTGATGGACCTGGACCGCATCAAGGATGTGAGCTTCACCGGCCGCGTCACCTCGATTCAGGGCCTGCTGGTCGAGATCGCCGGGGTGGAACGCTATCTCTCCATCGGCTCGCGCGTGCGGGTGCAGACCCGCGACCGCCGCGAGGTGGAATGCGAGGTGGTCGGCTTCCGCCAGAACCGCGCGCTCTTGATGCCCTATGGCTCGCTGGAAGGCGTCGGCCTCGGCTGCCGCGCCGTGGTCGCCGAGGACCAGCCGGTGGTCTATCCGGACCCCAGCTGGCTCGGCCGTGTCATCGACGGGCTCGGCCGGCCGCTCGACGGCGGCCCGCCGCTGGCCAACGGCGCCGCGCCCTATCCGCTCCGCGCCAGCCCGCCGCCGGCCAACATGCGCAAGCGCGTCGGCAAGAAGATCGATCTCGGCATCCGCTCGATCAACACCTTCATCTCCTGCTGCCGCGGCCAGCGCATGGGCATCTTCGCCGGCTCCGGCGTCGGCAAGTCCGTGCTGCTGTCGATGATGGCGCGCTATACCGAGGCCGACGTCAACGTGGTCGGCCTGATCGGCGAACGCGGCCGCGAGGTGCAGGAATTCATCGAGGACGATCTCGGCAAGGCGGGCCTCGCCCGCACCGTGATCGTCGTCGCCACTTCGGACGAGCCCGCCCTGGTGCGCCGCCAGGCCGCCTATATGACCCTGGCGGTGGCGGAATTCTTCCGCGACCAGGGCCTGCAGGTGCTCTGCCTGATGGATTCGGTCACCCGCTTCGCCATGGCGCAGCGCGAGATCGGCCTGTCGGGCGGCGAGCCGCCGACCACCAAGGGCTATCCGCCGACCACGTTTGCCGAGCTGCCGCGCCTGTTGGAACGCGCCGGGCCGGGCACCTCGGAAGGCGGCATCACCGGACTGTTCACCGTGCTGGTCGACGGCGACGACCACAACGAGCCGATTGCGGACGCCACCCGCGGTATTCTCGACGGCCATATCGTGATGGAACGCGCCATTGCCGAGCGCGGCCGCTATCCCGCCATCAACATCCTGCGCTCGATCTCGCGCACCATGCCGGGCTGCAACACCGACGACGAGAACCTGCTGGTCAGCCGGGCGCGCCAGCTGATGGCGACCTACGAGGACATGGCCGAGCTGATCCGGCTCGGCGCCTACCGCATGGGCTCGGACCCGAGGGTCGACGAGGCGATTCATTACCAGCCGATGCTGGAGGCCTTCCTCAAGCAGCAGAAAAGCGAACGCTCCGACCTCGCGTCGGGCTACGCCAGGCTGGCGGAAATCTTCACCGAAGGCGGCAGCGAACAGGCCGCGCAGTAGCCGGGCGCTGTCAGGGGGAGTAGCGTGCAATGCGTGGCGTGGACGGACTGATCCGGCTGTGGAAATGGCGCCTCGACGAGCGCCGCCGCATCGTCGTCGATCTTGAAATCCTGCGCGGCAACATCGAACGCCAGATGGAAAAGCTCGACCAGGAGCTGGAGCGCGAGCGCAAGATCGCGACCCGGAACTACGAGGCGGGCACCGGCTTCACCAACTACCGCAAGGCCAACCGCGAACGCCATGCCAACCTGATCGTCTCGCGCGAGGAGGTGATCGATCGCATCGCCGCCGCCCAGGAAGAGGTCAACGCCGGCTTCCGCGAGCTGAAGAAATACGAGCTGGTGAAAGAGAACTGGGAACGCCGCGAGCGCCAGAAGCAGGAGCGCCGCGAACAGGCCGAGATGGACGAGGCCGGCCTGCAGGGCTTCATCCGCCGCCAGGACCGCCCCGACAACACGCCGGGCTAGTAAAAATGGGATGCCCGGATCTGGTCCGGGCATGACGAAAATTTCCAGTTCATTTTTTTAGTCACCCTCGGACTTGATCCGAGGGTCCTGTTTTCTTGTCCGCAGCACCCTTCCGTCAATGGCCAGCAGGCCGAGCGCGATCACCGCCATGCCGGCGATCTGGCGCGGCACCAGATTTTCGCCAAGCACCAGAACGCCGAGCAGGATGGCGCTGACCGGCACCAGCAGGGTCACGAGATTAACGTTGCTGCCGGCCGCCGCCATCACCCGGAAGAAGATCACATAGGCCAGCGCCGTCGACAGCAGCGCCAGGCCGGCCAGCGCAGCCAGCACCGGCAGCGCCGGCAGGGGCAGCAGCCAGGGCCGGTCGACGACGAGCGCCAGCGGCAGCAGCATGGATGACGAGGCAACCAGCTGCCCGGTGGCGGTGGCCAGCGGCGGCACGCCGAGGCGGCGGAAGCGACGGCCGAATACCCCGGCGCAGGCATAGGACAACGTCGCCAGCAGCACCGCACCCTGGGCCAGCACATTGCCGCCGAGACCGGACAGCAGCAGCTCCGGCCCCAGCAGGATGACGACACCGGCGAGCCCGAGCAGCACGCCGAGGATGCGGTTGGCCGTCAGTTTTTCGTCCGCCGTGAAGGCATGGGCGACCAGCGCGGTCGAGATCGGCGTGGTGGCATTGAGGATGGAGGCCAGCCCGCTCGGGATCTGCCCCTGGGCCCAGACGATCAGGCTGAACGGGATCGCGTTGTTGAGCAGGCCCATGCCGAAAAAGGCGAGCCAGACCGTGCCGCCGCGCGGCAGGCGCAGGCCGGCCAGATACAGCACCGGCAGCAGCACGAGGGCGGCGAGCCCGACGCGGCAGGCGACGATGGTCAGCGGCGGCAGATCGCGCACGGCCATGCCGACGAAAAAGAACGAGCCGCCCCAGAGGACCGAGAGGACGAGCAGCAGGCCCCAGACGGAGGCCGACATGCCGGACGTGACAGTCTGTTGGTGTGTCATGCCCCTGACTAAGGCCTGACGGCGGCAAATGCCATCCGCTTCTTGCGCTCAGGCCTTCAGCTCTGTCGTCGGGCCGCGCGATTCCAGTTCCGGGCTGGGCCAGTCGAGCGGCTTCTCGCGGCTGTGAAAGCGGATCGAGCCGGTCATGCCGGTCAGCGCGATGGCCTCCTCGAAGATCGCCGAGACATCAAGGCGGAAGGCCGGACCAAAGGTGGTTTCCGAGCGCAGGATCAGATCGAGCTGCTTGACGCTGATGAAGCCGTCGAACTGGATCGGCCCGGTGCTTTCGAGGTTGAAGTCGATGATGAAGCGGGTCTGGTTCTGCTGCCGCTTCTTGTCGCGCCGGCGGCGCATGAAGATCTGGATCGCCTCGACGCGGCCGCCGAGGAACATCGGCATCACCAGCGCCTGCCACTGGTTGTCGCCCTGGCGCTGGTTGAGGCGGCCGAGGTCGCGGAAATCGTCGTCCAGCTTGCGCAGCAGGTCGCCCTTGCCCTGCTGTTCCAGCTTGCGCACCGCCTCGCTGCCGAGCCAGGCCTGGGCGCTGCCGGCGGCGGCGGCTGCCATGAACTGCAGCGCGGTGACCGCCAGCCGGGCGTTGGGCTGCGGCATCAGCTGGTCCTGCAGGCGCTGGGCCAGCGCCGGGTCGGCGGCGCGGATGGCGTCCAGCGTCTGCTGCAGCACCGGCCACTGGCCCTGCAGGCGCGACAGCACGCCGGCCAGCGGTGCCGGGCCGACCGTCGTGGCCGCCGGCGGCGCCGGCCGTACCAGCGCGGCGAGTTCCAGCGTCACCTGTGCGCCGGGCGGCAGGGTCTGCGGCAATGTCAGCGCCAGCAGGCCCTGCGGCGTGTTCACCAGGGTCTGGCCGGCCTGGTTCTGGCCGGTGACGATGCCGCTGAGCAGCGCCGGCACGCCGGACTGCGGCCCGGCCTGAAGCGCGGGCTGGCCCGGCAGCAATGTGCTGGCCGGCGCCGCGCCCAGTGCCGCGCCCGGTGCCGGCAGCGGCTGGGCGGCCAGCGCTTGCGACGTACCGGCCGGCGGCAGGGCCGACAGCGGCGGAACCACGGTAGAGCTTCCCGCCGGCGGGGTCGCGGCGGAGGTCGGCGTCTGCACCAGTCCGGCCGGCGACGTCACCGCCCGCGCCGAACCTGGCTGGGTGGCCTGCTGCGCGATCTGCGCGGCAGTCGGTGTTGCCGCGGCCTGTGCCGCAGAGGGCACGCTGGCTGGCGGCGTCGCACTCTGCACGACGAGCTGCAGCTGGCTGCCCGGCGGCAGGACGGCGGTCTGGGTCGTACTGGCCTGCAGGGGCTGCGGGATCACCACGGCGGTCAGCGTTTGGCCGGGAGTCGGCAGCGCCGTCGCGGCAGCACCGCCGGGCTGCGGCGGCGAAATGGCGAGCGCGAGCTGGGCGGCGGTCGGCGGCTGGGCCACGGCGGCGACCGGCGGCTGCAGCGCGCTGCCGTTGACAGTGGTCACCGTGGCCTGCTGCGGGTTTTCGGCATTGAGCTGCAGCTTGAGGACGGCCGTCAGCAGCGCCGTGTCGTTCTGTGCCAGCACGCCCGCGAGGCCGGTCAGCGACAGCGTGGTACCGGCGGCGGTGCGCACCAGCAGGGCGACGCCGTCGCGCGCCACCGCCTGGGCGGTGAAGGCACCGCCCTGCGCCAGTTCGCGCAGGCTGTCGGAAATCTGCGTCGCCGCGTTGCCGGATGGGACCTGGCCGGTCGAAGCCTGACCGCTCGAAGACTGGCCTGCAGGTGCCTGGCCGGAGGCCGGCGGAGTCTGCACAGGCGCGGGTTGCGGGACCGGAGTCTGCGTGGCCGGGCCGGTGGTCGGCGGGGTGCCGGTGTTGCCGGAGGGCGTGCTGGCGGGCGGCGTGGCGGCAGGCTGACTACCGGCCTGCTGTCCACCGCTCTGCTGGCCGCCGCTCTGCTGTCCCGGCGTCTGGCTGCCATCCGGCGGCAGCGCCGGTGGCGGCGGCACCGTGCCGGCAGGTGTGGGGGTCGCCGGCTGGGGGGTCGTGACCGGCAGCGGCGGCGGGGGCGGGACGACGGGACCGATATCGCTCACGCGGTCATGCCCCGCGCCCGGTCAGGTCAGGAATGCGCCGGCTGGCCCGTGCGTGCCAGGCCGGCAGCCAGCGCCTCGACATCTTCGGCGGCTTCGCACATCGGATGCCGGGTCAGCAGCGGCACCTGGTTGCGGATCGCATCGCGCACCTTGTCGTCGCGGCGGATCACTCCGGCCAGCGGCGGGGCGTATTTCAGGAAATTCTCCGATGCCTTGGCCAGCTTGGCATGGGTGCGCTCGCCCTCACGGGTGGTCGGCGCGATGTTGATCACCACGCGCACGTCGGCGTTGCGGTCGGCCATGCGTGCCAGCTTGATGAAGGCATAGGCATCGGTCAGCGCGGTCGGCTCGTCGTTGGTGACCACCAGCGTGACGCCGGCGGCGGCCGAGAAGGTGCGCACCACCGCATCGACGCCGGCGCCGAGATCGATGATCAGCTTGTCGTAGGAGCTCGCCAGCTGCACCAGCTGGTCGCGCAGGTCGGCCAGCGCCGCGGCATCGAGCGTCGACAGCGAGGCCGAGCCGGACTTGCCGGCGATGATGTCGAAGCCGGCCTCGGACGGCATGACCGCATCGGCCATGCTGAAGCGGCCGGCGATCACGCTGCCGAGGTCGCGGTCGGGCATCAGGCCGAGCTGGATGTCGACATTGGCGAGGCCGATATCGCCGTCGAACAGCAGCACGCGCTGGCCCTGCCGGGCCAGGCAATGCGCCAGGGTGACCGACAGCCAGGTCTTGCCGACGCCGCCCTTGCCAGACGCGATGGCCAGGATGTTCGGCTGCTTGAGTGCCGCGGCCGGGTGACGCGTCGGCCGCGCCGTGGGTGCGGCGGGCGGCGTGGCGGGCGGATTGGCAGGCGGCAGCGTGGCGGTCATGGTCATTCGGCAGCCCTGAATGAAGGGGAACGGGATACGGCAGGTTTCGGCGCACCGCGCTGGGCAGCGGCGAAGGGATTGAGCTCGGTCACCGGGTCTTCGGCAACCGCGGCATCGGGATCGGCGAGCAGCCGGTGCGCCAGCGCCAGGGCATCCAGCCGCTCGAAGCCGCGGCCGACATAGGGACTGGCGCCGGCATCGGCAAAGGCCAGCCCGCCCAGTTCGGCGGCGGCGATCAGCGCGCCGAGCCGGCGGGCGGCATCGAGGCGGGTGGCAATGAAGCGGCGGGCGCCGAGCGAGACGGCCTGGGCGGCCAGCTCGCCGGCCTCCATGGCATCGGTGCCGGCGGCCAGCACCATCACCGGCTCGGCGCCGGAGGCCTCGATCAGCGCCTTCAGCGCGCGGCGCTCGGTGGCGGCATGCAGGTTGATGCCGGCGGTATCGACCACCAGCTTGGCATCGGCTGGTGCTGCATTGACGGCATAGGCCAGCTCGCGCGGATCGGCGGTCTCGATAAAGGGTGCGCTCATCACCCGGCACAGCGCGGCGAGCTGTTCGCCGGCGGCGGCCCGGCTGCTGTCGGTGGAAATCACATGCACCGGGCGACGCTCCATCACGCAGCGCGCAGCGATCTTGGCGGTGGCGATGCTCTTGCCGCTGCCCGGCGGGCCGATCAGGATCACCGGCCGGTTGTCGCCGCTGAGGCCGGGGAAGCGATAGCTCTCGTCGAGCGCCTCGGCCAGCGCACCGACCGCATCGTCGAGGCCGACGCGCAGTGCCGCCTGCATCAGCCGCTCGGCGATACGCGCCGGGATGCCATGCCAGGACAGCGAATCGCCGATCAGCGCGCCGAGTTCGGCCGGATCGAGTTCGCCGAAATCCTCGTCGGGCACAAACAGCCGGCCGTTGCCACTGCCATAGCGCAGGTTCTGCGCCTCCTCGGTGGCGAAATCCTCATCGACGCGCTGCTCGACGGCAGCCGTGATCTCCACCCCGCCGCCGTCGCGGTGGGTGTAGGTCGACACGATGATCGCCTCGTTGCCCAGCGCGTCGCGCACGAGGCTCATCGCCTCGTTCATCGTCGCCGCCTGGAAGGTTTTCATCCGCATCGGTCAGGTCACCCCTAGATCTGCGCCACGGTCCGAAGCTTGGCCTTCGGATGGATTTCCTGCTGCGACATCACAATGGTCGCCGGACGGAAGCGTTCGATGATCGAGCGCACATAGGGCCGGATCGTCGGGCTGGTCAGCAGCACCGGCATATGGCCCTCGCCGGCCAGCCGCTCGAAGGTCTGGCGCACCTGGGCGATGAAGTCCTGCAGCTTGCTCGGCTGCATGCTGAGCTGGCGGTCCTCGCCCTGCCCGACCAGGGCTTCGGCGAAATTCTGTTCCCACTGCGGCGACAGGGTGACCAGCGGGATATAGCCGTCCGGGCTGAGGTGCGCGCTGGAGATCTGCCGCGCCAGCCGCGAGCGGACATGCTCGGTGATCTGGGTGATGCTCTGAGTATAGCCGCTGGCCTCGGCGATCGCCTCGAGGATGGTGGCGAAATCGCGGATCGAGACACGCTCGGACAGAAGATTCTGCAGCACACGCTGCACGCCATTGACGTTGATGCGGGTCGGAATCACTTCGCCCACCAGCTTCTCGTTGGTCTTCTTCAGTTCGTCGACCAGCTTCTGGGTCTCGGCGAAGCTGAGCAGGTCGGACATGTTGTCCTTGACCACTTCGGTCAGATGCGTGGTGATCACCGTGCCGGGATCGACCACGGTATAGCCGCGGAACATCGCCTCGTCGCGCATGCTCTCGTCGACCCACATGGCCGGCAGGCCGAAGGTCGGCTCGATGGTCTCCTCGCCCTGCAGGGCGATGCGTTCGCCGCGCGGGTCCATCACCAGCAGGGCGTTGGGCCGCACCTGGCCGCGCGCCGCCTCGACTTCCTTGACCCGGACCACATAGGTCGTGCCGGGCAGCTGCATGTTGTCGAGGATGCGCACGCTGGGCATGATGAAGCCCATGTCGATGGCGATCTGGCGGCGCAGCGCCTTGATCTGGTCGGTCAGGCGATAGCCGCGCGCGTCATTGATCAGCGGCAGCAGACTGAAGCCGAGCTCCAGCCGCAGGTCATCGATCGCCAGCGCATTGATCACCGGCTCGTCGAGCGGATTGACCGGCGGCGGCGGCGGTGGCGGCGGCACGTAGGCGGCACGCAGGGCCCGCTTCTCCTGCTGCCAGGAGAGATAGGCCAGGCCGCCGGATACCAGACCGAGCAGCATGAAAGGCAGGAACGGCATGCCCGGGATCAGCGCGAAGCAGGCCGCCAGGATGCCGGCCATGCCCAGCCCCTTGACCGAAGACAGCTGCGCCGACAGCGCCTTGTCGGTCGAGCCGCTGACACCGCCCTTGGAGACCATGATACCGGCGGCGACCGAGATGATCAGCGCCGGGATCTGCGACACCAGGCCGTCACCGACGGTCAGGATCGAATAGGTGTTGAGCGCCTGGGAGAACGGCAGGCCGTTCTGGACGACGCCGATCAGGATCCCGGCGATCAGGTTGATGAAGGTGATCATGATGCCCGCGACGGCATCGCCGCGGACGAATTTCGAGGCACCGTCCATCGAGCCGAAGAAACCCGACTCGTCTTCCAGCTCCTTGCGGCGCAGCCGTGCGGCGGTCTCGTCGATCAGGCCGGCCGAGAGATCGGCGTCGATCGCCATCTGCTTGCCGGGCATGGCGTCCAGGGTGAAGCGCGCCGACACCTCGGCGATACGGCCGGAACCCTTGGTGATGACCACGAAATTCACGATCACCAGGATGGCGAAGACAATCACGCCGATGACCAGGTTGCCGCCCATGACGAACTGGCCGAAGGCCTCGATGATATGGCCGGCAGCATCGGTGCCTTCATGGCCATGGCCGAGGATCAGGCGGGTGGATGCCAGGTTCAGCGACAGCCGCAGCATCGTGGTGATCAGCAGCACGGTGGGGAACGAGCTGAATTCCAGCGGACGCTGGATGAACAGGCAGGTCATCATCACCAGCACGGCGGTCGTCACCGAGATCGCCAGCGCGATATCGAGCAGCCAGGTCGGCATCGGCAGGATGAGCACCGACAGGATGGCCATGATGCCGAAGGCCAGCATGATGTCGCCATGCTTGCCGATGCCGCGCAGGCGGCCCATCAGGTCGGGGCCAGCCGAGCCTCCCGGGGCGTCAGCCGGTGCGTTCTCCGCCATCCGTCTCTCCTTCCCCCATCAGGGCGCGGCCATCAGGCCGTCGCCCGGCTGCCTTCGGTTGCTGCCGGAACGGCAAGGCCTTCGTCGGTATACTGCTTCAGCTTGTTGCGCAGGGTGCGGATCGAAATCCCGAGGATATTCGCCGCATGGGTCCGATTGCCCAGGCAGTGCTTCAGCGTGTCGATGATCAGGTCGCGTTCGACATCGGCGACGGTGCGGCCGACCAGGCCGCCGGTGCCGGCATCCATCGCGCCCGCCTCGCCCATGGCCGCCGCCGCGATGGGCCGGCCGGCGGCGTCGGCCAGCGCCGAGCCGTCGGGCAGCCGGATGTCGCCGACCTCGATCTGCGGCCCGAGCGCCAGCAGCACGGCGCGATGCATGGTGTTTTCCAGTTCGCGCACATTGCCGCGCCAATGCGCCTTGCGCAGGGCATCGATGGTGGCCGGACTGAGCGCGCGTTCGGCGACGCCGTTGGCGTCCGCGTATTTCTTGACGAAATGCACCGCCAGCAGCTCGATATCGTCCGGCCGCTGGCGCAGCGGCGGCAGCTTCAGGTTCACGACATTGAGACGGAACAGCAGATCCTCGCGGAAGGTGCCTCTGGCGACTTCCTCGACCAGATTGCGGTTCGAGGTGGCAATGACACGGATGTCCACCTTGACCGGCTTGGCGCCACCGATGCGGTCGATCACCCGCTCCTGGATCGCGCGCAGCAGCTTGGCCTGCAGGCGGATATCCATCTCGCTGATTTCGTCGAGCAGCAGGGTGCCGCCGTTGGCCTCCTCGAACTTGCCGATGCGGCGCGCCACCGCGCCGGTAAAGGCACCCTTCTCGTGGCCGAACAGTTCGGATTCCAGCAGGGTATCGGGGATCGCCGCGCAGTTGACCGAGACGAAGGGGCGCTCGGCGCGCGGCGACTTGCGATGGATATAGCTCGCCATCACTTCCTTGCCGGTGCCGCTTTCGCCGGTGATCATGATCGAGGCGCCAGAGGGCGCGATCTGCTCGGCCAGCCGGACCACCTGGCCCATGGCCGGGTCGCGGAAAATCATCTGGTGGCTGTCTTCCGCCACCGCCTCGAGCACCGCGGCGATCAGATCGGGTTCCGGCGGCAGCGGCAGGTATTCCTTGGCACCGGCGCGGATCGCGGCCACCGCGGCGCGCGCGTCGTTGCCGATGCCGCAGGCGACCACCGGCAGGTTGAAACGTTCTTCCTTGAGGCTGTCGACCAGTCGCCGGACATCGAGGCCGACATCGATCAGCGCAAGGTCGGCACCACGCCCGGCACGCAGCGTGTTCAGCGCCTGGTCGATATCCTCGACCTGCGCCACCTTGGCGCCGCGCTGCAGCGCGATGCGCGTCGCGGCACCGATCTGCCCGTTGAGCGTTCCGATGATGATCAGCCGCATAACCTGCCTCAGACCCCTTCCTGCGTGCTACCGGTCGTCCAGCATCGCCGCTTCACCCGCGGCCGCCCTTGATGATTTCCGTCATCGTCACGCCGAGGCGGTCTTCCACCACCACCACTTCGCCACGCGCCACCAGACGGTTGTTCACGTAGATGTCGATCGCCTCGCCGACCTTGCGGTCGAGTTCGACCACCGCGCCGCGGCCGAGCTTGAGCAACTGGCTGACCTGCATGTTGGCCTTGCCGAGAACCGCCGAGACATGAACCGGAATATCGAAAACCGCCTGCAGGTCCGCCGCCGTGCGGGCCGCATTCGGATCGTCATCCTCCATCATGCCCTGAGCGTCGCCCAGGTCTTTCAGGTCAAGATCGTCGCCGCCTTCCGCCATGTCCCTTTACCCCCTGACCTGTCCTGCGCCTGCCGGCACGGCTGCCACGCAGCGGTCACGTTTCACTGTTGGGCTCCGCCAGTTCGGCATGCAGGCCCGCGATATACCGGTCGACCGCAAGGTCGACGTCCTGTTCCAGCTTCTGCTGCCGGCGCTCGGCCGAGCCGTCGGCCCAGTCGATGCGGCAATCGGTCGGCGCCAGCGTCTCGTCGGGCACCAGCGTCACCTTGCCGCCGAAACCCGACTGCGCCACCAACTGATCGAGCCGCGCATCAAGCTGCTGCACCACCGCTTCGGCAGCGCGGATGACCAACCGCGGCTCGTCGCGCATGTCGTCCAGGCAGCGCAGCACCAGCGCCTCGATCTGCGCCAGCGGCTGGGCCTCGAGCAGCCGGCCGGCCAGCTTGCGCGCCAGCACCGCGGCTAGTTCGACGGCCTCGGCGCGCGCGGCGATGCGCGAGCGTTCCTCGGCGGCGGCAATCGCCGCGAGTTGGCTCTCGATCGCCTGCAGGGCATGCTCCAGATTGCGCTGGTGGTCGCCATAGGCTTCGGCACGGCCGGCCGCCTCGCCCTCGGCATAGGCGGCAGCGCGGGTCGCCTCGATCTCCTCGGCGGAGAACTTCGGCGGCGGCGCCTTCGGCGCGTACGACCGCTCCACCCGCGGCTTGGTGCCGTCGAATGGCATGTCGAACAGAAATTTCGCCTTGCTTGCCATGAAAACCTGAATTGCCATCCGCTCAGTAGATCAGTTCGTCTTCGCCCTTGTTGTCGGCCAGCATGATCTCGCCCTTCGCCGCCAGTTCCTTGGCGGTGTTGACCATCAGCATCTGTGCTTCGTCGACATCCTTCAGGCGCACCGGGCCCATCGATTCCATTTCCTCGCGCAGCAGCTTGGAGGCGCGTTCGGACATGTTGGAGAAGAACAGGTCGCGCAGCGTCTCGGAAGCGCCCTTCAGCGCCAGGCCGAGCTTGTCCTTCTCAACACTCTTCAGCAGGGTCTGCACGCCGGACGGGTCCAGCTTGATCAGGTCCTCGAAGGTGAACATCAGCGCCTTGATGCGCTCGGCGGCATCGCGGCTGCGCTCCTCCAGCGCGGCGAGGAAGCGCGCCTCGGTGTTGCGGTCGAGGCTGTTGAAGATTTCCGCCATCATTTCATGGCTGTCGCGACGGTTGGTGCGCGCCAGGTTCGACATGAATTCGGTGCGCAGGGTCTGCTCGACCTTGTCGAGCACTTCCTTCTGCACCGCCTCCATGCGCAGCATGCGCATGACCACTTCCATCGAGAATTCCTCGGGCAGGGCGGCCAGCACGCGAGCGGCATGCTCGGGGCGAATCTTGGACAGCACGACGGCGACGGTCTGCGGATATTCGTTCTTCAGGTAGTTCGCCAGCACGTTCTCGTTCACGTTGGCGAGCTTGTCCCACATGGTGCGGCCGGCCGGGCCGCGGATTTCTTCCATGATCTGGTTGACGCGCTCGCTGGGCAGCGCCTTCATCAGCAGGCGTTCCGTGCTGTCGAAGGTGCCGGTCAGTGAGCCGGTGGACGAGAAGTTGTTGACGAATTCGAGGAACAGCTTCTCGACGATCTCGGAATTGATCGCGCCGAGGTTGGCCATGTTCTGGGAGATTTCCTTGATCTCCTCGTCATCGAGCAGCGGCCAGATCTTGGACGAATGCTCCTCGCCGAGCGCAAGCATCAGGATCGCCGCCTTGTCGGGGCCCTTGAGCTGCCGGAAGTCCTTTTCTGCCATGACTTACTCCTGGACCGAAGCCGTCAGGCCGCCTGGTAGAGCCAGTTGCGGATAATCGAGACGGCTTCCTCGGGATGCTTGTCCACGATTTCGCCGATTTTCTTGAGGCTCGAGGCCTTCACCTGGCCTTCGATGCGGGCAATGTCGATCATCGACTCGATGCCCGGCGTGGGCGGCGCCATGCCGGCGTCCGGTGCGGCCGGCAGTTCGGAGATCGGCGCACCGCCGACCACCATAGGAACACCCGACATCGCCGGGGTCAACATGCCCGGCGGCACATCCTCGCTCTCGCGGGAGGCTTCCAGCACCCGGCGGACGATGGGGCGGACCACCAGCAGCATGGCCAGCAGGCCGAGCAGCACATAACCGGCGATCTCGCCGATGCGGAACAGGTCGGCCTTGGTCATGCCGAGGAAGACCGGCAGGCTGTTCGGGTCGACCTGGTCGGGGATGTCGCCGGGCTCGGCGAAGCGCATGGTGACGACCTCGACGGAGTCGCCGCGCTGCTGGTCGAAGCCGATGGCGTTGCGCACCAGCGCCGAGAGCTGCTGCATCTCCTCGGGCGAGCGCGCCTGGTAGGATTTCTGGCCCTGGCCGTCGACCTGCACGATGTTGTTGATCAGCACCGCGGCCGAGACCTTCTTGATCACCCCGGCCTCGCGCACCTGGGTGCGCGTGGTCTTGGAAATCTCGTAGTTGGTGACTTCCTCGGTGCGGGTCGACTTGTTGGTCGCCTGGTTGCCGTTCTGGCCCTGCGCTTCGGGCAGGTTGTTGGCGACCGTGACGTTCTGCTGGCCTTCCTGGCTCTGGTTGTCCTCGTTCACCGTCTGGGTCGAACGCACCACCTGCTGGTCGGGGTTGTAGAGTTCCTGGTTGGTGGTGACACGGTCGAAGTCCATGTCGACGGTGACTTCGGCGCGCACATTGCCGACGCCGACCGAACGCTCGAGCAGGGTCTCGATATTCTTGCGCAGGCGCTCTTCCGCCTGGCGGCGCATGTCGTCGATGCGGTTAGCCGTGGCGGTGGCCGGATCGAGCTCCTCCTGCGGGCTGGCCAGCAGATTGCCGCGGTCGTCGACGATGGCGACGCGGCCGGGCTTCAGGCTGGGCACGGCGGCGGCGACGAGATTCTGGATCGCGCGCACCTGCTGCGGGTCGAGGCGGCCGCCGCGGGTCTTGATGACGATCGAGGCCGACGGCTCGCGCTGGTCGCGGGTAAACACCTCGCGCTGCGGCATCACCAGATGCACGCGGGCCGACTGCACCTGGTCGAGCGAGCGGATGGTGCGCGCCAGCTCGCCTTCGGTGGCGCGCAGGTAGTTCAGGTTCTGCATGAAATTGGTGGCCGACAGGGCATTCGCCTTGTCGAACAGTTCGTAGCCGGCGCCGCCGCCGGACGGCAGGCCGGCCTCGGCCAGCATCATGCGGGTGCGCAGCACGCGGTCCTCGGGCACCAGGATCTGGTTGCCGTTGTTGGCGAGCTGGTAGGGGATCTTCTGGGCTTCGAGGCGATTGACGATGTCGCCCGATTCCTGGATTTCCAGGTTGCCGTACAGCAGCGCCATCTTGGGCTGCGTGACCTTCATGCCCAGGAAGACGAAAAAGCCGACCAGAACCGCAGCGGTCGCCGCCAGCATCGCAAGCCGGGCGGGACCGATATTCCGCAGTAAATTCATGATTCCGTTCACGGCTTCACCCCATGCACAGGCGCAGGACCGGGCAGGCGCCTCCTGCCCTGTATGCCAAGGTAGGAAGCCGGGATGAAAAAGAGGTTAACACCCCGGCAAAATTTGCCTACCGGGGTGTTGCCGGAACGGACAGAAAAAGCGGGCCGGAGCTATCTGCCGGCGTTACTCGGCGGCAGACCGGCCGGCCACGACGCGCAGCTGGCCGGGGCGGTAATCCTGCAGGCGGGTGGTGCGCAGGCCGGGCAGGCCATGCTGCTCGATCGCCCGCTGCCAGGACAGGAATTCCTCCATGGTCAGCGCATAGCGCTGGCAGGCCTCCTCGAGGGTCAGCAGACCGCCGCGCACCGCCGCGACCACCTCGGCCTTGCGGCGGATCACCCAGCGCTTGGTATTGGCCGGCGGCAGCGTATCGCGGGTGATGCGCTGCCCTTCCGGACCGATAATGCTGGCGTGCGGGCTCTGCGGGGGCAGCATTCGGGTTCTGGCCGTCTGGGAATGGAGGTTTTGCA
Source organism: Ferrovibrio xuzhouensis (assembly GCF_042648965.1). Taxonomy (NCBI): domain Bacteria; kingdom Pseudomonadati; phylum Pseudomonadota; class Alphaproteobacteria; order Rhodospirillales; family Rhodospirillaceae; genus Ferrovibrio; species Ferrovibrio xuzhouensis. Next base: position 1,272,339 of record NZ_JBHRYJ010000001.1, read on the forward strand.
TGCTAGGTTCCGTGGTTTAACAAAGCCCTAAATCCGAAAGGCGCGAGACCGGGGTCAGGTGCCGCTGCTGGTATCGCTGCCGCTGCCGCTGCCGGTATCGCTGCCGCCACTGTTGTCGCTGCCGCCGCCATTGCTGGTGGTCGCAATCACCGAAACCACCTTGTCCGGCGTGATCTGCTGGCCGCCGACCATCAGGTACTGGGTGCCGTCGATGGTATCGAGCGAGGTGACATAACCGCGCGAATAAACCTTGACGCCATCGACCGTCTTGCCCTGGGCATCGGTGGCCGTGACCGCCAGCTTGTAGCTGCCGGCCCCCATCTGGTTGCCGGTGGAATCCTGGCCGTCCCAGGCCACCTGGATGCGGCCCTGGGCGGTGCTGTCGACCTTCGACGTGACGCTGCGGATCACTTTGCCGGTCGAGTCGGTGATGGTGTATTTCACGTTGGTGGCGCCGACCGGCAGGTCATAGGACCAGAAACCGACATCGCCCTTGGTGGCGAGCTTCACCGTGTCGCTGTCGACGTCGACCAGCTTGCCGACGAAGTTGATGTTGTTGCTGGCAGTCTGCGCGGCGAACATCGAGATCAGCTTCTCGAGGTTCTTGTTCTGGTTGATCGACTGCTCGACCTGGCTGAACTGCACCAGCTGCTGGGTGAATTCCTTCGAATCCATCGGCGAGGTCGGATCCTGGTTCTTCAGCTGCGTGGTCAGCAGGGTCAGGAAGGTGTTGAAGTTGCCGGCCAGCGAGGAACTGGCATTGTCCGCCTGCGTTGGCGTCTGCGTCGTGTTGTTGGTGGTATTGTTGTTTACGCCGGTGACCATGGGGATTCTCCCTCGGGTTACGGGTCAGATTCGGATATCGAGGCCGCCGCGCGCGGCAGCCGCACGCTGGGCCCGGGCGGAGGCCTGCACGGCGGCATCGCCTGCAAGCCCGTTATCGGCATAATCGGCCTGGCCGCGGCCACGCTGGCCGTTGCCGCCCTGGCCGCCACGGCCATCGTCACCGGTGCCGCCGGCACCGGCCTGGCCCTGGTCGCGCAGGGTGAAGTTCAGCGAGCCGGAGTCGGTCTTCATGCCGGCATCGCGCAGCGACTGTTCGAGGTTGTGCGCGCCATGCTGCAGCATCTGCAGCGTTTCCGGCTTGTCGGCCGAAATCACCGCGGTCAGGCGGCCGTCATGGCCGACCTCGAGCTTGACCTCGACCTTGCCGAGATTGCCCGGATCGAGCTTGATCGAAATCTTGTCGAGGCCCTCGGCGGTGCCGCGCTTGATCTGCACGGCAACCTGCTCGCCGGGCGGCACGAAGGCGGCGAGGCTGCGGGCGGTGGCCTGGGTTGCGGCCTGCTGGGCTGCCACGGTCGGCGGCGCCCCCGGCTGGGTGCCCGGCAGGGTCGCGGTCTGCGCGGCCTGCTGTGCGGTCTGGCCGGTCGCAGCGGTGGCGCCGGTCGTGCTGCTGCCGTTGTTGCCGCCGCCGATCAGCGCTCCGAGCGTCGCGGCAAACTTGCCGGCTTCGGCGGTCGCACCGCCGGCGACCTGGCCGCCGGCGGCTTCCGCCGCCTTCTGCTGGGCGAGCAGCGCATTGGCATCATCGCCATCGGCCTGCATGGCAAGCAGCGCGGACTGATCGACCAGCCCCTTCGGCGCGGCAACCGCCACAGTCGTGTCGGTCTTCACTTCGACATGCAGCTTGCCGTCACCGGATTTCTTGCTGCTGCCGCTGTCGGCCGTCTGCGTCGCTGCCGGCCGGGCCGGCTGCGCGGCGGTCTGCGCGGCCAGGGCCTGCTGGATGGCGGCGAGATCCTTGGGCGAAACCGCCTGCTGCTGGGCCAGCAGGGCCGCGGCGGCGGTGTCGGTCTTGCCGGCGACCGGCGCGGCGGCGTCGACATCCGGGTCGGTGGCTGCGGCTGCAGCGGCAGCGGCCGCAGCCTGCGCCGCAGTGACCGGCGTATCCTTGCCCGTCGCCTTGGTGGCGCCCTTTGCCGCCGCAGCCAGAGCCGCGGCGGGATCGGCAGCCGCGGCATCCTTACCGGCAGCCTTGCTGTCATCGCCAGTCACAGCCGGACCGGCCGCCGCCGCCTGCTGGGCCGCGGCGAGCTGGGCCAGTGCGGCATCGGCCGCCGTGGCGGGCGCGGTCACGGCGGCCTGCGGCGCAGCAGTCTGCTGCTGCAGCAGGGCCAGGATCACGTCGGCGCCGGCCGCAACAGCGGTTTTGTCGGCTGACTTGTCCTTGTCGGCGGCTTTGTCGTCCGTGGTGGCCTTGTCGCCGGGCTTGCCGGTGGTGTCGCCGGCATCGGCGCCCTTGGCATCGGCACCCTTGGCGTCGGTACCCTTGGCGTCCGCAGGCTTGGCATCGCCGGCCGCCGGCTGGGCCGGCGCGGCATCCTTTGCGGTATCGCCGGCGGCCGCCGCCGGCTTGTCGGCCGGCTTGTCCGCCGGTTTGTCTGCCGCCTGGCTGGCCGGGCGGCTGTCGTCACGGTCGCGCACCGGGGCGGCATCGCGGACGGAGGCCGTATCGTCACGCCGATCATCGCGCTCGCGCGGTGCCGAAGACGAGGAAGAGGACCGCGACCGGTCGTAGCGGCTGTAGCGGTCGTCGGACTCACGCGGATCGGGCTGGCGGTCGCGGCTCGGGTCGGCCGGACGGCTTGCCTGGTCGTTGCGGCTGTCCTGGAGCGGGGCGGCGGCATTGCCGACGGTATTGGCCGTGGCCCGCGCGTTGCCATAGAAGGCGTTCTGCAGCACCCGCGAGAAATCCTCGGCCCGCAGCGCCGTATCGTCGCTGCCGGTCGAAGTGCCGGGGGTGGGAACCGATGAATTGAGAGAACCGACCTGCATCGCAAACCTCTTGTGTCGGGCCAGTAGAAGCAAGCGGCGGGCCAACTGCGGGAGTGTCGGTAATCTTTTGAAATAAAACGGAATTACCCAACCTTATGGTTGTGCGGTTACACGCCGGGTTTGCCGGGCGGCAGAATCTGCCGGGGCGCCGCGGCGCCTGCCGGGCCGGATAATCCGGACGAAACCGGCAAAATCCCACGCTTTGTTAACCATGCCGTCCTAGGCTTGCGGCATGGCAACGCCTCCGCATAAACCGACCGGTCCGGCCGGCACCCCGCCCCGCCCGCTGGCGGCCAAGGCGCCACCGCCGGACAGCGGCGACGAGGCCGCAGTCGAGCAGCTCGCAGCGAGCGAACTCGACGAGCTGACCCATGCCGAGTTCCGCCTGCTCTACGACGAGGCGGCGCGCAACATCCTGTTCGCCAAGCGCCAGCAATGGCACATGCTGGAATACTTCACCCTGCTGGCCCTGGCGCTGGTGGGCCTCGGCATCGCGATGCCGTTTGCCAGCGACGTCGCGCATTTCGTTGCCGGCTTCCTCAGCTTCGTCGCCTTGATCACACTGATCGTGCTGATGATGCTGCAGAACTGGCAGGGCAGCGAACACGCCAAGATTCTCTACATCGTGCATGACTTCGCGAATTTCACGCGCAGCGCGCGGCGGCGCAAATCGCGCGTCACCAGCGACATCCACCGCTATTTCATGCTGGCGGCGATGATGATCTACGTCGTCATCCTCGACGTGGTGGTATTCCGGCTGTTCGCCGATCTCGGCAAATAGGCCGCAGCCGCCATCAGTTGAACAGGTAACTCTCCATCGACAGGCTGCCGAGCGCGAAGCTCGCATGCAGCCGTTCGGCGGCCACGCCCGGCGTCGCCGCCCCCAGCGCCACATAGAGCGGCAGCAGGTGTTCGTCGGTCGGATGCGCCATCGCCGCATGCGGCGCCTGCGCGCGGTAATCGGCCAGCGCCGCATCGTCGCGGGCGACCAGGCGGTCATGCATCCAGTCCGAGAAATCCTGCGCCCAGGGCATCACTTTGCCGCCGCCGCGCCAGTCCAGCGCGCGCAGATTATGGGTCAGCGAGCCGGTGGCGAAGACCAGTACGCCGTCCTCGCGCAGGGCCCGCAGCGCGGCGCCGAGCCGCAGGTGATGCGCCGGATCGCGGCGCGACTGCACCGAGAGCTGCAGCACCGGAATGTCGGCCTGTGGGTAGACCAGCAGCAGCGGCGACCAGGCACCATGATCGAGGCCGCGCTGCGGATCGAGCGTGGCGTCGATGCCGGCCGCCGCCAGCGGATCGCGGATCGCGGCCGCCAGCGCCGGTTCACCCGGCGCCGGATAGCGCAGGCGATAGAGCTCAGGTGGAAAGCCGGAGAAATCATGGATGGTGTCGGGCTGCGCGGTGGCGCCGAGCACCGGCGCGGCGGTCTCCCAATGGGCGGAGACCGCGAGAATGGCGCGCGGTCGCGGCCAGGCTTCCGCGGCCGTCGTCAGAAACCGGTGCGCCGGCTGCTCGGGTTCGAGCGCCAGCATCGGTGAGCCATGGCTGATAAACAGGGCCGGCATCGCAGCCATAGGGCAAGTCTCCGGACGGGACGGGAAGGCTGCAGCGTCTGGGGAGGCGTGCAGCGGAGACTTCACCTAGGACGCAGATGCCAGCCCTGCAAGACGTTACTCGGCGGCGGCGAGACGGACCTGGCCGGCAGTGCTGAGCGCGCGGACGGTGCGCACCACATTGTCGACCAGCTTGCGCAGGCCGCTGTCGATGGCCTGCTGCCGCAGCGCGAAAGCCCGGCGCCGGTAATAGGTCAGCTCGGCGGCCGAAACATAACGGGTGTCCGAAAACAGGACGGGAAACTGAATCTGGGGCTGGGTGCTCATTTTGGCCTCATCTTTTCGTGTGCCTGAGGATGAAGCTAATGCATGTTTCTGGTTTCATTAATCCCAGAAATAGGCATTATTTAGTGAATTCTATTCACAAGAAGCACCGCCATGACCCGTTTCAGCGAGATGGAAACCTTTGTTCTGGTTGCAGAAACCGGCTCTTTCACGGATGCCGCGAAAGAGCTGCACCTGACCCCGTCGGCGGTCAGCAAGATGATCAGCCGGCTGGAGGACCGCCTCGGGGCCCGCCTGCTGCAGCGCACCACCCGGCGGGTCAGCATGACCGTCGAGGGCCGCACCTATTACGACCAGGCCCGCGGGATTCTCGCCGAACTGGATGCCGTGGAGGCCAGCGTCGGCGGCGCCGAGGCCGAACCGCGCGGGCCGCTCAGGGTCACCCTCGCCCATGGCTTCGGCATGCAGCAGATCGTGCCCTTGCTGCCGGAATTCCTCGCCCGCTTCCCCAAGGTCGATGTGCAACTCACCTTCGCCGACCATGTGGTCGACCTGGTCGCCGAGGGTCATGACATCGGCATCCGCACCGGGCAATTGCATGACGAGGTCCTGATGGCACGGCGCCTGGGCAGCCATCGCCGCATCGTCTGCGCTGCACCGGCCTATATCGAACGCCACGGTGCGCCGAAAACGCCGGCCGACCTCATGCACCATAACTGCCTGCTGTTCGACGGCCCGGCCGGCCTGAACACCTGGCCGTTCCGCGTCGCCGATGGCCGCGTCGAGCGCATCACCGTGCATGGCAATTTCCAGACCAACAACGGCGACGCCATCCTGCGCCTGCTGCTGAACGGTGTCGGCCTGTGCTATGCCGCCGATTTCGCGGTGGGACGGATGCTGCGCGACGGCCGGCTGGTGCCGGTGCTGACCGATTATGCCGCCGATGTCAGCTGGCCGATCCATGCCGTCTATCCGGCGCGCAAGCATCTCGCCGCCAAGGTGCGCGTCTTCGTCGACTATCTCGTCGAGAAGTTCACGCCGCGCGCGCCCTGGGAAGTGTGAGAACATCAAAGAAAAGAGCCGTCACCCTCGGGCTTGACCCGAGGGTCCCATTTTTATGCTTGCGATGAAATGGGATGCCCGGGTCAAGCCCGGGCATGACGGTGACAAGAGTTTAAGCTGCCCCCACTTCTTCCGTCACGGCACGCAGGAAACCGGCGACATCGTCTTCGGTCTTGTTGAAAGCGCAGACGAAGCGATGCAGGCTGTTGTCCGGAGTCCACGGATGGAAGCGGAAACCACGCGCGCGCAGCCGTTCGGCGATATCGGCCGGGATGGCGGCGAAGACCTCGTTGGCCTGCACCAGCCAGGCGACCGAAACGCCGTCGATGCGCTGCAGGCCTTCCGACAGCTGCTGTGCCCGCGCATTGGCCTGCCGCGCCAGCCGCAGCCACAGGCCATCCTGCAGCATGGCCAGCAGCTGTGCCGACAGGAAACGCATCTTCGAGAAGAGATGGCCGCCGCGCTTGCGGCGATAGAGGAAGCTGGCGGCCAGCTCGGGCTTGAAGAACACCACGGCTTCTGCGGCGAAAGCCCCGTTCTTGGTGGCGCCGAAGCTGAGCACATCGACGCCGGCCCGCCAGGTCAGCGCCGCCGGCGAGACATTCATGCCGGCCACCGCATTGGCGAAACGCGCGCCATCCATATGCAGATGCATGCCGTTGGCGCGGCACAGATGGGCGAACTGCGCCACCTCGTCGGGCGAATAGACGGTGCCGGATTCGGTCGCCTGGGTCAGGCTGACGGCGGCCGGCTGCGGATGGTGCTGCACGCCGCTCCAGCCCTGGCCGAGCGCAGCTTCCAGCGCCGCCGGATCGATCTTGCCGCCGGCGCCCGGCAGGGTCACCAGCTTGGCGCCATCGGTGAAGAATTCCGGCGCGTTGCATTCGTCGACGACGATATGGCTGTCCTGATGCGCGAAGACCGCACCGAAGCCGGGCGCCAGGCAGCCGAGCGCCAGCGCATTGGCCGCCGTGCCGGTGGCGACCGGGAACACCCGGCATTCGGTGTCGAACACCACCGAGAAGGCGGCATCGAGTTCGCGACTCCAGTCGTCATCGCCATAGGCCGAGGCGGTGCCGTCGTTGGCGGCGGCGAGCGCGGCGAGAATCTCCGGCGCGGCGCCGGCGACATTGTCGGAACGGAAATCCATGGCGTTCAGTCCTGCTGGGGCGGTGTTACGAAGAGGCTGCGGCGGTTTCTACGGGCATCGGGTCGAAGCGGCCGTCCGGCAGTGGCCGGAAGGCCCGCGGCGGCCGGGCATGGCCGGCAGCATCGACTGCCGAGATCAGCCAGACAAGGCCCGGATCGTGGATCATCGCGGCGTCGGTGGCCGATGGCTCCGGCCGGCCGTTCGGATGGCTGTGCCAGTGCCCCACGATGCGTTCCGGCGCGTTGCCCTCGCGCAGGCTGCGCAGCAGGGCGATATGCGTGGCCGGATCGATCTCGAAACCGCGCGCCGGTTCAGCTGCGACATTGGCCGTTGCCACGATGCGCTGGATTTCCACCCGACCATTGCCGTGGTCGATGCCGACCAGCAGCGCGCAGGCTTCCTGCGGGAAGGCCGCCTCGGCAAGGCCGGCCAGAGCGGCCGACTGATCAGGGGTCAGCACCAGCATCACCGGCTCAGCGCTCGACCTGCAGGGTCATGCTGCCGAGCGGCTTCAGGCTGTCACCATCGAGCGCATAGAGCCGTTCGGTGCCGTCGGCCAGCCGGACCCGCACGATGATGCGGCTGCCCGAGCTGAGCACGTCGGTGACGCGGCTGTTCTTCGGCAGGGCCATCACCTGGTTTTCCACCGCCACGGCGCGCGCCGCCAGCGGCCCGGTGACCGGACCGGAGCGTTTCGGGCCGCCGGTCAGGATCAGCACCACCAGCAGAACCGCCAGCCCAAGGAAGATGATGCCCAGACCGATGACGACAGGCTTCAGCCACCGTATCTTCGGGTCCGCCGCCTCTGCCGCTCCGCTGGTCATGCCGTTTCCCGATACTCCGTTCAGGTGATTTGTTCAGATGCCCGATACTGTCCGATGCCCCGGCCCTTCTGATGCCCCGGCCCTTCTGATGCCAGGCCGTTCTGATGCCAAGCCGCTCTGATGGCTGACACCGCCATTCATCTTCTCGCGCCGGTGCCGCCCGAGAGGGCCGGCGAGCGGCTCGACCGCTGGCTGGCCGAGGCCATGCCGGAGGCGGATGGTGCAGCCCCCGGCGTTGTGCCCCTGTCACGCTCGCGGCTCAAGGCGCTGGTGCTCGACGGCCATGTCCGGCTGGGCGGTCAGACGATAACCGACCCGTCGCGCAAGATCAAACCGGGCGAGGCCTATACCGTGGCGCCACCGGAGGCGATCGCCGCCGAGCCGGAAGCACAGGATATTCCGCTCGACGTGGTCTTCGAGGATGCCCACCTGATCGTGGTCGACAAGCCGGCCGGCCTGGTGGTGCATCCGGCACCCGGCACCCCCGAACGCACGCTGGTCAACGCCCTGCTGCATCACTGCGGCGACAGCCTGTCGGGTATCGGCGGGGTGAAGCGGCCCGGCATCGTGCACCGCATCGACAAGGATACCTCGGGGCTGATCGTTGCCGCCAAGACCGATGCGGCGCATCAGGGCCTCGCCACCCTGTTCGCCACCCACGACATCGAACGCAGCTATCTGGCGCTGGTCTGGGGTCATCCGTCACCATTGCAGGGGCGCATCGAGGGCGCCATCGGCCGCGACCCCAAGGACCGCAAGCGCATGGCGGTGGTCAGCCGCAACGGCAAGCCGGCCGCCACCCTCTATGCCACCGAGAAAATGATCTTCGACGCCAAGGGCCAGCCGGTCTGCGCCCTGCTGCGCTGCGACCTCGAGACCGGCCGCACCCACCAGATCCGCGTCCATCTCACCGCCAAGGGCCACCCGCTGGTCGGCGATACGCTCTACGGCCGCAGCCGCAGCCGGCGGCGTTTCGCGCTGGACGACGCCCTGGTGGCGACGCTGACCGGTTTCCCGCGCCAGGCCCTGCATGCGGCGACGCTGGGTTTCCGCCATCCGGTGACCGGCAAAGAGCTGCATTTCGAAAGCCCGCTGCCCGCCGACATGGCCGGGCTGATCGCTGCCCTGGACCCCAAAAACCGTTAGTATCCGGGGCATGGAGATTCCCGCCCTGCCCGAGGGTATCGAGGATTCCCGGCTGCAGCGGCTGGCCGCCTACTGGGATTCCTGCCGCGCCGGCCGCGCCATGCCGGCCCGGGCCGACATTGATCCGCTCGACATGGGCTATATCCTCGGCAACCTGGCCCTGGTCGAGGTGCGGCATGGCGGGCCACGGCTGCGGTTCCGCTTCCGGCTGTTCGGCGTCAACCTGGTCGAGGATGTCGGCTTCGATCCGACGGGACAGGATCTCGAGCAGTATCCGCGCAGGGAAATGGGAGAGATTCTAAGGATTTCCTATACCGAGGTGGCGGAGACCGGCCGGCCGTTCCGCCGCCGGCGCCACCGCCTGGTGATGGACGGCCGGCTGTTCGAGAATGAATCCCTGCTGCTGCCGCTCAGCGACGACGGCCGGCGGGTCGACATGCTGCTGGTGGCGGTGATCCTGCGGGAATGGCAGCCGGGAACCTGATCTGGATCAGGGCGGTTTACCGCTCGCCCGGGCAGTCTGGCATCTGCGGGACCGGCCGGCCCCGTGACGGGCCGCACAGGATGTTGCGGTTTACCGCCCCACTTCCGCCGCATTCCGCCGCTCCACTCATTGATAATGCAAGATAGCAACCCCACATTTCAAACCGAGCCCGGCGCCCGACCCAAAGCGGCGCCGGCCGGGGGAGTACGAAAATCCATGGCCTCTGCCAGCCTGCCTGCCATTTCCGCCACCGAAGGTGGCCTGTCGCGTTACCTTTCCGAAATCCGCCGGTTTCCCATGCTGGAGCCGGAGGAGGAATTCCTGCTGGCCAAGGCCTGGCGCGACCGCGGCGATATCGAGAGCGCGCACAAGCTGGTGACCAGCCATCTGCGTCTGGTGGCCAAGATCGCCATGGGCTATCGCGGCTATGGCCTGCCGGTCGGCGAGCTGATCTCGGAAGGCAATGTCGGCATGATGCAGGCGGTCAAACGCTTCGATCCCGACAAGGGGTTCCGGCTGTCGACCTATGCGATGTGGTGGATCCGCGCCTCGATCCAGGAATACATCCTGCGCTCATGGTCGCTGGTGAAGATCGGCACCACGGCCGCGCAGAAGAAACTGTTCTTCAACCTGCGCCGCCTGCGCGGCCAGATGAAGGCGATCGATGGCGGCCAGCTGACGCCCGAGCAGGTCGAGAAGATCGCCACCCAGCTTTCGGTCTCGCAGGACGAAGTCATCACCATGGACCGCCGGCTGGCGGCGCCCGACCATTCGCTGAACGCACCGGTGCGCGGCGACGAGGAGGGCAGCAGCGAGTGGCAGGACTGGCTGGTCGACGAGACGCCGAACCAGGAAACCCGGCTGGCCGAGGGCGATGAGTTCGACAGCCGCCACAAGCTGCTGGAAGCGGCGATGGGCGGCCTGAACGAGCGCGAGCGTGACATCCTGGTGCAGCGCCGGCTGACCGAGAATCCGGCCACCCTGGAAGACCTGTCGTCGCGCTATGGCATCAGCCGCGAGCGCGTGCGCCAGATCGAGGTGCGGGCTTTCGAGAAACTGCAGAAATCGGTGCGTACCGCGGCGGCCGAACAGGGCATGTCGCCCACCGCCCTGCAGTAAAAAGGGCGCCAAAAGGCGCCCTTCAGTCAGTGCAGCTGCCGGCTCCCGCCGATCAGCATTCGCCTTCGTCGCTCCAGTAGGGCGGCAGGTCGCCGCCGGCTTCTTCCGGCTCGGACAGCGACGGTGGCGTCAGGTCCGGCAGTCGGATATCCAGCTGCGGCTGCTTGGCCATTCCCTCAAGACCCATCCGGCCCAGATTCTGCGGCATCATTCCCATCGGCGGCAGCAGCGGACGCCGCTGGGCCGCCGCGGCATCGCGTTGCGGCGGCTGATGGCTGTTGCAGGTCCGGCGCAGGGTTGCAGCCAGGGTCTGCGCCAGGTTGCGCACCACATAGAGATCGCGTTCCGACCAGTCGGCGGCGCCGGCCGGCCGTTCACAGCGGAACACCGCCGCCGGGGCATTGACGCCATCGACCAGCAACAGGTCGAGCCGGTTGGCATCCACCGCGCTGCCGTCATGCAGGGCCGGGGCGTTGTTGGTGACGGTGGCTTCAAGGCCGCGACTGGCGGCTTCGAGATAGGCTTCGGTGGCGTCGCGCGGGATCACCGCACCCTGCTGGATGCGGCCGTCGAGGGTATCGACCATGCGCTGGCAGACCATGCTGCCGTCCTCGGCGAAGAACCAGATGCTGACCCGCTGGGCCCGCGCCACTTCGGCGGCATCGAGGCAGATCGCCTCGCAGAGAGCACCGATACCGGCGGCACCGACCGAATACAATGCAGCTTCCTGGGTCCTGAGCATGAGATCCGCTCCCGTGGATGAAATCCGATGGGCACAGTCTCAGCCCGAGGGCGTGGAAACGAAAGTTATCACCCGGTAATGGCGACATTACTTTCCGGTAATGTGGCCGCTATCGCCCGCATTTCCGGGTATGCAGCAGAAGCCCGTGCAACCGCCGCTCAATCCTCGAAGGGGTCCTTCATCAGGATGGTGTCGTCGCGTTCGGGCGAGGTGCTGAGCAGCGCCACCGGGGCGCCGATCAGTTCCTCGACGCGGCGGACGTATTTCACCGCCGTCGCCGGCAGGTCGACCCAGCTGCGCGCGCCCTGGGTGCTGTCCTTCCAGCCTTCCAGCGTCTCGTAGACCGGCGTCACCGCGGCCTGGTCGGCCATGGCGGCGGGGAAATAGTCGAGCCGCTTGCCGTTCAGTTCATAGCCGGTGCAGATCTTCAGCTCGTCAAGGCCATCCAGCACGTCAAGCTTGGTCAGCGCGATGCCATGGATGCCGTTCAGTTTGACCGACTGGCGCACCAGCGCGGCATCGAACCAGCCGCAGCGGCGCTTGCGTCCGGTCACCACGCCGAATTCACGGCCCTTCTCGCCGAGCCACTGGCCGACGCCGTCGACCAGCTCGGTGGGGAACGGCCCCTCGCCGACGCGCGTGGTATAGGCCTTGACGATGCCGAGAATGTAACCGAGCGAGCCGGGCCCGAGGCCGGAGCCGGCAGCGGCACTGCCCGCCATGGTGTTCGACGATGTGACATACGGATAAGTGCCGTGGTCGACGTCGAGCAGCGAGCCCTGCGCGCCCTCGAACAGGATGCGGCGGCCGGTGCGGCGTGCCTCGTCAAGCTCGAGCCAGACCGGCGCGGCATATTCGAGAATCTGCGGCGCGATCGCCTCGATCTCGGCCAGCAGAGCGGCGCGGTCGGCTTCCGGCGCACCGAAGCCACGGCGCAGCGCGTTGTGATGCGACAGCAGGCCGTCGAGCTTGCGTTCCAGCATGGCGCGGTCGGCGAGGTCGCAGACGCGGATGGCGCGACGGCCGATCTTGTCTTCATAGGCCGGACCGATGCCGCGCCGGGTGGTGCCGATCTTCACGCCGTTGGCGGCATCCTCGCGCAGGCCGTCGAGATCGCGGTGCAGCGGCAGGATCAGCACGGCATTGTCGGCGACTTTGAGATTCGCCGGCGAAATGGCGACACCCTGGCCGCGCAGCTTCTCGATCTCGGCGATCAGTGCCCAGGGATCGACCACCACGCCGTTGCCGATCACCGACATCTTGCCCGGCCGCACGATACCCGACGGCAGCAGCGACAGCTTGTAGACATTGTTGCCGATCACCAGGGTATGGCCGGCATTGTGGCCGCCCTGGAACCGCACCACCACATCGGCGCGCAGGGAAAGCCAGTCGACGATCTTGCCCTTGCCCTCGTCGCCCCACTGGGCGCCGACAACCACCACGTTGCTCATCTCAACAGTCCTTCACGGCAAACGGAAATCAGGGATTCAGACGGGACGGACGGCGGTGCCGTCCCAGACATGGCTGCAGCCGGCGGCTTTCGCGGCCTTTTTCAGATCGCCGGCCTCCGGGTTGAGCGCCGCCCAGGTGGCATGGCCCTGGCGGCGCAGCTCGGCACCCGTGCTGCGCGGCGTGCCATGGGGCAGATAGACCATCGGCGGCACCGGCTGCGCCGGCAGGGCGCGCATCACGCTGTCGAGATAGAGCGTGAAGCCGGTGGCCGGCTCGCCGGCCGGCGTGGTGTAGCGGCCGCCGCGGCCGAGTTCGCCGCGCACATTGCGGGCGAACAGGCTGAAGGCGATGCCGGTGTGATATTCGAAGCCGCGGAACTCGCCGGGATCAAGCGTCACCAGCAGGTCCGGCGCCGCTGCCGAAACCTCGCGCACCAGGGCATCGAGGTCGGCAACGATCTTCGCCGCCGCATCGGGCAGCTTGAGCGCCTTCAGGCCATCCAGCGCGCGGCGCGCCGGGCCGGCCAGTTCCAGCAGCTTCAGCAGGGTCGGTGCCGCGGCGCCGCCGACCGCCTTCAGTTCAGCAGCATCCTTGCGATCCAGTGCCCGGCGGGCGGCGCGGGCCGCCTTGGGGTCCAGGCCATGGGCCTCGGTGATGGTCGGCGCCAGTTGCGGCTGGGTGATATCGAGCGACAGACCGGGCACGCCGAGCGCGGCCACCGCTTCGGCCGCCAGCACGCCGGTCTCGACATCGGCGGCCAGCGCATCCGAACCGATCAGCTCGAAACCGGCCTGGGCGAACTGCCGCTCCGGGCGCAGCTGGCTGCCACGCACGCGCAGCACCTGGCCGGCATAGGCCATGCGCAGCGGCCGCACGGCATCGCGCAGCCGGGTGGCGGCGATGCGGGCGACCTGGAGCGTGACGTCGTTGCGCAGGCCCATCATGCGCTGCGATACCGGATCCATGACGCGGAACATCTGGCCCGCCAGTGCGACACCGGAGCCGGCCAGCAGGGTTTCCTCGAACTCGATCAGCGGCGGCTTGACCCGCACATAGCCGTGACGGGCGAAGCCGGCCAGCAGCTTCTCGCTGGCCTGTGCCTCCCATTCGGCGCGCGGCGCCAGAACGTCGCGCAGGCCGGCCGGCAGCAGGCCGGCTGCCGGGTCCACACTCTCGCTCTCCTGCGCGTCGCTGCGGGATTTGCCGCGCGGTGCCATACCGTCGTCCTTCCCGTCGCCCTAGAGGTTCTTGAACTCGGCCTTGCGCTTGGCGGCGAAGGCGGCCATGCCTTCCTTCTGGTCCTCGGTCGCAAAGGTCGAGTGGAAGACGCGGCGCTCGAACTTGATGCCTTCGGCCAGCGTGGTCTCGTAAGCGCGGTTCACCGACTCTTTGGCGATCATCACGATCGGCTGCGACAGCTCGCAGATGCGGTTGGCGACCTTGAGGGCTTCGTCGAGCAGCTGGTCCTTCGGCACGATACGACTGACCAGGCCGGCGCGCTCGGCCTCTTCGGCATCCATCATGCGGCCGGTGAGGCACATCTCCATCGCCTTCGACTTGCCGACGAAGCGGGTCAGCCGCTGGGTGCCGCCGGCGCCCGGGATGGTGCCGAGGTTTATTTCCGGCTGGCCGAACTTGGCATTGTCGGCGGCGAGGATGAAGTCGCACATCATGGCAAGTTCGCAGCCACCGCCGAGCGCATAGCCGGCCACCGCGGCGATCACCGGCTTGCGGCATTTGGCGACGCGTTCCCAGTCGCGGGTGATGAAGTCTGCCTTGAAGACATCCATGTAGGTCTTGGGCTGCATTTCCTTGATGTCGGCGCCGGCGGCGAAGGCCTTCTCGGAACCGGTGACGACGATGCAGCCGATGGCGGGATCGTCCTCGAAGATGTCAACAGCCTTGCCCAGTTCCTGCATCAGCGAAGAGCTGAGCGCGTTCAGCGCCTGCGGGCGATTGAGGGTAATCAGCCCGACCGGGCCGCGCGCTTCCACCAGGATGTTTTCATACGCCATGACACTCTTCCTTTTGCTCGCCTCTTCGCGGGCGTCGTTACTGGTTGGGCAGGATCTCGAACCGCACGGTCAGCCGGCCTGAGGCATTGGCATAGCCGAGCCGGAGCTGTTCGGCATCGCGCCGCCAACGATTGTCGCCGTCCGGCAGCCAGCCGAGCTGCGGCAGGGTGGCGGCATAAAACGCCCGCACCGCCGCGATGGTGACCGGGCCGCCGGCCTCGGCGGTGACGATGCGGCCGGCCGGCTTGTCGAAGACGGTGGCGGCATCGGTATTCTCGGTCAGGCCGGACATCAGCGGAATATCGTCGGCGACCGACAGGAAGGCCTCGGCGGCCCAGGCGTCGCCGATGAAAATCTTTACATTCCAGTGGCTTGCAAGAAAACCCGCCAGCGACAGACCCGCGCCGACCAAGAGGCCGAGACCGAGACATGCGGCTAGCGCCGGGACCGGGAGAAACCTCCAGCCGGGGCGTGACATGGCCGGGAATGTGGCAGGTCAGGACCGGTTTTGGAAGCCTTTGGCGGCCGGATTACAGGGAGAAAACCGACACCGGACCAGCCCCGGATCAGCCCCCGGCTCAGCCCCGGCGGGTCACTTCTGGCAGGACCCGCAGTAGAAGGTCGAGCGGCCCGACTGGACGATGCGGCGGACCGGGCGGCGACAGGTCACACAATCCTGTCCCTCGCGGTCATAGACGCGGAACCGGGTCTGGAAATAGCCGAGCTCGCCGTCGGACTGCACATAGTCGCGCAAGGATGAGCCGCCGGCCTTCACCGCTTCGCGCAGCACCGCCTTGATCGCCGGCACCAGCTTGGCCAGCCGCTCCGGCTTCACGCTGCCGGCCAGCTTGCGCGGGTCGATGCCGGCACGGAACAGCGCCTCGCAGACATAGATGTTACCCAGGCCGGCCACCACGGTCTGGTCGAGCAGGGCCGCCTTCATCGGGGTCTTTTTCGCGCTGAGCGCCGCGGCCAGCACGGCCGCCGTGAAGGCATCATCGAGCGGCTCCGGCCCCAGCCCAGCCAGCAGTTTATGGCCTGCGATGGCGTCCGGTTCGATCAGGTCCATCATGCCGAAGCGGCGGGCATCGTTGAACACCACCGTCCAGTCCTCGTCGGTGCTGAACAGGACATGGTCGTGGGGGCCGATCTCGTTGGGCCAGCCCTGACGCAGCACCATGCGGCCCGACATGCCCAGATGGATCAGCCAGACAAGGCCGCCGTCGAGCCGGATCAGGATGTATTTCGCCCGGCGCTCCAGCGCCTCGACCCGGCGGCCGCGGATACGGGCGGCAAAATCCTTGGGCAGCGGGAAGCGCAGGTCGGGCCGGCGCGCCTCGATACGGTCGATACGGCGGCCTTCCAGCCTGAGCGCCAAGCCGCGGCGCGTGGTCTCGACTTCGGGTAGTTCCGGCATGGCTCTGTCTATACCGCGCAGGCGGCATTTCGGCTATGGTCGGCCCCGTCATGACAGATCCGGGCCAAGATACTGGAAACCAGACCCATTTCGGCTTCCGCAGCGTGCCGGTAGGCGACAAGGTGCGGCTGGTCCGCGGCGTCTTCGAATCGGTCGCCGGCAGCTACGACCTGATGAACGACCTGATGTCGGGCGGCATCCACCGGCTGTGGAAATCCGCCATGATCGACTGGCTCAGCCCCCGCGGCGCGATCCGCGTGCTGGATGTCGCCGGCGGCACCGGCGATATCGCCTTCCGCATCCTCGACCGGGCACCCCAGGCCGAGGTGCTGGTCGCCGATATCAATGCCGCCATGCTGGAGCAGGGCCGCAACCGCGCCATCGACCAGAGCCGGCTGACCCGGCTCGACTGGGCATGCATGGATGCCGAGGCGCTGGCCCTGCCCGACCGCTCGGTCGATGCCTATACGATTGCCTTTGGCATCCGCAATGTCACCCATATCGACGTCGCGCTGCGCGAAGCGTATCGCGTGCTGAAGCCGGGCGGGCGCTTTCTGTGCCTGGAATTCTCGAAAGTGCGCAATCCGGCGCTGGCGCAGGCCTACGACCTCTACAGTTTCAACGTCCTGCCGAAGATCGGCGGACTGGTGGCGAAGGACGAGGAGTCCTACCGCTATCTCGTGGAGAGCATCCGCCGCTTTCCCGACCAGGAAAGCTTCGCGGCGATGATCCGCGCGGCCGGCTTCGGCAATGTGCAGCACCGCGACCTCAGCTTCGGCATCGCCGCGCTGCATTCCGGCTGGCGCATCTGACGGATTTGCCACGCCCGTGCTGACCGACCTGCGCCACCTGCTCCGCCTGTTTGCCATCGGCCGCTGCCTGGCACGCCATGATGCACTTGGCATCCTGCAGCGCGACCTGCCGCTGCCAGCAGCGGCACGGACAGGCCTTGGCCTGTTCCAGGCGCTGTTCGGCAGGCGCCGGCGGAATCTGCGCGAGGGCGAGCGGCTGGCCGCCGCCTTCGGCGAGCTCGGCCCCAGTTTCATCAAGCTCGGCCAGGTGCTGTCGGTGCGACCCGATCTGGTCGGCGAGGCACTGGCTGCGGACCTCGGACAGCTGCGCGACCGCCTGCCGCCGTTTGCCGCCGCCACCGCGCGCAGCATCGTCGCGGCCGAACTCGGCCGGCCGCTGGACGAGATCTATGCCAGTTTCGATGACACCCCGGTGGCGGCCGCCAGCGTGGCGCAGGTGCATTTCGCCGAAACGACCGATGGCCAACTGGTGGCGGTAAAGGTGCTGCGGCCCGGCGTTGCCGATGCCTTCGCCCGCGACCTTGAACTTTTTGCCTGGCTGGCAGAGGCGGCCGAGCGCCAGGTCGCCGGACTCGACCGCCTGCGACCCCGCGACGTGGTGGCTTCCCTGCGTGCCTGGGTGGCCATCGAACTCGACCTGCGTCTCGAGGCTGCCGCAGCATCCGAACTGCGCGACAATTTCCGTGACGACGAGGATGTGATCGTCCCCGCCATCGACTGGCAGCGCACGGCGCGCCGGGCCATGACAGTGCAGCGCATCGCCGGCATCCCGATCGAGGACCGCGGCGCGATCATTGCTGCCGGCCTCGACCCGGCCGCCGTGGCCGACCGGGTGATCCGCGTCTTCCTCAAGCAGGCGCTGCGCGACGGCTATTTCCATGCCGACATGCACCACGGCAACCTGTTCGTCGCCGCCGACGGCCGGCTGGAACTGGTCGATTTCGGCATCATGGGCCGGCTCGACATGAAGACGCGGCGATTCATGGCCGAGATGCTGGGGGCGTTTCTGACCGGCAACTGGCGGCGCGCGGCCGAGGTCCACTTCGAGGCCGGCTATGTGCCGGCCGACCGCGACGTCGACGCCTTCGCCCAGGCCTGCCGCTCGATCGGCGAGCCGATCCTCGGGCGGCCGGTCGATGAAATCTCGATCGGCCGCCTGCTGGCCCAGTTGTTCCAGATCACCGAAACCTTCGGCATGCAGACGCAGACCCACCTGCTGCTGTTGCAGAAAACCATGGTGACGGTAGAGGGCGTGGCGCGCAGCCTCGATCCCAATATCAATTTCTGGGAAGCGGCCCGGCCGGTGATCGAGGACTGGGCGCGCGACAATCTCGGGCCGGAAGCCCTGCTGCGCGATGCGGCGGGCAGCCTGCTGCGGATTCTCCGCCGGCTGCCGGAAATTGCCGAACGGCTGGAGAAACCGGCCGGCGACGGGATATCCCCTGCCGCATCGCCGACGGCACGGGGACGCGACCCGATCCGCGTTCTGCAAACGGCCCTGCTCGCGGCCATTACCGGCCTGCTCGCCACCCTGCTGCTGCACTAGCAACCGGCCGGACAAAAAAGAAGAAAAAGGGAGCCGGTTGCCCGGCTCCCTTTCCAGATCAGACCGTGTGGCCGGATCAGAAGTCCAGACGAATACCGACAGTCCCGAAGGTCTGCTTGTTGTCGCTGATGCTCGCGGTGTCGTAGTTGACCTTCTCGTTGCCGACGCCGGCGAAGGTCAGGATGCCGGTGGCGACCTGATAGGTCACGCCCAGCATGTACAGGGTCTCTTCGGAGCCGTTGCCGTCACCGTTGATGTTGGTCAGGTTGGTGACGCGGACCTTACGGCCCTCGACGCCGAGACCGACCGAGCCGGGCTTCGCACCATTGGTCAGATACTTCAGACCGCCGGCCCAGCCATGCTTGTTGGCGGTATTCGCGTCCAGCGATTCCTGGGTGTACAGGCCGCCGAGCTGCACCTGCGAACCGTCACCGATATTGTAGGCGAAGTTCACGCCGCTCTGATAGCCACCGACATTGTCGGTACCGCCAGCGGAGGCGAAGGTGCTGGAAGCCGGCTTGCCGGTGTACCACGACGCATACAGGGCAGCATCGACGGGACCGAACGACTCGATGTAGTTGGCTGCAGCCGCATAGACGTTCTGCATATTATTAACGGTGCTGCTGTTCGCAGCGGCACTGAACGTCTGGCAGGAACCGGTCGTACCCGCGCTCGTGCCGCGATCTTCACAGGCATTCGGCAGATACGAGAAGCCGAGCTGCAGACCCTTGCCGGCCTTCGAACCGAAATAGCGATTCGAGGAGGTGTAGATGTTGATGTGTTCCTTGTCATTCGGAATGGCGCCGAACCACATCTGGTAGGAGCCACCGAAGTAGTCACCGACCGAACCAGCCACCGTGGTCGAATCGCCCGGGATGGCATTCGGGGTGCCGTACAGCATCTTGTTGGGCACGAGGTCGGTCGAACCGACTTCGATACGGCCGATGTCGCGGCGTTCGACGAACAGGTAGGATTCGTCGATCTGGTCGGCTTCGGTCGAGCCTTCCAGCTCGATGCGGCCGCCAACAACGGTGCCGTTGTCGAGAACCGAGCGGATGTTGAACCAGATTTCCGCATCCGGCGCCGCAAAGGTGGCGGCCGGCTGGTCGACCTGGCGGGCGCCGCGATCCTGAACGGAGAACGAACGGGTCATGTAGCCGCCGACGGTGACACCGATCGGAACGGCCTTGTCCTGGGCACTGGCAGCATCCGCCAGCATCAGACCGGCAGCCGCGACGAGCGCGGTCTGAAGAAGCAGCGTCTTTTTCATCTATGGAATCCTTCGTTTGGAGTGACGTGTCAGCGTCGAGAGAAGGTTCCTGTGCGTTACCCGCAGACCGGAGCATAACCAGAGTTGCCACTGCGGCTCAGTCCGTGATCGCAGTCACACTGTGATCGCCATCACAGTGGCGGAATCGGCACGGCAGTGTTGCCAAATGGCTACAGTGACGGCTGCAGGCATCCCGGACTGGCAACAGGCAAGAAAGCATCGGCAGGGAATTCCGACAAAAAAAGAGAGGGCAGGTTTCCCTGCCCTCTCTTTTCTTACCCGGTAGAAACCGGATCAGAAGTCCAGACGGATACCGACAGTCCCGAAGGTCTGCTTGTTGTCCGAGATACCGGCAGTGTCGTATTCGACCTTCTCGTTGCCGACACCGGCAAAGGTCAGGATGCCGGTGGCGACCTGGTAGGTCACACCCAGCATGTACAGGGTCTCATCCGAGCCCTGGCCGTTGCCGCCGGCACTGGCGGAGACGTTGGTGACTCGGACCTTGCGGCCTTCGACGCCAATACCGACCGAACCGGGCTTGGAGCCGGACGTCAGGTATTTCAGGCCGCCCGACCAGCCGTGCTTGTTGGCCGAAATCGTGTCGAGCTCTTCCTGGGTATACATGCCGCCGAGCTGGACCTGCGAACCGTCGCCGACGTTGTAGGCAAGGTTCACGCCGCCCTGGTAACCCTGCAGGGTGTCGCCGTTCGGGTTGGAAGCCGAACCCGGGCGACCCTGGTACCAGCCGGTGAACAGAGCGGCGTCGACCGGACCGAACGACTCGATGTAGTTCGCCGCGGCCGCGTAGACGTTCTGCATGTTGTTGACAGTGCTGCCATTCGCAGCGCCGCTGAAGGTCTGGCAGGAGCCGGTCGTACCCGCACTCGTGCCACGATCTTCACAGGCGTTCGGCAGATACGAGAAGCCGAGCTGCAGACCCTTGCCTGCCTTCGAGCCGAAATAGCGGTTCGCCGACGTGTAGAGGTTGATGTGCTCCTTGTCGTCCGGAATGGCGCTGAACCGGAGGCGGTACTGATCACTGCCGAAGAAATCGCCGACAGAGCCGACCGTGGTGGTCGAATCACCCGGAATGGCATTCGGCGTGCCGTAGGTCATCTTGTTGGGCACGAGGTCGGTCGAGCCGAGTTCGACACGGCCAATGTCACGACGCTCGACGAACAGGTAGGATTCGTCGATCTGGTCGCTTTCGGTCGAGCCTTCCAGTTCGATACGGCCGCCGACAACGGTGCCGTTGTCCAGAACCGAGCGGATATTGAACCAGATTTCCGCATCCGGCGCCGCGAAGGTCTGCGCCGGCTGGTCGACCTGGCGGGCGCCGCGATCCTGAATGGAGAACGAACGGGTCATGTAGCCGCCGACGGTAACACCGATCGGAACGGCCTTGTCCTGGGCACTGGCAGCATCCGCCAGCATCAGGCCGGCAGCCGCGACGAGCGCGGTTTGCAGAAGAAGGGTCTTTCTCATCCTGGGAGTCCTTTATGGGGGTGACAGGTCAGCGTCGAAGGACGATCTCCCGCGATTGCCCTAGCGGCAGCATATTAGTCACCAGTATGCCCAAAGCTTAATCGGCTTAAAGCTCAAAGACGTGACAACGGACACAGGGGATGAGCCCGTGCGCGGGCTGTTGCATTTATACAACAGACTGTTTCCAGCCAGAAAATCGGCCGGAATTTACATAAAAAAAGAGGGCAGGTTTCCCTGCCCTCTCCTTTCTTACCCGGTAGAAACCGGATCAGAAGTCCAGACGGATACCGACAGTCCCGAAGGTCTGCTTGTTGTCGCTGGCCGAACCGTCCGGATCGACGGTCTCGTGACCGGCGCCGGCGAAGGTCAGGATGCCGGTGGCGACCTGGTAGGTCACACCCAGCATGTACAGGGTCTCTTCGTTACCGGTAACGCGGATCTTGCGGCCTTCGACGCCAATACCGACCGAACCAGCCTTCGAACCGTTGGTCAGATACTTCAGACCGCCGGCATAGCCATGCTTGTTAGCAGTATTCGCGTCGGTCGATTCCTGCGTGAACAGGCCACCGATCTGAATCTGCGAACCGTCGCCGATGTTGTAGGCGAAGTTCACGCCGCCCTGGTAACCACCAAGGGTGTCACCATTGTGCGCAGCAGTCGTGCCTGAACCCGGGGTGCCCTGATACCAGCCGGCATACAGAGCGGCATCAACCGGACCGAACGACTCGACGTAGTTCGCCGCGGCCGCATAGACGTTATGCAGGTTGTTGACGGTGCTGCTGTTAGCCGCCGACGAGAAGGTCTGGCAGGAGCCAGCCGTACCCGCGCTCGTGCCACGATCTTCACAGGCGTTCGGCATATATGAGAAGCCGAGCTGCAGACCCTTGCCAACCTTCGAACCGAAATAGCGGTTCGAGGAGGTATAGATGTTGATGTGCTCCTTGTCGTTCGGATTCGAAGCAAACCACATCATGTAGGAGTTGCTACCGAAGAAATCGCCCGAAGCGCCGGTCACCGTGGTCGAGTCGCCCGGGATGGCGTTCGGGGTGCCGTACAGCATCTTGTTGGGCACGAGGTCGGTTGAACCGACTTCGATACGGCCAAGGTCATGCTTCTCGACGAACAGGTAGGATTCGTCGATCTGGTCGCTTTCGGTCGAGCCTTCCAGCTCGATACGGCCGCCGATCACGGTGCCGTTGTCCAGAACAGAGCGGATGTTGAACCAGATTTCCGCGTCAGGCGCCGCGAAGGTGGCAGCCGGCTGATCAACCTGCTGAACACCGCGGTCCTGCACGCTGAACGAACGGACCATGTAGCCGCCGACGGTGACACCGATCGGAACGGCCTTGTCCTGGGCGGTCGCAGCGTCGGCCAGCATCATGCCGGCAGCAGCCACGAGCGCGGTTTGCAGAAGCAGCGTCTTCTTCATGTTCCTCTTTTCCTCTCCCACCGGGATTTGGGTTGCAGTACTTGCCGCCAGCATTGCAGTGCCCGGCGGCGAGCAACGAACAATCAGCCCGGGTGGGCTGAGTGATCGTCAGGGATGAAGCCACTGCCCCCCTGCAAGTGTCAATTAAAGCATGGGAATCCGGCCTGCTTTTCCGATTACTGTTGCAATCGCGCCACACCGAATCCGTCCGGGCGATTCGTCGCCAGGACAGCGACGCTGACCCGCCCCTCCCAATGCTGTGGCGGAAATGACGACCCCGCGCCATCCCCGCCGGCGCCGATGTCGCCCTGAACGGCTGAAGCAAGTGGGTGGCCGAGTGGGGCCGGCGCTGAAATCCATACTGGGTGGGCCAGCCGCATGCGGCTTCCACGTAAGCAATTGTAATATAATGATAAAATATCGATCTGGCGAATCTTCGCGATTAAGGGAAAATTCATGGCCATTCATTTACAACACTATTGTTGTGTAAAAATGAGCGGCCCGCCATATTGGATGACGGTGATTGGCCTCGGGGCAGGATTTATGCTATCCCACGCCCGTTATTGCGTTTGGGAAGGTTCCGCCACCATGGCCGTTTCGCGCCTGATTTCGCTGCCGGTTTCCGGCCTCGCCGTGCTGCTGCTGCCGGTCATGCTATCCCTCGGCGGCTGCGCCTCGCCCGATGACGGCGAGACTAAGACCTATTATCCTGAAAAAGGCCCCTACGGGACCTATAACCCGGCGCCAAGCAGTGAGCGCGATAGCGTCTTCGGCGGCGGTGGCCTCGATATCTTCGGTTCCAACAAGAAAAAGCCGGAAGAAGGTGGTGGCGGCAGTGGAATTGGCGTCAACAGCTATCTGTGGCGCGCCACGCTGGACACCATCTCCTTCATGCCTCTGGCTTCGGCCGATCCCTTCGGCGGCGTCATCATCACCGACTGGTATACGCCGCAGCAGACCCCGAACGAACGCCTCAAGGTGACGGTCTACATCCTTGATCGTGCCCTGCGCGCCGATGGCTTGCGCGTCAGCGTCTTCCGCCAGATCCATGACGACAAGGGCTGGACCGACAAGCCGACGGCCACAGACACCGCGGTCAATATCGAAAACGCCATCCTGCAGCGCGCACGAGAGTTCCGCATGGAGACCGAAGCGCAGCGCTGACGGCGGCGCCGTCCCCAGTACCGTCCGGCACCGGACCCAGCAGCAACGGAAGCGTAGATGTCCCGCTACAACGCAAAAGCGGTCGAAAAAAAGTGGCAGCAGGTCTGGGACAAACGCCAGGCCTTTCGCGCCGAAGCCGATCCGGCCCGGCCGAAATACTATGTCCTCGAGATGTTTCCCTATCCGTCGGGACGTATCCATATGGGCCACGTGCGCAACTACACACTGGGCGACGTGGTCGCGCGCTACAAACGCGCGCGCGGCTTCAACGTACTGCATCCGATGGGCTGGGACGCCTTCGGCCTGCCAGCCGAGAACGCCGCCCAGGAGAAAAAGGTACATCCGGCCGCCTGGACCTACGACAACATTGCCAATATGCGCGCCGAGCTGCAGCGCATGGGCCTGTCGCTGGACTGGAGTCGCGAATTCGCCACCTGCCATCCCGGCTATTACCAGTACCAGCAGAAGCTGTTCCTCGATTTCCTGAAAGCCGGCCTGATCTATCGCCGGGAGAGCTTCGTCAACTGGGACCCGGTCGATATGACCGTGCTGGCCAACGAGCAGGTGATCGACGGCCGCGGCTGGCGCTCCGGCGCCGTGGTCGAGCGGCGCAAGCTGTCGCAATGGTTCCTCAAGATCACGGCTTATGCCGACGACCTGCTACAGACCTTGCAGGACGGCCTGCAGCGCTGGCCCGAGCGGGTCAAGCTGATGCAGCAGAACTGGATCGGCAAATCGGAAGGCGCCCGCTTCGCCTTCGCCCTCAAGGGCCGCGCCGATAAAATCGAGGTCTATTCGACCCGGCCGGACACCCTGTTCGGCGCCAGCTTCGTTGCCATCGCCGCCGACCATCCGCTTGCTGCCGAGGCTGCGAAGAACGACCCGGCCCTGGCCGCCTTCATCGAGGAATGCCGCCACACCGGCACCGCGGAAGCCGAACTCGAAAAAGCCGAAAAGAAAGGCTATCGGATTCCGGTCGAAGCGGTTCACCCCTTCGATCCGGCCTGGACCCTGCCGGTCTACGTGGCGAACTTCGTGCTGATGGAATACGGCACCGGCGCCATCTTCGGCTGCCCCGGCCATGACCAGCGCGACCTCGATTTCGCCCGCAAATACAATCTTCCCGTCAAGGCCGTGGTGGCACCGAAAGGCCAGCCGGCACCCAAAATCGGCACTCAGGCGTTTGCCGATACCGACAACACCATCGCCGTCAATTCCGGCTTCCTCGATGGCCTCGACGTCGCCGCCGCCAAGCGCGCCGCGATCGAAAAGCTGGAAGAGCTGAAGGCCGGCGAGGGCACCGTCACTTTCCGCCTGCGCGACTGGGGCGTATCGCGGCAGCGCTACTGGGGTTGCCCGATCCCGGTGATCCATTGCGAATCCTGCGGCATCGTGCCGGTGCCGGAAGCCGACCTGCCGGTGCTGTTGCCTGACGATGTCAGCTTCGACAAGCCGGGCAACCCGCTCGATCACCATCCGAGCTGGAAGCATGTCGCCTGTCCGACCTGCGGTAAGCCGGCGCGGCGCGAGACCGATACCTGCGACACCTTCGTCGACAGCTCGTGGTACTTCGCCCGCTTCTGCAGCCCGCGCGCCGAAGTGCCGCTGATCAAGGAAGAGGTCGATTACTGGATGCCGGTCGACCAGTATATCGGTGGCATCGAGCATGCCATCCTGCATCTGCTGTATTCGCGCTTCTTCACCCGCGCGCTGCGTGACACCGGACACCTCTCGCTGCCCGACGGCGAACCCTTCGCCGGCCTGTTCACGCAAGGCATGGTCTGCCACGAAACCTATCGTGATGCGAATGGTGCCTGGCTGCTGCCGACGGAAGTGAAGAGGGAAAACGGCCTGACCGTGCATGTCCGCACCGGGGCGCCGGTCACCGTCGGCCGTACCGAGAAGATGTCGAAGTCGAAGAAGAACGTCATCGACCCCGGCCTGATCATCGATACCTACGGCGCCGACACCGCACGCTGGTTCATGCTGTCCGACAGTCCGCCGGAACGCGATCTCGAATGGACCGAGGCCGGGGTGGCCGGCGCCTGGCGCTTCACCCAGCGGCTGTGGCGGCTGGTTGCCGAACCGGCCGGTCCGATTGCCGCCCGGCAGGCCCCGATGCCGGCCGACTGGCCCGACGATTCCGTCAGCCTGCGCCGCGCGCTGCACAAGACGATAGCGGCGCTGACCCAGGATCTTGAACAGTTCCACTTCAACAAGGCGGTCGCCCGTATTCACGAATTCGCCAACCTGCTGGAAGCGGCGAAGGACGAGGATGCTGCGGCCGCCTGGACGCGGCGCGAGGCGCTGGAGACGCTGGCCAAGCTGATCGGTCCGATGGTCCCGCATCTGGCCGAGGAAATCTGGCAAGCGCTGGGCAATGACGGCCTGCTGCTCGACCAGCCCTGGCCGCAGGCCGATGCCACCCTGGCCCATGATGACACCGTCACCATCGCCGTGCAGGTGGCCGGCAAGCTGCGCGCCACCATTGAAGTGGCCCGCGACATGACGCAGCCCGAACTGGAAACACTGGCTCTTGCCAACGACAACGTGCAACGCGCCATCGACGGCAAGCCGGTCCGCAAGGTGATTGTCGTACCGAACCGGATCGTCAATGTGGTGGTCTAGGGGCCTGGCCGCGATCGTGCTGGCCGCGGCCCTTGCCGGCTGCGGCTTCCGGCCGATGTACAAGGAAAGCGCCGCCGGGGGCACCACGGTTGCCGAATTTTCCGATGTCATGATTGCCCAGCCGGAGGATCGTCGCGACCAGCTGCTGCGCAACGACCTGCTCGACCTGCTGACACCCCTCGGCAGCCCGTCGCGACCACGCTATCTGCTCGCATACAAGATCACCGAATCGATCAGCGCGGTCTTCACGACGCGCAGCGAGGAAGTGACCCGAAACAACCTGATCGTGACGGTTTCCTACACCCTGCGTGATTATGAGAGTGGACGTTCACTCTACAATATCTCAATATCCTCGTATTCTTCCTACAACCTCACGATTGCCGACTATTCCAACCTGATCAGTGAAAAGAATGCGCGCGAGCGAGCGCTGCAGGATTCCGCTGAACAGCTGCGGCTGCGGCTCGGAAATTACTTCGGAAAATACAGCAAGGAGAAAGCAGCTGGTGAAGCTGCAGGCACGGGACGCTGAAGCCTTCGTCCGCAAGCCGCGGCCCGATATCCGCGCCGTCCTGCTGTTCGGCAGCGATGCCGGCCTGATCCGCGAACGCGCCAAGGCCGTTGCCGCCAGCGTTGTCGAGGATCTGTCCGATCCCTTCCGCGTCACCACCCTGACCGGCGCCCAGCTGCAGGACGACCCGGCGCGGCTGGCCGATGAAGCCGCCGCCATCGCGCTGACCGGCGGCCGACGGGTCGTCATGATCTCCGGCGCCGGCGACCGGCTGGCCAAGCTGTTCCAGGGATTTCTCGATGATCCCCTCGGCGACGCGCTTGTCGTGGTCGAGGCTGGCGAACTGGCGGCCCGCTCCTCCCTGCGCGGCGCCTTCGAGGATTGCTCCGTGGCTGCCGCGATCGGCTGTTATGCCGACGATGCCCGCGCCCTGCAGACCCTGATCGAGACCATGGTGGCCGAGGCCGGCAAACGCATCCTGCCCGAGGCGGTCGCCTGGCTGACCGACAATCTCGGCACCGATCGCATGGTCACCCGCGGCGAGATCGCCAAGCTGCTGCTCTACAAGGGCGAGGATGCGACGCCGATCAGCCTCGACGATTGCGAGGCGGTGGTCGGCGACAGCAGCACGATGTTCCTCGACGATGCCGCCTTTGCCGCCTTTGGCGGCGACTTCAACGCACTGACCGATGCCCTGACCCGCTGCGAGAACGCCGGCGAATCGCCGGTGGCGATCCTGCGTGTCGCCCAGAAGCATGGCCAGAAGCTGCATCTGGCCGCCGCGCAAACGGAAACCGGCGGCCGCGTCGACCCGACGCGGCTGGGCGTGCACTGGACGCGCAAGGCCGGCTTCGAGCGGCAGATGCGGCAATGGTCATCGACGCGGCTGATGCGGGCGCTGGAAATTCTTACCGATGCCGAGCTGACCGCGAAAAGCACCGGCATGCCGGCCGCAGCCGCCTGCGGCGACGCGCTGCTGCGCATCGCCAGAGCCGCGCGCGTCGCGCGATAAGAGTGGGCCGCGCGCGTCGCGCGATAAAGACCTAGCTACCCGCCTCGAAATCGAGCAGGCCCGCCGCGCCGTCCTCGCCGCCGGCGATCAGCCAGCGACCATCACGCGTCCAGGCCAGACTGGTGATCGGCGCCGCGCCGACGCGCTCCAGGTCGATGCTTGACTGGTCGGCCAGCCGGCCGAGCCGGATCTGGCCGTCGGCATGGCCCGAGGCGACCAGGCCGTGGCGCGGATGGAACGCGACGCTGGTGACCTGCGCGCCGCGGCTGAGTTCCACCGGCGCCGAACCCATCGGCCCCTTGCCGCGGCAATCCCACACCACCACCACCTCGGCGCCGCTGGTCGCCAGCCAGCGCCCGTCGCGCGACCAGCTGAGACTCTTCGGCTTGGCCGGATAGCCACTCATGCGCATGTCGGCACCATCGGCGAGCCGCCAGCCGTGCAGCTCGCTTTCCTGGGTGGCGGTGATCACGAAGCGGCCATCGCCCGACCAGGTGACCGCGACATGCGATCCCTTCCAGCTGAAGCGCTTGGGCTGCTGCGCTTCGGCCTTGGCCCACCACAGGCTGACGCCGCCGTAATGCGAGGCGACCAGCCGCTTGCCCTTCGGGTTGAAGGCGAGCCCGGTCACCGTGCTGGGGTGGTCGTCCCAGGCCGCGATCTCGCGGCCGGTGCCATCCAGCAGGCCGACCCGCCTGCCGGCGGCATAGGCGATCTGGCTGTTGAGCGCATTACCGTGATCGGCCGCCACCACATGCTCGATCCACTTGCGCGGCACGCTGGCCAGCTCGTCCGCCGTGCCATCGGCGGCGGTGCGCACCAGCCGGCCGTCATCGCCGCCCGACAGGAAGCCATGCCCGCCCGGCGCCGCTACCAGGGACAGCAGCGCGGCATTCTCGTGCACGATCAGCCGCCGCGTGTTGGCGGCTTCCGGATCGTCGAACGGCCTGAGTGCGATCGAACCATCGCCAAGGCCGAAGCCGGCCAGGCCGGCGGCTTCGGCGGCGGCCACCGCCACCACGCCGGCCTTAAACTGCCAGAGGTATGCGCGGAAGCCGACCTGCGCGGCTGCGGCCGGCTCAGGCGCGGCAGGCATTGAAACCCTGCTGCAGGGCAGCGGCATCAAGTTCGCGACCGATGAAAACCAGCTTGGAGACATGCGGCTCGCCGTCGCGCCACGGACGCTGGAAATCGCCGTCCTTGATCATGTGCACGGCCTGGAACACGAAGCGCTTGTCGGAGCCCTTGAAATCGAGGATGCCCTTGCTGCGCAGGATGTTCTGCCCCTGGGTCGCAAGCAGTTCGCCGATCCAGGCGTCGAACTTGCGGGCATCGATCGGCACGGTGGCGGTCAGCGACACGCTTTTCACTGTCGCATCATGCTCATGGTCACGGCCGCAATGTTCGTCATGCACATGGCCGGGTTCGCCATGCGCCGGGTTATGGTCGTGATGATGGTGGTGATCGTGATGGTCATGGCCGCAGTGCTCGTCATGCACATGACCCGGCTCGCCATGGGCCGGGGTCTTCTTCAGGAAGTCCGGCTCCAGGCTGACGATGCGGTCGAGATCGAAGGCGCCGCGGTCGAGTATCTTGTCAAGCGCCACATCGCAGCGGGCGGCCCGGTGGATCGGCGCGAACTTGTTGACGGCACGGATGCGCGCCTCGACATCGGCGAGTTCGGCCGGGCTGACCAGATCGGTCTTGTTCAGCACGATCACGTCGGCGAAAGCAATCTGTTCTTCCGCCTCGCGGCTGTCCTTCAGCCGCGCCGGCAGATGGCGGGCATCGACCACGGTGACGATGGAATCGAGCTTGGCACGGCGGGCGACATCCTCGTCGACGAAGAAGGTCTGCGCCACCGGCCCCGGATCGGCCAGCCCGGTGGTCTCGACGATGATGCCGTCGAAGCGGTCCTTGCGCTTCATCAGCCCCTCGATGATGCGGATCAGGTCACCGCGCACGGTGCAGCAGATGCAGCCGTTGTTCATCTCGAAGACTTCCTCGTCAGCATCCACCACCAGGTCATTGTCGATGCCGACCTCGCCGAACTCGTTGATGATGACGGCATATTTCTTGCCGTGCGGTTCGGTGAGGATACGGTTCAGCAGGGTGGTCTTGCCAGCGCCGAGATAGCCGGTCAGCACGGTCACCGGAGTCTGGGGCACCGGAGTCTGTGGGACGGGTGTCTGCGCGGCGGATGACTGCGTCATAAGCGGATACTCCGGAAAAGGCGGTCGTGGTATGAATGGGCCCAACATAGTGAGCCGTCCGCCGGAGTCCAGAGCCGGCCCCGGAGCGGACGGCAAGGACGGAAACCATGCCCGCAGAAGTCGCCGTTGCCAGCCATATCAGCCTCGACAGCCCGCTCGGACCACTGACCATACGTGCCGCCGGTGGTGCTGTTATTGCACTTGACTGGGGCCGGCAGACGGAAGCGCCCGGCAGCGAGCAGGCCCTGCTGGCCGAGGCCGCGCGCCAGCTGGCTGCCTATTTCGCGGAGGGGCATTTCCGCTTCGACCTGCCGCTGCATCCCCGCGGCAGCGTCTTCCAGCGTGCGGTCTGGGATTTCATGCTGGCCATCCCGGCCGGCGAGACCCGCACCTATGGCGACTGCGCCACCGCGCTCGCCGCCGGCGGCATTGTAGAGGCACCGGCCGGCAGCGCCTCGGCGGCCCAGGCGGTCGGCGGCGCCTGTGGCGCCAACCCGATCCCGGTGATCATTCCCTGCCACCGCATCCTCGCCGCCGGCGGCC
Organism: Ferrovibrio xuzhouensis; assembly: GCF_042648965.1. Classification (NCBI taxonomy): domain Bacteria; kingdom Pseudomonadati; phylum Pseudomonadota; class Alphaproteobacteria; order Rhodospirillales; family Rhodospirillaceae; genus Ferrovibrio; species Ferrovibrio xuzhouensis. Next base: position 1,303,039 of record NZ_JBHRYJ010000001.1, read on the forward strand.
GTACCGGCGGCTATTCGGGACGCGGCGGTGTCGTCACCAAACGCTGGCTGCTGGAACATGAGGGCGCCTGGCAGCCCGAGCGCCAGGGTGACCTGTTCGGCAGCAGCGCGACGGACCGGCCGGCCGCGGTGGCGAACCGCTGAGCCATGGCCCCGGCCGGGACGCCCGACGAGCCGCCCTACCGGTTTGCCGAACTCTATGACACGCCCGCCGGCCTGCAGCATCCGGTGCTGCGGCGCCTCTATGCCTACTGGCTGGAACGGCGCGGCGGCCGCATGGCCCCGGCGCGGGCCGATATCGACCCGGTCGATTTCCGCTATGCGCTCGGCTGGGTCAATCTGGCGGAAGTCCGGCCCGGCAGCGACCATTTCGAATTCCGCGTCTTCGGCAGCAACCTTGCCCGCGTGATGGATCTGGACTCGGAAATGACCAGCACGTCAGATACCGACGATCCAGAATTCGATGCCGTCGCCCGCCGTGACATGACCCGGGTGCTTACGAAGCAGAAACCGCTGCGGGTATTCCGCGACCTGATGACGGCCCGGCGGCGCTATCGTTTCGAGGTGCTGCTGCTGCCGCTGTCCGACGACGGCGAAACCGTGAATATGCTGCTGATCGGCGCCATTCCTCCCGTCGGCGGTTGATTGCCGCGGCGGGCTGCCGCTAGAGTTTCTCCGCCTTGCGGCATCGTATACGCAAACAGGAGGATCCCATGGCCCGCAGCATCGACATCAAGGCCCATGACGGCGGCAGCTTCACCGGCTATCTGGCCGAACCGGCCGCAGGCAAGGGATCTGCCAAGGGGGGACCCGGCATCCTCGTCATCCAGGAAATCTTCGGCGTCAACAAGGTGATGCGCGACATCTGCGACGGCCTCGCCGCCCAGGGCTATGTTGCGCTCTGCCCCGACCTGTTCTGGCGCCAGCAGCCCGGCATCGACATCACCGACCAGACCAAGGAGGAGTGGGACCAGGCCTTCAAGCTGTTCGGCGGCTTCAACCTCGATCTCGGCATCGAGGACCTGAAATCGTCGCTCGCCGTGCTGCGCAAGCTGCCCGGCGTCGGCGGCAAGGTCGGCACCGTGGGTTACTGCCTCGGCGGCCGGCTCGCCTACCTGATGGCCTGCCGCAGCGATGTGGATGCCGCCGTCGGCTTTTACGGTGTCATGCTGCAGGACCATCTCGACGAGGCGAAAAACATCAGACACCCGCTGATGCTGCATTGCGCCACCGAGGACAAGTTCACGCCGAAGGAAGCGCAGGCCAAGATCGCCGAGGCGCTGAAGGCCTGGCCGCTGATCACGCGCTATGACTATGTCGGCAACGACCATGCCTTCGCCCGCGTCGGCGGCGAGCATTACGACAAGGCGGCCGCCGATCTCGCCAACCAGCGCACGATGGATTTCTTCCGCAAGCATCTGGGCTGAAGCCGCCCCCACCAGCCGCGTCAACGAGAAAACAAAAACCCAGAGAGAGGATTACAGGTCATGGTGCATGCCATCCGCATCCACACCCCCGGCGGCCCCGAGATGATGAAGTGGGAGACGATCGAGGTCGGCGATCCCGGCCCCGGCCAGATTCGCCTGAAGAACACCGCGGCCGGCCTCAACTATATCGACACCTACCATCGCAGCGGCCTCTACAAGCTGCCGCTGCCGCTGGTGCTGGGCATGGAAGGCGCCGGCACGGTGACTGCGGTGGGCAGCGGCGTCGCCGACATCAAGGTCGGTGACCGTGTCGCCTATGCCTCGCAGCCGCTCGGCTCCTATTCGGAAGAACGCCTGATGCAGGCCGACCGCGTGGTCGTGCTGCCCGACGGCATCACCGACCAGCAGGCTGCCGGCATGATGCTGAAAGGCATGACCGCGGAATACCTCGTACGTCGCACCTACAAGATCAAGCCGGGCGATACCGTGCTGTTCCATGCCGCCGCCGGCGGCGTCGGCCTGATCTTCGGGCAATGGGCCAAGGCGCTCGGTGCCACGGTGATCGGCACGGTGGGCAGCGCCGACAAGGCGGAACTGGCGCGGCAGTATGGCTACGACCACCTGATCAACTACCGCACCGAGAATTTCGTCGAGCGGGTCAAGGAAATCACCAAGGGCGCCGGCGTGCCGGTCGTCTATGACGGCGTCGGCAAGGATACCTGGCCGGCCTCGCTCGACTGCCTGCAGCCCTTCGGCCTGATGGCGAGCTTCGGCAGCGCATCCGGCCCGGTGCCGCCCTTCGACGTCAACATCCTGGCCGGCCGCGGTTCGCTCTACGTCACGCGGCCGACCTTGGTCACCTACACGGCCAAGCGCGCCGACCTGGTCGGTTCGGCCAATGCGCTGTTCGACGTGGTCAAGTCGGGCAAGGTGAAGATCGAGATCAAGCAGACCTATGCGCTGAAGGATGCCGCGCAGGCCCATGCCGATCTCGAGGCCCGCAAGACCACCGGCTCGACCCTGCTGCTGCCGTGAACGAGCCCGCCACTCCGGCGCGGCAGGCGCGGGCGGTTGCCCGGGCCTGCCGCACGGCGACGCTGGCGACCAGTCTCGCCGGCGCTCCCTATGCCTCGCTGGTGCTGGTGGCCTTCGACCTCGACGGCGCGCCGCTGCTGCTGATCTCGCGGCTGGCCGATCACACCAAGAATATTCTCGCCGATGGCCGCGTCTCGCTGCTCTGCGACGGCACGGCGGGATTCGCCGAACCGCTGACCGGCCCGCGCGCCAGCCTGCAGGGTCGCGCCGAAAAGACCGATGATCCGCGCCACCGGGCGCGTTTCCTCGCCCGCCAGCCCTCGGCGGAGATGTATGCCGGCTTCGGCGACTTCGGCTTCTACCGCATCGCGGTCGAACGCACCCATCTGGTGGCCGGCTTCGGCCGCATCCACTGGTTCGACGATTACATGCTGGACGGCGACTGGACGGCACTGGCCGAAGCCGAGCCGGAGATCCTGCAGCATATGAATGCCGACCATGCCGATGCCGTGCAGCTCTATGCCGCCAGGCTGCTCGGCCGCGCAGGCGATGGCTGGCGGCTCTGCGGCATCGACCCGGAGGGCTGCGACCTGATCCGCGGCGACGGGGACCAGGGCCGCGAACTGGCCCGGCTCGGCTTTGCCCGGCCGGTCGCCGATGCCGCGACGGCCCGGGCCGAACTGGTGCGGCTGGTGCAGCAGGCGCGCGCCGCCTGACCGGCAAAAAACCTGAATTGTCTGGATTTTCAGAGGGTTCTTCGGTCGGGGCCGGCCCGGTAATGCCCCACAGTACCGGACCGGCCACGAACCCCACCACGACCAGCGAGAGTGGCGGGGCCGACCTAAGTCACCGCGGCGAACCGCGATGGGCCTGAGTATATGAGAATGATTTTCAATTACAAGTCCGATCCGTCTGCCGGCCGATAAAAATTTGGCCGCAGCGCCGGACCCGTGCCGGCGCTAGACTCCCGGCAACGCGGGGGGGACACGGGAATGGCCGGTAGACCATGACGGGACAGATCGCGGTGACGGCGACAGAGGACCTGTACTGTCCGCGACTGCAGCGCCTGCTCGGCTACTGGCAGGCGCACCGCCATGGCGATGCGCTGCCCGGCCGCGACGACATCGATCCCCTGGAGATGGCGTGGATTCTCGGCGACCTGTCGCTGATCGAGGTGCATCGCGGCGCCGGCGGCCTGCGGTACCGCTTCCGCCTGATCGGCAGCCGCGTCGCCGCCCGCTTCGGTTTCGATGCCACCGGCCGCTGGCTGGAGGACTTTCCCGGCGACACCTATCGCCAGCATATCGGCGCCGCCTTTGCCGAGGTGGTGGCGCGCGCGGTGCCGTTTGCCGAACGGCCCAACATGGTGATCGACGGCATCCTGCACAATTACGAGATTCTGCGCCTGCCGCTGGCGACCGACGGCCGCAAGGTCGACATGCTGATGATCGGCGCCGATTTCAGCGCGCGGCAGGCTTCGCGATAACTATTCGGCCGCAGCGCGCTGCGGCCAACTTCTGTTACTCGGCCGCCGCCCGCTGCGGCCGGGGCGCAGTACCATTGGCCAGCCGCGCCGCCACCGGAATGGCGACCAGCACGACGAGGTAGACGACAAGCTGCAGCAGGGTTGGATGGTCGGCATAGCCGATCAGCGTGTGCAGCAGGCGGCCCGGAATGCTGCCTTCCGACAGCAGCCCCGAGCTGTCCCACAGCACCGGGCCGATGCCGTCGATCAGGCCGGCGGCAGCCACGAAGGTAACGGCCTGCGCGGCCAGGCCGGCGGCCAGCAGGGTGACCATGGCGCCGGTGACCGAAAACAGGTAGCGGCCGGGAATGCGCAGCAGGCCGAGATAGAGCAGCGCGCCCGCGGCAGCGCCGAGCACCAGGCCGAGCAGGCCCCCGGCAAAGGTCGCCGGCAGGGTTTCGGCCGAACTGCCGACGATGATGCCATACAGGAACAGCACGGTCTCGGCGCCCTCGCGCAGCACGGCGATGCCGACGATGACCGCCAGCACCGACAGCGGCCGGCCGCCGGCGCGCACTTCGTCGGCGACGCTGCCGACATGGGCGGCGAGTTCGCGGCCGTGCTTTTTCATCCAGATGTTATGCCAGGCCAGCATGAGGACCGCGGCGCCGAGCACGAAGGCGTTGAACAGCTCCTGGCCGTTGCCGCCGAAGGCATTGCCGATGCGGTCGGCAAACAGCGCCACCAGTGCAGCGCCGAGGATGCCGGCCGCGATGCCGCCGGCGACCCAGCGCCGGCTGCCGATCACGCCCTTGGTGGCGGCCAGCACGATGCCGACGATCAACGCTGCTTCAAGCGCTTCGCGGAAGACAATGACGGCTGCGGCCAGCATGATGGCGCTCCTGTTCCGCGCTTACTTGGCGACGACCTTGCCCTTGGCGGTGCTCTCGTGGAACTCGCCGATGAAGGGATAACTGCCGGCTTTAAGCGGGCCGAGGTTGACATTACCGGTGCCGCCGCCGCGCACGATCTTCTCGCGGTGCAGGGCGTTGCTGTCGAATTCCTCTGGCGTGTCATCCTGGTTATGCACCTCGATGACGAACTTCTTGCCGGCCGGCACCTCGATGGTGTCGGGCTGGAACTTATGATCCTTGATGATCAGCTTGTAGACTGGCGCGTCATCGGCACGCGCCGGCGGCACAGCCAGCAGGGCAAAGCTGGCGGCAAGGGCGAAAGCGGCGGAAAACCCGGCAAAGCGAAGCGGCGAGGCCATCACGGACATCCTGTTTGCGAATGATTTTCAATTTTATAGCAACAGGATCCGCCGGCCCGCAAGCCGCCGGCCGGCGATGCGACGATCTGTCATAACCGCCTGGAACGTTCAGCCCACGGCTATTTCGCCACGCCGCAGGCGATGCGGGCGCCGCCGCCGCCCAGCTTGACCGGCTGGTCGCTGAAATTGTCGCCGCCGGCATGGATCATCAGCGCATGGCCGGCGAGATCCTTCACCTTCAGGTGCGGCGCCAGCACCGGCAGGGTCGCCCGGCCATTGCCCTCGACCACCAGCGGCGGCAGGTCGCCGAGATGGCCGCCCGCATCAAGGGGGCCGAGATGCCTGCCGGTATGGCGCGGATCGTAATGTCCGCCGGCGGCCATGCCGGCTGCCGGTTTGCCGTCGTCGCCCGGGCCGGGACCGCAGCTGCCCTTGGCGTGGACATGGAAGCCATGCGGGCCCGGCGGCGCCAGCCTGTCGAGATCGGGGACCAGCAGCAGGCCCTGCGGTGTGTCGCGGGCGGTGATGGTGCCAAGGTCGCCGCCGATGCCATCGGCCGAGATCGCATGCATGGTGATGGTGGTCTGTGCGGCCTGCGCCGGCATGGCGGTGCCTGTTAACGCCAGCCCAACAAGGCCCGGTAGGGCGAGCCCGGCGATGAAATGTCTGCGTGGCATAAGGGATCCTCCCGTGTGACTGCGGATGCGGTTCGGGTGATCCAGCAAGGCTGCGCGGCAACTGCGGCGAAAAAGCGACGCCGGCCATGACCTGGCCTGTAACAAATACGAGAGCCGGTCAGCCGTGCAGTTTGAGGCCCTTCACGGCCCTGTCGACCGCCTTGCGCGGCCCGTGCAGCGCCAGCCCGGCCCAGGTCTGGCTGTCCGCTTCGCCTGCGGCAAACACCGCCCGGTTGGCGGCATCATGGCCGGTGGCGAATATCGCCTCGATATAGGGCGCAATGACGAGGCCGCCCTCGCGGGCGCGGGCATAGGCCCGGCGTAGCGCGTCACCCGTGGCGGCGAAGACCAGCACCGGCTGGCCGAACAGCGCGGTATGGCCGCGGCCGAGCGCGTCGACGTAAGGCTGGCCGATGGTTTCGGGCTGCGCGGCGGCGATGCCGCTGGCCAGAAACGCCGTCACATTCAGCTTCTGCCAGACGGCAAGGTCATCGCGCACCACAACGGCGATCTTGGTCTCGAACACGGCATCGTCTCCTGCATGGCAATGCAGTAAGGATGCCGTTCAGGCCCCCGCCGTGTCTGGAAGATTTGTGCAGGCCCGGCGATAGGCCGCAGGCGTCATGCCGAAGGCGCGGCGGAACCAGCGCCCCATATGGCTCTGGTCGGCGAAGCCGGCGGCGGCGGCGGCTTCCGCCGGCACCTCGCCCTGCGCCAGCAGGCGGCGGGCCAGGTTGAGCCGGCGCTGTACCAGCCAGGCATGCGGCGCCAGGCCATAGGCTGCCTTGAAGCTGCGATGCAGGCGGAAGCGGTCAGTGCCGGCCAGATCGGCCAGCCGCGTGAGGCCGATATCCGCGTCGAGCGAAGCATCGATGGCATCGCGGGCGCGAGCAGCAATGCCGTGGTCGACGGTATTGCTGCCTGCGGCGGCCGGCTGCGCGCCATAGTGCTGCACCAGCAGCGCGACCACGGCATCGAGCGCCGCATCGCGATGCATGGCGCTGTCGGGCCTGGCGATCTGCCGGGTGGCGGCAAAGATCGCCGGTGCCAGCGCCGGCTCGTCCTGCAGCACCTGGGGGAAGTCGAACAAGCCGGTGCCGATGCGCCGGCCGGCACAGGCTTCGGCGGCATCGAGCAGCCAGCCGGGGTCGAAATACAGCATGCTGTAGACGAAGCCAGATTCTTCCGCCGCCTCGCCGTCATGGGTCTCGCCGGGGCCGAACAGGATCACCCGGCCGGGCAGGCTGTGGTGCCACTGGCGGCGGCAGCGGAAACTCTGGCGGCCGCGTTCGGTGACGCCGACCAGCACCTGGTCGTGGAAATGCGGATCATAGGCATGGGCATGGAAGGCGGCGCGCACCATCTCGGTGCCGCTGGCCGGATCGCGGGCAAACTCGAACCAGTCCCTCGGATGCGCCATGTCGCCAGTATAGCGCGGACGCCGCAAAACTGAATGGCGCCAAAACAGAACGGGCGGGGATTGTCGCCCCCGCCCGTGTCGGAAAACCGCTGAGGCGTGGCCTCAGGTGTTCATTGAATCGAAGAACTCGCCGTTGGTCTTGGCATGCTTGAGCTTGTCGAGCAGGAACTCCATGGCATCCTGGCCGCCCATCGGCATGAGGATCCGGCGCAGCACCCACATCTTGGCCAGCACGCCCTTGTCGACCAGCAACTCTTCCTTGCGGGTGCCCGACTTGGTGATGTCGATGGCCGGGAAGGTGCGCTTGTCGGACAGCTTGCGATCGAGGATGATTTCCGAATTGCCGGTGCCCTTGAACTCTTCGAAGATCACCTCGTCCATGCGGCTGCCGGTATCGATCAGCGCGGTGGCGATGATGGTCAGCGAGCCGCCTTCCTCGATGTTACGCGCGGCGCCGAAGAAGCGTTTCGGGCGCTGCAGCGCATTGGCGTCGACACCGCCGGTCAGCACCTTGCCCGACGAGGGCACCACGGTGTTGTAGGCGCGGGCGAGACGGGTGATCGAGTCGAGCAGGATGACGACGTCGCGTTTGTGCTCGACCAGACGCTTGGCCTTCTCAAGCACCATTTCGGTGACCTGGACGTGACGGCTGGCCGGCTCGTCGAAGGTGGACGAGATCACCTCGCCCTTCACCGTGCGCTGCATGTCGGTGACTTCTTCCGGACGTTCGTCGATCAGGAGAACGATCAGATAGACTTCCGGATGATTGTAGCTGATGGCATGAGCGATGTTCTGCAGCAGCATCGTCTTGCCGGTGCGGGGCGGCGCCACGATCAGGGCGCGCTGGCCCTTGCCCTGCGGGGCGATCAGATCGATGACGCGGGCCGAAACGTCGCGCTTCGGACCGCCGGAGACGATCTTCTCGCGCTTGCCGCCTTCGCCGCGCGACTTGATCACCGGGGTCTTGCTGGCCTTGGCCGGTGCCTCGGCGGCGGGCGCCGCGGGCTCTTCGACGAAGGGCAGTTCCATCCTCAGCCGCTCGGTCGGATACAGCGGCGTCAGGTTGTCGAAATGCACCTTGTGGCGGCTGTTCTCGGGGTCTTCGTAGTTGATCGTGTTGACCTTGAGCAGCGCGAAATAGCGCTCGCCGTCCTTCGGTGCGCGGATCGTGCCTTCCACCGTGTCGCCGGTGCGCAGGCCGAAGCGGCGGATCTGGTTCGGGCTGACATAGATGTCGTCGGGGCCGGCCAGGTAGTTGGCCTCGGCCGAGCGCAGGAAGCCGAAGCCGTCCTGCAGCACCTCGAGCACGCCCACGCCGGTGATTTCGACTTCCTTGTCGGCGAGCTGCTTGAGGATCGCGAACATCATGTCCTGCTTGCGCAGGGTGTTCGCATTCTCGATCTGCAGCTCTTCGGCGAAGGCGAGCAGATCGGTCGGGGATTTGGATTTCAGTTCCTGCAGATTCATTGCGGACTCGGAGATCAGGTATTGTGAAGGGAGATTGGGCGCCGCATCGGGAGGAACGCAGCAGCCAGGTGATGGGGGGATTGCCGCCGTCTGTGCGGAGTCCGCGCTGTCGCACCGTAAACTCGGGTGAGCCGGATACGAGGCTCTTATGGTGCAGGGAAAGCGGAGGATGCCGGAACGGCGCCGACCCGCAGAAGATGGGCCGGTTGCCAAGCCAGATAGCAATGGCGCGGGGATAAGTCAAGGGCAGGACAGCGAAATCATTGCGGCAGCGCCGGACGCCGGCGGGGCGGCGAACGACCGGGCAGGGCAAATGGTGCGGCAAACCGCCACCCTTGCCCGATGCAAGATGCCGGTATACTGCTGCCGTCATGACCGCCACCCGCCGCCTGTTCCTGCCGGCCCGCCGCCATATTGCGGCCTGGGTGGCGTTGCTCGGGCTGGTCTTCCACGGTCTGCTGCCGCTGTCCTACAACGCCATGCAGCGCGCCATGGCCGAAGCCGCCAGCGCCGAGGCCGCAGTCGGGGGCGGCATCGAACAGCTGGTGATCTGCACCGCGCTCGGCATCCGCACCATTGCCATCAAGGACGGGGTGCCCGCCGATCTCGACCCGTCGGCCCCCAAGAAAGCCGAACGCAGCTGCCCGATCTGCCTGGCCTCCGCCGGCCTGGCCCATGCCCTGCTGCCGGCCGGCCTGCTGCTGGTGCTGCCGGCGGCGATCGCCGCCGCCGTTTTCACTCCGCCGGCCTATACCACACCGGACCAGCCGTCCTGGCTGCCGCCCCAGGCCCGTGCGCCACCCGCTTTCCCGTCGTGATCCGCTGCCGTCCGGTCCTGCCGGGCGGCCTTGTCTGTTATTTTCTGGATCTTCGGGGAGATATCCCATGACACGTGCTTTCCTCGCGGGCACCGCGCTCGCCACCCTGTTCGCCACCACCGCCATCCCGGCCGCCTTTGCCCATATCGTCGCCGATCCGGCGCTGGCGCAGCCGGGCAGCTATTTCCGCACCGCGCTGCGCGTCGGCCATGGCTGCGACGGCCAGCCGACCACCGGCATCCGCGTCCGTTTCCCGGCCGGCATCGTCAGCGCCATGCCGCAGGCCAAGACCGGCTGGCAGATCGGCATCGAGCGCAAGAAGCTCGACAAGCCGGTAGCCGGCGCCCACGGCAAGATGGCCGACAGCGAGATCGCCGCGATCAGCTGGAGTCGCGGCATCCTGCCCAGCGACCAGTTCGACGAGTTCGGCCTGGTGGTGATGATTCCGCAGACGCCGGGCGCCAAGCTGTGGCTGCCGGTCGAGCAAACCTGCACCGAGAGCAAAGTGAACTGGGACCAGATCCCCGCCGCGGGCCAGTCGCCCCATGCCCTGGCGCATCCGGCGGCACTGATCCAGGTGGCCGACAGCAGCGGCATGCCCATGCAGATGGCCATGGATCATTCCAAGATGGACCATGGCGCGATGAACCCTGACGCCGCGACGGCAAAACCGGTCGCCAGTGTCGGCGATATCGCCATCGCCGCGCCGTTTGCCCGCGCCACCCCGGTCAAGGTCGGCGGCGCCTTCATGCTGCTGAAAAACAGCGGCAAGACCGACGACAAGCTCATCAAGGCGGCCTCGCCGGTGGCCGAGCATGTCGAGCTCCATGAGCATGTCATGGATGGCAATGCCATGCGCATGCGCCCGGTGGACGGCGTGCCGCTGCCGGCCGGCGGCATGGCCGAGCTGCAGCCCGGCGGCTATCACATCATGCTGATCGGGCTGAAGCACCCCCTGAAGCAGGGCGAGCATTTCCCGCTGACGCTCACCTTCGAGAAGGCGGGCACGGTCACCATCGATGTACCGGTGATGTCGCCGGGGGCCACCAGCGCGATGCCGATGGGCAAGACGCCCTGAACCGCCATCCTCCGCAACAGCGACTGAACTCTTAACCGACATCCGGGGGGATGGCCGCGGCCGGTGCAGCGCGCGATGACGCGCGTGCGCGCCGGGGCCTGCGCCATGCGCCCCCTGTGGTGAAAACCGGGACGCAAACACATGACTCGACTTTTCCGTTCATCCGGTCCTCGACCCGGACGGCACCTGCTGGCGCTCGGCCTGCTGGCTGGCCTGCCAATCACCGCCCACGCTCAGACCACATCCGGCAGCAACGACACAGCCGCACCGGCCGTGCTGCCGACCCTGCAGGTCACCGCGCCGGCCGCCACCGGCACGCCGACGGTCCCCAGCGTCGCCGACCAGAAAGCAGCGATCGAGCAGACCGCCGGTTCGGTCGGCTTCATCGACGCCGAGACCTTCAAGCAGCGCTTCGCCACCAATATGCGCGACATGCTGCAGGATGCGCCCGGCGTCTATGTGCAGAACCGCTATGGCCAGGAAGTGCGCCTGTCGGTGCGCGGCTCAGGCATCAGCCGTGCCTACCACACGCGCGGCATCGAGATCCTGCAGGACGGCATCCCGATGAACCTCGCCGATGGCAGCGGCAGCTTCTACCAGGTCGATCCGGAAGCGCTGCAGGCCATCGAGATCTACAAGGGCGGCAACGGCCTGTCCTACGGCTCGACCACGCTGGGCGGCGCCATCAACTTCGTGACGCCGAGCGCCTATACCGCGGTGGCGCCGAATATCGCCAGCCTGTCGGGCGGCGGCTATGGCACCGTGCAGGGCAGTGCCCAGGTCTCGCGTGTGGTCGGCGATACCGACTTTCTCGGCAATGTGACCTTGCGCCACGCCGACGGCTTCCGCGACCATGAGGAGGGCAATTACGCCCAGGTCAACCTCAATGCCGGCTACCGGCCGCGCGCCGGGCTGGAAACCCGCTTCTATTTCGGCAGCTACAATGTCGACCAGAAACTGCCCGGCACGCTGACACTGAACCAGGCGCTCGGGGCACCGCGCATGGCGGCGTCGACTGCGCTGTCGGGCGATCAGGCCCGCGTCGAGCATGTGCAGCGCCTGGCCAACAAGACGAGCTGGCTCGCCGATGACGGCCAGCTCGATGTCGCCGTCTGGGCGATCCACAAGTCGCTGTTCCATCCGATCTTCCAGGTGATCGACCAGGATGGCTGGACCTATGGCATCGCGCCGCGCTGGACCGGCAACTACACCATCGGCGGCAACCGCAACGACCTGATCCTCGGTGCCCGTGCCACCGCCGGCAACAACGACGCCAGGCAGTTCACCAATGTCAGCGGCTCGCGCGGCAGCCAGACGCTGAGCGCCGAGCAGGATGCCCGCAACTACGAGGCCTATGCCGAGAACCGTTACTACTTCCTGCCCGACGTGGCGCTGATGACCGGCGCCAAGCTGTTCCGTAGCGAGCGCGACTACAGCAACTTCACCGCCGGCGGTGAATCCAGCCGCGATTATGACGGCATCAACCCCAAGCTCGGCCTGCTGTGGGAGCCGCGCAAGAACATTCAGGCCTTCATCGACGTCACCCGCAGCCAGGACGTGCCGGATTTCAGCGACCTGGTGCAGAGCGGCTTCAGCAGCACCCGTTTCGTGCCGCTGGACGCGCAGAAGGCCTGGACGCTGGAAACCGGCACGCGCGGCCGGTATGAGCGCTTCGGCTGGGATGTCACCGCCTATCATTCGCGGATCGACGGCGAGATGCTGCAGTTCACGACGAACAGCAGTATTCCGGCCTCGACCTTCAATGCCGGCCATACCATCCACCAGGGCATCGAGTTCGGCGGCTCGGTCCGCCTGGCCGACGACCTCTCCGGGCCGCAATCCGGCGACAGCGTGACCCTGTCGCAGCTGTGGAACTGGAGCGATTTCCGCTTCGACGGCGACGCCCAGTATGGCGACAACCGCATCCCCGGCATTCCGCAGACCGTGCTGCGCACGGTGATCCGCTATGCCAGGGCCGACGGCATCTACGTCGCGCCGGCGCTCGACTGGGTGCCGGACGGCGCTTTCGTCGATTACGCCAACACGCAGAAGACACCGTCCTATGCGCTGATCGGCGTCACTGCCGGTATCGACCTGCCGAACGGCGTGTCGCTGTTCGCCGAAGGCCGCAATCTCGCCGACAAACGCTACATCACCGACTTCGGCCCGGTCACCACGGCCAGTGCCAGCACGGCAACCTTCTACCCCGGCGACGGGCGGACCATCTATGGCGGCATGCGCGTCCGCTTCTGAGCGGCCGTCCCTGACGGCGGCAGCGGCCGACTGGCCATGGCGGGGCACCGCCATGGCCGGATTGCTGCATGCCGGCCTCGTGGCGGCGGCGCTGCTCCTGCTCGGACAGGACAGGCCGCCGCCCGATCCGCCGGTGATCGAACTCGTCATGCTGCCCGCGCCGGCGGCCGCCGCGCCCGAACCGGCACCAGCGGTGCCGGCACCACACTCTGAACCGCGGCCGGCACCACGGCTCGAATCACAACCTGAACCAGAACCGCAGCCCCGCGCGGCGGAAAAACCGGTAGCAAAGCCGGTGACAAAACCGGCGCCGCCCAAGCCGCGGCCTGCGCCGGTCACCGCTATGCCGCCAGTGCCCGCACCGTCGCCCGCTATCCCGGCCGCGCCCCTGACCCTGCCGTCCGTCGCCGCGCCGGCCCTGCCCGAGACCGCGCCCGCCACGCCGCCGGCCGCAGAAAACTATGGCGCCATCCTGCATACCTGGCTGCAGCGGTTCCGCGACTACCCACAGGCCGCCCGGCTGCGCCGCCAGGAAGGCATCGTGCAGATCGCCCTCACCCTCGATGGCTCCGGCCGGCTGCTGCAGGCGCGCCTCTACCAATCCAGCGGCTTTGCCCTGCTGGATGCGGCGACGCAGGCCATGGCCGAGCGCGCCGCGCCCTATCCGCCGCCGCAATTTTCTCCCGGCGTGACCCGCACCACCTATATCGTGCCGGTGCGCTATGCCCTGAACTGATGCGCACATCGGCGTGATGGCGGTCCGGATGAACTTAATTTAATTTCGCCGCCGCCGCGGATGCCGCCATGATGACCGGCGGCGGCCATGCTGCCGGCTTCCCCGAAGGATCATCCATGTCGAAACTTGCCGCTTTTTTCCGCGCCCTCTGGCTGCTCGCCAAGCCCTACTGGACGCAATCCGACGAGAAGCGCAGCGCCTGGGTCCTGCTCGCCGTCATCGTCGGACTCAACCTCGGCTCGGTGGCGCTGAGCGTCTGGTTCAATTTCTGGAACAACAATTTCTATAATTCGCTGCAGAACAAGGATTTCGGCGACTTCAAGAAATACCTGCTGCAGTTCTGCGGCATGGCGGTGGTGTTCATCATCGTCGCCGTCTACCAGACCTACCTGAGCCAGATGCTGCGGCTGCGCTGGCGCCGCTGGCTGACCGGCCGCTGGCTGGAAGACTGGCTGCGCGACCATCGCTATTACCTGATGCAGCTGCTGCATCTGGGCACCGACAACCCCGACCAGCGCATCGCCGACGACCTGCGGCTGTTCACCGATTATTCGCTCAGCCTGACGCTCGGCCTGATGAATTCCATCGTCACGCTGTTCTCCTTTCTCGGCATCCTGTGGGGCTTGTCGGGCGCCTTTGCCCTGCCGCTGTTCGGCCACGAAGTCTCGATCCCTGGCTATATGGTCTGGGTGGCGCTGGTCTATGCCGGCATCGGCACCTGGCTGACCCACAAGATCGGCCGGCCACTGGTGCGGCTGAATTTCGACCAGCAGCGCTTCGAGGCGGATTTCCGTTTCCACCTCGTCCGCCTGCGCGAGAATGTCGAGGGCGTGGCGATGCAGGGCGGCGAGCCGGCGGAGAAAATCGCCCTCGGCGGCCGCTTCGGCCATGTGGTCGACAATTTCCTCGCCATCATGAAAAAGCAGAAGCAGCTGACCTGGTTCACCTCCGGCTATGGCCAGATCGCGGTGATCTTTCCCTTCCTGGTCGCTGCACCGCGGTTTTTCAGCGGCGGCATCGCGCTCGGCGGCCTGATGCAGACGGCATCCGCCTTCGGCCAGGTCCAGTCGGCGCTCAGCTACATCATCTCGGCCTATACCGACATCGCCGAGATGTGGTCGGTGGTCTCGCGTCTCGAGGGTTTCATCGCCGGCATGCAGAAGGCCGATGCGATGCGCGCAGCCTCCGGTATCGCCACCACGACGGCGCAGGATCTGCGCGTCGACGGGCTGTCGCTCGACCTGCCCGACGCCCGGCCGCTGCTGACCATGCCGGCCCTGCATGTGGCGGCCGGCGACAGCCTGCTCATTCGCGGCCGCTCGGGCACCGGCAAGTCGACGCTGTTCCGCGCGCTGGCGGGCCTGTGGCCGTTCGGTCGTGGGCATATCGCGCGGCCGGCCAATGACGCGGCGATGTTCCTGCCGCAGCGCCCTTATCTGCCGGTCGACAGCTTGCGCGCCGCGCTGGCCTATCCGGAGCCGGCGGAGCGTTACGACGACGCGCAGTATGAAGCGGCGCTGGCGGCGTTGGGTCTGGAGACGCTGGCCGGGCGGCTGCACGAGAGCGCCAACTGGGCGCAGATCCTGTCCGGCGGCGAGCAGCAGCGCGTGCAGCTCGCCCGCGCCCTGCTGAAAAAACCCGCATGGCTGTTCCTCGACGAGGCGACGGCGGCGCTCGACGAGGCCAGCGAGGCAGCAGCGCTGGAGGCGCTGCGCCATGCCCTGCCGGAGACGACGCTGGTCAGCATCGGTCACCGGCCGGCCCTGCAGGCCTTCCACAAGACGCAGCTCGATCTCGCGATGCCGGCGGTAGCTGCCGCCGAATAAAGCCCAGCCCCCCGTTCAGCCCCAGGGGCCGCGACGCGGGCGCGAGGCAGTGCCGCTCTGCGGTACGGAACTGCGCGCCCCCGAACCCTGCGACATGGCGGTCGTTGCGGCCGCCGGAGCAGCGGCATAGGCCGTGCCGCTGCCGCCCCGCACGCTGGATGCCAGCGCCATCAGGGCGGCGACGCGGTTCTCGGTCGACGGATGAGTCGAGAACAGCCCGTCCATGCCACGGCCATGCAGCGGGTTGATGATGAACATATGCGCGGTGGCCGGATTGCCCTCGGCCGCCTCGTTCGGAATGCGCTGGGCGGCGCCCGAGATGCGCTGCAGGGCGGAGGCGAGCCAGCGCGGCTCGCCGCAGATCTCGGCGCCGGCATGGTCGGCGGCATATTCGCGGCTGCGGCTGATCGCCATCTGCACCAGCATGGCAGCCAGCGGCGCCAGGATCATGATCGCCAGCGAACCGATGAAACCCAGCCCGTTGTTGCGGTTGTTGCCGCCGCCGAAAAACAGCGCGAAATTCGCCAGCATGCCGATGGCACCGGCCAAGGTCGCCGTCACCGTCATGATCAGGGTGTCGCGGTTGCGGATATGGGCGATCTCATGCGCCATCACGCCGGCGAGTTCCTCGCGGCTTAAACTATGCAGCAGCCCGGTGGTGGCGGCGACTGCGGCATTCTGCGGGTTACGCCCGGTGGCGAAGGCATTCGGCTGGTCGTTGTCGATCACATAGACGCGCGGCATCGGGATGCCGGCGCGCTGCGCCAGTTCGGCGATCAGGGCATGGAAATCCGGCGCGCTGCGGGCATCGACCTCGCGGGCATGGTACATCGACAGCACCATGCGGTCGCTGTTCCAGTAGGCGAACAGGTTCATCGCGGCGGCGACCGCCAGCGCGATCAGCATGCCGGCCTCGCCGCCGATCAGGAAGCCGATGCCGCCGAACAGCGCGGTCATCGCCGCCAGCAGCAGGCCCGTCTTGAAGTAGTTCATCGCCTCAGACCCTCTTCCGCCAGCCCTGCCTGCCATCCCTGGCAACCCAACCTAGGCAAGCCGCCGGCTCCACTATATGTAAGGAGGGAGCCGCCCTCCGCAAGATATCCACAGATGCCGCACGCCGGCATCCCATCGGACCACCGATCATGACCGACCAGCCAAAACAGATGCTTAACAAAGCCCCGGCCGCACGCCCGGCCATGCCAGAGGCGGAACCGGTCGACACACGGCCGGTCGATCCCAAAACCGGCAGGCCGCTCGCCCCGGCACAGCCTGCCGTCAAGCTGACCCAGGCGCCCGGCGAGGAGGACGGCCCCAAGGGGCCGGAGCCGACCCGCTACGGCGACTGGGAACGCAAGGGCATCGTCTCGGACTTCTGAGGCGGATTCAGGGCGGAATCAGGGCATTTCCCGCCGCTACCCCGGCCCCGGCGCCTTGCACGGCAGCCCCCCTCGCCTATACTCCGGCCGCTTTTTTCCGTGCTTTTCCTTATGTTCGGTTCTCTGGCAGGAGTGCGCCCCATGAGCGGCAGCAAATACGGCAGCGTCAAGAAGGTGGTTCTCGCCTATTCCGGCGGCCTCGACACCTCGGTGATCCTGAAATGGCTGCAGGAGACCTATGGCTGCGAGGTGGTCACCTTCACCGCCGATCTCGGCCAGGGCGAGGAGCTGGAACCGGCGCGCAAGAAGGCCGAGATGTTCGGCGTCAAGCAGATCTTCATCGAGGATGTGCGCGAGGAATTCGTCCGCGACTTCGTCTTCCCGATGTTCCGCGCCAATGCCATGTACGAGGGCCTCTACCTGCTCGGCACCTCGATCGCCCGGCCGCTGATCGCCAAGCGCCAGATCGAGATCGCCCGCGAGGTCGGCGCCGACGCCGTCTGCCATGGCGCCACCGGCAAGGGCAACGACCAGGTGCGGTTCGAGCTGGGCTATTACGCGCTGAAGCCCGACATCAAGGTGATCGCGCCGTGGCGCGAGTGGGAGCTGAACTCGCGCACCGCACTGATCGACTTTGCCGAGAAGCACCAGATCCCGATCGCTAGGGACAAGCGCGGCGAAGCGCCCTTCTCGGTCGACGCCAACCTGCTGCATATCTCGGCCGAAGGCAAAGTGCTGGAAGACCCCTGGGTCGAGGCGCCCGACTTCGTCTATTCGCGCACCGTCGATCCCGAGAAGGCGCCGGACCAGCCCGAATATATCGAGGTCGAGTTCCGCAAGGGCGATGCGGTCGCGATCAACGGCCAGACGCTGTCGCCGGCGGCCCTGCTGACCAGACTGAACGAACTCGGCGGCAAGCACGGCATCGGCCGGCTCGACCTGCTGGAAAACCGCTTCGTCGGCATGAAGAGCCGCGGCATCTACGAGACGCCCGGCGGTACCATCCTGCATATGGCCCATCGCGGCATCGAGCAGGCGACGCTCGACCGCGGCGCGGCGCATCTGAAGGATGACATCATGCCGCGCTATGCCGAGCTGATCTACAACGGCTTCTGGTTCTCGCCCGAGCGCGAGATGCTGCAGGCGCTGATCGACAAGAGCCAGGAGAATGTCGAGGGCACCGTGCGGCTGAAGCTGTACAAGGGTTCCGTCAACGTGGTCGGCCGCAAGTCGCCGAAGTCGCTCTATTCGCTCAGCCACGTCACCTTCGAGGCCGATTCGGTCTACGACCAGAAGGACGCGCAGGGCTTCATCAAGCTGAATGCGCTGCGCCTGCGGCTGCTGAACCGTCAGAAGGGCTGAACGCTCTTTACATTATCGGCTATTTTCCGCGGGCCCGGAGCAATCCGGGCCCGTTTTCATGGGATTCTGCAACCCGGCGCGATTCCACCGTTGCGGGCAGCTATCGCGAATTTGTCACGCTCGGTCCCAATCTGGTCGCAACCCGCTGGCCGACAAAGACCCTAGGCTCACTGCATGCCGTAAAGGCTGCAGCGCCTGCCCGGAACGTCCTTCCCTCTTCCCTGCCCGGGCCGGCGCTGCCCCCCAAGAATTGCGGAGCCCAGCTCATGTCGAGCCTGACCACGAAACCAGAGCACCCGGATGGCGACCGCAAGATCGCTGGCGATGCCATTGCGCGCGATATCGCCACGGTGGAGATCGTGCCGAACAGCTTCGGCGTGGTGCTGCCGGGCGGCGACTGGTGGGTGAACGAGCCGGTCTGGGACCAGGCCGTACGGCGCCTGACCGCGCCGCCGCTGCCGCCGGCGGCCTCACAGCACCCGTCATCACAAAAACCGGCGCAGCACGGCGACGTGACGGCCGTCACCGCCGCATCCGCCACCCCGCACCACCTTTCCATGAAGGGGCGTTAGCCGGGCATTGCCCGGCCAGGCAGCGACGGCTGCCGCAACCAGGAGACAGCGAATGTTCATTCCGCGCGTTTCGCCTGCCGTTGCCCCAGGGCCCAGCCCCTCGGCCACCCGCCTGCGCGACCACGGCCGCTGGCAACGCGCCCTGCGCCGCGCCACCGCCAGCATCGCCGAGCGCCTGCCCGGCTTCCGCGGTCGCTATGCGCCCGACACTCTTGTCGATGCCGCCGAGGCCGTCGGCACCCGCGCCGGCCGCCGCCAGCGCCTCAAGGACAGCCCGCATCTGGGCCATATCGTCGACATCTACGTCTGATGCCCGGCCTGCGTCAGATACCTGGCTGCACCGGACTTACAGCGCCGGCACCCGCGCCAGCTTGTCCGGATTGCGCACGATGAAGACGGTGTGCACCACGCCATCCCGGATATCGAATCCCATCGCCGAATAGGGCCGACCATCGGCCTCGTAGGTCATCACGCCGGGCTGTCGGTTGATCAGGCAGGGCACCCGGCGCAGGTCGCCCGGCTGCTTGAAGGCGATGCCGCCAAAGAACCGCGCCACCTTGTCGGCGCCATGGATGATGTTGAGCGCCGCCTGCGCCTTGCCGCCGCCATCCGACCACAGCATGGCATCCTCCGTCAGCAGGCCGGCGATCTGCGCCACGTCGCCCGCCTGCGTCGCCGCCGTGAACTTTGCCGCCAACGCGCGCGCGGCACCGGCATCCGCGGCAAAGCGCGGCCGCGCCTCGGCGATGTGCTTCTGTGCCCGGCTGACCAGCTGGCGGCAGGCCGGCTCGGTCTTCTTCAGCGCCACGGCGAGCTGGCCGTAATCGTAGTCGAAGGCCTCGCGCAGCAGCCAGGCGGTGCGCTCGGCCGGACTCAGGCGCTCCATCACCACCAGCAGGGCCATCGACAGGTCGTCGGCCAGCTCGCCCGGCACCATGTCCGGCGCCGGCGCGACCTCGAGCTCGATCAGCGGCCCAATGATCGGCTCTGGCAGCCAGGTGCCGGTGTAATGCTCGCGCTCGGTCCTGGCGGCCCGCAGGCGGTCGATGCATAGCCGGGTGCAGGCCGTGACCAGCCAGGCCTCGGGGGTCTCGATCTTCGCCGCATCGGCGCGGTGCCAGCGCAGCCAGGTATCCTGCACGGCATCCTCGGCATCGCCGACCGTGCCGAGCATGCGGTAAGCCAGGCCGAACAGGCGCCGGCGGTGGCGCTCGAAGGTTTCCGTCTTGTCGTCCATGGGGCCGCCCTCTCTCTGTCCGGCAGGATACCCCAAAGACGCGACAGCCCACCGGCCTGTGACAGCCGGCGGGCCGGTTTTTTATGCGGGCCCTACTGGCCGGCCAGCTGCAGGGCGGCCTGTTTGGCACGTTCGGTGGCGCGCCGGTTGCGCCGCTTGATCCACCACATGAAAAAGCCGGTGACGGCAAACAGCGGAATGATCAGGCCCGACAGAAAGACCAGGGCCTGATAGACCGGCCCGAGGCC
Organism: Ferrovibrio xuzhouensis; assembly: GCF_042648965.1. NCBI lineage: Bacteria > Pseudomonadati > Pseudomonadota > Alphaproteobacteria > Rhodospirillales > Rhodospirillaceae > Ferrovibrio > Ferrovibrio xuzhouensis. The sequence goes on from NZ_JBHRYJ010000001.1 coordinate 1,323,308, forward strand.
GCTGCCCTCATGCAGGCCGCGCTGCCAGGCGAGGATGGTCTCGCCGGCACTGTAGTCGCGCGGATCGAACACGCCGATCACGCTCTGCCGCCAGGGATCGACCAGCACGGTGATCGCCGGGGCGCCCTCCGCATATTCCGGCAGGACCAGGCCGATGCGCAGGGCCTGGTCGGGACGCGACGGCAGGACAGCATTGAACAGCCGCGTGCCCGGCGCGGCCTGCAGCGCCAGTGCCACAGCATCGTCGAGGGCCATCGCCGCCATGCCGCGCCGCGGCTCGACCCGCGCCTGGGTGATGGCGGCGCGCAGGTCGCGGCCCGGGAAGACGGCGTTGATCGCCGCCGCGATCTGCTGCGGAAACCCGAGATAGACGCCGGTGAAGCTGACCACCATGAAGATGACCAGGCTCCAGATGCCGACCATGCCGTGCAGCTCGCGATGCAGCCGCAGGCCCTTCGCAGTGCGGCGGACCATGAAGGCGGCTTTCCATTGGCCAGACTTCGGCCACCAGATGACCAGACCGGAGCTGCCCAGCACCAGCATGGCGATGCCGAGCCAGCCGACGATGCTGCGGCCGTCGCGGCCCAGCATCAGGTTGCCATGCAGGTTATGGGCGAAACGCAGCCAGCCGGGCATGCCACCGCCGTTGCCGAGAATCTGCAGGGTCACCGGATCGACCTGCACCTGCAGGCTGCCGGCGAAAGGACTGGCGGCGGGGGCACCGCCCTGCGCCGGCTGACCTTGCTGTCCCGGTGCAGCCGGCTGGCCCTCGCGACGCGGCCCGCCGTCACGCGCCGCGCCGTCCCTGGCCATACCCTCCCTGGGCATGCTCTCTCTGGCCATACCGGGGCGCGACAGCCGCACCGTGGCGGGTTCGCCGGGTTCGAGCGGCATGCGCAGGGCCATCGGTATCCGGCCCGGCTCGGCCCCGGTCATGGCGGCGGCAACGATGGCGCCGGGCGGGCGCCACTCGCCGCTGGCACTGGCCTGCGGTGCGCCGGCGCCGAACAGGCTGACGAGATCATGGCCATAGACCAGCAGACTGCCGGTGATGCCGAGCAGCATCAGCGGCAGGCAGAGGATCAGGCCGGTCCACAGATGAATCTGCAGCAGCCAGTAGCGGAGCGTGCGACGCGGCCGGGGCTTGGCGGAATTGGCCATGGCGGAAGGTCCTTGCAGAGAGTTCAGCTGTCGGCCCAGCGCCGCAGCATGTTGTGGTAGATGCCCGTCAGTTGCACGACGACCGGATCGCGGTGGCCGCGCTCGGCGGCAAGCTGCTGGATATTGCTGTCGAGCTGGAACAGCAGGGTGCGCTTGCCGTCGTCGCGCACCATGCTCTGCAGCCAGAAAAACGAGGCGACGCGGGTGCCGCGGGTCACCGGGGTGACGCGATGCAGGCTGGTTGACGGATACAGCACCATATGCCCGGCCGGCAGCTTGGCGCTGTGCTCGCCGTAGGTATCCTCGACGATCAGTTCGCCGCCGTCGTATTCATCCGGCCCGGCCAGGAACAGCGTGCAGGACAGGTCGGTGCGGATGCGGAAATCGGCGTCGCGCATGGCACGGATCGCATTGTCGACATGGGTGCCGAAGGTCTGCCCCGGGCCATAGCGGTTGAACAGCGGCGGGAAGACCTTGAGCGGCAGGGCCGCCGAGATGAACAGCGGCGATTGTTCCAGTGCATCGAGCACCAGGCTGCCGAGCTGGCGGGCCGCCGGCGAATCCTCCGGAAGCTGCATGTTCTGCTTGGCCAGCGCCGACTGCGTCCCCGAGGTAGCGTTGCCGTCGATCCATTCGGCGGCATCCATGACCTGACGGCAGAACGCGACCTGCTCGGCGGTCAGCACGTCGGGAATGCTCAGCATCATGCTCCTGTCTCCTGCGGGGCGGCACCGGAAACGCAAAGCCCCGCCCGCACCCCGGAAGGGATACGGGCGGGGCGCGCATATCCTGCGCGGATTTACGCTCTACTCAGAACTTGAAATTCGCGGTCAGCAATGCCGTGCGCCCGGGGGCGACGATGGCGGCATTGCCGCCACGCGGCGCATCGTAATAGGTCTTGTCCAGCAGGTTCTGGAGGTTCAGCTGAACGTTGACGTCCCGGGTGATCTTGTAGGCCGCCATCGCGTCGAACCGCCAGTAGGACGGCAGTTCCACGGTGTTGGTGGTATTGGAGAAGCGGCGCGCCATGTAGACGGTGCCGCCGCCGATGGTCCAGTCGCTGTCGATGTCGTAGGTCGACCACAGGGTGAAGTTATGCGGCGCGATGTTGGGGAATTCCTTGCCGTCATTGGAGGCGTTCGGACCGTCGTCGAGGATTTCGCTCTTCAGGAAGGTATAGCCGCCGAATACCTTCCACGCCTGGGTGATGGCCCCCGACAGGCCGATTTCGAAGCCATCGACCCGTTCCTTGCCGACCGGAAGCTGGTCGACCGTGTTCGACACGCCCGGCACCGCGGCATTGGTCTTGTCGGTGCGGAACGCCGCGCCGTTCACCAGCAGCTTGCCATTGGCCAGCTCCCACTTGGTGCCGAGTTCGTAGCTTTTGTTTTCCTCAGGGTCGAGGGTGGCATTGGTCACGCCGAGGCTGCCGTCGCCACCGCCCTCGCCGGCACTGCCGCCGGACGGGTTCGACGATGTGCTGTAGGCGACGTAGATGCTGCCATTCGGCAGCGGCTTGTAGACCAGGCCGACCTGCGGGTTGAGAAACCGGCTGTTGTTGGTCAGGTCAAAGGCGCCGCTGTTGTTCCGACCGACGCTGTCGGTGGAATAATCATCCAGCCGCAGGCCGATGTTGAGATCCCATTGCGAGGCCAGCGCGATGGTGTCGATGGCGTAGATCGCCTTGGTGTCGATCGTGGTATTGGCGAAGTTCGGCGAGGTGCTGACCGCGAGGCCGGAAACACCCGAATCCGGATCGTACAGGCTGCCGGTCGTCGAGGTGGGCGAGAAGGCATAGGCCCGGTTCTTGGTCTGCTCGCGGCTGATCTCGATGCCGGTAATCAGGGTATGACCGAATCCGAGTGCGTTGAACTCGCTCTGCAGATCGGTCTGGTTTGTGATGGTCTCGGTATCGGCGTTGCGGCTTTTCGGCGACAGCGTCACGGTTCCGGCGGCCAGATTGGCGGTGGTGACACGCGGCTCGGTGACGATGTACCGGTTCTCGGCATAGCTGTAGCGCGTGGAGTTGCGCAGCAGCACGCTGTCGGTCAGGTCGTGTTCGACCTGCGCGGTTACGCCGTCGTAATAGGTCTTGCGGTAATCGCGATCGGTCGAGCCGTAGAAATTGTCGCGATCGACGTCGATCGGCTTGCCGGTCGAAGGATCGATCGGAATGCCGTAATCGGGCAGGTCCTCGGACTGGAAGTGGTAATAGCTCAGCGTCAGCCGGGTCGGCTTCTGCATACCCAGACTGATGGTGGGTGCGAAGCCGAACTTGGTGATGTCGACCTCGTCGCGGCCGGCCACATCGGCGTCGTGGGCCATCGCGTTGATGCGAAACGCGGTATTGGCATCGATGACGCGGTTGATGTCGACCGTGGCGCGCTTGGTCAGGTCGGTGCCGAGCGTCACGCTGCCGGCGTTGAAATCCTCGCTCTTGGCGGACTTGGTGATCAGGTTGATGGCGCCGCCGGTGCTGCCACGGCCACCGAAGGTCGAGCTCGGCCCCTTGATGATCTCGACCTGCTCGACGTCGAAGATGTCGCGCGACTGCGAACCGGTGTCGCGGATGCCGTCGATATAGGTGCTGGAGGTCGAATCATAGCCGCGGATGAACGGCCGGTCGCCGATCGCCGTGCCTCCCTCGCCGGCACCGAGGCTGATGCCCGGCGTGGTGCGATACACCTCGGTCAGCGAGGTGGCACCGTGGTCTTCCATGAGTTCCTTGGTGATGACCGTGACCGTCTTCGGCGTATCCAGCAGCGGCGCGGTGAATTTCGGCGAGGCGGATTCGCTGGCCTTGTAGCCCTCGCTGGCCGCGGCACCAGGCTTCTGGCCCTCGACCGAGATGGCCGGCAGGGTCGCCGGCTGGTCGCCGGTGGTCTGCTGGGCGACGGCCGGCAGGGCGGCGGAAGCAGCACCCAGCGCGACGGCAGAGGCCAGCATGGCCGGACGCACCCGCGGCAGGCGCAGGCGGCCCACGGTGGGCAGCAGGGTAATGGACGGTTCGGTGGATGTGACGGTCATGATTCCCCTCGGAACGGCAGCAGGTTGGAACTCACCTGGCTGGCGTACCGGACGGGGCCGGGAAGACTGTCCCGGCAGCCGGAGGGCTGGCTTGGCGCTCAGATCGCGGTGGAACCCGCGATTTCTCTATAGTCATCAGGATGATGCGGACCGGCGGCCGGACCGGCCGGGCTGTCGGATCACCCCCCAGATGTCCTGTCATGCCAACGGTCCGGATGCCTGTGGCGGGACCATGGACGGCAGTGCGGAGCCGGATTTATCATCGCGGCGACATTATTGCAATTCATTCTCAATACTAACCGGAAAAAAGATGTCGTTTTTACTGCAGGCTGCAATGTGCCCCGCCGGGAAACCGGCGGCGATGATAGAATCTGCCCGCCGGCCGCGCAGGAATCCCGGCTCTGCGCCGTTTGGATTCTGAAACGGCTATCATCATGACACGCTTGATCAAAATTCTTGCCATTCCCATCGCCCTGCTGGCCGCCGGCGGCGGCGCCTGGTGGTTCTGGACCGCCCGCGCCGATACCCGGCCGGCCCTGCGCACCCAAACCGTCACCGTCGGCTCCATCGAGGACACCGTCTCGGCAGTCGGCACCCTGCAGCCGCTCAACTATGTCGATGTCGGCACCCAGGTCTCCGGCCAGCTCAAGGAGATTAAGGTCGACTACGGCGATCGGGTGGAAAAGGGCCAGCTGCTGGCGCAGATCGACCCCACCGTCTTCCAGGCCCGCGTCACCGCCGACCAGGCCAACATGCTGGCACTGCGCGCCCAGCGCACCGACAAGCAGGTGCAGCAGGGCCTCGCCGAAAAGCAGTACGAGCGCCAGAAGCGCCTGCTCGGCGAGCGCGCCACCAGCCAGGATGCCTATGACAGCGCCGAGGCCAACCGCCGCTCGCTGCTGGCGCAGATCGCCGTGCTCGATGCGCAGATCCAGCAGGCCGAGGCGACGCTGTCCTCCGACCAGGCCAACCTCGGCTACACCAAGATCTACGCGCCGATGACCGGCACGGTCGTCGACATCACCGCCAAGCAGGGCCAGACCCTGAATGCCAACCAGTCGGCGCCGATCATCCTGCGCGTCGCCGATCTCGACACCATGACGGTGAACACCCAGGTCTCGGAAGCCGACGTGCCGAAGCTGAAGCTCGGCATGACCGCCTATTTCACCACGCTCGGCCAGCCCGACAAGAAGCGCTTCGGCAAGCTGCGCCAGATCCTGCCGACGCCGCAGACGGTGAACAACGTCATCCTCTATTCGGCGCTGTTCGACGTGACCAATCCGGACCACGACCTGATGACCAGCATGTCCGCCCAGGTCTTCTTCGTGGTATCGGAAGCCAAGGACATGCCCATCGTGCCGCTGACCGCGTTGCGCCAGCTGCCCAACGGCAGCGACCGCTATGCCCTGCGGGTGATGGAAAATGGCGAACCGGTGCGCCGCGTGGTGCAGGTCGCTGCCGTCAACCGGATCAGTGCCGCGGTCAGTTCCGGGCTGAAAGCCGGCGACGAGGTGGTGCTTGACCTGCCGCCGGTGCGCCAGGGCGGCGGCGGCGAACGGCCGGCACAGCGGCCGCCGCGGCTGTAGCGGAAAGACGGAACCGCGCCATGAACCTGATGCAGCAGCGCCCGGAATCGACCGACCGTCCCGACAACCGGGCCGCCGGCGACGCCGCCGTGCCGATCATCAGCCTGCGCGACATCCGCAAGACCTTTCATCGCGGTACCCTGGCGGTCGAGGTGCTGCATGGCCTGTCGCTCGACATCCATGCCGGCGAGTTCGTCGCCATCATGGGCACGTCGGGTTCGGGCAAATCGACCCTGATGAACCTGATCGGCCTGCTCGACCGGCCGACTTCGGGCAGTTACCGCTTCGATGGCGCCGAGGTCTCGGCACTTGGGCCCGATGCGCGCGCCCTGCTGCGCCGCGAGGCCTTCGGGTTCATCTTCCAGCAGTACAACCTGCTGCCGAGTGAAAGTGCCACCGCCAATGTGGAGATGCCGGCGATCTATGCCGGCCTGCCGCGCGGCGAACGGCGCAGCCGCGCCGAGATGCTGCTGACCAAGCTCGGCCTCGGCGACCGCATGGATCACCGCCCGACCCAGCTGTCCGGCGGCCAGCAGCAGCGTGTCTCGATTGCCCGCGCCCTGATGAACGGCGGCGCGGTCATCCTGGCCGACGAGCCGACCGGCGCGCTCGACAGCAAGAGCGGCGCCGAGGTCATGCAGCTGCTGCACGACCTGAACGACCAGGGCCATACCATCCTGCTGATCACCCACGACCACGAGGTCGCCGCCCAGGCGAAGCGCATCGTCGAGATCCGCGACGGCCTGATCATTTCCGACCGCATGCAGCCGGCCCCCGAGGCGGCAGCGCCGCCGGCCACCCCGCCCGTCCCGCCGAAGCGGCCGCAGCGCGGGCGCGGCAGCGGCTATGGGCTATTCGACGTGACGGAGGCCGGCCGCATGGCGGTGCAGGCCCTGCGCAGCAACCTGTTGCGCACCCTGCTGACCCTGCTGGGCATCATCATCGGCGTCGCCTCGGTAGTGGCGATGCTGGCGATCGGCGAGGGCGCCCGCAAGTCGGTGCTCGACCGCATCAGCGCCATGGGCACCAACCTGCTGCTGGTGCGGCCCGGCGCGCCCAACATCCGGCGTGCCGACGGCATTACCGCGACCCTGGTGGCCGAGGACGCCGAGGCGATCCTCAGCCTGCCCAATATCGCCGCCGCGGTGCCGGAATATCCCGGTTCGGTCACCATCCGGGTCGCCAACCGCGACTATTCCACCGTCGCCAATGCCACGACGGCGGACTTCCCCAAGGCCCATGACTGGCCGGTGCAGGAGGGGCTTTTCTTCAACAGCGAGGACGTTAAGTCATACGCGCCGGTCGCCGTCCTGGGCCTGACCGTCGTCAAGAATGTTTTCCCCGATACTCCGGACCCGGTCGGCCGTTACGTGCTGCTGAACAACATTCCCTTCCAGGTCATTGGCGTGATGTCGGCCAAGGGTGCCACCCCCTGGGGTGCCGACCAGGACGACATCATCTATGTGCCGCTGACCACCGGCACGCTCCGGCTGTTCGGTCAACGATATGTGAAGACCATCACAGTCCAGGCCGAGGATGTTGCTAAGATCGACGCCACCCAGGAAGCGGTGCGTGACCTGCTGATCGCCCGCCACAAGACAGAAGATTTCCAGATCCGCAACATGGCCTCGATCATCGCCACGGCGACCGAGACGCAGAACACGCTGACCATCCTGCTTGGCTCGATCGCGGCCATCTCACTGCTGGTCGGCGGCATCGGCGTGATGAACATCATGCTGGTCAGCGTCACCGAACGCACCCGCGAGATCGGCGTGCGCATGGCGACCGGCGCCCGCCGGCTTAACATCATGATGCAGTTCAACAGCGAGGCGCTGGCGATCTGCACGCTTGGCGGCCTGATCGGCATTGCCATCGGGCTCGGGACCGTCTGGCTGTTCGCCACGCTTGGCCGGCCGGTGGTCTATTCGCCGGAACCGGTGCTGCTCGCCTTCTTCTGCGCTTTCGCCACCGGCCTGCTGTTCGGCTACCTGCCGGCTCGCAAGGCCGCCGATCTCGACCCTGTCGTCGCTCTCGCTGCGGAATAATCCCATGTCCATGCATCGCTTCACGGCCCGCCTGCTGGCGGCTGCCTCCGCAACCGTCCTGCTCGCCGGCTGCTCGCTGATCGATCTCGGCCCCGATTACAAAAAGCCGGAGATCGCCACCCCCGCAGCCTGGGACAGCCGCGCCGATGGCGCCGGCATCTGGCCCGATGCCGCCTGGTGGCGCGGTTTCGGCAGCAGCGAGCTCGACCGCCTGATTGCCGAGGCGAGCGGCAGCAACACCGACCTTGCCATTGCGCTGGCCCGCATCCGCCAGGCCCAGGCGACGGCCAAGATCGCCGGCGCCAACCTGTACCCGACGCTCGATGCCGGCGCCGACGCCAGCCGCAGCCGCACCGGCACCGGCCGCGGCAGCAGCACGACCAGCACCAGCCGGTCGAAGCAGGTCGTCAGCAACAGCTTCGGCGGCGACCTGACCGCCGGCTACCAGGTCGACCTGTTCGGCGCCAATGCCGCCAGCGCCAATGCGGCCATTGCCAGCCTGCAGTCGAGCCAGTACAGCCGCGAGACGGTGGCGATCACGCTGTATGCCGATATCGCCTCGACCTATTTCCAGTACCTGTCACTGCGTGACCGCATCCGCCTGTCGGAAGACACCCTGCGCGCCGCCGAAGACACCCTGAAGCTGCTGGAGAACCAGCGCGATGCCGGCACCTCGACCGATTTCGAGGTCGCCCAGCAGCGCAGCGCGGTGGCAACCCAGCGCGCCGCCGTGGCCAGCCTGCAGCAGAGCATGCGTGTGGCGCAGGATGCCCTCGCCGTGCTGCTCGGCCGCAACCCGCAGGGTTTCCGCATCGCTTCGGCATCGCTCGGCGACCTCAAGCTGCCGCCGCTCGCCGCCGGCCTGCCGTCCGACCTGCTGCTGCGCCGGCCCGACCTGCGCCAGGCCGAGGCCGACATGCGCGCCGCCCATCTCGACGTGGTGGCCGCGCGCGCTGCGCGCTTCCCCTCGCTCAACCTGCAGGCCTCGGCCGGCACCGTGGCGGCGACCACCGGCGCGCTGTTCACCCCGGCCTCGATGGCCTATGCGATTGCCGCCTCGCTGACCGCGCCGATTTTCGAGGGCGGCCGGCTGGAAGGCCAGGAGGAGCTGTCGCAGGCCCAGCTCGAGGAGCTGACCGCCAGCTACCGCGCCGCCATTCTCGCCGCCTTCCGCGACACCGAGGATGCACTGAGCGCCACCGACACCACGACGCGGCAATACGGCTTCGCCCGCGAGGCCTACGAGCAGGCGCAGATCGCCTATCGCATCGTGCAGGCCCGTTTCCGTGCCGGCACCATCGACTTTCTCACCCTGCTGGATTCCCAGCGCTCGCTGTTTGCCGCCAACGACACGCTGGTGCAGGCGGAACTCGCCCGCTACACGGCGACGGTCGATCTCTACAAGGCGATCGGCGGCGGCTGGAATGGCAGCCTGGTGACGCCGGAGACCGAGGCGATGGAGACAAAGTCCGCCAACGGTTGAAAAACCGCGGGCCGGCGCCGACACTGCGGCACCGCTCGCGGAGGCCGCCATGCCCTATCTGTATCTCGCCATCGCCATCGTCTCGGAAGTCTTTGCCACCAGCCTGCTGAAGGCGTCCGGCGAATTCACCCGGCTGTGGCCGAGCGTCGGCGTCGTGCTCGGCTATCTGCTCGCCTTCTATTTCCTGACCCTGACCTTGCGCGTCATCCCGGTCGGCGTGGCCTATGCGATCTGGTCAGGCGTCGGCATCGTGCTGGTGACGGCCGCCGCCTGGGTCTTCTACGGCCAGAAGCTCGATGCCCCGGCACTGGCCGGCAGCGGGCTGATCGTGGCCGGCGTGCTGGTGATCAACCTGTTCTCGAAGACGGCCGGGCACTAGGGTCTGCACCCCATACTGTCCGGTCGGGGCGCGCGGCGGCGGCTACAGGCTTTTCGGATCGATGCCGTCGCGGAAGCAAGCGGCCGTCAGGGTGTTCTGCAGCAGGCAGGCGATGGTCATCGGGCCGACGCCGCCGGGTACCGGGGTGATCACGCCGGCGGTCTCGACAGCGGACGCAAAATGCACGTCGCCGACCAGCCTGGTTTTGCCGTCCTCTTTCGGCACCCGGTTGATGCCGACATCGATCACCGCGGCGCCGGGCTTCAGCCATTCGCCGCGCACCATCTCGGGCCGGCCGACGGCGGCGATGACGATATCCGCCTGGCCGCACAGCGCGGGCAGATCGCGGCTTTTCGAATGCGCCACCGTGACGGTGGCATTGGCGGCGAGCAGCAGGCTGGCGACCGGACGGCCAACCAGGATCGAGCGGCCGATCACCAGCGCGTTGGCGCCGGCCACCGCAACGCCGGCCTTGTCCAGCAGGATCATGCAGCCGAGCGGCGTACATGGCACCAGCGCGTCGATGCCTTGTGCGAGCCGGCCGGCATTGACCGGGTGCAGGCCGTCGACATCCTTGGCCGGATCGATCGCCGCAATGATGGCCTGGGTGTCGATCTGTCCGGGCAGCGGCATCTGCACCAGGATGCCGTCGACGGCCGCATCGGCATTCAGCGTCTGCACCACGGCGAGCAGCTCGGCCTGGGTGGTCGTCTCCGGCAGCTTGATCTCGTCGGAGCGCATGCCGGCCTCGCGGGTCTGGATGCCCTTGTTGCGGACATAGACTTCCGAGGCCGGGTCGCTGCCGACCAGCACCACGGTCAGGCCCGGCCGGCGGCCCGTCTTCGCGTGAAACGCCGTCACCCGGGCAGCCACCTCGGCCCGCAGGCCGGCCGCCACCGTCTTGCCGTCGATCAGGGTTGCGCTCATCGGATCATCCTTTCGAGACGCGGCCAGGGATGAGGGCGGCCAGCGTGGTGGCGAGCGCCGGCGCGGCGCCGGCAATGACAATCTGCTTGTGGCGGTCGGTCTCGCCGGCGACCAGCGCAACAGCCGATTGCGGCAGATGCAGCGCCTTCGCCAGCAGGGCGATCAGCGCCGCATTGGCACGGCCTTTTTCGGGCACGGCGGTGACCTTGACGTCGAGCTCGCAGCCGCAGGGATTGCCGGGCGTCACAGCGGCCGGCTTGATGCCGGCGATGCCGGCGCGCGCCGCCTTCGGTGTCAGCCGCACGAACAGGCGCAGGCCGCCGTCCTCACCGGGACCGGCCACGATCCAGGGCCGGGCCGTCGGGTCGCTCAGACCGCGTATTCCCACATCAGGTTGCGGATGAAGATCAGCAGCAGGATCAGCACCACCGGCGAAATGTCGAGGCCGCCGAGATTGGGCAGGATACGCCGGATCGGCCGCAGCGCCGGTTCGGTGATGCGATAGAGAAAATCGCCGATGGCGTAGACCACCCGGTTGCTGGTGTTGAGGATGTTGAAGGCCACCAGCCAGCTCAGGATCGCCGAGGCGATCAGCAGCCAGATGTAGATGCTGAGCACGGCATCGATGAGCATAATCAGCGAAGTCATCCGTCCTCCTGCGGGGGGCCGCCTGATGCGCCGCGGGCATCTGCCGCGGCGGGGCGCCCGATGGAGGCGGCCCGCGAGCCCCGGAAAAGCCATAGCCCGAAAGCAATGGCCCGAAAGCGATGGCCCGAGTGATACCGGGTGGCGCCCGCGAAGGCAACCGCCGCCGGGCCACTGCGGCGGCCTGCCGCGCTGGCAGGCGGGCGCCCGGCAGGCGACAGCCGCGGAAAACCGCGCCGGACGGCAGGGCCCCGGTGCCCGGCGCCACAACCCGCCGGGCCGGGCCGGAAATCACCGGCGGCCGGGCCCAAGGGTGTGGACAAAGCCCGGGCCGTTTGCTACTTGCTAGCCCGCCCGGCCGGGACGCTTGCGACGTCCCACCCCTTCTGTTCTGTCGGCCGGCGCACCGGCTTGGGGCCGTAGCTCAGATGGGAGAGCGCCTCGTTCGCAATGAGGAGGTCAGGGGTTCGATTCCCCTCGGCTCCACCAATTTTCCCTGCACCCGCATCAATCTGGACGATCACCGCCTGCGCGAAGACCCGGCGCAGTTACGCGCGCCTGTCCGCCGATCCGGCCTATGCCCATATCCGCTTCATCCGGCTGCGCCGGCCGGCCGAGGGCGAGGCGTTGCTGCGGATGCTGCGGCAGGGCACGGCAACAGGCTGAGGATCAGGCGACCGGTTCGAAGGGACCATGGCTGACCGCCACCCCGGCGGCGGGCGGCAGCAGCGGCAGCGGGGCGGCCTCGGCCAGGAGACCGGTGACCGAAAGGGTCTCGACCATGATGACGCATTCGACCGACACGCCGCCATCGGCGAGCGGCAGCACCACACGCTCGGCAGTCACCACCGTGCCGGCCGCGGCCGGCGGTTCGGCGACGGCGACCGCGTCCCCGCGGGCGGCGCCCCTGTTAGCGGCAGTCCGGGCAGCGGCAGCCGGAGCCATGGCGGCGCCAGGCTCCGGCGGCAGGGTGTAGACGCTCTGACAGTAGAGCGGCCGGCGACGCTGGATCAGTTCGGCCAGCAGGTCGCGCATGTGGCGCATATAGGCGTCATCGGTCAGCGCGGCGAAATCCCGCGCCGACATGCCCTCGGGCATGTCGCGAAACCAGCGGGCGATTTCGTGGCCGCAGAGCCGCAGCTGGCCGAGATCGAAATTGCCGCGCGTGATCTCGGCGATCATCACATGCGGCAGGATGATGCGGGGAATCGCCAGAGGATCGATCAGGCGGAAATCGGGAATGTTGACCGGCTTGGGCAGGCCGCACCAGTAATCGCGCGCCGCCTGCAGCACCGGATTGCCATCCAGCAGCATGGCCATACCTCGGGGTGTCAGGGTTGGTTGGTTTTGCCGCCCCGTAATGCCCGATCCGGCACTGCGAAAACAGGTTGAGAAGTGGTTAGGCGTGACCGCGGGTTTTCGCCGGCCGGATGACTGTGGGTCGCAGGCGGCAGTGTGTATCGCCCGGCCGGCCGGCGCACCGCCCCGGGGCCGCAGCCCGGACGGGAGAGCGCCTCGTTCCGAACCAAGGGAGTTCGATCCCCTCGGCTCCGCCGGTTTCCGCGCGCCCGCCCGAATCTTGTCCGGCTCGCCCTTTGCAATATGCTGAGCGGACATCGCGGTGCGGCACCCGTCGTGGCTGCCGCGAAGCCGCAATCTGGAGAAATGACGAGCCCGATGAACTCCCCTGAATCTGCTTCCCCGGCGTCTGTTGCGGCGCTCCATCCGAACCGCATGACCTTCGAGCGATTCCTCTGGGCCCTGCCCCTCGCCTATGCGGTGCATATCCCCGAGGAATTCTTTGCCGGCTTCCCGGGCTGGATGAGCCGGCACATGCATGCGGATATGGACAATCAGGGATTCTGGCTCAACAACGGCCTGTTCATGGCCATCCTGCTCTCACTGTCGCTGTGGGCCAGCCGCAGCCGTTCGGCGCTGGCGGCCTTCGTCTTCCTCAGCTGGGCGAGCGGCAATCTGTTCTGGAACTTCATCTTTCACGTCGTCACGACGGTATATGCCGACAGCTATTCCCCGGGTCTGGTATCGGCATCGCTGCTCTACTATCCGGTTGCGATCTGGGCGGGGGTGCTCGCCATCCGCAGCGGTCGGCTGGGCACCGGCGGTGTTCTCGGCGCCTTCGCCATCGGTGCAGGTCTGATGCTGTTCGTGATCTGGAGCGGTCTCTGGAACTTCCGGCTTCCATTCGCCTGAGCACCCGGCGCCCCCTGTAATCTGGCCGGCGTGTGTTGTTCTGCCGCTTCCGGCACCGCCTCGTCGTCGGCGGTGGCCGGCCCGGCCCGTCACCACCATGGCGACGCCAGCCGCTTGCACCAAGGTGCCGAGGCACCAGACCGCGACCTGCAGGCCGGCGATGCGGCTAGCCAGCCCGCCTGAAATCCTGGAAGCGCTGCGCCAGGCGATCTTGATCAGGCCGGTCCTGTTCGCGCGGCGGTGGCGTTAGAGTCGCGCCATGCAATGTCTTCAGGGCTTCCAGCATCGGACCATCTTTTTGCATCAATAGCCGCTTTGACACATGCAGGTGGTAATCGGCATCGATCCCGATCAGATGCCGGTCGAAAGCGGCATGATGCAGCTTTGACAGCAAGATGCCGTTTTGCACAATGGGCTGGCCAAAGGCCTCATCGCCGTCGGCAATGATATGCGCGGCATTGAGAAGCCTGCTTTCAGGCAATCGCGTGATGGCGCAGCGGCCCTTATAGGCGGCCATAACGGCTTCGCGGAATTCACCCTGATGCAGGCGCTGCTTTACCGACCGCAAGGCATAGCGGCGCTCGATGACGGTTTGTGGAACCGAGGCGATATCGGCGTCGGATGCCGTGAAAGCAAGCTGCACCTTCAATGCCTGCGCATCCCAGCCGACAATGAAGACCGGGAATACGGCCTGATAGATGGCCGGACCCACGCCGAGAAAATAGATGATCGGCAGTCGTCGCTGCATCGCATCCCGCAGCAGGCGGTTGTCGGGGGCCTCAGGGTCGTCTCCCTGAAAGGCGTAATCCACTGTGTCGTCGCCTTGAAAAATCTGGCGATGGACTTCCCGCTGGTCGTCGTACCAGACCTTGCGCCCTGGCCGTGGAATGGCGGTGCGGATCGACAACAGGCTCGACATCTGCTTGGGCTTGAATATCCCGCGTGGCCGCGCCAGCAACGAAACCTGCTCACCGTTGTATAAGAAGCCCTCCGCCAATACCGCGGCCGTCAAACGATCGTGCAGTTGATTGAGATGGCGCAGATGGGCAAAGGCCGCCATGCGGATGGCCGCATCGGGATCACCGGGCGGTCGCGAAGCGGGAGCGCTCGGGATTTTCAAATTCCAAGCTATCGGTGCTTCGCCAAATCCTCGGCTTCTTTTGGCCACGGAAGTTTTGCCCCCAGCAATCGTTTTAACTTTCGAGGAAGTACCGCCAGGCCGCCACCCGCCCGCAATAGATTGTCACCAAGATATTATGAGTTAAATCATGTTGTTACACAAAACCCGCTAGTTTCATCCTCCATTAATGCCTCCGGGCGCCCTGTAGGGGAGTATCCTGCCGCCCAGCTCTGCCCCCAATGTTCTGCGTCCCGGAAGGGCCTGCCCGTCATGATGCTGAAGCTCTACGAGGTGCTGACCAGGCCGGAGGTCGCCGCCTTCCGCGCGGCGCTGGCCGCGCCGGATGCCGGCTGGATCGGCGGCGCCGTCACTGCCGGCCAGCAGGCGCGCATCGTGAAAAAGAACCGTCAGCTGCCCGAACAGTCGCCGCTCAACCAGCGGCTCGGCCAGGCCATCCTGCAGGCGCTGGCGCGCCATGCGCCCTTTTTCGCCGCCGCCCTGCCGTTGCGCATCACGCCGCCGCAGTTCAACGTCTATGAAGGCGGCGAGACCTATGGCGACCATATCGACAATGCCCTGCGCCTGACGCCCGACGGCGGCCGCCTGCGCGCCGATCTTTCGGCGACGCTGTTCCTGTCGCAGCCCGGCGAATACGAGGGCGGCGAGCTGATCGTGCAGGACAGCTATGGCGAGTACAGCGTCAAGATGCCGGCCGGCGACATGGTGCTGTATCCCTCCGCCAGCCGCCATCGCGTCACGCCGGTGACCGGCGGGTCGCGCGTCGGCTGTTTCCTGTGGATCCAGAGCATGGTGCGCGGCGATGCCGACCGCGACATGCTGCACGGGCTCGACCTCACCATCCAGCGGCTGACCGTCGAACATGGCCCCGGCAATACCGAGGTCGGCCGGCTGACCGGGCTGTACCACAACCTGGTGCGCCGTTTCGCAGAGACCTGAGCGACCGGGACCTGAATCGCCGCGGCAGGCCGCGCCGGCAGCACCGCTCACTCCATGGCGAGAATGGTGTTCTTGACGATCGGATAGATCTGGTTCTGCCACTTGCGGCCGCTGAACACGCCGTAATGGCCGACGCCGGCCTGCATGTGGTGCCGCTTCATGTAGGGGCGGATGCGGCTGCACAGGTCATGCGCCGCCATGGTCTGGCCGATCGCGCAGATGTCGTCGCGCTCGCCTTCGACGGTCAGCAGCGCCGTGCGGCGGATCGCCGACGGGTCGACCTTTTTGCCGCGATAGGTCAGCTCGCCCTTGGCCAGCCGGTAATCCTGGAACACCCACTGCACGGTCTCGAGATAGAATTCGGCGGCGAGGTCAAGCACCGCGAAATACTCGTCGTAGAAGGTCTTGGTCTGCTCGGCCTTGGCGGTATCACCGTGCACGAGCGCCGCGAACAGCTCGGCATGGGCGCGCAGGTGGCGGTCGAGATTCATGCTCATGAAGGCCGACAACTGCACGAAGCCCGGATAGACCTTGCGCCCCATGCCGGCGAAACCCGGCGGGACGGTGTCGATCATCTGCGCCTCGAACCACTGCATCGAATGGCCGACGGCAAGGTCGTTCACGCCGGTCGGGTTGATACGGCAGTCGATCGGCCCCGCCATCAGCGTCATGCTGCGCGGCTGCGCCTTGTCGCCGCTTTCCGCCATCACCGCGACTGCAGCCAGCGCCTGCACGCAGGGCTGGCAAACCGCCACCACATGGGCATCAGGGCCCAGCACATGCAGGAAGTCGATCAGATGCTCGATATATTCCTCGACGCCGAAACGGCCGGCCGAGAGCGGCACGTCGCGCGCATTGTGCCAGTCGGTGATATAGACGTCGTGATCCTGCAGCAGGGTCTCGACGGTGCCGCGCAGCAGCGTGGCGAAATGCCCCGACAGCGGCGCCACCACCATCACCCGCGGCTGGGCGACATCGGTGTCCTTTTTGAAATGCAGCAGGGTGCCGAAGGGCGTGACATGGGTCACCTCCTCGGTGACGGCGACCTCGCGGTTGCCGGTCTTGACCCGGTCGATGCCAAACGGCAGCCGGCTGTGGCTGAGGCCGGCGCGGCTGAGCAGTTCGGTGGCAGCCGCCATGCCGCGCAGCATGAAATTGGTCTCCGCACTACCCGACACCGCCTGGCCAAGCATCGGCAGCATCATCCCGGCCATCTGCCGCAGCGGGGCCATCATGTTGGCCTGGGTCTGGTACGCCAGATATTTCATGCCGGTAATTTCATGGAGACGGCGGGGCGGGTCCTGTGGACGAACGGCGGTCGGTCCTCAAAAAGCTAGTTTAAATCATGCTGCAATGCGAGATATAACTGTGACGGGGAGCAGGGCCCCTGTGGACAAGTCCTGACGCGTTTCCCTTACGGCAGGCGTACCGGCCGTAAAAACGTAAAAAAGTGACGGGGTTTCCGGTCCGCCAGTGCGTTGCAGTCTGCCGTTTTTGCACCGTGAGGAACGTCCATGAGCAAGGCCACGCTGACCATCAGCAGCAAGAACTACTCGTCCTGGTCGCTGCGCGGCTGGCTGCTCTGCCGCATGGCGGGACTGGATTTCGAGGAAAAGCTGCTGCCCAGCGACGACCCGGACATCCGCGCCGAGCTGCTGCTGCTGTCCCCTTCCTTCCTGGTGCCGCGGCTGACCGATGGCGACGTGTCGGTGTGGGACACCCTGGCGATCGCCGAATACCTCAGCGAGCTGAATCCCGGGGCCGGGCTGCTGCCCACCGAGCGCGTCGCCCGCGCCCATTGCCGGTCGATCAGCGGCGAGATGCACTCGGGCTTTTCCAACCTGCGTTCGGCCCTGCCGATGAACCTGAAGGCGCGTTTCCCCGGCTTCAGGATCTGGGCTGGCGCCCAGGCCGATATCGACCGCATCCTGGCGATCTGGCGGGAATGCTTCGAGGCCCACAAGGGGCCCTACCTGTTCGGCGCGGCGCCCAATCTGGCCGATGCCATGTATGCGCCGGTCTGCACCCGCTTCCTCACCTATGACGCCAAGCTCGACGCCGACTGCGCCGCCTATTGCCAGACCATCATGGCGCTGCCGCACATGCAGGACTGGGTGACGGCCGCCAAGGCCGAGCCCGAGGAACTCGACGAACTCGACGTCGAGTTCTGAACGCCGGGAATTCTGAACGCCGCATCAGGCGGCGCCGGCCTTCAGGTGCTGCTTCACGAAGGCGCGCAGGTGGTTCAGGGACGGTGTGGTGATCTGGTCGCGCCCGTTCAGCATCAGCACCAGGCTGGACCGGCTGGTATTCAGCCGCGTGGCGAGCTCGTCGAGGCTGATCTGTGCCATCCGGCAGGCTTCGCTGACCACGCCGTTGGCGCTGTCCTGCAGGTAATGATCTTCGCCGCCCTGCCCGTGCTGGATCGGCAATGCCAGGGCAGCCTCCGGGATGACCGGTGCGGCCGGCGGCGCCGGCGGCTTGCGGATCACCGGCTTGCGGACCGCGGGCCGCGGCGCCGGGCGCGGCGATGCGGCAAAATCCTCTGCCGGCATGAAGGCCTGCGCCGGCGCGGTGGCGAAATCCTCCAGCCCCTGGCTGTTGCCCAGCTGCTGCTGCAGCGCATCGCGCACGCTCTGCAGCAGGCCGGCATCGGGCGCCGTCAGGCCGTATTGCGCACCGTACTGGGTATGGAAAGCGGTGATCTCGCCCAGCCGGTCCTGGCGACGCACCAGAAAGCTGTGGCTGCCGAGCGGCCAGGGTTTGCCGCTGGCCGCCACCCGCTCGAGGAAAACCCGCACGGCGACGATTTCCAGCAGCAGGACGCGCCAGCGGATATTGGCCAGGTTGCGGGCCTGCAGATCGCGCTTTTCCGGTTCGAGGTCCGACAGCCGGTCTTCCACCAGGTCGACGAAAACCTGGAACTGGCCGAGCTTGTCGACGAAGGCGCGGAAATCGCCGAAGCGGTCATTGATGCCGGCACCGTCGCGATAGGCACCGGCGATGTCGAGCGCCTGATGCTCCACCTGACCGACCATCGCGAGGGCGACGTTGCGCGCCGCCGTCTGTTTGCTGTCCATCCGTACTCCATTCCACCGTCTGCCGGGCTGTTGCAGCCGAGCTTAGACCCACTGTGGAAGGAACGGGGTTACTTTACGGTTAGGGCAACCGAACGATTAGCACTCGCAGGGCGAGTGAGTGCGTCAGGCCGGCCGGACCTCAGTAAGGAATTTGCGCAGGCCCTCGAGCGTCGCGCTCGACATCGGGTCGCTGCCGCTGAGGATCAGCGCCAGCGCCGGGCGGCTCATGCCGAGCTGTCGCGCCAGGTCGTCCATGCTGACATGCGACACCCGGCAGGCCTCGGCGACGGCGCTGATGCTGTCGCGCTCGGCAAAGAAACGGCCATCCATCTCGCGCACGCGGAACGCGGCAGTCCGGTAACCGGGCAGTTTCGCCCGCGCCGCATCGGCGCCGCGCGACGTGACGAAGTCCTCCGGCCGCCGCAGGCTGCGGGCCGGCGTCGCCGAGATCGCGGAATAGCTGCGGAAATCGGCGGAGAAGTCGTCGAGCCCCGGGGCGCGGGTGATCTGCGCCTTCAGCAGATCCTCGACGGCATGCATCAGCGCGCCGCCGAGCTCCGGCAGCTGATACGTCTCGCCGAACTCGTCGTAATATTCGGCGATCTCGCCGAGCCGCGTCAGCCGCCGTTCAAGGAACTGCCGGCTGCCGAGCGGCCATGGCTTGCGGGCCTCGCCGATGCGCACCAGGAAAATCTGCGTGGTGTCGACCTCGACAATGGTGATGCGCCAGCGGATTTCGGCCAGATGCTTGGCCAGGGCTGCATGCTTGTCGGATTCGAACTGCGGCAGGCGTTCTTCGACCAGGTCGACGAAGACGTAGAAGTGGTCGACCTTCTCGATGAAATTGCGGAAGCCGCGGTAGTCGCCGGTCATGTCGGCGCCGTCGCGATAGCGCTCGGCGATTTCCAGGCCCTGTTTCTCGACCTGGGCCAGCAGCTTGAGCGCCTCACGGCGGACCTGTGTGTTCTTGTCAGCGACCACGTACTAGCCTGAGTTGTTTTGGCTTCGTTAACGAAAGCACCATAAAGGCAAAGGTTGTGCGTCTACAAGGTAAATTCTTGTATATGATGCATTGTCAGAATTGATAATTATTATTTATTTACAGATAGATAAGAAAAATCAGCGGCTGCCGGTGCCCTTGCATGCCACAAAATCCCGCAGCCCGGAATCGAGGCAGACGCGTATTTTGCGGATGCGGCCATCGCGACGCAGCACCTGCAGCATGGCCGGCTGCAGCCCGGGATTGGCCGCCACGAGCGCCGCCGTCATGGCCGTCGCACTGCCGCGTCCCTCCGCAGGCGGATCAGGCACCCTGAGCCGGGCCGCGGCGGCGGCCATGGCGTCGAAATACGCCGCGGCCGAGCCAAAGCCGGCACAGCTGCCATGCTTGGCCCATTCGCATTGCAGCAGCCGCGGATCGGGCGTGGCGCAGAGATGCCGGCGCAATACGGCCTCGGGCACCGGCGCGACAGGGCTGCAGTATTGCGGCCAGGACGGCGTGACGCCGCGCGACGCGTCATATTGCGGCCACAGGCCGTGCAGCACCCAGCCGAAACGATTGTCGCGGCATTGCAGCGGGCTGCGGCGGCCGGCCGCCGTCGCGCAGAAGGCCGGCGACCAGCTGAAGCTGAGCAGATAGTAATCGAAATCGCCCGACCGGCCGCGCGGGGCTTCATGACGGTCGCAGGCCTGCACCGGCACCTGCTGCGGCAGGCGGCAGGACGGCTGCGCCGCTGCCGGTAAGGCAGCGAACAGGGCGAGCAGCAGCAGAAGGGTCAGCTTGCCTCGGTTGCGCATGGCGGTCTAAACATCATCGGCCCGCCCCGTTCTGCCAAGCCCCAGCAGGCCCGCCATGAAACCCGCCGCCATCGAACAGTTCTTCGCCCGTCTCGCCGCGGCCAATCCGGCGCCGGCCACCGAGCTCAACTACGTCAATCCCTATACCCTGCTGGTCGCCGTGGTGCTGTCGGCGCAGGCCACCGATACCGGCGTCAACAAGGCGACCGCGAAGCTGTTCGAGCAGGTCACCACGCCCGAACAGATGGTGGCGCTCGGCGAGGCCGGACTGAAGCAGCACATCAAGACCATCGGGCTGTTCAATGCCAAGGCGAAGAATGTCATCGCCCTTTCGGAACTGCTGATCGCCCGCCATGGCAGCGAAGTGCCGCGCGACCGCGACGCACTGGAAGCCCTGCCCGGCGTCGGCCGCAAGACCGCCAACGTGGTGCTCAACGTGATATGGGGCGAACCGACGATCGCGGTCGACACCCATATCTTCCGCGTCGGCAACCGCACCGGCATGGCGAAGGGCAAGACGCCGCTGGCGGTCGAACTCGGCCTTGAGAAAGTGGTGCCGGCAAAATACCGCCGCCATGCCCACCACTGGCTGATCCTGCACGGCCGCTATATCTGCAAGGCACGGACACCCGACTGCTGGCGCTGCGTGGTCGCCGAATTCTGCGACTTCAAACCCAAGACGCTGGCGCCCGACGAACGGCCAGTGAAGACGAAGCCGGCCAAGCCGAAGCCGGCAGCGAAGAAAAAGGCCGCCCGGAAAAAGCCGGCGACGAAGCGGCGCCGCACCTAGGACAGGCTGGCGATGGCGCGCTGCAGATCGCGCTTGTACTGCAGGAAATCGACAAAGATGCCGTGATCGCCGCGCGCCGCCGAGGGGGGCGTCGCACAGTAGGCTTCGATGCGCCGGCGAAAAGCGGCCGCCGCCGGCAGATTGCGGTCGCGGGCGGTCAGCCAGGCGGCGATCAGGTCGGTCTGCAACGCGCGTCCAGCCCAGCCGACCCCGGCCCCTTCCAGCAGGCCGGCGACGAACAGGTTGTTGTCGCCGGGCGGGAAGATGTTCATGAACAGCTGCGGTGCGCCGGTGGCCACCTGCCAGTTGAGCGGCGCGAGGTCGGCGAGGAACGGAAAGCTGATGCGATAGCCGGTGGCCAGCAGCACGAGGTCGGCGCGATCTTCCCGGCCATCGGCGAAGACCACGGTATCGCCGCGGAATTCGCGGATCGGCTTGCGCAGCTGGATGTCGCCCTGGCCGAGATGCTGCAGCACCAGGGAATTGACGATCGGCGTGCGGTCATACAGCCGGTGCTGCGGCCGCGGCAGGCCGAAACGCTCCGGCGGCCCGACCAGCAGGCGCAGCAGCGGTTCATGCAGGCGGGCGCGCAGGGCCCGCGGCAGCACGAACCGCTTCGGGCGATGGTTGCCTTCGTCGGCCGGTTTGCCGGCAATGAATTTTGGCACGAAGTGATTGCCGCCGCGCACGCTCCACAGCACGGTCTTCGCGCGGTGCACGGCATCGACGACGATGTCGCAGCCGGTGTTGCCCATGCCGGCCACCAGCACGGTCTTGCCGGCGAAGATCTCCGGCGTCTTGTAGTCCTTGGCATGCATCACCGTGCCGTCGAAGCTGCCGGCGATCGCCGGCAGCAGCGGATCGGACAGATGCCCGTTGGCGATGATCACGCCGGCATAATCCTGCACGCGGCCATCGGAAAAGCCGGCGCGCCAGCCGTCGCCCCGATGCTCCAGCATGGTGACGGCGGTGTTGAAACGGATCAGCGGCGTCAGCCCGAAATGCGTGGCGAAGTCGCGCAGGTATTGCAGCACCCGGGCATGGTCGGGATAGGCCGGCCAGTCGTCGGGCATCGGAAAATCGGCAAAGGCGGTGGTCCGCTTCGACGAGATCAGATGCGTCGAGGCATAGACGGCGCTGTTCTTGGCACCATACAGCCACTGGCCGCCGAGGCCGGCATGCTTCTCCACCGCCTCGACCGGCAGGCCGGCCTGCTTCAGGCTCTTGATCGCGGCAAGGCCGGCCGGGCCGGCACCGATCACCAGATAGGTCATCGCCCATTCTCCTGCGCGGCACGATAGCGCGCGAAAACGCCCGCCGCGTCGTAGTGCGGCTTGTAGCCGAAGTCGTCTTTCAGCCGCGTGTTATCCAGCACCGGGCGGTACTGGATGAACTTCACATGCTGGGGCCCGAGCTTTGTCACCCCGAGCCGGTTGAACAGCCACAGGGCGGCCTTCAGCACGGCCGGCGGCAGCGGCAGATACGGCTTGCCGAGCAGCCGGGCGATCTGCCGCAGACTGAGCGTGCTGTCGCCGGCGAGATTGAACACGCCACCGCGACCGTCGCGCACCGCCCGCAGCAGGGCGGCGACCACGTCGCTGTCGGCCACCAGGGAAAACGGCGTTGTCGTGCCGCTCAGGCCCACCACCACCGGCCGCGCGAACATCGCGGTGATCTGGTTCGCCGTGCCGGGCCCCAGCACGGTGCAGGGCCGGAACACCGTCTGCAACAGCGCGGGATAATGCCGCCGCCAGTCCGCCAGCATCTCCTCGACCAGCCGCTTGTGGCGGGCATAGGGGAAATCCTCGTTGCCGCGCAGTGTATCGGTTTCCGACAGCGGCACCGGATTGTCGGCATGATAGCCATAGGCGGCGCCGCTCGAGGTGACCACCAGATGCGCCACGCCGGCGGCCCGGCAGGCCTGCAGCACGTTGTGCGTGCCGCCGACGTCGATCGCATGGTCGCGCTGCGGATCGCCGCCGGCCGCCACCACCGAGGCCAGATGCACCACGCAGCGCGGCCGGTGGCGACCGAACAGGGCGATCAGCGCCGGATCGCAGATATCGGCGGTCTCGTAGGTCACGCCGTCGCGCCGCCGGTCCGGCGCGACGGGACGGATGTCGAGCGCAACCACCGCCTCGCCCGCTTCGGCCAGTGCGTCGACCAGGCTGCGGCCGATGAAGCCGGCCGCACCGGTGACCAGAACGCCGCCGGTCACGATGCGGCTCCGGCCTGCTGCTGCCGGTCACGGCGGCGCCACCAGGCCGCCAGCGCCCAGCCCGAGACGATATGCCAGATACCCCAGCCGGCGGCGATCAGCGCCGCGCCGCCGAGCGCGTCGAACTGGTTGAGGATCAGCGCCAGCCCGAGGCCGGAATTCTGCATGCCGACCTCGATGGTGACCGCGCGGCGGTCAGCGGTATCCATCCGCATCAGCCGCGCCGCCGCCCAGCCGAGCAACAGGGCGGCGGCATTGTGCAGCACCACCAGCGGCATGATCTGGCCGAGGAAAGCGAGCAGGTATTTGCCGTTCGCCGCCGTGGTCGCCGCGATGAACAGCACCAGCACCGCGAAGGACAGCAGCTGGAACGGCCGCCGCAGCCGCAGTGCCAGTCGCGGCAGGCCATGGGCGATGGCGAGCCCGAGGGCCATCGGCAGGCCGAGGATCAGCACCGTCTGGGCGAGAAACGGGCCGGGCTGGATGTCGACCTGACGCAGCAGCACTGCGGTGGCCGGATTGAGTCCGGCCCAGAACAGGATGTTCAGCGGCGTCGCCACAACCGCCACCACGCTGGACAGGCCGGTCATGCAGACCGAGAGCGCCGTGTTGCCGCGTCCCAGGTGGGTGATCAGATTGGACAGGTTACCGCCCGGACAGGAGGCGACGATGATCATGCCGAGCGCCACGCTGGGCGCCGGCTGCAGCACCATGGTCATCACCCAGGAGAGGGCCGGCAACAGCAGGGTCTGCGCCGCCAGCCCGGTCAGCGGCGCCAGCGGCCGGCGCAGCACGGCGGCGAAATCGCCGATCCGCAGGTCGAGCGCCACGCCGAACATGATCAGCGCGAGGATCACCCCGAGCGCCGCCTGCCCGGTGGAATCGATATGGATCAGAACGGCGTCGATCGACGAACCGTGCATCGGGCTTCCTCCTGCCGGCCTCTGCGGGCCGCTCTCGCCGGCTGGCAAGTCGCCGCCGGCTGCGGCATTCTGGCGGTATTGCCGGGCGGCGGCGATGGCGATGGACGACACCGGCTGTCATCGCACGCCAGACGCGGCGGAAAACCGCCCGGGAAATCGCCCGGGAAACCGCCAGAGGGAGGATATCTTGGCAGGCGCAATGCCGGCTCCGGTTCAGCCGTCCAAGCCGCCGGCACCGCCGCGCAGCGTGGCGGCCGGCTATGTGCACACCCTGCTCGATGCCGTTGCCGCCAGCGGCGGGGCGCCCGGACAGGTGACGGCTGCCGCCGTGCTGGCAGCGGCCGGCCTGCCCGCCGGCCTGGTCGCGCAGGCACACGACGGCCGGCTGCCCCATGATGCGGTATCGGCGATCTGGCAGGCCGCCCTGCGGCTGACCGGCGACCGTCACCTCGGCCTGCATGTGGGCGAGCGGGTGCAGCCCGGCTCGTTCGACGCCCTCGGCCATCTGCTGATGACCTGCGACTCCCTGCGCGAGGCGGCCCGCCAGGCCGAGCGCTTCGCGCCGCTGGTCGGCGGCGGCGGCCGCTTCGCCGCCCGTGACGAGGGCGACGGTATATGCCTGCTTTATCAGCCCTTCGATCCCGACTGGCCCTGCCGGCGGCATCGCGTCGAGGCGGTGCTGTCGGCCACGGTGACCTTCACCCGCTGGCTGTGCGGCGCCGGCGTCAGGCCGCAGCAGGTGCGGTTCCGCCATGCCGCGCCGGACAGCCTTGATGAATACCGCCGCATCTTCGGCTGCCCGGTGCAGTTCGACGCCGCCGAGGATTCGCTGCCGTTCGATGCCGAAACCCTCGCCCTGCCGGTGCGGCTGGCCAGCCCGGGACTGAAGGCGGTGCTAGCCGGCCACGCGCAGGCGGCGCTCGACCTGCTCGGCAGCGGCGATCCGCTGCGCGACGCCGTGGCCAGGGCGATCCGCGCCGCGCTGGCCGCCGGCGACGTGCCCGGCATCGACGCGGTGGCCGCCGCCCTGCAGACGACCCCGCGCACCCTGCAGCGCCGGCTGGCCGAACGCGGCACCGGCCTGCAGGCGGAAGTCGCCCGCGGGCGCTGTGCCCTGGCGCAGGAGCTGCTGCGCGATCCGCAGCACAGCATCGCCGCCGTCGCCGCGCGGCTCGGGTTTGCCGATACGGCGAATTTCCACCGCGCCTTCAAGGGCTGGACCGGGCGGACCGCGGCGCTATGGCGGCGCGACGCATGAGCGATGACGCCCCGCCGCTGCGGGTGATGTTCGACAGCAATGCCTATGACGCCATCCTCGCCCATGGCGATGCGGAGGCCCTGCGCACGCTGATCGACGGCGGCCGCCTCGCGGTGATCACCACTCCTGTGCAGGAAGACGAACTGCAGCGGATCGCCGATGCCGGGCATCGCAGCCGGCTGTTCGGGTTGTTCCGCAGCCTCGGCGGCCGGCGCATCGATCCGGCTACGGTGCTCGGCGGCGATCTCGCCCATCTGTCGGGCGATGCCGTGCTGGCCGGCGTGGCGGCATCCTGCTGCGACCTGCTGGTCACCGACGATGCTGCGTTGGCAGCCGTCTGCCCGGTTGCGATTGGCTATGCCGCTTTCCGCGACAGGCCGGAACTGGGCTAGGATTCGGACTCAATCAGCCTGCCGACGGTCAGTCCCCTTCCCAGCAATTGGCGTGCCCGGCGATGCTTCGGCGCTCGCGACCCGATCGAGGTTTGCGATCAGGCGCATCAGCATGGCGACGAGCAGCCCAGCCTCCTCGTCCGTGAAGTCGCGCAGCACCTCATGATTCCCCCGTAGTAAGACAGCAATCGCGTCCGGCAGGCGCGCTTCTGCGGCCTTCGTCAGTGTGATGCGGCTGCTGCGCCCATCGGCCGGGTCCGGCGCGCGCCGAATCAGCCCGTCCCGCTCCATGCGGGCGAGCATCTGTGCCATCGGCGGCTGCTCGATCCTGGCGAAGCGGGCGAGATCACGTTGCGTGCTGGCCCGGCCATCCTGCAGCGCGACCAGCACGGGCAGATGTCCAACGCCAAAGCCAAGCGGCTTGAGTCGCGCTTCGCTGAGGCGGGCGAACCCGCGCGCCGCGAGACTGATCAGGTGCCCGGGCGTCGAGAGCACATTCAAATCCATCGCATCTCACCTCTTGCACCTGCCGAGACTCTGATATATACGCGCATATGCTTTTTAACGCAACGCCCGCACGACGCGAGGAAAGCCCCGATGGACGATGACGTCAAAGTCCTTGAACGCATCTACGACCGCTTTAACGCGCGGGATATAGACGGCGTGCTGGCCGCGCTCACCGATGATGTCACCTGGGCCAACGGTATGGATGGTGGCCACGTCCATGGCCGTGAGGCCGTGCGCGCGTACTGGACACGCCAGTGGGCCATGGTCAGTCCGCACGTCGAGCCTGTGGGTTTTCATCGAACAGCGGATGGCGCAGTCGTCGCAGAGGTCCGGCAGTCGGTCCGGGATCTCGAAGGCAAACCGCTCCAGGGGCAGACGCACGGGCTTAAAGACAAGACGGTCGGTCACGTTTTCCGTCTTCGAGAGGGCAAGGTGGCCCGCTTCGACATCCAGGATGCTGACTAGAGCCCAGACAGGTTCAGCGGCCGACCGCTATGGCGATGGCCAAGACGCGCGCAGCTTGAGTCTCGGATTGGGTTCGCGCCCTAGGAGATCGGCCCCGGCGTCTTGCGCGGCGGCGGCTCGGTCTTCAGCAAAGCCGCGACGCAGTCGGAATCATCCACCGTCTGGCCGCGGGTACGGCCAAGCACCTGGGCATGGGTCACCCGCAGGCGCGGATCGGTCTCGCTGGGATACAGGAACAGCAGCAGCGTGCAATGCGGCGTGTCGGAGAGATACTGCCAGACCTCGCCCGGCGGCTCGCGGCGCAGGCTCGCCGGCGCACCGAACAGGGCACGCGCCTCGGCGGCGGTCTTGTGCACGACATCGGCGCTGCGCGGACGGCGCGGCGCCTGCGCCGGCGTCTCGGGCGGCGGCACCAGCGACAGGTCGAGGGGTTCTTCCGGCGCGGTGGCGGGGCGGGTGCCGGACTGCGGAATGCCGCAGGCTGCCAGCAGCGTCACCAGCAGCAGGCTGAAAAGCAGACGCGGGGCCACTGGGGCCCCGCGCAAGGCGGAACGCATTGCCACGTCTGACAGCGGGCTTTGAAAGCGAACCGGGTTATTCGGCGGCAGCCGGCGCGGCCTTGCGGCCACCGGCGGCAACGGTCTGCACCGTACCGGAAATCTCGCCGCCGCATTCGATCTCGACCTGGCCATAGGCGATGTCGCCGGCGACCTTGCCGGTGCCGCGGATCAGCAGGCGGCCGCGCACCGACAGGCGGCCCTCGAAATGGCCACGGATTTCTGCTTCCTCGACCTCGGCCGAGCCCTTGAACATGCCGGTCTCGGCGATCTCGACGAAGCGGCTGTCGGTCAGGTCGGCCTCGACCTTGCCTTCGACGATGACCTTGTCGCAGGCGGTGATCTTGCCGTTCAGGCTGATGTCGCGGCCGATCAGCAGCACCTTGGCTTCGGGGCTGCCTTCGCTGCGCGGCGCGCTGGAACCGGCCGAGGCCTGCACGACGGCTTTCGGCAGGTCGACATTCGGCCGCTTGGCGATTTCGGGGCGGAAGGTCGGGGTGGGGGTCGGAGTGTCGGTCATGGCGGCTCCCGTTGGGCTGGAGGGCGGGGGGCTGGAGGGCGGTGTGCTGGCGGCAGGCAGGACCGGCTTGCCAACGGCGCGCAGGTGGCTCGGCATCGGCGGCAGGTCGTCATCGGCGGCACGGATCGGCGTCACGGCAGGCGGCGGCGCGGCATTCAGCGTCGGGCCGCGCTCAGGCATCGGCAGCGGCGGCTGGTGCGCCGTGGTATCGGGAGTCGGCTTCTTGCGACCAAACATGGGCGGTCTCTCCTCTGGTGCCCTCAGCCCCGCGCCCGCAATCGTTTGTAGACATGAACCATGAAAGCGGTTGCTACAATCGGGACAAGAAAATTTACGAGCGGAATGGTTAACAGAAGAACAATAACCACACCGCAGAGCCACAGATCGCCACGATAGCGACGGCGCATCTGCGTCGCCTCGACATGCGACATGTAGCGCCAGGCGATCTGCTCGAAATACTCGCGACTGACCAGCCAGCCGTTCACCAGCAGCGACAGACCATACAGCAACGGCGGAAAAAACAGGAGGATGGCATAGACCGGCAGCAGCAGCAGGTTGACCAGCAGCACCACGCCAAGAAACCGCAGGCTGCCCCACAGCGCCGGCCACAGGGCGAGCGCGCGGCCCGGCGCCTCCTGCGGATACCAGCGGCGTTCGACCGCATCGGCGATGTCGTCGAGAAACA
The DNA here is from genome assembly GCF_042648965.1 of Ferrovibrio xuzhouensis. Classification (NCBI taxonomy): domain Bacteria; kingdom Pseudomonadati; phylum Pseudomonadota; class Alphaproteobacteria; order Rhodospirillales; family Rhodospirillaceae; genus Ferrovibrio; species Ferrovibrio xuzhouensis. The sequence goes on from NZ_JBHRYJ010000001.1 coordinate 1,352,041, forward strand.
GGCCGATGGCGGCCGTCATCACCGCCGGGAACAGCAGCAGCATGAGGACGAAAAAGCCGATTCCCGAGGCAAAACCGACCAGCCAGTCGATCCAGGTATGGCCGCCATCGGGGATCAGCATCAGGCCGAGCCACAGCGCGGCCGCCAGCAGGGCGAAGACGGCGATGCTGATCAGCAGCGAGCGGACCAGCACCTGCCGGAACGAGGCATCCGGCAGCTGGACGACGGCCTGGCGCAGCGCTCCCGCGATCATCGGCGACCTGTGACCATGCGGTGACCGTTCATGCCGCGCCTGTTCATGCTGTGCCTGCGACGGGATCGAGCGGCACGCCGCCGGCCAGCCCGAGATCCGATTCGAGCAGCGCCGACAGCGCCAGCAGCTCGGCCTCGCCGCGCGGCCGGGCGACGATCTGCAGGCCGACCGGCAGGCCGGACTTCGTGATGCCGGCCGGCACCGAGATCGCCGGCGTGCCGGTCAGCGTGATGGCGAAGGTCAGCACCAGCCACGAGATGTAGGTATCGAACTTGCGGCCGCCGATTTCCTCGAGATAGCGCATGCGATGATCGAAGGGCGGCGTCACCGCGGTCGGCAGCACCAGGAAATCGTGGGTCTCGAAAAAGGCGATCAGCCGGTTGGTGATCTCGCCGCGCTTGCGCTGGGCCGCGGCGATTTCCTCGCCGGTCAGCTTCAGCCCCTTCTCCGCGTTCCAGATCACCTCGGGTTTCACCAGCGCGGTCTTACCGGCAATTCGTGGCCAGACTGAGGCGGCGAAATTGGCGGCGCGCAAAACCTGGAAGCAGTCCTCGGCGCCGCTGAAATCCGGCGCGTCGGTGCCGACGGTGGCGCCGAGTTTTTCCAGCCGCTTGACGGCCGCTTCGCAGATCTCCACCACTTCCGCATCGACCGGCGACAGGCCGAGATCGGGCGTCCAGGCGATACGGCAGCCGCCGGCCAGGCGGCTCGGCAGCCGGCCGGCGGCCAGCGCATGGTCGACGGCATCCGTGTAGCTGTGCTCCGGCGCCGGCAGGCTGAGCGGATCGCGCGGCTCCCAGCCGACCTGCGCATCCAGCATCAGCGCGCAGTCGCCGACATTGCGGGCGATCGGGCCGAGCACCGACAGCGTGTCGAACGGCAGGGCGCGCGGCCCCCAGACGGCGCGGCCCGGTGTCGGCCGCAGGCCGACCACGCCGCAGAAGGCGGCCGGGATGCGCAAACTGCCGCCGAGATCGGAGCCATCGGCGAGCCAGACCTCGCCGGTCGCCACCGCCACCGCCGAACCGCCGGATGAGCCGGCCGGGGTCATCGCGGTATTCCAGGGATTCTTCGTGGTGCCAAAAACCTCGTTGAAGGTCTGCGCACCGGCGCCGAATTCCGGCGTGTTGGATTTGGCGATCACCGTGGCGCCGCGCGCCTCCAGGCGCTGCACGGTATAATCCGAATAGGTCGCAATATGATCCGCATAAGCCATGCTGCCCGAGGTAAACCGCACGCCCTGCACCGGCACCAGGTCCTTGATCGCCACCGGCAGGCCATAGAGATAGCCGGGCGGCGGATTTTCCGGATGCTGCAGGGCGGCAGCATGGGCGCGGCCGCGGTCGAGGCAGAGCGTCGGCAGGGCATTGACCGCCGGCTCCACGGCGGCAATGCGCTTTTCCGCCGCATCGATCAGCTCGGCCGGACTGACCTGGCGGGTCTTCAGGGCGTGGACCGCCTCGCGGGCGGTCATGCGGATCAGCGGGTCCTGCAGCTGCGGTTTTTTCATCGGGGAGTTCATGTATTTGCCATCCTGTGCCTGAACCGGTACAGAGTAACGGCAAGCTGCGGAATAGGGAAAGTACCGGAATGACGACAGATTCGCTGAACGTGCTGGCCATCGGCAACGCCATCGTGGACGTGCTGGCCCGGGTGCATGACGATTTTCTCGACACCCACGGCATGGTCAAGGCCAGCATGGCGCTGGTCGACGGCGGCCAGGCCGAAACCATCTACGGCCAGATGGGCGAAACCCTGGAGACCTCCGGCGGTTCGGCCGCCAATACCGCCGCCGGCATCGCCGCGCTGGGCGGCCGGGTGCAGTATATCGGCCGGGTGCGCAACGATCCGCTCGGCGCCACCTTCATCCGCGAAATCCGCAATCTCGGCGTCCTCTACGAGACCCCGGCAGCCACCGAGGGTGCGTCGACGGCGCGCTGCATGATCCTGATCACCCCCGATGCCCAGCGCACCATGAACACCTTCCTGGGCGCCAGCATCGACCTCAGCCCCGACGATATCGATGCCGCTGCCGTTGCACGCGCCGAAATCGTCTATCTGGAAGGCTATCTGTGGGACCAGCCGCGCGCCAAGGATGCCATGCGCAAGGCCATGCGGCTGGCGCATGAGGCCGGCCGCAAGGTCGCCATGTCGCTGTCGGACAGCTTCTGCGTCGACCGCCACCGCGATGAATTCCAGCATCTGGCCGAACACCACATCGACATCCTGTTCGCCAACGAGGCCGAGATCAAATCGCTCTACCAGGTCGCCGACTTCGACGAGGCGCTGCAGCATGTACGCCATCACGTCGATGTCGCGGCGCTGACCCGCTCGGAAAAGGGCTCGGTGATCCTGCGCGGCGAGGAGGTGCATATCATCGACGCGGTGCCGGGCGTCAATGTGATCGACACCACCGGCGCCGGCGATCTTTACGCGGCCGGCTTCCTCTACGGTTTCACCCATGATTTCGACCTGCATGCCTGCGGCCGGCTCGGCAGCCTCTGCGCCGCCGAAGTGATCGCCCAGATCGGCCCGCGGCCGCAGCAGTCGATCCGCCCGCTGGTCGAGAAAGCGCTGAAGGGCTGACCGCCCTGTCCGGGCTGGTCATGGCCCCGGCAAAGGCTCGATGAGAACATTACGGGAAAATTCTGCTTGACCGCGGGGCGATGATCCCCATACTGGCGCATGTTCCTTTTATGTTTCATCTGATCGGAGCCCGCCATGCCCGTCGCCCTTGCCTCTCCTCTGGCCTCTCCCACCCCCTTCACCCTGCCCGGTTTTGCGTTACCTGGCGCCCTGCTCCGCCTGCTCGGCCCGGCGGCGGCGCGCCCGGCCATGCGCCCGCGCCCGGCGACCCATGCGGTGCCCGGCGATCCGCTGCAGGCGGCCCGCGCGGCCTGGATGAACGGGGCAAGCCTGCGCGACCTCTGCGGCGAGACGGTGTTCGACCTGGGCGACAGTGTCGGTGCGGGCTGCGCCAACCGGCCGGGCGACGTGTTCCGGCTGCAGGCCCTGCTGCATCGCGAGGGCGACCTCGATGCCTTCGCCACCGGCGGGCCGACGGCGGTGTGGGATGCCCGCTGCGACGCGGCGCTGCGCAGCTTCCAGCGGGCCTGCGGCCTTGCCGCCGATGGCATCGTCCTGCCCGGCGGCGCCACGCTGCGGACCCTGCGTGGCCTGTATCTGCCCGACGCCGGCTGACATCCGCATCTGGCCGGCCGGCGGCCGGGCCGCTAGACTGGCGGGGAACAGTCCTCGCCAGAAAGGCCCGGTCCGTTGTCTGCTCGCACCGAGAGTGCCGTTTGTCCCTATTGCCGGAGTGAAGATCCGGACTGGTGGGAGGGTGCGCCCGATTTCATCGGGCCGGGCAGCACCTGGGAAGACGGCTGCCGGGTCTGCCAGCGGCGCTATCTGATTCACATGAACCCGGACGAGCGGATCGAAACCCGCGCCATCCAGTAGCGCACCATCCGGCAGGCCGGATCAGTCCGGCCGCACCGTCAGCCCGCCAGCACGGCCGCCCGCAGCATGCGGCTGTCGTCCAGCCGCACCAGCACGATGTCGCCGGCGATGAGCGCGAAGCCCGGCGGTGGTACTTCATGGGGCGGCGCGCCGGCACCGGCGGCGACCACCTGCACATCCATCGCCACATCGGCGCGCGCCATCACGTTGAGGTCGCGCGACGGCCCACCCTTGAGCCGGCAGGTCGCCGCCATGCCGCCGTCGAAGCGATGCGGCACGAAGGGCTCAGGCACGTCGAGGCGGCTGCCGTCAGAAAAATCCAGGGTGAAGCCGCCACCTTCGATCAGGGTGATCCAGCGGGTGATGCCGGGAAAGGCCGAGAAGGGTCCGTCCTGCGCGATGCGGGCGAGGCTGATGCGCCAGCGGAAAGTCTCCGCCGTCGCGCCCGGCGGATCGATGGCGAGTTCGCTGGTCACGCCGCCGCCGTTCTTCCATGGCTGCAGCGGCAGGGCGGCAAGGTCGATCAGGCGGGGCGCGGTCATCGTCAGATGCCGATCTTCGTCAGCGCCCATTTGAACGTCAGATCGTCGGTGCCGGCCGAGCCGGCCATGACGATCTGCTGGCAGCGGCGCGGTGCATCGGGGCCGCCGCCGGCATCGCGCTGGCCGAAATAGATGCTGTCTTCCAGCCGCACCACGCCACCAGCGCCGCGCCAGCGCCAGCCCTGGCCGCCGGCGCTTTTCAGGATCACGGTATCGCCGCTGCCGATCATCGAGGCATGCACGGACGGATGCAGGTGCAGGCGCAGCACGGCGGACTGCGGATTGCCACCGGCACCGGTCACCGTCTCCTCGCCGCGCAGGTCTTCGCCGCCGGCCGCAAGATACAGCCGGCGCCGGTGGTGGCGCATTGCCGCGCCGCGGCCCCAGCCGTCATGCTCAGCCTCGAACCAGACGGCGCCATCCAGCTCGTTGCGGCTGACCTGCACGCGGGCATCGGCGGCCGGTTCGCCCTCGCCGAGGCCGAGCGTGCTGTGTGCGGCGATGCTGCTGAGCGCCTTGGCCCAGTCATGGCCGCTGCTGCCGCCGGCGCGCTGCGGTGCACCGCAGTTGACGATCAGGCGATCCTTGCCATGGCTGAACTCAAAAGACAGCAGGCCGCGATGCGGCCGCGCCCCGGCCAGCAGGGACGAGGGCGGCGTGCCGGCATCGAGCAGCAGCAGCGCGCGCTTCGCCGTCGCCCGCTCGAAACGGCTGAGCGTCGCCGAGGTGAGCGGCTTACCGCGGGCTTCCGACAGCTCGAGCGCGAGGTCGAGTTGGGCGGAATTCTCTTCGGCGCTGCCGTGGAACAGCGCCAGCCCGCCGTCACCATGGCGGAAAAAGCGCAGCATCGGTGCCATGCGGTCGAGATAGGGCTGTAAAAGTGCGGCGCGTTCCGGATCGAGCGCGCGCAGGAAACGCCACAGCACGGTGACCTGGCGCAGCAGCGCGAAGAGCTGCGACGGACTGCGGCTGGCATGGCCGCCATCGGCCAGCAGCTGCGCGTCGAGGCAGGCGACGAGATCGCGCAGCGCATGGGGATAGCGCGTGGCGCCATCGGGCAGGCATTCGGCGGCATAGGCAAGCCCGAGCAGCGCGCGGAAGCGCGGCAGGCCCGGCGGCGCCAGCCGTGCCGCATGCTGCAGATAGGCGGCATGCCGCACGATGGCGAGCAGGAAGTCGTGAGCGAAGCGCTCGTCGGCGCCATCGACGAGGAAATGCCCGTTCAGCAGCCAGTGCGCCAGCCGCTGGCCGGCCACCGCCGGCTGCCACGGCAGGCTGCGGATGCTGTCGTGCCGGTCGAGCCAGGAGACCACCAGCGAACGGCTCATGCGCCGCGCCATGTCGCCGCCCTGGGTGGCGAAATCGCGCAGCCAGCCGAAATCATGCAGTGCGGCAGCCCAGGCGGCAAAGCTGGCGGCATCGAGCTTCAGTTCGGCGGCCGTCATCGCCCAGGGCGCGGCATGGGGCGAGACCACCTCGATGCCGGCGAGCAGGAAGCGGCCCTGGAACAGCCGGTCGGCATTGGCCGGCAGGCCGGGCCAGGGATCGTCGGGCAGATGCGGCAGTTCGAGTGGCGCCTTGCGCGGCAGCAGCAGGCCATAGGCGCGGCTGGCAAAAGCGACACCAGCGAGCCGGCGCATCAGCCGCAGGCCGGCGCTGTCGTGCAGCGTGGCCGCCGTCATATGGTCACCGGAACGAAATCAGGCTGCGGCGCGCGCCGTCCGCACGCGCGCGATGTTGCCGGCATAGGCGTCGGCGCCGCCCTGGAAGGTGGCGGTGCCGGCCACCAGCACATCGGCACCGGCGGCAATCGCGAGGCCGGCGGTCTCGGCATTGATGCCACCGTCGACCTCGAGGTCGATGGCGCGGCCAGTGGCGTCGATCGCCTTGCGCAGCACGCGGATCTTCTCGAGCTGGCTCGAAATGAACTTCTGGCCGCCGAAGCCCGGATTGACGCTCATCACCAGCACGAGGTCGACCATGTCGAGCACGCTGAGCGCCACTTCGACCGGGGTGCCGGGATTGAGCGACAGGCCGGCCTTCTTGCCGAGGCTGCGGATCAGCTGCAGGGTACGGTGCACATGCGGGCCGGCTTCCGGATGCACGGTGATGATGTCGGCGCCGGCCTCGGCGAACTGCGGCACGAAGGCATCGACCGGCGAGATCATCAGGTGCACGTCGAAGGGTTTTTTCGTGTGCTTGCGCAACGCGGCGACCACGGCCGGACCGATGGTCAGGTTGGGCACGAAATGCCCGTCCATCACGTCGATATGGATATAGTCGGCGCCGGCCGCGTCGATGGCGGCGATCTCCTCGCCCAGGCGGGCGAAATCGGCGGACAGGATGGACGGCGCGATTCGGACGGGCTGCTGCGGCATGGCGGCAGGATTAGCAGCTTCCGGCCCGCCCGCCAAGCAACCGCACAGCCTTGTTATCGCCACAAATGGCGGTTCGGCGCGGAATTCCGCGCCACGTCTCGACGGCGCGGGCTCTGTTCGCAACGGTGCCGCGCCTCGACGGCACGACGGGTCGGGTCTAGAACAGCGGTCATGCCCGCCCCCCGCTCCACTTCCGCTGCTCCCCGGCCCGCCGGCCGCCCGTCGTCCGGCCGGTCACCGGCCGCCCACCCCGTGGCGCCGCGCCTGGTCGCCGCCGGGCTGCTGGCCGCCGTATTCGAGCACCGCCGCCCGCTCGACGACGCCCTGGTCGATCCGGCGCTCGGCTTCCGCAAGCTCGACGAGCGCGACCGCGGCTTCATCCGCCGCCTGGTCGCGACTTGCCTGCGCCGGCGCGGCCAGATCGATGCCACCCTCCGCGGCCTGCTGCGACAATGGCCGAAGGGCTTGCCCGGCGAGGCTTTGCGTATCGGTGCCACCGAACTGCTATTCCTCGACGCGCCGGGCCATGCCGCCGTGCACAGTGCCGTCGACATCATGGCGCCGGGCCAGACCGCCATGCGTGGCCTGGTCAATGCCGTGCTGCGCAAGCTGTCGACCGAGGGCGCCGCGCTGGTCGCCGCCCAGGATGCCGCGAAGCTGAACACCCCGGACTGGCTGTGGCGCAGCTGGACGGCGGCCTATGGCGAAACCACCGCCCGCGCCATCGCCGCCGCGCATCTGCTGGAGGCGCCGCTCGACCTCTGCCTGCGCGACGCCGCTGCCGCCGCCGGCTGGGCGGCACGGCTCGAAGCCGACCTGCTGCCGACCGGCAGCCTGCGCCGCCGCGAGATGGGCGGTGCCATCGAGGCGCTGCCGGGCTTTGACGAGGGCCAATGGTGGGTGCAGGACGCCGCCGCCGCCCTGCCGGTGCGGATGCTGGGCGATGTGGCAGGCAAGCGCGTCGCCGATCTCTGCGCCGCGCCCGGCGGCAAGACGGTGCAGCTTGCGGCAAGCGGTGCGTCAGTGACCGCCGTGGACCGCTCGGAGGCGCGGCTGGTGCGCCTGCGCGAGAATCTCGCGCGACTGAATCTCACCGCCGAGGTGGTCTGCGCCGATGTCGAAAGCTGGCGGCCGCCGCAGCCCTTCGATGCCGTGCTGCTGGATGCGCCCTGTTCGGCCACCGGCACGATCCGCCGCCATCCCGACCTGCCCCATGTGAAGACCGAGGCCGACGTCTTGAAACTTGCTGCCCTGCAGGCGCGGCTGATCCCGGCGGCCTGGGCGATGCTGAAGCCAGGCGGCCGGCTGGTCTACTGCGTCTGCTCGCTGCAGCCGGAAGAAGGCGAACAGCAGCTCGCCCGCCTGCGCGCCCTGCCCGGCGCGCAGCTGGTGCCCACGGATGCCGCAATGCTCGGCCTGCCGGCGGAGGCCGTCACGAAAGACGGTACGCTGCGCACCCTGCCCGCGCTGTGGCGCGAACAGGGCGGCATGGACGGCTTCTACGCCGTGGTGCTGGAGAAGGCGGGATAGTCCGGGAGAAACGGGATCCCGGCTCTCGCCCAGCGAAAGCCGGGCTCGGCCGGGGTCCCACTCAGGCCGATCCGGTCAGTCGAGCAGGCTTCGCATCACCTTGTAGAGTTCGGACTTCGCCTCGAAACCGACGCCGGGGATCTGCGGCAGGGCGATATAGCTGTCGTTCACCGCGATGCCGTCGGCGAAACCGCCGAACGGCTTGAACACATCGGGGTAGCTTTCGTTGCCGCCGAGATGCAGACCGGCAGCGATATTCAGCGACATCTGGTGGCCGCCATGGGGCACCACGCGGCGCGACGACCAGCCGTGATCCTTCAGCATGTCGAGCGTGCGCAGATATTCGACCAGGCCGTAAGACAGCGCGCAGTCGAACTGCAGCCAGTCGCGGTCCGGCCGCATGCCGCCGAAGCGGATGAGGTTGCGTGCATCCTGCATCGAGAACAGGTTCTCGCCGGTCGCCATCGGCTTGTCGTAATGCTTCGACAGCTCGGCCTGCAAAGCGTAATCCAGCGGATCGCCGACCTCCTCGTACCAGAACAGGTTATAGGGCGTAATCGCCTTGCCGAATGCGATGGCGGTCTCGATATCGAAGCGGCCGTTGACGTCGACGCAGAGATTCTGGCCGTCGCCGACGATCTTGAGCACCGCCTCGATGCGCTTCATGTCCTCGGCCAGCGGCACGCCGCCGACCTTCATCTTGACCACGCGATAGCCGCGATCGCGGTAGCTCTTCATCTCGTCCTGCAGGGCGGTCAGGTCCTTGCCCGGGTAGTAATAGCCGCCGGCGGCATAGACCCAGACCTTGTCGTCGGCGACACCGCCGCGATAGCGGTCGGCCAGCAGGCGCCACAGCGGCACGCCGGCGATCTTGGCCACCGCGTCCCAGACCGCCATGTCCAGCGTGCCGACGGCGACCGAACGCTCGCCGTGGCCGCCCGGCTTCTCGTTCTGCATCACGGTCTTCCAGATCGCGAAGGGATCGAGGTTGTTGTGGGCGACATCGACCAGGCTGTCGGGATCGGCCTCCATCAGGCGCGGCAGGAAGCGTTCGCGCATCAGGGCGCCCTGGCCGTAGCGGCCGTTGGAATTGAAGCCGAAACCGACCACTGGCTTGCCGTCGCGCACCTGGTCGGTGATCACGGCGACCACCGAACAGGTCATTTTCGAGAAGTCGATGTAGGCATTGGCGATCGGCGAGGCGATCGAGACGGTTTTCTCGCGGACGTCGAGGATGCGCATGGCGTTTCCGGCTGGTTATGGAGCCCCACGGGGCGAAACGGACCGGTGCATCCTAGCCATGGACAGGGCAGCGCGGCCAATGCCAGATTCGCAATGGATCATACACATTCCGCATTGGCCCGCCCGGCATCGGGCATACGGATCGCACGGCATGGAACTGAACTGGCTGGAAGATTTCCTCGCGCTGGCGGCCGGCGGCAATTTCTCGCGCGCCGCCGACAGCCGCAACATGACCCAGCCGGCCTTCAGCCGCCGCATCCGCGCGCTGGAGGACTGGGTCGGCGCCCCGCTGTTCGACCGCAGCAGCCAGCCGGTGACGCTCACCGCCGCCGGCCGGCATTTCGCACCGGTGGCGCAGGAGACCCTGCGCCGGCTGGCCCAGGGGCGCGGCGAGGCCGCCGCCGCCATGGCCGCCGCGGGCCGCAGCCTGACCTTTGCCGCCACCCATGCGCTGTCGCTGACCTTCTTTCCCGACTGGCTGCGCGGCCTTGAAAGCGGCCCCATCTCAAACACCGATCCCGCCGCGATCCGCCTGCTGTCGGACAGCATGCAGGCCGGCGAAGAGGCCCTGCTGCAGGGCCACAGCCAGTTCCTGCTCTGCCATGGCCATGCCGCCGTGGCCAACCGGCTGTCCGCCGACCGCTTCATCCATCTGAAACTGGCCGAAGACGATCTCGTACCGGTCAGCGCGCCCGACGTCGCCGGCCGGCCGCGCTACAGCCTCGCAATGCCGGGCGCTGGCGCAGTGCCGCATCTGGCCTACAGCGACGAATCCGGCATGGGCCGCATCGTCACGGCGCTGCTGCCGCGCCGCACGCCGGCCCTGACGCCGGTGTTCATCTCGCCGCTGGCGGGCGTGCTGCAGGCGATGGCGCGCGACGGCCGCGGGCTGGCCTGGCTGCCGCGCAGCCTGATCGCGGCCGATCTCGAGGTCGGCCGGCTGGTGCCTGCCGGCGATGCGGACTGGATATTCGCGGTGGACATCCGGCTCTACCGGCCGCGCGCGACGCTGGCGCCGGTGGCGGAAGCCTTCTGGCAGCGGCTGACCGGCTAGATCTTACGCTTCGCGCAAGTCGGCGGTGACCGGCGCGATATGCTCGGCCAGATACTGGGCAAGCTTGGCGCGACTTTTCGGGTTGCGCAGTTCGCGCTCGTCATGGGGATTGGTCAGGAAGCCGGTCTCGATCAGCACCGAGGGCACCGACGGCGAGCGCAGCACGGCGAAATTCGCGGCGCGCATCGGGTTGTCGAGCAACGGCACATCCTTGCCCATGCCGGTGACGATGCGGCGCTTGGCAACCAGCGAGGCATTGTGGCTGTGGCGCCGCGCCAGGTCGATCAGGATCGCCGCCGTCTGCTTGTCGGTGGAGGACGCATCGAAGCCGTAGACGGTATCGACCTGGTTCTCGCGGTCGGCCAGCTTGCGGGCAAAATCGTCCGACGCGCGATCGGAGCGGCTGTAGGCCGACAGGCCATGGGCGCTGTGGTTCGGCGCCGCATCGGCGTGGATCGAGATAAACAGGTCGGCGCCCTTCTCGTGGGCGAAGGCGACCCGGCTGCCGAGCGGGATATACGTGTCGTTGTCGCGGGTCAGATGCACCCGGATGTCGCTGCGCCGCTGCAGCTGGTCGCGGATCGACTGGCAGATCGACAGGGTGACGTCTTTCTCTTCGGTGCCCGACATGCCGATGGCGCCGGGATCGCGGCCACCATGGCCGGGATCGAGCACCAGGATGGCCGGCGGGCGCGCGGCCACGCGGGCGCCGCGCGGCACCGGCGGCTTGCTTTCGGGGATCGGCACGCCGTTGCGCTGGCGCGCCCAGGCTTCTCCGGTCATGGCGGACGTGGCCATGCCGGCCGCACCGATAGCCCCCAGCAGGGAAGTGATGACGTAACGCCGCGAATACATATTGAAGTCCTGCGACCTTGTGTGTCCCGCCGGACCGGCCTTGCGGCGAATCGGGCGAATCGGTGAGGTTCGCGCGGACGATAAGCGCCCACCCGACTCCGCGTCCAGCGAAGTTCGCGGATCAGCCTTGCAGGAGATGGTGAATGCTTCGTTAACAGCAGGTGCGGCAGGGTGTCGCCCGGCCGCCGGCGGGCCCGCGCCTAATCGACCGTGTATTTGGCGCGCACGTCGTATTTGTTCGACTTCACCCAGCCCTCGATCAGCTTCTCGAGCGCCGAGTTCGGCTTTTCCGGCAGCACGATCTTCAGCTTCACATACTGGTCGCCGCGCTGGCTCTGGGCGCCGCCCTTGAGCGGCAGCCCGCGGCCCTTGAGCCGGAGCGTGGTGCCCGAACTGGCGCCCTTGGGCACGGTGACGGCGACCATGCCGTCGATGGTCGGCACGGCGATCTTGGCGCCGAGGATGGCCTCGTCGACGGTGACCGGCAGCTCGATCTGGACGTCGTCGCCCTGGCGGACAAAAAAGGCATGCGGCTCGACGGTCACCTCGATCAGCGCATCGCCGGCCTCGCCGTTGTTGCGGCCGGCATCGCCCTGATGGCGCAGGCGGATCTGCTGGCCGTCGACCAGCCCGGCCGGGATGGTGACATCGATCACCTTGCTGTCGGGCATGGTCAGGCGCCGCTTGCAGCCGCGCGCCGCATCGAGAAAACCGATCTTGAGGCTGAAATGGCGGTCGGCCCCGCGCATCGGCTGGTTGGCCCGCCGCGTCCCGGCGCCGAAGCCGGCACCGGCCGCCCCGGCCCCACCACGGGTGCGCCGCATATGGCCGAAGATCTCGTCGAAGATGTCTTCCGGGTTGCCCTCGAAACCGAAACCACCGGCGCCTGGGCCGGCGCCTGGGCCGGCACCGGGACCTGCGCCGGGACCGCGCGCGCCGCCATAGCCGCCACTGAAGCCGCGCGCCCGCGGCTGGCCCGAGGCATCGATCTCGCCGCGGTCGAATTTGCCGCGCTTGTCGGCATCGCCGAGGATGTCGTAGGCGGCGGAGATTTCCTTGAATCGTTCGGCCGCCGTGTCGTTGCCGGGATTGCGGTCGGGATGCAGTTCCTTGGCCAGCTTGCGATAGGCCTTGCGCACGTCCTCGTGGCTCGCGCCGCGCGCAACGCCAAGCACCGTGTAAGGATCTCGCATTGCCGTGGTCATGGCCGGCTCGCCGGTGGGTTGCCGTCGTCCTTGTCCGGTGTGGCGCCGACCAGGTCGGGCAGCGAGACGCCGCCACCGGAGACGATGGCGGAATAGAACCGGCCAAGCAAGCCGCGATCCTCGCCGGCCCCGGCCGCCGGCGCCGGTGCCTCGGCAGGCTTCTCTGCAAGCTTCTCCGCGGGCTTGTCTTCTGGCGTCGCGGCAGCGGCAGGTGCCGGCGCGGCAGCGGATGGCGGCTGCGGCGCAGTGGCCGCGGCAGCCGTTGGTGCGGCATCGGTCCCGGTATCCTCGCTGTGTGCCGAGCGGACCCGCGCACTGTCGCCCGCGGCCGGAGCCGGCACCGCAGCAGCCGGCACCTGTACTGCCGGCGTGGCAGCCGCGGCATTGTCCGGGCCGCGCGGCAACACGGCATCCTTCTGGGCCTTGTCGGGCGTCATCACCAGCAGCGACAGCCGGTTCAGCGCATCGGTCTGGCCCTGCTTGGCGGCGAGATTGTACCAGCCGAGCGCGACCGGCTCGCTGGGCTCGACACCGAGGCCGAGTTCGTAGATCAAGCCCATATTATACTGTGCGACGGCATTGCCCTGACGGGCCGCCGCCTCGAACCACTTGCGCGCCGCGACATAATCCACCGGTACGCCATCGCCCTGCAGGTAGATGGCGGCGAGATTGGCCTGGGCGCGGGCAAAGCCGGCATCGGCGGCACGCTGATACCATGCAATCGCCTTGTCGATATCGCGGTCGACGCCCTGGCCCCAGCGATAGAGGTGGCCGATGTTGCGCATGGCGGCGAGGTCGCCGCCCTCGGCGAGCGGCAGCCAGGCATCGAAGGCGCCCTTGTAGTCGCCGGCTTCATAAGCCTTCACGCCATCGGCAAAGCCGGCCCAGGCCGGCGCCGGCGCCACCGTGCCGACCAGCGCCAGCGCCAGGGCACCGAACAGGGACTGTCTCAACCAGCCAGGTCTGCGGGGCATCGCGGGGAAGCCGGACCTCAACTGTTGACGATCTTCCAGCTGCCGTCGGGCTGGCGGCAGGCGGTGCCATAGGCCTTTTCGGTCTTGTCGCCGATGGTGACGGTCTGCTGGAACTCGCGGCAGTAGTCGCCGTTGCTGGCGGTCCCTTCCTTGACCGGCGTCACGGTGCCGGAATGGCCGGTATCGGGATTGCGCCACGAGATGCTCTGGCCCACCGGCGCCGTGGTCGCCTTGTGGCTGGCCTGCTCCATCGCCGCCTTGTCGGCCTTGTCGAGCGAAGCGCCGATCTGGTTGCCGAGATAGGCACCGGCCAGGGCGCCGGCGGCAACGCCGACCAGCTGGCCCGTGCCCTTGCCGAACTGGGCGCCCAGCACGGCGCCGCCGATACCACCGAGCACGGTGCCGAAATCCTGCTTGTCGGGCTGCTGGCCGTTCTGACAGGCGGCAAGGCCGAGCGCAGCGGCGAGAGCGGGAATGACCAACAGGCGGGCAGGCAGACGGGTGATCATGATGCAATCCTCAGGGCATGACAGCGGCCGGCGCCCCTGCGCCGCCGCCGAATCCGGTGTCACAGTATATTGGTCGGGTTAACGCCCCTGCAAGACGGCGACCGGCGTCAGGTCGCCGCGGCCGGCAGGTCCGGGCGGGGCAGCAAACAGCAAAACGGCCCGGATAACCGGGCCGTTTGCCGTCACGATGACAAAACCGTCAGGACTTGCCGAACAGGTCGAAGCCCAGGATCGGCGAGGGCTCGTCCGCCAGCTTCGCCTCGTCGAAGGTGTCCAGGGCGTTCGAGCGCATGATCGAGCGGATGGTGCGGATGTAATCCGGCCCGCGCACCGAATAGCGCTGCAACTGCCCCGCCAGCTGATAGCTGTCGAGCGGCGAACCCTGGTCGCGCAGGGCGGCACGGCGGTCGCGGAACTCGCGGTAGCTCGTCTTGGTGTTCAGGTTGCGCATGTAGGCGGCGACCGAATTCTCCAGGCTGCGGAAGCGCTGCACCTCGTAGGTCTCGCCGTCCGGGCGATCCTCCGGCACCAGGCCGCTGCCAGCGCTCCAGGTCCACATGCCGAAGACGGCATTGCCCGACTGGGCGAAACGCGAGGTGCCCCAGCCCGATTCCTCGATCGACTGCGCCAGGGCGAGGCCCGGCGGCACCACATCGACACGCTCGAGCAGCTCGTTGGCATCGACGCTGTCGAGGCCATAGCGGTCGGCCAGCTGGTCGAGCCAGCGCTGGTCGCGGCCGCTCAGGCTGTCGCCGAGCTTCATGCGGTCGGCGAGCTTCTCCAGCCGCTCGCGGTCGGCCATGATGCGCTCGTTCTCGCGCAGGATATGCGGCAGCATCACCTTGATGAAGGCGCGCTTGCGCTTGTCGGTGATGCTGACATCGGCCATGTCGACCGGCAGCTTGGCCAGGAAGATGCGCGGCACTTCAAGCTGGCCGCCGGAGCTGCGGTAATCGGTCAGGTCGAAGCCCTGCTGCTCGAAGCGGGTCAGGGTCGCATCGACGGTCCGGTTGGCCTCGGTGCGCACGGCGGTGCGGTGCGGCGACAGCTGGCGCCCTTCGGCAACCCGGCGGGCGGCATCCTCGGCCGAGACGGCAGGCATGGCGGCGCGCACCGCGGCAGCGGCGTCGGCCACGGCAGTATTGCTGCTGCTGCCGGCCGGGCGCGGCTCCATGGCCGCACGCCAGTCAAGCTGGGCGATCTGGCGCAGGCGGTCGAAGGCCTCCTGCACGCCGTCACCCAGCGATGCCTGCTGTACATCCACCTCGGGAACACGGGCCAGCTGCCGGCTCGACAGCACACCCACCCCCACTCCGGAAACCAGGCCGACGGCCAGTAACAGGCCAAAGCCGGCCAACATCAATCTTACGTCAGATCCGATGGCAAGCAGATGCCGATCGCGATTTGGCGCCATGGGCTAACCTCCACAGTTCTCGACGCCGTAACAATCGGTGCAGCCGACATGACATCGTCGGGCACACCGGGCGCCGCCCTTGTGCGATCCCCCACCAGGAAACGCGTGGACCGTACGGCTCTGCCCCGAGCCGGCCGGCTATGACTACACAGCCCGGACTTCAGTCACTTCCGGGACGTAATGCTTCAGCATGTTCTCGATGCCGTAGCGCAAAGTTGCCGTCGAACTCGGGCAACCGGCACAGGAGCCCTGCATATGCAGGAGGACGACACCGCGGTCGAAACCGCGAAAGACGATGTCGCCCCCATCCTGGGCCACAGCGGGACGCACCCGCGTATCAATCAGTTCCTTAATCTGCAGTACAAGCTCGCGGTCAGCGGGATCATACTGCTCGTCGGCGCCATCGACGGCGGCCGGCGAACTGGTCATGACCGGCAGCCCGGTCATGAAATGCTCCATGATGGCACCCAGCAGGGCCGGCTTCAGCTCGGTCCAGTCGCGGGTGCCAGCCTTGGTGACGGTGACGAAATCCGCGCCCAGGAATACCCCCTCGACGCCAGGCACCGTAAACAGGCGGCTGGCCAGCGGCGAGGCCTCGGCATCCGCGGCGGCAATGAAGTTGACACTGGCCTCCGGCAGCACGTCGCGGCCGGGCAGGAACTTCAGGGTCGCCGGGTTCGGCGTGGTTTCGGTCTGGATAAACATGATGGGTCCGTTCAAGGCCACTGGAAATTGGTCACCGGGTCTACAAATATCAAGGACGAAGACTGTGGCGAATCGTGGGCAAGGTAACAAAGCTGCGTGATTTAC
Source organism: Ferrovibrio xuzhouensis (assembly GCF_042648965.1). Lineage (NCBI taxonomy): Bacteria > Pseudomonadati > Pseudomonadota > Alphaproteobacteria > Rhodospirillales > Rhodospirillaceae > Ferrovibrio > Ferrovibrio xuzhouensis. Next base: position 1,368,269 of record NZ_JBHRYJ010000001.1, read on the forward strand.
CCAGCAACTGGAAAGATTTTTAACCAATGTGGATAAAATCGAGGGTTATCCCCAGGGCAGGCCTGGGGTGAGCGGGGACCCGGCAGCGGTGGAACGGCTGCCCAGCTGGCCCGATTCGCGCCTCCGGCTGACCCCGGCGGCCCGCTGGCTGCTCGATCACAACGGCGAAGTCATGCCGATGGCCGACCTGATCGAGGGATTCTGCCGCCATCTGCTCGACGAGGGTATCCCGCTGCTGCGGGTCAGCACCGGCCTGCCCTCGATGCACCCCCAGACCTTCACCCGCGGCTTCACCTGGACCCGCGGCCAGGGGGTTTCCGTCATCGTGCGCGGCCATGACGTGCGCCAGTCGCCCGAATACCTCAACAGCCCGGTGCATGTGATCCACCAGGGCGCCGCGGCGGTGCGCCGCCGGCTCGATATTCCCGACGCGCCGCTCGATTTCGGCGTGCTGGAGGATCTGAAAGCCATCGGCGCCACCGACTATATCGCCCTGCCCATGCGATTCACCCAGGGCCCGGGCATGAGCCATGACGGCCGCTCCAACATTTCCTTCATGAGCTTCGTGGCCGACCGGGCCGGCGGCTTCCGGGCCGAGGAACTGAGCTACCTGATGGAGCTGATGCCGCTGATCGCGCTGCGCCTCGAACTCGAGGCCGGCCGGCGCATGACCAAGGACCTGCTGACCACCTATCTGGGCCGCGGCCCGGCCAAGCGGGTGCTGAAGGGCGATTTCATGCGCGGCCGCGGCTACGAGGCCGAGGCCGCCATCTGGCTGTCGGACCTGCGCGGCTTCACCGCCTATTCCGACCGCCATGCCCCGCAGCAGGTGGTCGCCACGCTGGACGACTATTTCGACGCCATGGCCGGCCCGGTGCAGGCCCATGGCGGCGAGGTGCTGAAATTCATCGGCGACGGCCTGCTGGCGATCTTCCGGGTCGATCCGGACGGTGGCGGCCGCGCCGAGGCCTGCCACCGGGCGATGGAGGCCGCCCGCCAGGCCTTCACCGAACTGCACGAACTGAACCAGGGCCGTGCCATCGGCGGCGAGGCGGCGCTGCGCATCGGCCTCGCCCTGCATGTCGGCCGCGTGGTGTTCGGCAACATCGGCGCCAAGGACCGGCTGGACTTCACCGTGATCGGCCGTGCCGTCAACGAGGTGGCGCGCGTCGAGGCGATGACCAAGGTGCTGAACCGGCCGCTGCTGACCTCGGCCGCCTTCGCCGCCGAAGTGACCGACCATCCGATCGAATCGCTCGGCTTTCACGGCCTGCGCGGCGTGCAGGAACCGCAGGAGCTGTTCGGCCTGCCGCAGCGCATCCTCGCGGGCTACGACTAGGCGCCGCCCGGACAGGACCAGACAGATAGGCGCTGGCACGCATCCTGCTTGGATTGACGGAGCCCAAGACACGGAGTCCGCCATGACCGATGCCTCCAGCACCAACCCTATGCCCGCCGGCTATGCGCCCGAGCACGCCGATGGCCGCCTGGTCACCCTGCCGGCCCGGCCGGAGCCGCTGCGGCTGAAGCCGGCGGAAACGGCGCTGGTAATCGTCGACATGCAGAATGCCTATGCTTCGCCCGGCGGCTACCTCGATCTTGCCGGTTTTGACATCAGTGGCGCCGCGGCGGCAACCGGGCAGATCGCCAGGGCCGCCGCCGCCGCGCGCGCCGCCGGCATTCCGGTGATCTATTTCCAGAACGGCTGGGATGCCGGCTACGCTGAAGCCGGCGGGCCCGGCTCGCCCAACTGGCACAAGTCGAATGCGCTGAAGACCATGCGCCGGCAGCCCGACCTGCAGGGCAAACTGCTCGCCAAGGGCGGCTGGGATTATGCGCTGGTCGATGCGCTGGCGCCGCAGCCCGGCGACATGGTGATCGCCAAGAGCCGCTACAGCGGCTTTTTCAACACCGGCATCGACAGCTTCCTGCGGGCGCGCGGCATCCGCACGCTGGTGTTTACCGGCATCGCCACCAACGTCTGCGTCGAATCCTCGCTGCGCGACGCCTTCCATCTGGAGTATTTCGGCGTGGTGCTGGCCGATGCCACCCATCAGGCCGGACCCGACTACATCCAGCAGGCGGCGCTGTACAACATCGAGACGTTTTTCGGCTGGGTCAGCAGCGTCGCCGATTTCTGCGGGACGATCGGTCAGGTCAGCCCCTCCGGAAAGTAGCCTGCATACGCACCGTCAGTCCGTTTTTGCAGATGGCGCTTGTCCGCCGCCCGGCGCGGCGCGACAGTGGCAGTCATGTCGGAGCAGACGCCACAGACCGTTACCGACGCCAGGCTCAGTCACGCGCTGTCCTGCTGGCAGCACTGGCGTTGCAACCACGACTGGCCGACGCGCGCCGATATCGATTCTGACGAGCTGCGCCTGCTGTTGCCCAATCTGTATGTAGTGGAAGCCGTCGACGGCGGCCGGCGCTTCCGTTACGTGCTGGCCGGCGCCACCATTCGCAACACACTGCACTTCGAGTTGAGCGGCCGCTATTTCGACGAGCTGTTCCAGGGCGATATTCTTGAACGCAACATGGCCGCCTATCACGCCGTGATCGGCGGCCGGGGTGAGTATGCCATCCAGCGCTGGGAACAGCGCGGCCGGCCGGTGATCCGTTTCCGCCGCCTGCTGCTGCCACTGGCCAGCGACCGCCAATGCATCGACGGCGTGCTCGGCTTCGCTCTGTATGACCTGCTGCCCGATCACGACGGCAAACCGATCGACCACATCCATGATCCGGTCACCATCGTGCCGGAACAGGAAGCCATCCTCGACCTGAACCCGCCGGCTTAGGTCAGGCGGTCGATCTGCTCGTCGGTCAGGCTGCCCGGCACCACGGTGATCGGGAAGCTGAGGTCGCCGGCCATCTGCCCGGCCAGCGCGGTGACCAGCGGTCCCGGCCCCTGCCCGCCCGGTGCGGCGGCCAGCACCAGCATGCGGATATCCGGATCGGCATCGATCAGCGCCAGCACCTCCTCGCGCACCATGCCCTCGCGGATCACCAGCTCCGGCATCAGGCCGGATTCCTTGTTGACCTGTTCGGCCAGCGTCTGCAGCAGGCCTTCCGCCGCTTCATGGGCCTCCGAGCGCATGATCTCGGCGACACCGGCCCATTGCTGGAAATCCACCGGCTCGACCACGCGCAGCAGCACCACGCCGCAGCGGATGTTGCGCGCCCGACGCGTGGCATAGCGCAGGGCGACGCGCGACTCCTGGGTGTCGTCGACCACCACAAGGAATTTGCTGCGCCGTTTGGCTTCGGTTTTTGCGGCGGTCGCCGTGTCGCTCATGGGATCAGGTTGCCATCAACGCCCGGGGGCAGGCAATGCTTCTCTTTGCATGCATTGTCACGGTTGCTCCGGTTCCGGCCATCCCGTTCATTCCATTCCGTAAAACCGGCAATCCGGCCCCGGTCACTTCTGCAGCCGGTCATTTCTGCAGGATGTTGACGATCTCGTAGATCTGGGTGCGGGCGCGCTCGACATAGAAGCCCATCGAGGCGAGGTGGTTGGGCAGGATCACCGCATCGGTGGCGGCATTCGAGACGACCAGCGGATGCAGTGCGGCGGCGCCGGCAAACGACGACATCATCTGGTCCCAGGCGCCGCCGAGCTCGCGGTCGCGAATCACATTGGAAAAATCCTGCCGCAGTTCACGCAGCAGCAGGTCATAGGCATACATCTGCCCCTTGACGCTGTAGAAGACGTCGTCGCTCTGCCAGTCGATCCACAGATGGCTGCCTTCGCGGATGCGGCTGTCCAGCGCCGCCGAGGAAGACCCGATATCGAGCGCGATGCGCTCCAGCGTGGCCTGCAGGTTGTCGCCGCGGCGCTCGAAGATCGCCTTGTCCTGCGCCAGCCGGCTGTTGTAGTTGAGCAGCGCGCGGCGCGCCTTGCGATACTGGTCTTCCGATTTCGCGGTCGGCAGCAGCGAGGTGGAAAAATCGAAGGTCCACTTGGTGCCGGAATATTGCAGCAGGCCGGCGGCTTCCTGCAGGTCGGTGTCGGTCTGGCTGGAGCCGCGCGTGCGGCCGATCTGGTCGACCATCTGGAAGGCGAAGCGGCCAAGCGCATGGATCATGCCGAGCTGGTAGTTCGGCATGTTGTCGAGCATCGAGCCCGGCATGAAAAAGGGATCGTTGGCGACCCAGCCGGTGTGGTTGACCTCGCGGTCGATCAGCGCGGCGGCCATCGCCACCGCGCGGCTGCCGCTCTGCGCGCCCTCGGTTGCCGGAATCTGATAGTCGAGATTGTCGTCGATCTTGTGGGCCAGCAGCATGCCGACCGGGTAATACAGCCCGAAGACCAGCACCGCCGCGATGGCGGCGAACAACGGCCAGCGGCCGCGCAGGCGCGCGAGAAATCCGGGAGAGCTGTCGGGATCGGTCATGGTGGCCGGGTGTCCATACGGGGAAAGAGAAAGGGCGGACCCCACGAATGTGGGCCCGCCCCCGGGTCGTTTCAAGGCATGCCGCGGATTTCCGCGACATTACGGCGTTACGGCCGCAAGAATCCCACCGTGTCGTAGACTTCGGCGATGATCGGCGCCGACAGCGCGCGGGCCCGTTCGCCGCCGTCGCGCAGGATGCCGTCGACATAGGTCGTGTCGTCGGTCAGCCGCCGCATCTCGGCGGTGATCGGCCCGAGCACGGTGACGGCGACCTCGGTCAGCAGCTTCTTGAACTCGGCAAAGCCCTTGCCGGCACAGTCGGCGACCGCCTGTTCGATCGTCATGCCGCCGAGCGCGGCGTAGATACCCATCAGGTTCTCGGCTTCCGGCCGGCCTTCCAGGCCCTCCACCGTGTCGGGCAGCGGATTGGGGTCGGTCTTGGCGCGCTTGATCTTGTCGGCGATCATGTCCGCCGTGTCGGTCAGGTTGATGCGCGACTGGTCGGAAGGGTCCGATTTCGACATCTTCTTGGCGCCGTCGCGCAGGCTCATCACGCGGGTGGCCGGACCGTAGATCAGCGGCTCGGTCAGCGGGAAGAATTCCTTCTGGTAGTCGAAGTTGAACTTCTGCGCGATGTCGCGGGCGAGTTCGAGATGCTGCTTCTGGTCCTCGCCGACCGGCACATGGGTGGCCTTGTAGACGAGAATATCCGCAGCCATGAGAGCCGGGTAGGCAAACAGGCCGAGCGAGACATTCTCGCGGTCCTTGCCGGCCTTCTCCTTGAACTGCGTCATGCGGTTCATCCAGCCCATGCGGGCGATGCAGTTGAAGATCCAGGCTAGGGTGGCATGGTCCGGGTTCTGCGACTGGTTGAACAGGATGTTCTTCCGCGGGTCGATGCCCGACGCGATCATCGCCGCGGCGAGTTCGCGGGTCGATCGGCGCAGGTCATCGGGGTCGAGCAGGCTCGCCGTGATCGCATGCATGTCGACCATGCAGAAGATGCACTCGAACTCGTTCTGCAGCGCGACCCAGTTGCGCACCGCGCCGAGATAATTGCCGAGATGGAGATTGCCGGTGGGCTGGATGCCCGAGAAGATGCGCCGTTGGAAGGCCATGGAAAGTCCCTTGGGATGGGGCGGTGGAAGACCCCGGTTGCGGGAGACCCGGCAGGGCGCCGGGCTGTGAGCGCGCGGTTATCGCGCCCCGTGACAGGGTCCGTCAAGCCGCAGGACGGCGCCGTGTCATCGAGCGCCATTCCGCCGGCCGGGTCGCGCCGAAGGCGAGCGCGGCGGCGGCGAACAGCAGGACGCCGCCGCCGACCAGCACCGCCAGCGCGGCAAAGCGCAAGCCCGCCGGGCCGGCATACCAGCCCGGCAGCAGCAGGCGGTCGAGCGCGACCAGCCCGGCCGCCATTACCAGCGAGGCGGCGAGAATCCGCCAGGCGCGCGAGACCAGCCGGGCATCGGCCTGCCAGTGGCCGCGCCGACGCAGCACGAGACCCAGCAGCAGCGTGTTGACGGTGGCCGCCAGCGCCGTGGCGAGCGCCAGCCCGACATGGGCGAGCCATGGCATCAGCGCCAGGCTGCAGGCCAGGTTCACGCCGATAGCGACCACGGCGATCTTCACCGGCGTGCGGGTATCCTGGCGGGCATGGAAGCCGGGGGTGAGCGTGCGCGACAGCACATAGCCCGGCAGGCCGACCGAATAGGCGAGCAGCGCGGCGGCGGTGGCCTGCGCGGTGGCGGCATCGAAGGCGCCGCGCTGGAACAGAATGCCGATGATCGGCCCCGGCACGGCGATCAGCGCCGCAGCGGCCGGCAGCGACAGCAGCAGGCCGAATTCGATGGCGCGGTTCTGGTTGGCCTGCGCGGCCCTGGTCTCGCCGCGGGCCAGCTGCGCCGAGATCGCCGGCAGCAAAGCCGTGGCGATGGCGACGCCGACCACGCCGACGGTGAGCTGGTTGATGCGGTCGGCATAGAACAGATACGAGACCGCGCCCGCCGGCAGCAGCGAGGCCAGCATCAGCCCGACGATCAGGTTGATCTGGGTGACCCCGGCGCCGATCGCCGCCGGCAGCACCAGCGCGAACAGCCGCTTCACTTTCGCAGACAGCGCCGGCCGGCGCAGACTGAGACTGAGCCCCGCGCGGCGCGCCTCGAAGGCGAGCCAGAGGAACTGCACGATGCCGCCGGCGAACAAGGCCCAGGCGAGCAGGTGGCCGGTCTCCGGCAGGCCGGAAATATCGCCGCCATGCAGCAGGTGGAAGCCGAGCAGGGCCGCGATCATGGTCAGGTTGAGCAGCACCGGGGTGCCGGCCATGGCAGCGAACCGGCCGACACTGTTCAGCATGGCGCCATAGAGCGCGGCCAGCGAGATGAACAGCAGGTAGGGAAAGGTGATGATGGTCAGCAGCACCGCGAGGCCGAAGCGCTGCGCATCGCCGGCGAAGCCCGGCGCCAAGAGGTGGATCACCAGCGGCATGGCGATCTGCGCGGCGATCACGAAGACCAGCAGGCTGGGCAGCAGGATGGCCAGCGCGGATTCGGCGAAGCTTTTCGCCGCCGCCCGGCCTTCGGTCGCTTCGGTGCCGCTGAACAGCGGCAGGAAGCCGGCGGTGAACGCGCCTTCGGCGAACAGCGAGCGGAAGAAATTCGGCAGGCGCAGCGCCACGAAGAAGGCATCGGCGACCGGACCGGCGCCGAGATAGCGGGCAATGAGAAGGTCGCGGACGAAACCGGCCAGCCGGCTCACCATGGTGAGGCCGCCAACCGTGGCGATGGAGCGAAACAGCGACATCTGCGGGGATCAGTCGGGCCGGGCGGTCACGCCGCCTTGGCGGCGGCCGCGGCCTTGGCACTCGCCGGCTTGTCCTCCGGGCGCAGGCGTTTCAGCACGGCGCGCTCGATCTGGGCCAGCCGGCGCTTGTCGGTCAGCTTCATGCCGGTCAGGTCCTGCAGATAGAAGGTGTCGACCGCGCGCTCGCCGTAGGTGGCGATATGCGCCGAACCGATGCTGAGGTTGAGGCCGTAGAGCGTCTTGGTGACATCGTAGAGAAAGCCCGGCCGGTCGCGGCCATTGACCTCGATCACCGTCCAGCGGTTCGAGGCGTTGTTGTCGATCAGCACCTGCGGCGCCACCTTGAACACGCGGGTGCGGCTCGGCAGGCCGGGTTTCTCGGCGGCGATGGCCGAGCGCAGCTTGAGGTCGCCGGACAGCGCGCCTTCGATGGTGCCGCTCAGTTTCTTCAGCCGGTCGGCGCGGTCGAAGGCGCCGCCTTCCATGTCCTGGATGAAGAACATGTCGAGCGCCATGCCGTCCTTGGTGGTGAAGATCTTGGCGTCGACGATATTGGCGCCACAGGAGGCCAGCGCCCCGGCGACGCGGGCGAACAGGCCCGGATGGTCGGGGGCATAGAGCGCCACCTCGGTGACGGCACGGAAGCTGTCGGTCTGGGTTTCCAGGGTCAGCGGCCGCTTCGCCGCATCGGCCGCCTTCATCATGCGGGCGTGGCGCGCGATGGTTTCGGGGTCGTTGGAATACCAGTAGTTCTCGTAATGCCGCTTGAGCAGGCGATCGGTCTCGGCCTTGCTCCAGTCGGCCAGCAGCTTGCGCACCTCTGCCTTGGTGTCGTCGATGCGCTGGCTGCGCGCCCGGCCGGTGAAGCCGCCGGACAGGAACTCCTCGGCGCGGTAATACAGCTCGCGCAGCAACTGACCCTTCCAGCCGTTCCAGATGGTTGGGCCGACGGCGCGGATGTCGGAGACGGTCAGGCAGAGCAGCAGGCGCAGGCGTTCCGGGCTCTGCACGGCTTGCGCGAAGTCGACCACCGTCTTCGGGTCGGCGATGTCGCGCTTGAAGGCGGTCGCCGACATCAGCAGGTGCCAGCGCACCAGCCAGGCCGCCGTCTCGGTCTCGGCGGCGGTCAACCCGAAGCGCGGCCCGAGCTTTTCCGCCACCGTCTCGCCCAGCACCGAATGGTCGCCGCCGCGGCCCTTGGCGATGTCATGCAGCAGCAGCGCGACATAGAGCACGCGGCGCGACAGCACTTCCTTGATGACATTGACCGACAGCGGATGGTCTTCCTTCAGCGCGCCGCTTTCGATGCGAGAAAGAATGCCGATGGCGCGGATGGTGTGCTCGTCCACCGTATAGGTATGGTACATGTCATGCTGGGTCTGGGCGACGACGCGGCCGAAATCCGGCACGAAGCGGCCGAACACGCCGGCCTCGTTGAGCCGCCGCAGCGTCGTCTCCGGGTCGTTCTTCGAGCACAGCATCTCGAGGAACAGCCGGTTGGCCTCCGGATCGTTGCGCATCTGGGCGCCGATCAGCTTGAGATGGCGGCGCACCAGGCGCAGGGCTTCCGGGTGGATGTCGAGCCCCTGTTCCTGCGCCAGGTGGAACAGCCGCAGCATCTTGATCGGCTGCTTCTCGAACAGACCCTCGCTGCGCGCATTGACGCGACCGCCCTCGATCTCGAAGCCGTCGATGGTCTTCGGCCGTTTCATGCGGGCGCGGATCGCCGCCAGCGGTTTCTTCTTCTTGTGGCGCTCTTCCAGCGCCGCCGCGAAGATGCGGGTCAGGTCGCCGACTTCCTTGGCGACCAGATAATATTTCTTCATGAAGCGTTCGACATCGAGCCGCCCGGGACGGTCGGCATAGCCCATCGCCTTGGCGATCTCGGTCTGCATGTCGAAGGTCAGCCGCTCTTCCGGCCGGTTGGCCAGATAATGCAGATGGATGCGCACGGTCCACAGAAATTCCATCGCCTGCACGAAACGGCGATGTTCGTCGGCATGCAGCAGACCACGCTGGATCAGCTCGGCGGTGTCATCGACGCCGTAGACGTATTTGGTGATCCAGATCAGGGTGTGCAGGTCACGCAGGCCGCCCTTGCCCTCCTTGATGTTGGGCTCGACCACATAGCGGGAATCGCCCATGCGGCGATGGCGGTCGTCGCGCTCGGCCAGCTTCTTGTCGATGAAATCGGCGCCGGTCCTGGCCACCACCTCGGCCTGGAAGCGGGTCATCAGCTGCCCGGCGAGATCCTGGTCGCCCCAGATCCAGCGCGCCTCGAGGATCGCCGTGCGGATGGTAACGTCGCTCAGGGACAGCCGGATGCATTCGTCGACCGAGCGGGTGGCATGGCCGACCTTCAGCCCGAGATCCCACAGCAGGTAGAGCATGTATTCGGCGACCTGCTCGCCCCAGGGCGTCTGCTTGTAGGGAAACAGGAACAGCAGGTCGACGTCGGAAAACGGCGCCATCTCGCCGCGGCCGTAGCCGCCGACCGCCATCAGCGACAGCTTTTCGGCCGCCGTCGGGTTGGGCAGGCGGTAGACCCGGTTGACGGTGAAATCGAACACCAGCCGGATGATCTGGTCGGTGAGAAACGCGATCGACTGCCGGGTCGCCAGCGCCGGGGTGCCGGCCTCGAAGCGCCTGCGGATCACCGCGTGACCGGACTGCAACGCGGCCTTCAGCAGCACCAGGGCCTGCTGGCGCTGCTCGGGCTTGCCGTGCTGGCCTTCGCCGCCCAGCGCATCGAGCTGCAGGGTCAGGGCCTTGCGGTCGATGATCTCGCGGGGGGTCTGGATGGTGGGGCGCATGCGTCCAGTATATAGACGAGTTTGTTAAAAATGCGCCCCCCGGCCCGGCATTCCGGGGGTTTCCCGGTGTTTTTTCTTTATACGCCCGGTGTTTTTTTCAGACGCTCTGGAAATTCACCATGCCGCCGCCGTCGATCACGATGGTCTGGCCGGTCATGAAGCTGCCGGCCCGGCTGCCGAGGAAGACGGCCGCCCCGGCGATCTCGTCGGGCTCGCCGACCCGGCGCAGCGCATAGCCCTTGGTCGCCTTCTTGGCGATCTCCGGGTTCTCCCACAGGGCGCGGGCGAAATCGGTCTTGATCAGGCCCGGCGCGATGCAGTTGGCGCGCACGTTCTGCGGCCCCCATTCGACCGCGAGGTTGCGGGCAAGCTGCATGTCGGCCGCCTTGGAGATGCCGTAGGCGCCGAGCGTGCTGGAGCCGAACAGGCCGCCGACCGACGAGATGATGACGATGGCGCCGCCGCCGCGTTCGGCCATGCCGGGCGCCACCATGTTGCACAGCCAGTGGTTCGACTTGATGTTGACGTCCATGATCTTGTCGAAGGCGTCGTCGGGAATGTCCTTCGACGGGCCGAAGAAGGGATTGACCGCGGCGTTGCAGACCAGGATGTCGATGCGGCCCCATTGCTTCATCGCCGCGTCGGCCAGCGCCTGCAGCTGCGCCTTGTCCGATACGTTGCAGGGCTGCACGATCGCCTCGCCGCCATTGGCGCGGATTTCTTCGGCGACCGTCTCGCAGGCCTCGGCCTTGCGGCTGGAAATCACCAGTTTCGCGCCATGCTGCGCCAGGCGCAGCGCAATGGCGCGGCCGATGCCGCGGCTGGAGCCGGTGACCACGGCCACCTTGCCCTGCAGATCGAACAGATTGTCCATCCCGGTTTCCTCGTTTTCTTGTCTGTGTTGCCGGCGTCACGATAACGCCGGCCGGGCCATGCGGACAACCTGCCGGCACGGTATAGTACTGTCATGAGCATGCAGATTCCGTTGCCGTTACGTCACCCGCTGCACACAGGCGCGACGCTGCGTAAAGCCGCACGCCATATGGTGATTCTCGCCGTGCTGGCCATGCTGCCGCTGGCCGGCTGCGGCAGCGACGCACCGCCCCCGCCGCCACGCGCCGCCGCCTGGATCAGCGCCGGCAGCGATGATGCCGCCGCCCAGTCCGGGACACCATCACGGCCGCGCGTGCTGGTGATCCGCGTGCTGGCGGTCGAGACCCTGCAGGGCATCGGCCTGACCGGCCCCGACGGCCGGGCCTGGACGCCGGTGCATTTCACCGGACCGGCGGGTGGCGACAGCGGCGACCAGGGCGGCCGGCGCTGGCCCGATATCGGCATCGGCGGCTCCGGCGGATCGCGCAGCGGTTTGGACGCCGGCATCAGCATCGGCCTGCCGGTGCGCAATCCCTTTGCCGCCGACCCGCCGCGCTACCGTTCGGCCCAAGCCGAATTCCGCCTGCCCGACGAGGCCCTGGCCAGCTATCGCGCCCGGCCGCAGGACTGGCAGCTCGACCTGCAGTTCGAGGGCCGCGATGCCAGCCTGCCGGCGCCGCCGCCGGAACCCGGCAGCCTGCAGCCCTGAGACCGGGCTGGACCGGCAGAAAATGCCCGCCGGCATGACGGGATGCCAATAATTCCCCGGAAATCAGGCATATTAACTCTGGCATGCCACTTGCTCCTTCTTCCGCAGACAGATGTGAACCGGCGGAAAGGAACCGACCCATGGGTATTGCGCTGCTGAGCCTGCGCCAGGCAGAAAAAGTCGAACCGCAGCTCAAGGCCGCCCTCAACGGCTCCGCCGCATCGGCGAAAGCTGCCGGCAGCAAATTCGACAGCGTGAAGGCCGGTGCCGCCATGGGGCTGACCGCCCGCGAGCGGCTGGCGCTGCGCGACGGCAGCGCGGTCGAGGCCGCCGCCATCCTCAATGCCCGCCAGTTCGTGCAGAGCCTGGTCGCCAAGGACCGCGAGACCACCCAGGCGCAGATGGTCTGGGCGCTGGGCCGCATCGAACCGGCCGAACTCGACAACATGGTCAAGCAGCTCGCCCGCATGCGCAGCCGTTATGCCAGTCTGATCCTCGAATACGGCCAGAGCGAGCGGCCGATCGGCAAGCCGGCGCTCGACGAACTCAAGGGCCTGCGCGAGCGCATCGCCGAATTCGAACATGGCTTCGAGATGATCAAGGGCGCCATCCTCGATGGCACCGCCGAGGTCTCCGGCGTCAAGGCTGCACGGATGTAAGCAGGCGCCCTACCGCCTCGCATCAATGCGAGGCGCAACTTTCTCTTTTACCGCCTCGCATCAAAGGCGAGGCGGAGGGCAAGCCCGGCAAACACACAGCCGAGCAGGCGGTTCTGCCAGCGCACGAAGGCCGGCCGCCGCGCCAGCCATTCGCCGAGCCGTCCGGCGACCAGCGCGATGCCGCCATTGACCAGCAGGCCGGCCAGCGACAGCACGCAGGCCAGCAGCAGCGCCTGTGCGACCGCAGTATCCGGATCGGGCCGCATGAACTGCGGAAACAGCGCCAGAAAGAACAGCGCCACCTTCGGGTTGAGCAGGTTGGTCAGCAGCCCCTGACGGAACAGCCTCGCCAGCGGCAGTCGCGGTGCGCCCGGCGGCGGCGGCCGGAAACCGCCTGCCCCGCGCAGGGCCTGGATGCCGAGATACAGCAGGTAGGCCGCACCGGCCCAGCGGATCAGTTCGAACATCACCGGCGCTACCAGCAGCACGCCACTTAAGCTGAAGCCGGCGATCAGCGCATGGCCGAAACAGCCTGCGGTAATCCCGCCGAGCGTGACCAGCCCGGCGACGCGGCCCTGCGCCACGCTGCGCGTCATCACCAGCAGCATGTCGGGCCCGGGGGTGAGCGCCAGCGCGAAAGCGGCGCCGGCAAAGGTCAGCAGGGTGGCGAAATCCATCATGGTGCCAGTCTAGCAAAAAACGCCGGCGGCGGCAGCGCTTCAGCTCACATCCAGCACGACATCATACCGGGCAATCATTGTCTCCTCGTCGCCGCCGACCGCCATCAGCAGGCGGCGGTCGAAAATGCGGTCGCTGCCGTTGCGCGGCTCGCCGGGAAAATACAGCTGGGTGGTCAGCACCGCCTGATGCGGCATCTGTACTTTCAAATGCAGATGGCGGGTACGCCCGGGATAGAGGCCGGGCCGCACGGTCTCGAACTGCCAGCGCCCGTCCGGATCGCTGAAGGTATGGCCGCGCAGGCGGAACCCCGCGGTGTCGTACTGCCCCGCGGCATCGGCCTGCCACAGGTCGACCAGCGCACCGGCCACCGGCCGGCAGCTGCGCGTCAGCACCAGGCCGCCGATCCGCAGCACCGGGCCGGCGATGCCGGCCTCGCGCAGGTCGGTCCGCCGCGGCGAGCGCCGGGCATAATAGGGCCCTTCCGCGCTGGCCGGGGTCGCGGCGGCGGGGTCCGCGCCGCAGGCCGGGGTCGGCTCCAGCGGCAGCCGGTGATTGCCGCGGGTCTGGGCAAAACCGCGGGCGGACAGGGCGGAAAACATGGCTGCCTGGAGCAGCAGGGCGCGACGGGTCGGCATGACGGACGAATCTCCCTTCGCAGATGCAGTACGGGATATACGCCGGTCCCGGTGTTTTGCCTGCGGTTTCGCACCTGTGCGCCCGATCACACTTTCGCGAGTGCGAAAAGATCACGGCTTGCCTTTGCGAACGACCGTTCGTATATTCCAGGCATGAGCAAAGGCCAGCAGACCCGCAGCACGATCCTCTCGGAAGCCATGCGCGCCGCCAGCGTCGAGGGCTTCCAGGGCATTTCCATCGGCATGCTGGCCGAGCGGCTCGGCATGTCGAAATCCGGCCTGTTCGCCCATTTCGGCTCCAAGGAGGAGCTGGAAAAGGCGGTACTCGACGAGACGGCGAAGCGCTTCATGGATGCCATCTGGGCGCCGGTGATGCGCGAACCACGCGGCCAGCCGCGCATCGAGGCGCTGTTCCGTCGCTGGCTCGACTGGACCCAGAATAATGCCGACCTGCCCGGCGGCTGCCTGTTCGTGGCGCTGGCCGCCGAGATCGACGACAAGGCCGGCCCGGTGCGCGACCAGCTGGCCGACCTGCAGCGGCAGTGGCAGGCGATGCTGGCGCGCAGTGCCCAGATCGCCATCCAGGAAGGCCATTTCCGCGCCGATCTCGACCCGAAGCAGTTCGCCTTCGAGATGCAGGCCATCGTGCTCGGCCTGAATTTCTACCGGCGCCTGCTGCAGGATCCCGCGGCAATCCGCCGCGTCGAAGACGCCTTTGCCGGCTTGCTGCAGCGCAGCATGCGGCCTATTTAAGCCCCCACAAGAAACGAGGCCTCCCATGACGTTCATTGCCCATCGCCAGTCGCCCCAGAGCCAGAATAAGCACGATCGTTCGCTTTCAGCCGGCAGCCGCCGCACCCCGGTCGCCACCGGCCGCGCCGAACAGCACCTGCTGGACGGCCTGACCGATGCCGCCGCGCTCGACGGCCTGTCGCTGCCGTGGTGGCGCCTGCTGCCGGCTGCTGCCCGCGGCTTGCTGGCCGCCTGGTCGGCCCGCGCGCGCAGCCGCCGCGATCTCGCCCGCGTCGACAGCCGCACGTTGCGCGATGCCGGCATCGATCCCGGCGCGGCCAGCTTCGAGAGCAACCAGCCGTTCTGGCGTGCGCCGCTGCAGTTGCGCGACGTCCACGGCGCCGAGTAACGTCGACGCTACGTCACGCGCACCTCGCCCGGGTGCGCGCATCGATACCGACGGCCACCGCAGCATCGCATGGTGCATCGCGGTGGCCGTTTGCGTATGCGCCTCTTCCTCCCTGCATCGTCACGGCATGGTTGATTACTGCGGCATGCGCCGCATAAGCTGTCGGCAATCGTCCGACAATCGGACGTCCGGGAGGCAACAGAATGCAACAGGGGGCCGGCGCCGCGGCGGGCGCCGCAACGATGTCGTCTGCCGACGAGATGGTCGAAGAGCTGGTGCATCGCCCGATGTCGCCGGCAGTGCGGGCGATCTTCACGCTGCTGACCCTGCTGACCCTCGCTTTGGTGCTGAACCAGCAGTTCAACCTGCATCTGTTCGGCATCACGCTGATCGACAACCGCTATCTCTTCCTGATGGCCGGCGCGACGCTGCCGCTGGTCTTCCTCGCCTACCCGTGGCGCCAGCCGAAGGACAAGACTGCGGTCGGTCGGCTCAACCCGCTCGACATCCTGCTGGCGCTGCTCACGCTCGGCTGCATCGGCTGGTTCGCCTGGGCGGCTGATTCGATCCTGGCCGAAGGCTGGGAATTCGCCGCGCCGCTGACCGCCAAGATCCTCGGCGGCGTACTCTGGGTGCTGATCCTCGAAGCCCTGCGGCGCACCGGCGGCACCGCGATCTTCGTCATCGTGCTGGCGATCTCGCTCTACCCGGTGGTCGCCGACGTGATGCCCGGGCCGATTCGCGGCATCGGCCAGACCCTGCCGGATACGCTGGCCTATCACATCGTCTCGTCGGAAAGCGCGTTCGGCATCCCGATGCAGGCCTTTGGCGAGATCGTCATCGGCTTCATCGTGTTCGGCGTGGCGCTGAACAAGACCGGCGGCGGCCGCTTCTTCAACGATCTCGCCTTCGCCCTGGTCGGCCGGGTGCGCGGCGGCGCCGCCCAGGTCGGCGTGGTCTCGTCGGCCCTGCAAGGCTCGATCTCGGGCAGTGTGATCTCCAACGTGATCTCGTCCGGCGTGGTCACTATCCCGGCCATGAAGCGCACCGGCTTTCGCGCCGATTATGCCGGCGGGGTCGAGGCCGTGGCCTCGACCGGCGCCGTGCTGATGCCGCCGGTGATGGGCTCGACCGCCTTCGTGATGGCGAGCTTTCTCGGCATTTCCTACGGCGAGATCGCGCTGGCCGCCGCCATCCCCGCCCTGCTGTTCTATTTCGGCCTGGTGGTGCAGATCGATGCCTATTCGGCGCGGCTTGGCCTGCGGGGCATGACGCGCGAGGAACTGCCGAACCTGCGTGACACGCTGAAACGCGGCTGGCTCTACATCCTCGTCTTCGTCACCCTGGTCTTCCTGATGGTCTGGCAGCAGCGCGAGGCGGTGGCGCCGTTCGCCGCGACCGCCCTGCTGCTGGTGATCAACCAGCTGCTGCCGAATCACCGGCTCAACCGCGAGCGGCTGGTCGACCTGATCTGCGCCACCGGCCGGGCGCTGGCCGAACTGGTCGCGATTCTGGCCGGCGTCGGCTTCATCATCGGTGCCTTCTCGGTGACGGGCCTCGCCGGCACGCTGGCCAACGACCTGATTTATCTGGCCGGCAACAATACGCTGATCCTGCTGCTGATGGGGGCGCTGACCAGTTTCGTGTTCGGCATGGGCATGACGGTGACCGCCTGCTACATCTTCCTTGCCATCGTGCTGGCGCCGCCGCTGGTGAAATCCGGCCTCGATCCGCTCGCCGTGCACCTGTTCATCATGTACTGGGGCATGATCTCCTTCATCACCCCGCCGGTGGCGCTGGCAACCTTCGCGGCATCGTCGATCGCGCGCACCTCGCCGTTCAAGATCGGCTTTCAGGCGGTGCGGCTCGGCGCCGTGATCTACATCGTGCCGTTCTTCTTCGTGCTCAACCCGGCATTGATCCTGAAGGGCTCGCCGGTGGAAGTGATCTCGGTGATCGTTTCCGCCGCGCTCGGTGTCGCCCTGATCGGCTCGTCCCTGCAGGGCTATCTGCTCGGCGCCGGACGCCTTGACGGCAGCCCGCTCAGGCTGCTCGCCCGTCTCATGCTGCTGGTGGCCGGCTTCGCGCTGGCGGTGCCCGGCGGCAACCTCATTCCGGTCAGCAATGTCGCGCTGGCCGGGATCGGCATCGTGCTGGCGCTCGGTGCCTTCGGCCTGCTGAAACTCGGCGGCCGCAACGTGCTGGCAATGACGACCAACAAATAGAAAACAAGGAGGATTACACATGCGAGGAGTAACCCTGACGGCACTCGCCGCCATCGCCGCGCTGACGGCATCGGGCGCAGCCCTGGCACAGAAACTGCCCGACCAGCTGACCTGGACCGCCTATGACGTCGGCTCGGGCGGCTACAACCAGGCGGTTGCCATCGGCAATGCGCTGAAGAACAAGATGGGCGTCACGCTGCGCGTGCTGCCCGGCAAGAACGACGTCTCGCGCACCGTGCCGCTGCGCGAGGGCAAGGTGCCCTTCTCGGCCAACGGTGTCGGCGGCACCTACATGGCGCAGGAAGGCATGTATGAATTCGGCAGCAAGGACTGGGGTCCGCAGCCGGTGCGCTCACTGCTGCTGAACAATTCCGATGCGCTGCTGACCGTGGTCGCCGCCGGCAATGCCGGGGTGAAGACCATCGCCGACCTGAAAGGCAAGCGGGTCGCCTGGGTGGTCGGCGCGCCCTCACTGAACCAGAACATCACCGCCCTGCTCGCCTACGCCAACCTGGGCTGGAAGGACGTCACCAGGGTCGAGTTCGGCGGTTTCGGCCAGGCGATGGACGGCATCATCAACGACCAGGTCGACGCGGCGTTCACCTCGACCATCTCGGGCAAGGCTTTCCAGATCGAATCCTCGCCGCGCGGCATCGCCTGGCCGACCGTGCCGCACGGCGATGCGGCGGGCTGGAAGCGCCTGAAGGCCCATGCGCCGTTCTACGTGCCGTTCATGGGCACCGAGGGCGCCGGCCTGTCGAAGGACAAGCCGGTCGAGGGCGCCACCTATCCCTATCCGGTGCTGATGACCTACGAGAAGATCGACGCCGGGCAGGTCTATGCGATGACCAAGGCGATGGTCGAGCTGTTCGCCGAATACAAGGATTCGGCGCCCGGCAATATCGGCTGGGACATCAAGCGCCAGGTCTTCGACTGGGTGGTGCCGGTGCATGAGGGCGCCATCAAGTACTTCAAGGAGATCGGCGTCTGGAAGCCGGACTACGACAAGAGCAACGCTGCGCTGGTGCAGCGCCAGCAGGTGCTGGCCACCGCCTGGGCAGCCCATGGCAAGGCGTCTTATACCGACGACAAGGCCGCCATGGCCGGCTGGCAGAAGCTGCGCGCCGAGGCGCTGACCAAGGCCGGCATGGAGCCGGTTCTCACCGAGTGGTAAGTTCTGGGTGGTAAGTCCGGGCGGCATCGCCTGACTGCGCGGCCCGCCGGCTGAACCACCGGCGGGCCGTTTTCTTTTTCCCGGTCTTTTCCGGCCTGTCATTTTGCTCAATTGCAGCGGGACAATTCCGCGCTTCCCGCCACGGAGCGGCCGGCTCTAAGCTTGCGGCACCAGACCAGAGGTGCCCCGATGACCGCCGCCCCGTCCCTGCCGCTGCAGCATGCCCGCCGCTTCGCCCGCTACAACCGCTGGGCCAATGCACGAGTCTATGACGCCTGCGCCGCGCTGGCGCCGGAGGACTATTACGCGGCCCGGCCGAGCTTCTTCGGCAGCCTGCATACGACGCTCAATCACATCCTGGTCGGCGACAGCATCTGGCTCGGCCGTTTCAAGGGCAGCCCGCCGCCGCATATCACCGCGCTGAACCAGATCCTGCACGCGGATTTCGCGTCCCTGCGCACCGCGCGCAGCGCCAAGGATGCCGAGATCATCGCCTTCTGCGACGGCCTCGACGATGCGGCGCTGGAAGGGACATTCACCTACACCAACACGCGCGGCCAGACTTTCACCGATCCGCTGTTTCCGCCGCTGATGCATTTCTTCAACCACCAGACCCATCACCGCGGTCAGGTGCACGGCCTGCTGAGCCATGCCGGCGCCAGCCCGCCGGAACTCGACATGATCTATTTCATGCGCGAGCCGGCCTGACTGGTCTCCCGTCTGCTGATTACAGTTTGCTGTAGTCGATGCTGCCGTGGCGGTCGAGCGGTTTGCCGCCATCGGCCATCGGGTATTTCAGGCCCGTCGCGCAGTTGAACAGCACCACGCGGTCGCCCTTCTTGACCCGGCCGTCGCCGAGGGCCTGTTTGTAGGCCGCGTAAGTGGCGGCGCCTTCCGGGCAGAGCAGCAGGCCCTCCTCGGTGGCGACATCCTTCAGCGCCTGTTCGATGGCGGCGTCTTCGACGGCGATGGCAAAGCCGCCGCTCTCGCGCACGGCATCGAGGATCAGGAAGTCGCCGATCGCCGCCGGCACGCGGATACCGGCCGCCACGGTATGGGCATTCTCCCACAGCTTGGCATGGCGCTCGCCGGCCTCGAAGGCCCGCACGATGGGCGCGCAGCCCGAGGCCTGCACGGCGATCATCTTCGGGCGCTTCGAGCCGATGAAGCCGATGGCTTCCAGTTCGGCAAAGGCCTTCCACATGCCGATCAGGCCGGTGCCGCCGCCAGTGGGATAGAAGATCGCATCGGGCATTTCCCAGCCGAGCTGTTCGGCGAGCTCCAATCCCATGGTCTTCTTGCCCTCGATGCGATAGGGCTCCTTCAGCGTGGAGGTGTCGAACCAGCCGGCCGTGGCCTTGCCCTCGCCGACCAGCTTGCCGCAGTCGTTGATCAGGCCGTTGACCTTGTAGAGCCGGGCGCCCTGCAGCGCGATCTCGTTCATGTTCACCGCCGGCGTATCATCCGGGCAGAACACCACCGTCTCGATGCCGGCGCGGCTGGCATAGGCGGCCAGCGCGGCGCCGGCGTTGCCGTTGGTCGGCATCGCCATCTTCTCGACGCCGAGTTCCTTGGCCATGCAGACGGCGAGCGCGAGACCGCGCGCCTTGAAGCTCCCGGTCGGCAGCCGGCCCTCGTCCTTGACGATCACCTCGGCGGTGACACCGAGCCGGCGCGCCAGCCGCGGCAGCGGGATCAGCGGCGTCATCACCTCGCCGAGCGAGACGACATTCTCGGTCCTGCGCACCGGCAGCAGCTCGCGGTAACGCCACCAGTTCGGCGCGCGGCCGGCGATCAGCTCCTTGGTCAGCGCCGCCTTCACGCCGGCGAGGTCGTAGCGCACCAGGATCGGCCAGCCCTTGGGCGACAGGTTTTGCAGCGTGTCGGCCGGCAGCCGTTCGCCGGTCATGCCGCATTCGAGGTGGGTGACGAAGGTGGGGGTATCGGGGATGGCGGCGGGCGCGGACATCGGAAAATCCTTGCAATGGGGTCGGACAGGAAAAAGCCAGAGCAGGCCGGTCACAGACCTAGCATACCCGGATGCCGTAGCGGGAGGGCCGGCGAGCAGTTTGAGGTGCGCAGCAGATGCGGCATACTGCATCGGCCATGTGTCAAATCCGCCCGCTCGCTGCAAATGTCCGCTGACTGGAACCTGACCCAGGCCTGGGCGTGGATCCGCTGGCGCGATCCGGCCAAGGTCGCCGCCTATGCCAGCGAGAGCCATCTCGGCATCGCCGAGGAAATCGTGTTTCCCGATGGGGTGCCGGTGGTCGAGGACGACCATCGCGGCGCCCTGCTGCGTGCCCTGCAGGGCGGCGGTCTGGTGGCGCGCGGCATGGCTGCAGCCTCCGGCGCAGCGCCGACAGCCGTTGCCATTGCCGCCGCCGACTGGCAGACGCTGGTGCCGGTGGCGCCGTCGGAAGCGCGCCACACCACCGGGCGAAAGGTCGCCTGGCGCGGGCTGAGCTTTGCCGCCGCCGACCTGACGCGCCTGTGGCCCGGCCGCGGCGGCGCGACGCCGCAGCGGACCTCCCTGCTGGCGTGACGCCCGACCGGTTAATGGTTGCAGCCGGTCGCGGCGGATGCCAGAAACCGGCAGCAGCGAACGTGTGAGGAAGCCATGTCGGAAGCGAAAGCCACAGCGAAACATATCTACGGCGGCGGCTGCCATTGCGGCGCCGTGCGCTACAGCGTCAGCACCGGGGCCAACCCGCCGGTGATCTCGTGCAACTGCTCGATCTGTTCCAAGAAGGGCTCGCTGCTCAGCTTCGTTCCGGCCGATGACTTCAAGCTGCTGGCCGGCAAGGACGCGGTGAGCGACTACCAGTTCAACACGAAGAATATCCATCACCTGTTCTGCAAGACCTGCGGCGTGGAATCCTTCGCCACCGGCACGGCACCGAACGGCGACCGCATGGTGGCGATCAACGTGCGCTGCCTCGACGGCTTCGACCTCGAGACGCTGGAGCCGATGAAATACGACGGCAAGAGCGCGTAGGCATCAATACCACAATGTAGCCCATAGAATAAGATCAGCTCAGAACATATCGTTAATTGATTGGTTCGCCCCATCCAAGCCAGCCATATGCACCGGTCCAATTTTAGATTTTTCACGATCAACTGCATCGCGAATACGCCGCTGAACGACCCGCTCTGAAACCCCCTCCGACTCTTGGCGAATCTTATTTACAATTTCCAACAAGTCATTCGGCAATGATTCGAGAATAACCCCCGATAACATGGACGCGAGACTGCGTTCGGAATGAGCGACTTGGTCCCGATTAGGACCAAAAGTTAAGTACTTCAAGAGGAAATCTATCGAAATCACTGGGCTATGCTTTATCTCCAGCCAAACTGCCGGGTCAATATCGGACTGCATTCGCCAAGCAGCACTATCGAGCGTAAACCACCAGCTTGTATATCCGAGAGGCGATTTTCCAACGCCCAACTTGCGTTGTTCCAAAACCGTCAAGCAAGTTTCAGAATCATGCTCTGCTAGACGATTAGCCATCATACCAAAGTCATCTCTCGAACCCCTCCGCCGATCCTGCACTCGCCTCCAATATTCTCTGATCTCAGATGTTAGATCCGGAGACAAATTCTCTGGCGCATCAGGACTGCGAACTTCAATCCCAAATTGATCGTATAAAAATTCCGCAATATCTTCTGCCGGTTTGTATGTTCCGCAAAACTGCTCGATCCAACTGGAAAAGCCAGCGCGCACTTTTCCAGCCAAGGTATACTGCGCGAATACATATGGGATACGGTAGCCAGCGAGCCGCAGGCCGGGCTGTTCGCGCAGCAGCCAGCGCGCCCGCATCTCCGGCATGATCGCAGTCTCGACCCGGCCGCCACCGAGCATGCGCAGCGCCGTCTCGTAATCCACCACCGGCACGCGGACGAGCGCCGCATCGCCGTCGAAATCCGCCGTGTAATGGGCGCCGCGCAGGGTGGCGATACGCAGGCCGCGCAGATCGTCCCGGCGGGCGATCACCGGGCCGTTCTGCCGCACCACGAAGACCTTGGGTTCGGCCGGCAGGGCGGGGTCGAGATAGAGCAGATAGGCCTCGCGCTCAGGCGTGCGGTTCGGTCCCAGCATCAGGTCGCCCTCGCCGTTCTGCATCATGGCAAAGGCACGCGCATAGGGCACCTGCATGAAATCGAGCCGGACGCCGGCGCGCGCGGCGGCGGTGCGGGCGATATCGACATAGATGCCGCTGTAGCGCGGCGGCCGGGTGCTGTCATCAATGATGCGATAGGGCGGCGCGTCGTTGAGCAGGACCTGCAGCACCGGTCCGTCCGCCGCGAGCAGGCGCTGCGGCAGCAGCGCCAGGCAGAGCATCAGGACGGCGGCGATGCGAAGCGACGACAGGATGCGGCACTCCCGGTGGATTGCACGACTGTCGCATGTCTACGAACGATTTTGGCCGCTCGCCGACATGCCGGGATCATTCTATCGGCGGCTGCGCGGCTTCGGCAATGATATCGGGATCAGACGGACTGCACTAAACCGGCAGGCCGAAATGCCGGCGCGCAATCAGGCAGGCGTCGTCGCCGGGCAGGCAGGCCCGGCAGACATCGGGGCGCAGCGCATAGATGGCACAGCCGGTGGCGCGGCCGACCTGGCCGGTCAGCGCGTCGCAGCGGTTGTCGGTGCTGCGCATGCGGCCGCGCTCGTCATCGACCAGCGCCGCCGGGATACGGGCGATGGTTGCGTCGTCTTCCAGGGTGAAGCGCGGCCAGTCGGCAGCGTAGGAACAGCAGGCACCGCAGGACTGGCAGTCAAACTCTGCCGCCGGCGGTGCTGCATCGTTCACTGGCAGGCGTTCACTTGCGGGTTTTGGCCTTGCGGGCGGCGTAGCGGGCGTCGCGCGCGGCCTTGAGTTCGGCCTCGCGGGCGACGGCGGCGACGGCCTGTTCGGCGGCCAGACGCTCGGCCTCGGCGGCGCGGGCGATCTTTTCTTCGGCCTCGCGCAGCAGGGCGGCCTCGCGCTCGGCGCGGCGGGCGGCCTGGCGGGCTTCGCGGGCGGCGGCATTGGCAGCGCGCTCGGCCTGGCGGGCCTGCAGCGCAGCCTCGTCAACGACCGGTGCGGTGCGGAATTTCTCGAGCGCGGCGCGGCGCGCGGCGGCGGCGGCCTGCTGGCGGTCGCCGAAGTCGGTATCTTTGTAGGCGTGGCGTGAGGCGGACATTCCGGCTTTCTATGTGTTGTTTCAGCAAAGGCGCAAAAGAAAGGCCGGGCCCGTCGGTGTGACGGGCCCGGCCGGATCTGACTAGATCAGGCCGCCTTGATGTTGGCGACGGCGGTCTTGCCCGAGCGACGATCCTGCTCGGTATCGAACGACACCTTCTGGCCTTCGTTGAGCGCGCTCATGCCGGCCCGCTCCAGCGCCGAGACATGCACGAACACGTCCTTGCTGCCGTCGTCCGGCTGGATGAAGCCGAAGCCCTTGGTGACGTTGAAAAACTTAACGGTGCCCGTCATCATGATGATGATCCTTTCGGGTTTGGCGCACAGGCGCAGGACACAGATGTTGCGTACTGAAAGCCCGGCTTGTCGATTTTGGAAGAGAGTCCGAAAGTTCGCCGCGCGACGGAGCAACCCGGAGGATACATCCTGATGGCACAGGGCCAAGCGCGACAGACAGCCTGATTGTCCGGCCAAAGGTCGATGGCAGATATATAAGCGGTCTTGCCCGGCTTTACAAGCGACCATTCCACGACAGTGCGGGCCATACGCGGATATGAGACGAGATATGGCGGCAATCGGCGTTATTCGCCGAGCAGGGCCTTGAGCTGATACAGCAAATCGAGCGCCTGTTTCGGTGACAGGGCGTCGATATCGGCCGTCTTGAGCGCCGCTTCGATGGCCGAAGGCTTTATTGCTGCGGTTGCGGGCGGCGACGCCAGCGAAAACAGCGGCAGATCATCGACGAGTTTCGCCGCACCGCCCTGGTCGGTCTCTTCCAGCTTGTGCAGCACGTCCGAGGCCCGCGCCAGCACGGCGGCCGGCAGGCCGGCGAGTTTCGCCACCTGGATGCCGTAGGAGCGGTCGGCGGCGCCGGCGCCGACCTCGTGCAGGAACACCAGCTCGCCGTTCCACTCTTTCACCTTGAGGGTATGGTTGCTGAGCTGTTTGAGCCGGTCGGCAAGGACGGTCAGCTCGTGATAATGGGTGGCGAACAGGCCGCGGCAGCGGCTTTTCTCGTGCAGGTATTCCACCACCGCCCAGGCGATCGACAGGCCATCGAAGGTCGCGGTGCCGCGGCCGATCTCGTCGAGGATGACCAGCGCCTTCTCGCCGGCCTGATGCAGGATCGCCGCCGTCTCGACCATCTCGACCATGAAGGTGCTGCGGCCGCGCGCCAGATCGTCGGCGGCGCCGACCCGGCTGAACAGCCGGTCGACCACGCCGATATGGGCAAACGCCGCCGGCACGTAGGATCCCGTCTGCGCCAGCAGCGCGATCAGCGCGTTCTGGCGCAGGAAAGTGCTTTTGCCGGCCATATTGGGGCCGGTCAATAACCATAATTTCTGGCCGTCGCCGAGATTGCAGTCGTTGGCGACGAATTGCCCGCCCTGGCCGGCGCGGGCCAGCACCGCCTCGACCACCGGATGGCGGCCGCCGCGGATCTCGAAGGCCAGGCTGTCGTCGACCACCGGCCGCACCCAGCCGCGCTGCATGGCGAGCTCGGCCAGCGCCGCCGCGACATCGAGCTCGGCCAGCGCGCGCGCCGCCCGGGTCAGGGCGGCGGCATCCTGCAGCACCCGGGCGCAGAGGCCGGTGAAGATCTCGAGTTCCAGCGCCAGCGCGCGTTCGGCCGCCTGGGCGATCTTGCTTTCCAGTTCCGACAGCTCGGGCGTCGCATAGCGCATGGCATTGGCCATGGTCTGGCGATGGATATACTGCACGCCCATGCGGTCGGCGTGGCGCGGCGTGACCTCGATGTAATAGCCGAGCACGTTGTTGTGGCGGATTTTCAGGCCCGGCACGCCGGTCTCGGCGGCGTATCTGTCCTGCAGCGCCGCAATGTGACGGCGGCTTTCGTCGCGCAGCGCGCGGAATTCGTCGAGTCCGGTATGATGGCCGGCCTTGACGAAGCCGCCGTCGCGGGCCAGCAAAGGCAGCTCGTCGCCCAGCACGGCATCGAGCGCCGCCACCAGCGCGGCATGGTCGCCGAGCCCGTCGCGCATGGCCGCCAGTGCCGGCGGCAGGGTGGCTTCCGCGCCCAGCCGTGCCTGCAGGGCACCGGCCTGGATCAGGCCATCGCGCAAGCTGCCGAGATCGCGCGGACCGCCGCGATTCAGGCTGAGCCGCGACAGCGCACGGGCGAGATCGGGCACCCGCTGCAGCGCACTATGGATATCGTCGCGCAGCCGCACGCCGTCGAGCAGATAGGCGATCGCGTCATGGCGCGCGGCAATCGCCGCCATGTCGGTGAGCGGCGCCTGCAGGCGCTGGGCCAGCAGCCGGGCGCCGGCGCCGGTGAGCGTGAGGTCGATGGTGGCGAGCAGCGCGCCGTCGCGGGCGCCGGTCATGGTCTCGACCAGTTCGAGGTTGCGCCGGGTCGCCGGGTCGATCGCCATGGCGGCGGCCGGCGGCTGTTTCACCGGCGGATCGAGACGCGGCATGCGGCCGCGCTGTGTCGTCTCGACATAATCGAGCAGGGCGCCGGCCGCCGCGAGCTCGGCGCGGCTGAACTGGCCATAGGCATCCAGCGCCGCGACGCCGAGCGTCTGTTTCAGCCGGCGTTCGCCGGACACACTGTCGAACCGCGCCGACGGCAGCGGCGACAGGGCGGTATCCGCCTGCTCCAGCAGGACGCGCAATTCGGCCCGCGCCAGCAGGCTTTCGGGCAGCACCAGTTCGCGCGGGCCGATGCGGGCCAGATCGGCACCCAGCCCAGCCCCCTCCGGGCCGGCCAGCCCGGTTTCCGCCAGGCCGAATTCGCCGGTCGACATGTCGAGCCAGGCCAGCGCCATGCCGCCGTCGCTGCCGCCAACCTGCGACAGCGCCGCCAGATAATTGTTGCGTCGCGCGTCGAGCAGGCTGTCTTCGGTGATGGTGCCCGGCGTGACCACGCGGACCACATCGCGCTGCACAACGGATTTCGCACCGCGCTTCTTGGCCTCGGCCGGATCTTCGATCTGTTCGCAGACCGCCACCTTGAAACCCTGGCGGATCAGGCGCGACAGATAGGCCTCGGCCGCATGCACAGGCACGCCGCACATCGGGATAGGCTGGCCGTCATGCTCGCCGCGCTTGGTGAGCGCGATGTCCAATGCCCGTGCCGCGGTGCCCGCGTCGTCGAAAAACAGCTCGTAGAAATCCCCCATGCGGTAGAACAGCAGGCAATCGGGATTTGCCGCCTTGATGGTCAGATACTGCGCCATCAGGGGAGAGGTGCCGGGGGGCAGCGGAGGTGTCTGTTCTTGTTTGTTCATGGTCGAAAATAATATGCCAGTCGCAGACATAGCACAGCGCACGGCTCTTTTAACCCCTCGCGGCTTGGCCTTATGATGATGCCGGGAGCCAACGTCCCGAGTTTGGCCATAACCTCGCAGAGATATAATGAGCGACGCGAAAAATCCGTCCCTGTACGACGACGCCCTCGAATTCCACAAGATGGGTCAGCCGGGCAAGCTGGAGATCGTCCCGACCAAGCCGATGGCGACGACCCGCGACCTCAGCCTGGCCTATAGCCCCGGCGTCGCCGCCCCCTGCCTGGAAATCCAGAAGGACCCCGACACCGCCTACGATTACACCGCGCGCGGCAACATGGTCGCCGTGATCTCGAACGGCACCGCGGTGCTGGGTCTCGGCAACCTCGGCGCGCTCGCGGGTAAACCCGTCATGGAAGGCAAGGCGGTGTTGTTCAAGCGCTTCGCCGATGTCGACTGCATCGACCTCGAGGTCGATACCGAGAATGTCGACGAATTCGTCGGCGCCGTGCGTTACCTCGGCCCCAGCTTCGGCGGCATCAACCTCGAGGACATCAAGGCGCCGGAATGTTTCGTCATCGAGCAGCGCCTGCGCGAGCTGATGGACATCCCGATCTTCCATGATGACCAGCATGGCACCGCCATCATCGCGGCCGCCGGCATGATCAATGCCGCGCATCTGACCGGCCGCGACATCAAGGACATCAAGATGGTCGTCAACGGCGCCGGTGCGGCGGGCATCGCCTGCACCGAGCTGATGAAGGCCATGGGGATGAAGCATGAGAATGTCATCCTCTGCGACACCAAGGGCGTGGTCTACCAGGGCCGCACCGAGGGCATGAACCAGTGGAAGTCGGCCCATGCCGTGAAGACCGAGGCGCGCAGCCTGGAAGACGCCATGAAGGGCGCCGACGTATTCTTCGGTCTGTCGGTCAAGGGCGCGGTGACGCCGGAGATGCTGCGCTCGATGGCGGCCAATCCGATCGTCTTCGCCATGGCCAACCCGGACCCGGAAATCACCCCGGAAGATGCACTGGCCACCCGCGGCGACGTCATCATGGCGACCGGGCGTTCGGACTATCCGAACCAGGTCAACAACGTGCTCGGCTTCCCCTACATCTTCCGCGGCGCGCTCGACGTGCGGGCGCGCACCATCAACGACGAGATGAAGATCGCCGCCGCCGAGGCCATCGCGCTGCTGGCGCGTGAGGACGTGCCCGACGAGGTCGCCGCCGCCTACAAGGGCGAGCGGCCGAAGTATGGCCCCGGCTACATCATCCCCTCGCCGTTCGATCCGCGACTGATCGTCGAGATCCCGCTGGCGGTCGCCAAGGCCGCTGTCGCGTCGGGCGTCGCCCGCAAGCCGATCACCGACTGGAACGCCTATGCCCATGAGCTGCGCGCGCGGCTGAACCCGACCGCCGGAAGCTTGCAGATCTTCTTCGACCAGGTGGTGCAGAACCCGAAGCGCGTCGTCTTCGCCGAGGGCGAGGAAGAGACCGTGATCCGCGCCGCGCTGGAGTTCCGCGCCGCCGGCTACGGCACCCCGGTGCTGATCGGCCGCAGCGAGCGGATCGAGCAGACCATGAAGGCGATCGGCCTGAAGAACCTCGACGGCTGCGAAATCCACAATGCGCGGCTCAGCGAGCATAATGGCGAATACACCGACTTCCTGTATCGCCGGCACCAGCGCCGCGGCATGCTGCACCGCGACGCCCAGCGGCTGGTCAATCTCGACCGCAATGTGTTCGGCGCCTGCATGGTCGCCAACGGCCATGCCGATGCGCTGATCACCGGCGTGACCCGGACCTATTCCGTCTCCTACGACGGCGTGCGCCTCGCGCTCGACCCGGCGCGCGGCCAGCGCGTCATGGGCCTGTCGATCATCGTCACCAAGGGCCGCACCGTGTTCATGGCCGATACCACGGTAACCGAGCAGCCCTCGGCCGAGGATCTCTGCCAGATCGCCGTACAGGCGGCCTCGGCCGCCCGCCAGATGGGCCACGAGCCGCGCGTCGCCCTGCTGTCGCATTCCAATTTCGGCAATGCGCCGGGTGGCGTGGTGGAAGTCGTGCGCCAGGCGGTGATGGAACTCGATGCGCTCGAGTCCGGCGGCCATCCGGTCGATTTCGAGTATGACGGCGAACTGAACGCGCGCGCCGCGCTCAGCCCCGACCTGATGAAGCTGTATCCCTTCTGCCGCCTGTCGGGTCCGGCCAACGTGCTGATCATGCCCGGCCTGCATTCGGCGCTGCTGTCGTCGCAGCTGCTGCAGGACCTCGGCGGCGGCACGGTGATCGGCCCGCTGCTGGTCGGCATGGAAAAGCCCGTGCAGATCGTGCAGATGGGCGCGAGCATGAGTGAGATCGTCAACATCGCGGCGCTGGCGGCCTATAACGCGCGGTAGGTAAACGGTTGCGGATATAACTGTTCGCGTATCAGCGTTTATTTCCGACCGCCGCGGCTTGTGCCGCGGCGGTTTTTTCTTAGGCTCCGCGCAGGTTTTCACCCCGGAGCCGTCATGCGCTTTCTCGCCTTTCTTGCTGTGGTTTTCTGTGCCGCCATGGCCAGTCTTTCCGCCCGCGCCGAAACAATCGGCATCGCGTTCATCGATCCGCTGTCCGGCCCGGCCGCGGCGGTGACGCAGAACGGCCTCAATCATTTCCGCTTCATGGCCGAGCGGCTGTCGGATGCGAAGCTGAAATTCGAGGTCACCGGCTACGACAACAAGCTGTCGCCGCAGGAGACCATCGTGCAGGCGCAGAAGGCGATCGATGCCGGCATCCGCTTTATCGCGCAGGGCAATGGCTCGGCCGCCGCCGCCGCACTGGCCGATTTCGTCGTCAAGCACAACGAGCGCAACCCGGACGCCCGCGTGCTGTATCTGAACTACGCCGCCATCGATCCGGCACTGACCAACGAGAAATGCTCGCCCTGGCATTTCCGCTTCGATGCCCATGCCGGCATGAAGATGCTGGCACTGGCGAAATTCATCAAAACCCAGCCGCAGATCCGCAAGGTCTATCTGATCAACCAGGATTATTCCTTCGGCCGCGCCGTGCGCGATGCCGCTCTCGCGATGCTGAAGACCGAACGGCCCGATATCGAGATCGTCGGCGACGAGCTGCACCCGCTGGCCAAGATCAATGACTTCTCGCCCTATGTCGCCAAGATCGCGGCGTCCGGCGCCGACAGCGTGATCACCGGCAACTGGGGCAGCGACCTGGCCCTGCTGCTGAAGGCGGCCGGCGACGCACATCTGAAAGCCGGCTGGTATACCTATTACGCCAGCGGCATCGGCAGCCCGACCGCGGTGAAGCAGAGCGGGCTTGAGCATCGCGTCTATGCCGTCATCGAGGGCCATGCCAATCTGCCGATGACCGACCGCATCGAGGACGACTATCGCGCACGCTTCGGCGGCGGTTTCGTGGTGCCGCGCATCCGCTTGGCCATGGAGATGCTGAAGGCCGCCATCGTCAGGGCCGGCAGCACCGATGCCGACCGCGTTGCCGCGGCCATGGCAGGCGCGCAGCAGAAGACGATGTACGGCGGCATCGCCACCCTGCGGCCGGCCGACCACCAGGTCCTGCAGGATCTTTACGTGGCCTCGTTCGGGCCGCGCAACGCGAGCATGCATTTCGACGAGGAAAACACCGGCTGGGGCTGGAAGACGGCCGGGATGGTGAAAGCCGCCGATACGGCGCTGCCGACCACCTGCGTGATGCCGCAGCCGTAGGCCGTCTCAGCCGGCGTCGGCGCCCATGCCGGTGACGCTGTCGCCGGTCATGCTATCAATGGGCTGGTCGAGATCCATGCCGGCCTTCTCGAAGCCCTTGCGCCAGTCGATCAGGTGGCGCTGGGTCCACAGCCGCGCCATGTCCTTGTCACGGCGACGCACCGCCTCGACCAGCATGCGGTGCGCCTCGATCAGCCGCTGCGCGCCCTGCGCGCTGCCGCCGACCGCCACCTGGGTGGTCGGATAGATCAGCATGTTGGACGGCTCGCGCGCCAGTTCCAGCACGCGGTTGCGGCCGCTGCGCTCCAGCAGGATGTGGAACTCGCTGTCATAGGCCGCCACCGCGGCCGGATCGTCCATCACCAGTTCGGTGGCGGTGATATTGGCCTCCAGCGCGGCAAGGTCGTCGTCGGTGGCGCGCAGCACGGCCAGTTCGATCGAGGCGAGACTGAGCGCCATGGTCGCCTCGAGCAGCTCGCGGAAGGTGACCTGATGCAGCACCAGGGCACGGCTGGCGCGACTGGCCAGGCGGTCGTAATGCGGCAGGCCGACCGAGAGGCGGCGGCTGGAATCGCGATGCACCAGTCCGCCGTGTTCCAGCAGGCGGATGCCTTCCCGCACGGTGGAACGGTTGACGCCGAACTGCTTGACCAGCTCGGCCTCGGTGCCGATCGGGTCGCCGGGCCGCAAGCGGCCGGCAAAAATCTCCCGCTCGATGGCTTCGGCGACCATCTGATAGGCCGGAACCGGTGTGATCCGGGCAAATTTTTCGGCCACTTCAGACATTTATTTTCCTGTCGGTTCCCCGCTGCGTGGCCAGCACCCGGCCAGCCAGACGATTCGACCTGTAACATGATCGGCCCGATATCACCGCGCCGTCCAGCCTTCCGGGCTGTCAGCGCGACTTTTGCGGGACCGACCATCAAGCGGCATATGCGGCGTTGACTTACGTCCGATTGTCCGACAATCATAGTCGCCAAGTAAAACATAAAATCATTGCCAGGGAGGCAATACGGGATGCAGCCAGCCAGCTCTGCGTCGGCGACGACCGCCGGCCCGGACCGGATCGCCCTATCAGGAACCGCATGGTATGCGCGGCTCCGGTTGGCACCGGGCGCTGCGGATTTCCGCCGGCCGCGTGTGCCGGGCCCCGCCCTCTGCTTCTGCCGCACCGCACCATGGCAGTGTATCGCTGCCGTCGATCCTGCTCCGGCGCGTCCGGTGACCGGGGTCCGGCACCGCCGCCGCAGCGCAGCAGCATCCGCGCATCATGCCGCCCTGCCGCAGCGGCATCCACATCATGACGATCATGTCTCTGCACGCATGCACACCGGTTCACGGTGCGGCACGCGCGTCATGATCGCATCGTCATCACACTGCATATCGCATGGCCACGCCGAAGTGTTGAGCAGCCTGCGGCGCGACGCGACACACACTCTTTGTGTCGTCCGTAACGCGCGGCGGATTGGCTTGACAGGGTTGGGAGGCTTCGGCACGCTTTTGCACAAATAACGGAATTCGCCGCAGATGCGGTGGATCGGCGGACCGGAAGCCGCCGCAACATAAATGGGATGGAGGAACTCGAATGCCGACTCGTTTCGGGAAGGGCATGGCGCTAGCCGGGCTTGCGCTCGGCCTTGCAGCCACACCGGCGATAGCCGCAGATACGATCAAGATCGCCTTTATCGATCCGCTTTCGGGCATGATGGCTCCGATCGGCGAGCAGGGCCTCGCCGATTACCGCTACATGGCCGAGCGCATCAATGCTGCCGGCGGCGTGGCCGGCAAGAAGCTTGAAATCGTGCCGATGGACAACAAGCTGTCACCGCAGGAATCGGTGGTGCAGGCGCAGAAGGCGATCGACCAGGGCATCCGCATCATCACCCAGGGCAACAGCTCGGGCATCGCGGCCGGCCTGATCGACTTCGTCAACAAGAACAACGAACGCAATCCGGGCAAGGAGCTGCTCTATATCAACTACGCGGCGGTCGATCCGCCGCTGACCAACGAAAAGTGCAGCTACTGGCATTTCCGCTGGGACGCCAACACCGACATCAAGCTGCAGGCGCTCACCAGCTACATGAAGACCAACAAGGACATCAAGAAGGTCTACCTGATCAATCAGGACTATTCCTTCGGCCAGGGTGTCCGCAAGGTCGCCACCGAAATGATCAAGGCCAAGCGCCCTGACATCCAGATCGTCGGCGACGAGCTGCATCCGGTCGCCAAGATCACCGACTTCTCGCCCTATATCGCCAAGATCAAGGCATCGGGCGCGGACAGCGTGGTCACCGGCAACTGGGGCTCCGACATCTCGCT
This sequence comes from Ferrovibrio xuzhouensis, assembly GCF_042648965.1. Classification (NCBI taxonomy): domain Bacteria; kingdom Pseudomonadati; phylum Pseudomonadota; class Alphaproteobacteria; order Rhodospirillales; family Rhodospirillaceae; genus Ferrovibrio; species Ferrovibrio xuzhouensis. Next base: position 1,400,864 of record NZ_JBHRYJ010000001.1, read on the forward strand.
GCTGCTGAAAGCGGCGGGCGATGCCGGCCTGCAGGCGAACTTCTACACCTTCTATGCCGGCGGCGCCGGCGGCCCGACTGCGATCAAGCAGGCCGGCCTGAACGGCAAGGTGTTTGCCATCATCGAAGGCCTGGCCAATGCCGGCGGCGGCGATGCGCAGGCCTTCGAGGCGGCCTTCCGCAAGAGCCATGACGGTCTCGGCTGGACCTATCCGCGCGTGCGCAACGCCATGGATATGGTGGCGGAAGCGATCAACAAGGCGAAGTCCGACGATCCGCTGAAGCTGGCGCCGATTCTGGCCGGCATGAAGCACAAGACCATGTATGGCGGCGAGTCCTACATGCGCGAGACCGACCACCAGTTCTTCCAGGACATGTACATCGCCAACCTGATCCCCGTGGGCGGCGACGTGAAGTTCGACGAAGAGAAGACCGGCTGGGGCTGGCATGTCGCGGCGAAGGTGCCGGCGTCGGCCACCGTCGTCCCCACCACCTGCAAGATGCAGAAGCCGAGCTGATCGGCCTGTTGCAACCGGACCTGCGGCCCTGGATATTCCGGGGCCGCAGCGTCTCCGGACCGGGATTCGCTGCCGCCGGCGGAATCTCAATTTCTCTGACGGGGTAGTCGCGTGCTCGAGATCATCATCTTCTCCACCCTGAATGGCGTGCTGTACGGCATGCTGCTGTTCCTGCTGGCGAGCGGCCTGACCGTCATCTTCTCGATGATGGGCGTGCTCAACTTCGCCCATGCCAGCTTCTACATGCTCGGCGCCTATTTCGGCTTCCAGATCAGCCAGTATTTCGGCTTCTGGACCGGCCTGGTCCTGGCGCCGGTGCTGGTCGGCCTGATCGGCGCCCTGGTCGAGCGCTTCGGCCTGCGCACCGTGCACAAATGGGGCCATGTGCCCGAACTGCTGTTCACCTTCGGCCTGGCCTTCGTGATCGAAGAGCTGGTCAAGATGGTCTGGGGCAAGCTGCCGGTCGATTACCAGGTGCCGAAGGCGCTGGATTTCTCGGCCTTCGAACTGTTCGGCACCACCTATCCCGCTTTCCGCATGTTCATGCTGCTGATCTCGCTGGCGATCTTCATCGCCCTGCTGGTGATCATGACGCGCTCGCGCATCGGCCTGATCATCCAGGCGGCGCTGACCCATCCGCATATGGTGGCCATGCTGGGCCACAATGTCCCCAAGGTCTTCATGATGGTGTTCGGCTTCGGCTGCGGCCTGGCCGCCATCGCCGGCGTGATCGCCGGCCCGGCGCTGGTCACCGATCCCGCCATGGCCGCCACCTTGGGGCCGATCCTGTTCGTCGTCGTGGTGTTCGGCGGGCTCGGCTCGCTGCCCGGCGCCTTCATCTCGGCGATGCTGATCGGCCTGATCCAGACCTTCGCCATCGCCATCAACTATTCGATGGGCGATGTCTTCGCCCTGATCGGTGTCGGGCCGCAGACCACCGGCGTGCTCGGCGACCTGTGGCATGTCACCGTGGCGCAGGTCGGCCCGATCCTGCCCTACCTGATGCTGGTACTGATGCTGATCTTCCGGCCCACCGGCCTGCTCGGCACGCGGGAGACCTGAGCCATGCGCGCGACCACCACCATGACCAGCCCCGCCCTCTTCTCGCTCGACACCGTCCGCCGTTACGGCATCTGGATCATCCTCGCGCTCGCCTTCCTGGTCATGCCGAAGATTTTCACCTCGGGTGGCTCGATCACCACCATGTGCCTGATGGGCATCATGATCATCTTCTCGCTCAGCTATAACATGCTGCTGGGCCAGACCGGCCTGCTCAGCTTCGGCCATGCGGTCTACTACGGCCTCGGCGGCTTCCTCGCCGCCCATGCCATGGTGACAGTGGCAGCCGACAAGCTGCCGGTGCCGTTGCCGCTGATCCCGCTGGCCGGCGGCTTCATGGGGCTGCTCTTCGGCATCATTCTCGGCGCCGTCTCGACCCGGCGCGCCGGCACGGTGTTTGCCATGATCACGCTCGGCCTGGCCGAACTGATCTCGTCGATGTCGCTGATCCTGCGCGGCTTCTTCGGCGGCGAGGAAGGCATCTCGGCCAACCGCACCCGCATGCTGGCCTTCTTCGGCCACAAATTCGGCCCGCAGATCGAGGTCTACTACCTGATCGCCGCCTGGTGCTTCATCTGCGTGGTGCTGATGTTCGCGTTTACCCGCACGCCGCTGGGGCGCATCTGCAATGCCGTGCGCGACAACCCGGAGCGCGCCGAATTCATCGGCTATTCCGCGCAGATGATCCGCTTTCTCTCCTTCTCGGTGGCCGGCCTGTTCGCCGGCATCGCCGGCGGCCTGACCGCGATCAACTTCGAACTGATGAATGCCATCAACCTGTCCGGCGCGCAGTCGGGCGTGGTGCTGCTGATGGCCTATATCGGCGGCATCGGCCATTTCTTCGGCCCGATCCTCGGTGCCATCGTCGTCACCCTGCTGCAGAGCATGCTGTCCGACTATACCGGCGCCTGGCAGCTCTATTTCGGTCTGCTGTTCATCGCCATGGTGATGTTCGCGCCAGGCGGCATCGCCGGGCTGATCATGCTGCACGAGCCGCTGGTCTACCGCCGCACCCTGCATCGCGTGCTGCCGCATTACCTGGTGATGGCGGTGCCGGCCCTGCTCGGGCTGGCCGGCCTGGTGGCACTGATCGAGACGGCGCATCACCAGATGGTCAAGGCGGTCACCGACGGACCGGCCATGACGCTGTTCGGCATCGCCTATAACTCCAACAATCCGCTGGCCTGGATCGTCGCCATCGCCCTGATCGGCGGCGGCTTCTGGCTTGGCCGGCTCTACGCGCCGCGGTTCCGCGACGCCTTCAACGAGGCGGCTCAGGGTGGCCCGCAGGCTGCTACTTCGAAACAGGGAGGTGCGGCATGACCGCGGCCGCCGCCATGACCTCGCTGGCACTGGACGACGTGCGCAAGAATTTCGGCAATACACCGATCATCCGCGGCGTCACCCTCGACGTGCGCCGCGGCGAACGCCACGCCATCATCGGCCCGAACGGCGCCGGCAAGTCGACGCTGTTCCACCTGATCTCCGGCCGTTTCCCGGTCTCGTCGGGCCGCATCGCGCTGAACGGCGAGGACATCACCGGGCTGAAACCCTACCAGATCAACCGCCGGGGCTTGAGCCGCAGCTTCCAGGTCACCAACATCTTCCCGCGCATGACGGTGTTCGAGAACCTGCGCTGCGCGGTGATGTGGCATCTCGGCTACCGCTATTCCTTCTGGCACAACGTGCGCAAGCTGAAGGACGCCAACGAGCGCGCCGATGCCATCCTGCGCGAGATCGGCCTGGCCGAACGGCGCCTGATGCCGGCCGGCCTGCTGACCTACGCTGAACAGCGCGCCCTGGAAATCGGCATCACCATCGCCGGCGGCGCTGAAGTGGTGATGCTCGACGAGCCGACCGCCGGCATGAGCCGGTCGGAGACCGCGCATTTCGTCGACCTGATCCGCAAGGTCACCGAGGGGCGCACCCTGATCATGGTGGAGCACGACATGGGCGTGGTGTTCGATCTTGCCGACCGCATCAGCGTGCTGGTCTACGGCGAGGTGATCGCCACCGACCGGCCGGCGGCGATCCGCACCAACAAGGCGGTGCAGGAGGCCTATCTCGGCCAGGCCATGGAAGACGAACACGCCGAAGCGGGGCACTGACGATGAGTGAAGCCATGCTGCAGGTCCGCGACCTGCATGCCTATTACGGCAAGAGCCATATCCTGCACGGCGTCAGCTTCGACGTCGGCGCCGGCGAGATCGTCTCGCTGCTGGGCCGCAACGGCGTCGGCCGCTCGACCACCATCAAGGCGATCATGGGCGACGTGCCGCCGCAGGGCTCGATCCTGTTCAAGGGCGAGCAGATCGCCGGCCGCAAACCGCACGAGATCGCCCGGCTCGGCCTCGGCTATGTGCCGGAGAACCGCGACATCTTCCCCGGCCTGACGGTACGCGAGAACCTGTTCCTCGGCCAGAAATCGACCAAGCCGGGCGGCCGCTGGTCGATGCAGGACATGTTCGACATCTTTCCGCGCCTGCAGGAACGCGCCGAGACGCCAGCCGGCGTGCTGTCGGGCGGCGAGCAGCAGATGCTGACCATGTGCCGCACCCTGATGGGCGACCCCGACCTGATCATGGTCGATGAGCCGACCGAGGGCCTGTCGCCGATGATGGTGGAGCATGTCGGCGCCCTGCTGACCCGCATCGCCGAGCGCGGCATCGCCATCCTGCTGGTCGAGCAGAAGCTGACCATCGCGCTGAAGATCTGCAAGCGGCTGTATGTCATGGGCCATGGCCACATGGTCTTCGAGGGCACGTCCAGGCAGCTGATGGACGACGCCGCCATCCGCAAGGAATGGCTGGAAGTCTGAGCCGGCTGGCGATCAGGCCGGCGTCGCCAGTTTCAGCCCGACGATGCCGGCCACGATCAAGGCAATACAGGCGAGCCGGAGCGGCGCCGCACTCTCGCCGAGCAGCAGGATGCCGAGCACCGCCGTGCCGATGGTGCCGATGCCGGTCCAGACCGCGTAGGCCGTGCCGAGCGGCAGCGTCTTCAGCGCCACGCCGAGCAGCCACAGGCTGACAACCATCGAAGCCACCGTGCCGAGCGTCGGCCACAGCCGGGTAAACCCCGCCGTGTATTTCAGCCCGACCGCCCAGCCCACTTCGGCGAGGCCGGCCAGCGCCAGGATCAACCATGCCATGCTGTCCCTCCGCAGGAACGCTGCAGGGCCGTCCCTGCGATGACGAAAGGTCCGGGTCGTCCCGGACCGCGCCATATGGCTCAGGCGAGCGAGGCTTTCAAGCCGTTATGTGCAATCCTGGCCGGATCAGAATTCCTGCCAGTCGTCATCGCCACCGGCCGGGACCGGCTTCGGCTTGGCTGCGGCAGGCTGCGGCGCGGCAGGTCTGGCGGCCGGCTTCACCACCGGCGCAGGCTTTGCGACCGGCCGCGGTGCCGCCGCTGCTGCGGCAGGCTTCGGTGCGGCCGCCGGCCTTGCCGCCGTTGATGCCGGGGCGCGGGCCGCCTCGCCGCCCAGACGGAAGAAGCCGACCAGTTCGGCGAGCTGGCCCGCCTGTTCCGACAGCGCCTGGGCCGAGGCCGAGGTCTCTTCCACCAGCGCGCCGTTGCGCTGGGTCATCTCGTCCATGCTGCCGACCGCGGTGTTGATCTGCTCGAGGCCGGTGGCCTGCTCGCGGCTCGCCGCCGCGATCTCGGCCACGATGTCCGAGACCTTCTTGATCGCCGCGACGATCTCGTCGAGCGAGCTGCCGGTCTGGTTGACGAGGCCAGCGCCGGTCTTGACCTGCGCGTTCGAGGCACTGATCAGCGCCTTGATGTCCTTCGACGCATTGGCCGAGCGCTGCGCCAGCGCACGCACTTCCTGGGCGACCACGGCAAAGCCCTTGCCGGCCTCGCCGGCGCGGGCCGCCTCGACACTCGCGTTCAGTGCCAGCAGGTTGGTCTGGAAGGCGATCTCGTCGATCAGGCCGACGATGTCGGCGATCTTGCGCGCGCTTTCCTCGATCTGCGTCACCGCCGTCACCGCATCGCGCACCACGGCGCCGCCCTTCTGCGCCGTGTCGCGCGCCGTGACGGCCAGCTGGTTGGCGGCCTGGGCATTGTCGGCATTCTGCTTCACGGTTGTCGTGATCTCATGCATCGACGCGGCGGTTTCCTCAATCGAGGCGGCCTGCGATTCCGTGCGCTGGGCCAGGTCCTGGCTGCCCGACGAGATTTCGGCCGAGGCAGTCCGCACCGTTTCGGTGGTCTCGGTCAGCCGGCCGGCGAAGTCGCGCAGCCGCGCGATGGTCTCGCGCGCCGCATCGGCCAGGGTGGCGAAAGCGCCCTTGTAGCTGCCGCTGGTCTTGCGCGCGAGGTCGCCGGCGGCGAGACCGCCCAGCACATGGCCGAGATCGCTCATCATCCCCTGCATGGTATCGGCCAGCGTGTTGAGCTGCTGCGACAGGTCGCGGAACACGCCGTCCTTGCCGGCCAGATCGATGCGGCGCGAAAAATCGCCGTCGCCCATGGCACCGCAGAAATCAGCGATCTCGCGGCTGATCGCCGCCTCGCTGTCGCGCTGCGCCGTCATGCGCCGGGCCTCGGCCTCGGCCTGGCCGCGCTGCTCGCCTTCCAGCCGCGCCTTCTCCTCGGCATTGCGCTGGAACACGGTCAGCGCCTGGGCCATGTCACCGATCTCATCCTTGCGCCCGGTATAGCCGATCTCGGCCGCCTCGCCCTCGGCGATCCGCGTCATCGTCCCGGTCATCGACCCGAGCGGGCTGACCACCCGCAGCAGGAAGAACACACCGCCGCCGATCAGCAGGATGATGGCAACGACGGTAATGCCGCTTTCGATCATCAACTGGCGGCTGCGCATAGATACCAGCCGGTCGGCGACCATCAGGGCGTCGTCGATGGCGGCGTCGCGCATGTAACCGGCGGTATACAGCAGCGGATTCTGCTTGGCGCGGAAATCGGCCATGCTGAACGGATAGGCCTCACTCTTGTCGCTGGCGGCGCGGATCTGCGCATAGATGCCGGTCAGGTCGGTGAAGAAGGCCTTTTTGGTGTCGTCCACCTTCGTCTTCAGGTTGGCCGACGGATCCATCATGCCCAGCGCGATCTCGATCCGGGCCCAGATCGCGTCCACGGCACCGTTCAGTTCCGACAGGCGCTGCTGGGTGGCCGGCGGGATCGGCTTGCCCGAGGCGACGACATTGACCGTGGTGGTGCCGCGGATGCTGCCGGTGGCGCGCAGGTCGGCGGCGAGCCGGGCGATGGTCATCGGCGTCGCCACATCGCTGTCGGCACGGGCAATCGCCGCATCGATGGCGTTCAGCACCGGGATCAGGTCGCTGAGGATACGGCCGAGGCCCGGCACATAGCCGTTGAGTACATCCTTGGGGCGGTCGGCCAGCAGCTTGGCCACGGCACCATCGGCGCGCTTGCGCCAGTCATGCAGATCGCTTTCGGCCTTTTCGATGGCGCGCAGATTGATGGCGGGATCGCCGGAGGCACGGGCATCGGCCAGCGCGGCGGCGATGGTCTTGTCGCTGACGGCGGCCGGCTTAGCGAGGAAGTCGCCCTTCGGATCGGTGATCTTCTCTTCATGCAGGGCGGCATTGTAGGCGCCGCGCTCGATGCCGATCAGTTCGACAAAGCGCAGCAGCTCGCCCTGGGTGGCGGCAAGGCCCCTGGCCGACAGCGCGGATTGGCGATCGGCATAGCCGGTGCTGATGACCCGCCAGGCAAGGCCCAGCACGATGACGCCGATGACGGCAACGAAGAGCAGAAAACTCGAACGGATCCGCATTGGATGTCCTCCGCCTGCCAGCCACCGGTTCCGTTCTCGGAACTGGCACGCCCATGCGTGCCGACCGGTTCTGACCCAGGCATTGCGGCGGTAATCTACTGCAAGTCGTTCTGGGAGAACAGTAAGTCGCGCCTAGTCCTTGTGAACTACATCTTGGCAGATGGGCTGGACGGTATGATAAATAATCTCAGGTTGTGATTGGCCGCCCATAGGGGGCCGCCATGCCTGCGAGACGGGGAAACGATGGCATGGCGGCCCCGACCGGTCCGGGCGGAGGGGCGGAGGCCCGGTCCGGATACACTCGGCGTCCGGAAACGATCGGTGAAGGGCTATTCGGCCGCTTCGGCGAGGCTGCTACCGCTCATGGCGGCCTCGCCCTCGATGGTGGCGGCCACCGCATGGACGACGGCGGCGATGCGCACGGCCTGCTGGATCTGCTCAGCCGTCAGCCCGCCCTTGCGCAGTTCATGCTCGTGCGCCTCGACGCACATGCCGCAGCCATTCACCGCCGAGACGGCGAGCGACCACAGTTCGAAATCGACCTTCTCGACGCCGGGCTTGCCGATCACGTTCATGCGCAGCTTGGCCGGCAGCGTCTTGTAGTCGCTGGCCCCGCCCATCATGTGGACGAAGCGGTAGTAGATGTTGTTCATGCCCATGATGGCCGCGGCGGCCTTGGCGGCGGTCAGCGCTTCGGGCGACAGCTTGCTTTCGAATTCGGCATACAGGGCACGGATCACGTCGGCATTGCGCGACGCATAGGCGGCGGCGATGAAACAGCCGGCGCGCTGCTGTTCGGTCAGGCCCGGTTCGGTGGCCAGCGAGCCCAGGTTGAGCTTGAGGTCGCGGGCATACTCCGGCAGGGCGGTCTTCAGGCTTTCGAGGCTCATGGCGAAACTCCTTCTGTCGTCTGGGTCGGGGAAATCCGCCGCGCCGGAGAGGGCGCGGCGGAAACCCGTTGCAAAGGCTGCTTACGCGGCCTTCAGGACGTCCTCGCCCTTCTGCCAGTTGCAGGGGCAGAGTTCGTCGGTCTGCAGGGCGTCGAGCACGCGCAGCACTTCCTGCGGGTTGCGGCCGACGCTGAGGTCGTTCACCGACACGAAGCGGATGATGCCCTCCGGGTCGACGATGAAGGTGGCGCGCATCGCGACGCCCTCGTTCTTGTCGAGCACGCCAAGCGCCTGGCTCAGCTCGCGCTTGATGTCGGCAAGCATGGCGAACGGCAGGTCCTTCAGATCGGCATGGTTGTTGCGCCAGGCCAGATGGACGAACTCGCTGTCGATCGACACGCCATAGACGACGGCATCGCGGTCGTTGAAGTCGCCGTTGATCTTGCCGAAGGCAGCGATCTCGGTCGGGCAGACGAAGGTGAAGTCCTTCGGCCAGAAGAACACGACCTTCCACTTGCCCTTGTCGCTGTCGCTGGTGATGTCGGTGAAGGCGTTTTTCGGGTCGATGGAAACCACGGCCTTGAGATTGAAGGCCGGGAACTTGTCGCCGATGGTCAGCATTACAGATGCTCCTCGCTTGATGGGTTGCAGTTGGCTCGGTCCGGGGCGACGGGGCTGGTCAGAGGCACAGCATCAGCGCTGCGCTCCCGGATGTCCCGCTCGAGTTGCAAGTTAGACGCTTTCTAATTATCGTTCCAATGGATAATTCCATTGAAACTAATCGATATGATCGATTAAACTGGCCACATGCTGAACGTCCCGACCCTGCGCCAATGGCGGTATCTGGTTACTCTGGCGGAAATCCGCCACTTTGGCCGCGCTGCCGAGGCCTGTTTCGTCACCCAGTCGACCCTGTCGGCCGGCATCCAGGAGCTGGAAACCCAGCTCAATGCCGCGCTGGTCGACCGTACCAAGCGCAAGGTGGTGCTGACCCCGCTGGGCGAGACGCTGGCCGGCCGCGCCCGCGAGCTGCTGCGCGAGGCCGAGGAGATGGTGCTGCTGGCCCAGGCGGCCGGCGCGCCGCTGACCGGGCCGCTCCGGCTCGGCGTCATCCCCACCATCTCGCCCTTCCTGCTGCCCGGCGTGCTGCCCAGCCTGCGGCGCAAGTTCCCCGATCTGCGGCTGTTCCTGCGCGAGGACCTGACCGGGCGGCTGGTCGACCAGCTGCAGGCCGGCAAGCTCGACCTGCTGCTGATCGCCCTGCCCTTCGAGACCGGCGCCATCGACACCATGCCGCTGTTCGACGATGCCTTCCTGCTGGCCTGCCGCAGTGACCATGCGCTGGCCGGACGCGGCAGCATCCGGCTGGCCGACCTGGCCGAGAGCAACCTGCTGCTGCTGGAAGACGGCCATTGTTTGCGCGACCATGCGCTCGCCGCCTGCCAGCTGCCGCCCTCGCCGCGCCGCGACGGTTTCGCCGCCACCTCGCTGCACACCCTGGTGCAGATGGTCGACAACGGACTCGGCGTCACCCTGCTGCCGAAACTCGCGCTCGATGCCGGCATCCTGCGCGGCACCGATGTGATCACCCGGCCACTGGCCGGTGCCGCCGGCGGCGCCGGTGCGGCGCGGCAGATCGGACTGGCCTGGCGGCGCGGTACCCAGCGGGCCGGTGAATTCCGCCTGTTCGGCGATGCCCTGCTCGCCGCCGTGCAGCAGACCGCCAGTGCATCAGACAAGACCGAGAAAGCATAACCCGATGTCGCGAACCCTGATCCGGCCGGCCGCACCGGCCGATGCCGAAACCATCGTCACGCTCGTGCAGGCGCTGGCCATTTACGAGAACGAGCCGCTCAGCAGCGTGAAGCTGACCGCGGCCGATATCCTGCGCGACGGCTTTGGTACACCGCGCCGCTTCGAGGCGCTGATTGCCGAGCTGGACGGCCGACCGGTCGGTTTCGCGCTGTTCTTCCACAATTACTCGACCTGGGAAGGCCGCGCCGGCCTGTTCGTCGAGGATCTGTTCGTGCTGGAGGCGGCCCGCGGTCACGGCCTCGGCCGCCAGCTGATCACGGCACTGGCTGCCATTGCCGATGCTCGTGGCTGCCGCCGCCTCGACCTCAATGTGCTGGACTGGAATCCGACCCGCGACTTCTATCACCGGCTCGGCATCGGTCACATGACGGCATGGCTGCCCTACCGCATGACACAGCCGGCGCTGGCGCAGCTTGCCGCCGCCGCCGACCCGGCCTGGTTTCCGGCCCGCGACAGCCTCTGACGCGCCGGCCTTTGCGGCGTCTGCTGATCAGCCTTTTTCCCCGAGGCGACAGTATGCCAGACTGCGGGCAGTGATGACCGACCCCGCCATGCCGCGCCCCCTGCCGTCCGGTCGCACCCGGGGGCATATGCCGCGCGGCTTCATGACCATCGTTGCCGTCGTCGTGCTGCTGCTCTGCGCGATGACCGGCCTGACCGCTCTGCTGGTCGCCAATTCCTACCAGGCCGGCCGGCTGCAGGCCGAATTGCAGATGCGCTACATCACGCGCAACGCCGCCGATTATGTACGCCGCCAGCTCGATGTCGCCGATGTCCTTGCCGATCTGACCGGCGCCGAAATCGCCGAGCATCTGCGGGCCGCCATCCTGCCGAGCGAAACCCTGATCAACGCGCTCAGCCGCCGCGTCAGCGAGCTGCCACAGGTCAGTGCCCTGCATGCCTACGACCAGAAAGGCTATCTGTGGCTGGCCACCGGCAGCGACGCGATGCCGCTGGATGTTGCCGGCAACGACACGTTCCGCCACCTGCGCGACGGCCAGCGCACCGCCCTGCAGATCCAGGGCAGCCCCGGGCAGTCGGCACTGGTGCGCCTGGCGCGCCGCATGGTGCTGCCCGACGGCAGCTTCGCCGGCGTCGTTGTCGCCACGATCGATCTCACCTCATTCGATGCGCTCGACCACCGCAGCCTGCCGGTCGCCGTGCAGGCGCTGGCCGTGGTCAACACCGGCGGCCCGATGGTATTCGGCCAGCCCTATGATGCGGCCGTACGCCTGTCGGGCCTGACCAATTTCATCGGCACCACCGACAACGGCCATGTCACCGTCGGCGACAGCGAGATGTACTGGGCCAGGGTAGCGGGCATGCCGCTGACCGTGCTGGTGCAGACGCCGGCCGGCAGCGGCGCGCCGGACTGGTACAGCACCGCGGCCGGCTATGGCATGGTGTTCGGCCTGGTGGCGCTGGCTGCCGCCGCAGCCCTGTGGGGTGCCTGGCGCCAGTTGCGCCGCCGCGCCGCTTCGGACGCCCTGCTGCGCGGCCTGATGGACAATCCGCCGATCATCATGGCCCTGCAGGACAGCAGTGGCCGCTATCTGATGGTCAATTCCTATTACTGCGGCCTGCTCGGCCGCGACGAGACTGATATCGTCGGCCTGCGATCGCGCGACATCTACCCCGCGCGGATCTCCGCGGTGTACGAACAGCAGATCGACGATGCCATCGCCGCACGCCGGCCGCTGGTCTTCGACACTGCGGCCCGCCAGCGCAGCGGCGAAATCCGCCACTTCATGCTGACCCGCTTCCCGATCTACGACGACCGCGGCAAGCTGCTGGCGGTCGGCGGGATCGGCATCGACATCAGCGAACGCAAGCAGCTCGAGGCCGCCCTGCGTGACCAGGCCGCCGAACGCGAGCAGCTTGCCGAAAACTATGCGCAGCAGCGCGAACTGGCAGAGACCGCGAACCGCGCCAAGAGCGAATTCCTCGCCCACATGAGCCATGAACTGCGCACGCCGCTGAATGCCATCATCGGTTTCGCCGACATGATCGCCGGCCGTCTGCTGGGCCTGTCGTCGCCGAAATACTTCGAGTATGCCGAAGATATCAGCCGCAGCGCCCATCACCTGCTTGGCGTGATCAACGACATCCTCGATGTCTCACGCATCGAAAGCGGCAAACTGAAGATCGAGCCGGCCGCCCATGTGCTGCACGACCTGGCCGAGGACAGCCTGCGGCTGGTGCAGGGCCGGGCCCGGGAAAACAGCATCGCGCTGCGCAATACGCTGCCGGCAAACTGGCCGCCCGCCAGGGTCGATGCCCGTGCGGTCAAGCAGATCCTGATCAACCTGCTGGCCAATGCGGTAAAGTTCACGCCGCCGGGCGGCCATGTCACCATCAGCGGTGCGGCCGGCGCCGACGGCAGCATCCTGCTCCAGGTCAGCGATTCCGGCCCCGGCATTGCCGCCGACCACCTGTCGCGACTGTTCGAGCCGTTCTGGCAGGCCAATGCCGGCATCCGGCGCAGCGAGGGCAGCGGCCTCGGCCTCAGCATCTGCCGCAAGCTGATCGAGTTGCATGGCGGCAGCATCGCCATCGAGTCGCAGCCCGGTGCCGGCACCACCGTGATCGTCCGCTTTCCGCCCGGCACCCTGCTGGCTGCCGCCGGCTGACGGCGACAGACCGCACCCGTATCGATCCTGCCCCACAAACGAAAACGGCGCGCCTGAAAGGCGCGCCATTCGTCTGTCCTGACGGACGGAAGCTTACTGCCTGGCCGCCCTACTTGTTGACGGGGGCCGTCTCGATATCACTGCCGGCATTGGCCGACAGGCTGAGCGACGGCGCCACCGGCTGCTGGCGCGGCCGGCGGTTGTTGATCTCGTCGGCACGACGCTGGCGATAGACGCTGCGCAGGGTGACGTAATAGTCCAGCGAGGTCTTCTCGAGGTTATCCAACGTGTCGAGCAGGGCAGCGCGGCTGTCGACGCCGGTCACACCGGCACGGATCCAGATCCACTCATCCTGATTGGTATTGTGCAGATACCAGTTCAGTGGATCGGCGGCCGAGTCGACGGCAAGGCCGGCAAGATCACGCGGATTCGACGGGCCGATGATCGGGATGAACAGATACGGGCCCTCGCCCGAGCCCCAGACGGCGAGGGTCTGGCCGAAATCCTCGGTATGCGGGGCGATGCCGAACCACTTGTCGGCGGCATCGTAGGTGCCGAGCAGGCCGACGGTGCTGTTGATGGCGAAGCGCTCGACGGTCTGGCCGGCGCGGTCGGTCTCGCCCTGCAGCAGGTCGTTGGCGAGAATCACCGGGCTCTTGAGGTTGACCAGCGCATTGTGGATGCCGGTCTGCAGCGGCACCGGCACGAAGATGCTGTAGGCGAAAGCCACCGGCTTGAGCAGCAGGTTGTCGAGCACCTGATTGAATTCGAACAGCGCACGGTTGACGGGCTCGAGCGGATCATTGACCGCCTCGAAATCCGCCTTGCCCTGCGGGTCATCGGGGGCCGTGGCGCAGCCCGAGAGCAGACCGGCAGACAGCACGGCCGCGAGGGCGACGGTTTTCCACTCGGCACCGCCCGCAACGCGCGGCAAACGCAAGCCAGCGACCATGGTTTTATGACCTCGAGATTTTTTATACTTCTGTGCCATACGGTTATCGGGCATCCCGGATGCGCTGGCAAGGCGAATCCCGGTGTCAAATATGGCCTCGATCACAGCGCTGGCGTTATTCCGGGCAGTGATGCGGAACTGCAACAGGCTGCCGGTTCGGCGGGATCAATGCATGCGCGCGGACAGGTCACCTTCGTCTTCCGGTACGTCTTCCCCGGAGTTCTCGTCATCCACCTCAACCGCCGGTATGGCATAGGTCCCTTTCAGCCAGCGGTTCAGATCGACGTCGGCACAGCGCGCCGAGCAGAAAGGCAGATGGTTAACCACGGCGGGTTTGCCGCAGATCGGACAGGTCCGGTGGGTCATGGTGCCTCCGGGATCAGCGGTCGGCCCGGCCGACCGAAAAGCCGTCGCGCCGGCGGCCTGCCTCGGGGGTGACGGCCACCGTGGTGCCGATCTGGCGTTCCAGCCGTGTCTTCAGCTCGTCATCGACCAGGGCGGCAAGATCAGGTGCGCAGCGGATGTCGAGCCGGGTGCCCGGCGGGGCGGAGGCCGCCTCGCGCCCGGCCTGGCGCAGCAGGTCGGCCAGCACGGCGGGCAGCGACGGCAGGTGACCGTCGCCGTGACAGGCCGGGCAGGATTCATACAGCCGGGTCGCCAGCGGCTCGCCGATCCGCTTGCGGGTCATCTCGACCAGGCCGAGCGCCGACATGCCCAGCACCTTGGTCGGCGCCGGGTCGCGCGCCAGCGCCTGGCGCAGGGCATTGACCGTCCGGGCCCGGAAGGCAGCGCTGTCCATATGCAGGAAGTCGATCACGATGATGCCGCCGATGCCGCGCAGCCGCAGCTGGCGGGCGACCTCGGCCGCCGCCTCCAGATTGACCTTCAGCGCCATCTCGTCGAAATCGCCGCCGCGGGCGGAACTGCGGCCGGAATCGACGTCGATGGCGGTCAGCGCCTCGGTCTCGCCGAAGATAATCGCGCCGCCGGACGGCAGCTCGACCCGGCGGGAACTCGCATGGGCAATGTCGTCCTCGATGTCGAACAGCGCGAACAGCCCGGCCGGATCGTCGAAGCGTTCCAGCCGGCTGACATGGTCGGGCGCATGTTCGAACAGCCAGGCGCGCGCCTCGGCGAAGCCGGCGGCGGCATTCACACGAATCCGGTCGAGCTTGGCGCCGACAAAGTCGCGCAGGGCGCGGCCGACCGGCCCCATCTCGCGCCACAATTCGGCCGGTACGGCAGAAGCGGCGGCGGCCTTGGTGCGGCGCTCCTCGATGGCCAGCCAGCGCGCGTACAGCCGTTCGAGATCGGCCGAGAGTTCCGCCTTGCCGATGCCATCGGCGTTGGCATTGACCACGCAGCCCATGGCCTTGCGCCGCTCGCCCTCGCGCCGGTCGGCGCCCGGCGCCATCTTCACCTGGCTGACCCGGCGGTCGCCGGCGCGGCGCTGCAGGCGGGCGGCGACTTCCAGCGGCGTCTGGTCGGCCAGCGCCAGCAGGCTCTGCATCACCGCGGCGAGCCGCATGCGTTCGGCATCCTGGGCGATGCGGCGGGTGACGCGGACGGACGAATCGAAGGGGGTCAGCGACAGGAAGCGGCCGGGCAGCGCGATATGGCAGGTCAGCTTGACGCCCTTCTCGCCGACCGGATCGCGGATCACCTGCACGAGGATGGTTTCGCCTTCATGCAGGCATTGTTCGATCGGCTTGTCGCCGGCGTCCTTCAGGTCGGTGCGGCCGAGGAAGCCGTCGCGGCTGAGCCCGATGTCGACATAGGCGGCCTGCAGGCCCTTCTCGATGCGCCGCACGCGGCCGAGAAACACTGCGCCCAGCGCCGAATCGCGTTCGGGCCGCTCGAGGTCGAGATGGACCAGACGGTCCTCCTCGACCAGCGCGACCCGCGTCTCGGTCAGTCCGACATCGATCAGAAGCTCGTTCGCCATCGAATCAGTTATAGCCGTTTTCCGGCCACAGCGGGTAGCCGAAGCCGCCGAGCAGCTGCGCCGTTTCGGCCAGCGGCAGGCCGACCACATTGGAATACGAACCGCCGATCCACGGCACGAAGGCGGCCGCCCGGCCCTGGATGGCATAGCCGCCGGCCTTGCCGATGCCCTCGCCGCCGGTGACATAGCCGGCGATTTCGGCCTCTGACAGCCGCTTGAAGCGCACGACGGTCTCCGCCACGCGGGACTGGCGGCGGCCGTCGGGATGCTGCAGCACCAGGCCGGTCAGCACGCGGTGGCGGCGGCCGGACAGCAGGGCAAGGCAGCGGCGGACCGCGGCGGCATCCTCCGCCTTGGGCAGGATGCGGCGGCCGAGCGCCACCACGGTATCGGCGGCCAGCACGAGGGCGTCCGGACGCAGCGCGGCCACTGCGGCAGCCTTGTCGGCGGCCAGCCGGGCGGCGAGCTGGCGCGGCAGCTCGTCCTTGCGGGGGGTTTCGTCGAGGTCTGCGGGCAGGATTTCCGCCGGCGTCACGCCGATCTGCGCCAGCAGGTCGCGGCGGCGCGGCGAGGCCGAGGCCAGCACGAGCGGCATGGCTGCAGGGGGCGCCGGAATGGACGGAGTCCCGGCCATGGCAGCCCCGGCCGGCTTACTTGAAGCGGAAGGTGATGCGGCCCTTGGTCAGGTCGTAGGGGGTCATTTCCACCATGACCTTGTCGCCTGCCAGCACGCGGATGCGGTTCTTGCGCATCTTGCCCGAGGTATGCGCGAGCACCTCGTGGTCGTTGTCGAGCTTGACCCGGAACATCGCGTTGGGGAGCAACTCCTCCACCACGCCGGGGAATTCCAGCAATTCTTCCTTCGCCATTCCGCCTCTGATTTGAACGGGATACCGGGCGCCTGACAGCGGCGCCGGGCATAATGCTGCGCCGTAACCGGCGCGGGCCAGAACATGCGCGCGCAGGTGCCGAAAATCAAGCGTGGGTTTCCCGCGAACCGGGTCCGAAATCCGGAACACAGGAAGAACGCGCGGCGGAGCGCCTACTCCTCGACGTCGATCCGGATCGCCGACCAGACCCACTTGCTGTCGTCCTGGTCTTTCAGGGCCGGGTATTTGTCGTGCGGCGGGTACACCACCCAGGCCGGGCCGCGACCGCCGATGCCAAGCCACTGGCCGTCGGATTTGAGCGCCAGCACCACCGGATAAGCCGCCAGATCGGTCATCGGGATCTTGGCGCCATAGCCGTCCAGCGCATAGACCGTCGCCGTTTTGCCGGTGGCGCCCACGGCCTTGAGCACGTCGCGCAGCAGCGGCCCTTCCAGCCGGTGGGCCCTGGGCCAGGTGCTGTACTGCACGGTGACGCTGTGCATGCCGAGCTTCTGCAGCATGGCGCGGTCGAACACCGCCGCCCGGTCGAATTCGGCACCAGACGACTTGAAGAAGGCATCGTCGAAGGCATCGAGCGCGCCACGGTTGGTATTGGCGATCTTGCCGTGCACGGTGAGGATGACCGGACCGGTCGGCGTCGCCAGCTTGCCGGCGGCGAGTGCCGGCAGCGCGGTGGCCAGCAGGCCGACCAGAACCAGAGCGGCCAGAACCAGAGCGGTCATGCGACCGACAGTGCGACACAGATTCATGATTCCATCCTCTCGGCCTGTTCCGGACGTCCCTGTTATGCCTGCCGGCGATCGCCTGTCCAGCGAAAAGGCAAAGGTGGAAATGACATGAAGTGCCGGCCGGCATCCCCGCCGGTACTGCCGGCCGGCCCGACCGCGGGCAGCCCATGCGCCGGGACTGCCGCGCCGTCGTTTGCATATTACCGTCGCTGCGTTCCGGCCACTCGCGCCGCGCCGCGCGCCAGGCATTCCTCGGCCGCCCAGACGACTTCGAGTTCCGCGGCGAGGACGGCATCGGCGGCCGTCGACAGCGGCATCAGCGGCAGGCGCAGTTCATCGGCGCAGAAGCCGAGCCGGTGCAGGGCCCGCTTGACCGGGATCGGATTGCTTTCCAGGAACAATGCCTCGGTCAGCGGCCGCAGCCGGCGCTGCAGCAGGCGCAGCGCATCGAGATTGCCCGCATCGAACTGCGCCTGCAGGGCGGCACAGAGTCCGGGAACGACATTGGCCGTCACCGAGATGCAGCCCTGCCCGCCGGCAATGCGGTGCTCCACTGCAGTGGCATCGTCGCCGGAGAATTGCAGCAGGCCGTCGCCAGCCAGACGGCGCAGACGATGCGGGCGCGCCAGGTCGCCGGTCGCATCCTTGAGACCGATCACGCGCGGCAGTTCGTACAGTCGCGCCACCGTCTCGTCGGACAGGGCGCAACCGGTGCGCGCCGGCACATCGTAGAGCACAAGCGGAATGCCAACGGCATCGTGAACCGCGCGGACATGGCGAAACAGGCCCTCCTGGGTCGGCCGCAGGTAATACGGCATGCTGCACAACAGCAGGTCGACATCGGCACGTTCGGCGGCGCGTGCCGTGGCAATCGCCAGTTCGGTGCTGGCAGCACTGACGCCGGCAATTACCGGCACCCGGCGCCGCGCCGCTGTCACCACGGTCGTCAGCACGGCACGGTATTCCGTCTCGGTCAGCGACAGCGCCTCACCAGTGCTGCCAGCCGCGACGAGGCCGGCACTGCCGCGGCGGATCTGCCGGTCGGCCAGGGTAACCAGCGCCTCATGATCGACCATGCCGTCGCGGAACGGCGTGATCAGCGCCGGAATCGAACCGCGCAGCTTTTTCCAGCGGCTGCTCACGGCGTCAGCCATGGGCCAGCACGACGATGCGGCTGCCGATGCAATGGGTGGCATCGACGGTGAGACCATTGCCGCGCAGCCAGCGCAGGACCCGGCGCAGGCCGCGCCGCGCCGCCATGGCGGTGACGTCGACGGCAAGCCGGCCATGACGGCCGATGCGGCGCAGGGCGGCGCGCAGCGCATTGTCGTATTCGCCGGTTTTCATCACGCCGGTGATCCAGGCGAGGTCGGCGGGCTCGGCATCCGGAGCGACCACGTCGGGCCGCAATTCGGCCGCCATGCGGCAGCCCCGGCGCAGAAAGGCAAGCAGCATTGGCAGCGTGCCATGGCCGATGACCACCACGCGGTCGGTGGCTTTGACGGGCGTGACATCGATCAGGCTGGCGGTCAGCCGCTCGGTCAGAACGGGCAGGACGGGACTGGCAGAGTTGGACACGGCGGTCTCCTGTGGCGGTGCGGCCGCCGACAGGAATAGGCCCGCCGCTGCTCAAGATGCCATGCGGAAAAGCCGTGCCGCGTATCAAGCCCGCATAAAGACCGGCGCGATTGGGATCAGGTGTTCGGCGATTCGCGGGGAAATACCATGGTCGCCGTCGTGCCCTCGCCCAGCGTGCTGTCGATGGCGAGCCGGCCGCCATGCAGGCCCATCAGGCGGCGCGAGATGGCGAGGCCGAGACCGGTGCCCTGGCCGCGGTCGTTCTTCGGGCCGGCCTGGTAGAAGGCCTCGCCGAGCCGCGCCAGATCGGCCGGCGCGATGCCCGGGCCGTCGTCGGCGACGGCAATGCGGATTTCGCCGTTGCCGGCATCGCCGCGCACCACGATGCGGCCCTCGGCCGGGGTGAACTTGATCGCATTGGAAATCAGGTTGAGCAGCACCTGGCGGAAGGCGCTGCGGTCGGCCATCAGCACCGGCAGGCCGTGCAGCGAGGCATCCATCACCAGCGACAGGTCCTTCTGCCGCGCCTGGGCCAGCAGCAGCGAGATCACCGCATCGGCCTCGCCGACCACGGTCAGGCGGTCGGGCTGCAGCACCAGCTTGCCGGCCTCGATGCGGCTGAGATCGAGGATGCTGGTGATCACTTCCAGCAGATGCGCGCCGGCTTGGCGGATCAGGCCGGCATACTCGTGGTAATGCGGATCGCCGAGCGGCCCGAAGGATTCGCTCTGCAGCATTTCCGAAAAACCGATGATGGCATTCAGCGGCGTGCGCAGCTCGTGGCTCATGAAGGCGAGGAACTCGCCCTTCGAGCGCGAAGCCAGGATCGCCTCTTCGCGGGCCGCCTCGGTTTCGGCCAGCGCGCGATGCAGTTCCAGCGCATCGGTGACCAGCGTGGCGATTTCCTTGAGCTGGCCGCGCGCCAGCGTGTCGAAGCGGCGCGGCACCGAGTCGAACACCGCCAGGGTGCCGATGCGATAGCCGCCCTGCACGGTGATCGGCGCCGCCGCGTAGAAGCGGATGCCGGGCGCGCCCAGCACCAGCGGATTGTCCTGGAAGCGTTCATCGCGGCTGGCATCCTCGACGACGAAGACGTCGTCGCCGAGAATCGTCCAGGCGCAGAAGGCCTGGTCGCGCGGCGTCTCGCGGGTATCGATGCCGATATGCGCCTTGAACCATTGCCGGTCGGCGTCGATCAGGGTGACCACGGCGGACTGGGTGCGGAAGATGCGCGCCGCCAGCGACGCCAGACGGTCGAAACGACCGTCATGCGGCGTATCAAGAATGTCGAAGCGGCGCAGCGCCCCGAGGCGGGCGGCTTCGTCAGGCGGCAGAGGCGCAGAGAGCAAGGAAAAGTCCTCTTGAATCCGCCCTCTAGATAGACGCCGGCCGGCGCCGGGGCAACCCCTGCCGTGCCGCCTGCATGGGCAGCCCGGTTTCCGGGCAGTGCCGCCTGATCCTCGCGCGGGCACGGCCCGCTTCGCTCATCGGTCGCGGCAACGCACTGCCATTCAACCCCACCCGGTACCGGCCGTCGCAGTGCAGGCCCAGGGTTGCAGCCACCACACCGGCCGGTGGAGGCTGCACGGTGTAAAAGACCTGTTTTAGCGCCGGCGCAGAATCGCCTCGCCATCGACGTTGACGCTGAGCGTCTGCTCGCCGGCGGCTGCCGCCGGCGGCGCGAAATCCTGCCGCATGGTTGTGGCCATGGCGGCCTTCATCATGGGCCGCGGCGCGACGCCGCCGTTCAGCCCGACCCGGTGCCAGCCGTCGAAATGCAGGCCGAGCGCGGCAGCGGCCTTTTCCGCCCGCGCGGTCAGCCGCTGCAGCGCCTCGGCCATCATCTCGTCCTGCAGGCTGCGCTGCTGGGCACGCGAGACGGCGAAGCCAAGCTCCTGCAACAGCAGGCCCTCCTTCTGCAGTTCGCCGACCGCCGCCAGCAGCTTGTCGTTGTCGGTGGCAGTGATGGTCAGGCTCTGCTGGGCACGCCAGACCGGGACCGGCGGCTTGGTGCCGGCCGGCAGGCTGGCCGGCCGCGGCGGGGTGTCCTGGAAGGTGTTGTAGCCGCCGGTTTCGACCTCGAGGCCGACCGTGCGCACCATCGCCAGCGCCTTGGTCATCGCCGCGTTCACGGTGTTCTGCGCCGCCGCCGCTTCTTCCGCGCTGGCCTGCGCCATCAGTCGTGCCCGCATGGTATCCGGCGTGACATCGCGCTCGGCCGATTCACTTAAGCTCAGCAGGGTGGCATCGGCCAGCGGATCGGCGGCCCGGTTCTGGGCGACGGCGGCTTGCGACAGCGCCAGGCCGCCGGCAAGAAGGATGGCGAGGAACAGGGCGGTGGCGGGTATGCGGCGCGATGCCATGGGATGGTCTCCGGCTTCTGTCGGTGTGACGAGCCTGATCATAGCCGGAGAACCATGGCGACTTTGCGGCAAAAAACAGCGACCGGTCGGGCCGGGTGCGGCTCAGGCCGGCTGCAGCAGCGGCCGCATGCGGTCCTTGGCGTGAAAGTATTTCCGTGCATAGGCGACCAGCTGGCCATCGCTCGGATGGTCGACCGTCTCGACGCCGATGATGCGGTGTTCCAGCGCGGGCCGGAACTTGGTGGCATGCCGCACGAATTCCAGCTTGGCGGCACCGGGGCCGAGCACCAGCACCTCGCCGGCACCGGACAGCGCACCCTCGATATCGTCGAAGAAGGCGATATCGGCCGGCGCCCTGCCGTCACCAATGCAGCCGCTGCGATGATGCAGGTTCTGCTTGTGGCCGTGCACGACGGTCTTCTCAAGATCGCCCTCGCCGAACTGGAAGACGCGGGCCTCCTGGTGGTCAAGCCACACCACGGCATGGAAATGGGTCATCGGTGCTGTCTCCGGATTGCGATCATGCCGCGAGGCTAGACCGCCCTGCCGCGGCGGGCGTTGATTCAGGTCAAGCCGGTCAGCCCGGCGCGATGGCCGGCCGGCGGGCAAAGCGGTCACGGATGCGCCGGCTGAGAAAATCGCGCACCTCGCGATAGGCGGCCAGCCTTTGTTCGCGGCTGCCCTCGATGATGGTGGGATCGAAGGTATTCCAGAACTCGACGTCGCAGGCCATGGTGCGGGTCATGTCGACTGCGGTGTGCTGCGCCTCGGGCGACAGCGAGACGATCAGGTCGAAGGAGCTGTCCTCAAGGTCGTCGAAGGTCTTGGAGCGGTGCTTCGAGATGTCGATGCCGATCTCGTCCATCACCTCGACCGCCAGTGGATCGACCGCCTCCTGCCGCACGCCCACCGAATCGACGAAGACCTGTTTCGGATAAAGTGCCTTGAGGATGCCCTCGGCCATGGGAGACCGCACGCTGTTCATGGTGCAACAGAACAGCACGCTGCCGGGGAGCCGTTCATCCATGCCGGCTTACCGGATATGCAGGACGCAGATGAGGGTAAACAGGCGGCGGGCGGTATCGAAATCGGTGTCGATCTTGCCCTTCAGCCGTTCGCGCAGCAGTTCGGAGCCTTCGTTGTGGATGCCGCGCCGGGCCATGTCGATGGTCTCGATCTGCGACGGGCTGGAGCGCTTGATGGCCTGGAAATAGCTGTCGCAGATCTCGAAATAGTCGCGGATGATGCGGCGGAACGGCGACAGCGCCAGGATGATCTTGCCGAGCGGCGCGGTGCCGTCGTCGCGGATGTCGAAGACCAGCCGGTTCTCCTCGATCGCCAGCACCAGCTGGAACGGGCCCTGCGCGTCATGGGCGCCGACCGGCGAGAAGACGTTCTGTTCCAGCAGGTCGAAGATCGCCACCCGCTGTTCATGCTCGATATCGGGCGAACGGCGCACCACGCTGCGCTCGTCGAGTTCGACCCCGACGAGATGGTGGTTGGCCGGCGGTGCCCGTTCGGTCATGAAGCTCCCTTATTGAGGCGAATCGACACCGACAGCGCGTGGCCATGCAGCCCCTCGGCCTCGGCCAGCCGCACCGCGGCGGGGCCGATCCGGTCGAGCGAGGCCTGGTCACACTGGACCAGCGTCGTGCGCTTCATGAAGTCGAGCAGGTTGAGGCCCGAGGCGAAGCGCGCCGCACCGGCGGTCGGCAGCACGTGGTTCGGCCCGGCGACATAATCGCCGACCGCTTCCGGCGTATGGCGGCCGAGGAAAATGGCGCCGGCATGACGCACCCGGGCCGCCAGCACCTGCGGGTCATCGATGGCGAGTTCGAGATGTTCGGGTGCGATGGCGTCGACCAGCGGCACGGCATCGGCAAGCTGCGGCACGGTAATCAGCGCACCGAAGCGTTCCCACGAGGCAGTGGCGATCGCACTGCGCGGCATGGTCGACAGCTGCTGGCGCACCGCGGCGCCGACCCTGCCGGCAAACGCGGCATCGTCGGTGATCAGCACCGACTGCGCCACCTCGTCATGCTCGGCCTGAGAGAGAAGATCGGCGGCGATCCAGGCCGGATCGTTCTTTGCATCGGCGACGACGAGGATTTCCGACGGGCCGGCCGGATTGTCGATGCCGACCTGGCCGAACACCATGCGCTTGGCGGTAACGACGAAGCTGTTGCCCGGGCCGGTGATCTTGTCGACCGGCCTGATCGTCTCGGTGCCATAGGCGAGCGCGGCGACGGCCTGTGCCCCGCCCATGCGATAGGCTTCGGTCACACCGGCGAGTTTCAGCGCCGCCATCACCAGCGGGTTGAGCTCGCCGCCCGGGGTGGGGACCGCGACGACGACGCGGCGCACCCCGGCGACCACGGCCGGCACGGCATTCATCAGCACCGAGGACGGATAGGCCGCCTTGCCGCCCGGCACATAGAGGCCGACGGCATCGAGCGGCGTCCAGCGGTGACCGAGCTTCACGCCCTCGGCATCGGTATAGAAATCATCGGCCGGCTTCTGCCGGGCATGGAACAGGCGGATGCGCTCGGCGGCGGTTTCCAGCGCGGCCATCGTCGCGGCATCGACCTGGGCGGCGGCGGCATCGATCTCGGCCTGGCTGATGCGCAGGCCGAGCCTTGTGCTGTCGACCTGGTCGTATTTCTGGTTCAGCTCGTGCAGCACCGCATCGCCGCGCTTGCGCACATCGGCGATGATGCCGGCCACCACGGCCGAGACATCGGCCTCGGCATCGCGCTTGGCCCTGACCATGGCCTCGAAGCGCCGGGCGAAATCCGGCGCGGTAGCATTCAGCTCAACGGGCATCGACGGCCTTCCTGAATTTCTCGAGCCAGCCACCGACCTGGTCCGGCCGGGTCTTGAGCGCGGCCCGGTTGACCACCAGCCGCGACGTCACCTTGGCGATCACTTCCACTTCGACCAGACCGTTGGCCTTCAAGGTCGCGCCGGTCGAGACCAGATCGACGATGCGCCGGCACAGGCCGAGCGTCGGCGCCAGCTCCATGGCACCGTTCAGCTTGATGCATTCGGCCTGCACGCCGCGGTCGGCGAAATACTTCTGCGTCACGTGCGGATATTTGGTCGCCACCCGCACATGGCTCCAGCGCTTCGGGTCGTCGCCGGCCGACAGTTCGACCGGCTCGGCGACCGACAGCCGGCAATGACCGATATCGAGATCGAGCGGCGCATAGATTTCCGGATAGTCGAATTCCATCAGCACATCGTTGCCGGCGACGCCAAGCTGGGCGGCGCCGAAAGCGACGAAGGTGGCGACATCGAAGCTGCGCACGCGGATCAGTTCGAGGTCCGGATGGTTGGTGGCAAAGCGCAACTTGCGGCTGTTCTCGTCGGAGAAATCGGGTTCGGGCTCGATGCCGGCCGCATGCATCAGCGGCATCACCTCCTTGAGGATCCGCCCCTTGGGCAGCGCCATCACCAGCTTGCTGTCACTGACTGCCGGACTCATCGCACGATCACCCTAATCCTGAACCTTGTGTTGCGGCGCGCGGCGCACGGGAAACGGCGCACCGATATCCTGCATCTGCGCCTCGATGCATTCGACCTCGAGCCGCACGGCACCGCCGCCGGCAAACACCAGCGTCAGGATCGCGGCCGGGTCTTCCACGTCGTCGCCGGCCGGCTCCGCCATGATCGACAGCAGTTCCAGCACCGCCCTGTCGTCACCGCGGTCGAAACCGCTGGTCTGCACCTTCAGCACGCCGTCGAAATGCAGGCCGGCCGCCACCCGGATATGTGGCTCGATGCGGATCAGGCCGCGTCTCGCGTCGGCCTGGCCCTCGTCTTCCCAGCGGAAGCGGTTGAGCACCAGCGCGAAGCGGCGCTGCTGCGGCTGCCAGGTCATGTCGGCACAGCGGATCGTCGCATCCTGCAGGCAGGCCGACAGCACGATCACGTCTTCCGCATCCTCGGCACGCAGGCGCAGGGGTTGGAAGCGGGCGTTCTGTGCGGGGCCGCCGGGCATGCTCAGTCCTTCAGCCGTTCGATCACGGCGCCGCAGGCGGCAAGCTTTTCTTCCAGCCGCTCGTAGCCGCGGTCGAGATGATAGACGCGATTGACGGTGGTTTCGCCTTCGGCCGCCAGGCCGGCCAGCACCAGCGATACCGAGGCCCGCAGGTCGGTCGCCATCACCGGCGCGCCGGTCAGCTTCGGCACGCCGCGCACCAGCGCCGAGGACCCGTGCACCACGATGTTGGCGCCCATGCGGGCCAGTTCCGGCACATGCATGAAACGGTTCTCGAAGATCGTCTCGGTGATCATCGCCGCGCCATCGGCCACCGTCATCAGCACCATGGCCTGGGCCTGCATGTCGGTCGGGAAACCGGGATAGGGCTGGGTCAGAAAATCGACGCCGCGCAGGCGGCTGCCGTTGCGCGCGATGGTCATGCCGCGCGGGGTCTCGTCCACGCTGCAACCCGCCTCGCGCAGCTTGTCGACCACGGATTCGATCAGGTCGATGCGCGTGCCGGTCAGCTCGACCCGGCCGCCGCAGATCGCCACGGCGGCAGCGTATGTGCCGGTCTCGATGCGGTCGGGCACGATCTGGTGCCTGGCGCCCTGCAGCGACGGCTTGCCATGCACGGTGATATGCTCGCTGCCGACGCCCTCGATCTCGGCGCCCATGGCGATCAGGCAGTCGCAGAGGTCGGTGATCTCGGGTTCGCGCGCGGCATTCTCCAGCACCGTGGTGCCTTCGGCCAGCGCGGCGGCCATCAGCAGATTCTCGGTGGCGCCGACCGAGACCATCGGGAAGCGGATCACCGCGCCTTTCAGCCCCTTCTTGGCCGTCGCCTTGATGTAGCCGCCCTCGACCGCGATCTCGGCACCGAGCGCCTTCAGGCCCATGATGTGCAGGTCGACCGGCCGCGTACCGATGGCGCAGCCGCCGGGCAGGGAGACTTCCGCCTCGCCGAAGCGGGCAAGCAGCGGCCCGAGCACCAGGACGGACGCGCGCATCTTGCGCACGAGATCATAGGGCGCCACCGTCGAGGTGATGGTCCCGGCGTTCAGGTGGATGGTGCGGCCTTCCGGCGTACCATTGCCGCCGTCCATCGAGACATCGACGCCATGCTGCTGCAGCAGATGCGCCATGGTGGCGATATCGGCCAGATGCGGCACATTGCCGAGCGTCAGCGTCTGCGGCGTCAGCAGGCTGGCCGCCATCAACGGCAGGGCGGCATTCTTGGCGCCGCCGATGGCGATGCTGCCGTCCAGCGGGCGTCCGCCACGCAAGCGAATTCGATCCATAACCCATTGATCCGTAAAGGGCGCCGTCCCGAGGGCCGGCACCGTGAAAAACCGTGACCGCCTGTCTAGCCCAAGCGCGGCCGAATCGCCAGTGGGCGTCGGCGCACAGGGCAGCCATATAAGGGCGGCCGAACGCGTCGGTAAGACCGGCGCCCGACGGAATCCAACCCGAACCTACAGCTTCGGCAGGGTGACGCCGCGCTGGCCCATGTATTTGCCGGCGCGGTCAGCATAGCTGGTCTCGCAAGGCTGGTCGCCGTGCAGGAACAGGAACTGGCAGGCGCCCTCGTTGGCATAGATCTTCGCGGGCAACGGCGTGGTGTTGGAGAATTCCAGCGTCACATGGCCTTCCCATTCGGGTTCCAGCGGCGTGACGTTGACGATGATGCCGCAGCGCGCGTAGGTGCTCTTGCCAAGGCAGATCACCAGCACGTCGCGCGGGATGCGGAAATATTCCACCGTGCGGGCCAGCGCAAACGAGTTCGGCGGAATCACGCAGACATCGGTCTCGCGGTCGACGAAGCTGGCCGGCGAGAATTCCTTCGGATCGACCACCGCGCTGTCGACATTGGTGAAGATCTTGAACTCGCGGGCGACCCGCGCGTCGTAGCCGTAGGAGGACAGACCGTAGGAGATGGTGCCCTCACGCTTCTGCGCCTCGACGAAGGGCTCGATCATGCCGTGATCCCTGGCCATCTGGCGGATCCAGATATCGGACATCACGCTCATGCGGTCTTCCCCCCGGGAAACGGATTGGCTGCGCAGCGAAACAACAGGACGATCCCGGTTACGCGTCGCCGCCATCGCGGTCAAGGGCCGGCCCCGAAGGAGCATGGGCCGGCGCGTCGCGGTCTGCCGCAGTGTCCGGCGCCTCACCGGCATCGCGGGCCCGGCCCTGCTGTTTGCGGCGGCCGAGATTGGCGCGCAGCTTCTGCGCCAGCCGCGCCTCGCGCGCGGCGGCATCAAGCCCAGCCCAGTCGGTACGGCCGGAGGGTCCGCGCTCAGGCATGGGCCGCGGTCCCGCCGGCTGCCGTACCGGTGCCGCCACCGACGGTCTCGGCCAGCAGGCGGTGCACGGCAGCGGCCAGTTCGGTCGCGGCCGGCTGCGGCGGCAGAGGCAAGCCGCCGCCGCTCTGCGGCGAGGGGCCGGCGGCACGCGCCAGCGCGGTGTTGCGGTAGCGCGGATCGGCGGTGACTTCGGGCCCGAGCCAGGCCGGCAGCACGAGCGGGTAATCCGCGCGCGGCAGCTCGATCTCGGCCAGCCACAGGCCGTGATGGCGTTCGAGGAAGCGGTCGATCTCCCAGACCAGGGCCTTGCCGGCGAGCGCCGTGCCGGCCAGGGCGTTGTCGATGGCGACTTCGGTATAGGGCAGCCGGTAGCGGATCTTGCTGATCAGATGCTCCGGCGGCAGGTCGGCCAGCATGCGGGCGGCGAAGTCATACTCCACCTCGGCCTCGATCTCGCGACGGGCGGCCCCGGCATCCTGGCTTTTCAGGGTCAGCCAGGCCTGGGACCGGCCGTCGCGGTGCATGGCCGTGCGCAGCCGCACCGACCAGCCATCGACATCGGCGAAATACCCCTGCACCAGCGGCCGGCCAGCCAGGCCGGCGACCACCCCGGTGTCGCGCAGCAGGAACTTGCGCTCGATCTCGGTGCCCATGGAGGGCTGGCCGGTGGCGGCCGGTCGGGTGTCGCGCGGGGGAATGCCGGTCATGCGGGCTCCGGGGAAGGACGGACCAGCGATAGCGAAGCCGCCCCGGCCGAGTCAAGCGCGGCCCCGCAGGATGGGCCCTGCTGCGGCGAAAAGCGCCGATTTCCGCAGCCGGCAGGTTACCCGGCGAAAACCCCTGCGTCCGGCTTGCTTCAGCCGCCGGCCTGTGGCAGTTTCCGCGCCCGACGCCGGCCGGGATGGTTCCAGACCCGCTGCCGGCGTGTCATTTCGGCCTGACTCAGGCGACCGGATCCGTCCGGTCAGGTCCGGCCGAACCGGGCTGCCGTAGCTCAGTGGTAGAGCACCTCATTGGTAATGAGGAGGTCGACAGTTCAATCCTGTCCGGCAGCACCAGCTCTTTTCCTCTATACTTTCATGACAGAATCGGCGGCAGCGGTGTTCCGGCTGGCTCCGAAGGCGTCCCGGAAGCCCCATGGCCAACCGGACCGTTGGGGAATCACCTGGCACAGCCGATGAACGACATGTCAGACCAGCCGATTTTTGCCGATGATCCGATGCTGTCGACCGTGGCGCGCTACTGGACGGCGCAACGGCGCGGCCGGCCGATGCCGCAGCGGACCGACATCGACCCGCTGCACCTGCCGGCATCGGTATGGCCGAACCTGCTGCTCGCCGAGCCGGTCGCCGGCACGAGCGCCATGCGCTACCGCCTGGTCGGCTCCGCCCATGTCGAGCGCTATACCTTCGACTTCACCGGCCGCACCACCACCGAGATCATGCAGGGCAGCTATCGCACCTATATGGAGGCGATCTACAACACGTCGCTGCAGGAAGGCCTGCCGGTCTATTCGGAAAGCGTGTTCCGCTGGGATGCGCGCGGCTATGCCTTCACCCGCCGGCTGATGCTGCCGCTGCAGCATGGCGAGCATGGCATGATCTTCTCGGTGCAGGTCTGGCCGAGCGAACTGCCCTACCTGCCGCGTTCGATCTCCGACCTCAGCGGCACCGGCGCCTTCAAGGACGGCGATTACGTCGTGCTCGACCGCGACAGTTTCCAGCCGCGCAGCGAAGCCTGACGGCCGGCGTCACGGCCCGTGGAAGGTTTCCATATACCGCGTGATGATACGCAGCGGCGTCGGGCCGCTGTTGGTCGCCTTGACGGCCGGGCGACCGTAAGAGCCATAAAGTTCGACCTCGCCGCCGGCCGGCACATCGACACTGCGCCCGATCGGTGCGCCGAATTCGACACGGCCGGGCTGGCTGCCGAGATTGTGGATGGTCATCGTGGTGTAGTTGCCGCGCTCGCCGGTATCCACCACGTCGCTGGCGCCCGGCTTGAGATTGGTCTGCCCCGCCTGCGCCGCCGCCAGCGGTGTCGCCGCAGCCAGCGCGATCAGCAGCAGGCCACGGGTTGCATGTGCACGCCATGTCGTCGTCATCTGTCGTCTGCCTTTCAGGCCGGCCAGCGGGGCCCGGTTCCGGGTCGCGGTCCGGCGTTGCCGACACCAATCTGGCGCGGGGCGGCCGTTCGCCAAGGCCCTCCGCATGCGGCTCTGTGGGGAAAACCGCCACCATGTGTTGTTCATCACGTGGTGACATTCTCGCCCGCATAGTAAAAAACCCAAGTGTCATAAAGTGTTAGGCAATTCCCGTGTCCTGTCATACGATTGCTTTTATCGCTCGACACAGGGGGAAGACATGGGTCAGCGATTTCCGTTCGCCAATTTTTCCATCGACGGCAAGGTGGTCACCGTCATCATGGTTGCAGAATCCGGTGTTGCGACACCGGAGATGGCGCAGCGATCGATGACCGCCTTCAAGCAGCGGCTGAAAAAGGACGACATCGTCCTCGTGGCCCAGGGCGTCAGCCTGTCGCCGACCTTCATCGGCGCGCCCGGCTATGTCGACAAGCTGAAGAACATGCAGCTTGGCGGCGTGCAATGGGGCCAGGTCGAGATGTAGTCGCGGCCGTTGCCGGCCCGACTTACGGCGTTACGATTTACGGCGTTTCAGGCGTTTCATAGGCATCCCGCTCGAAGGCGGCGATATCACTGATCGTGATCTCGTGCTCTTCGACCACGCTGGGGCTGCGCGTGTTGATGGCGCCATCGACCTTGATGCAGCCGAGCAGATGATCCATGCGCAGGCCGTCATCCGACAGCGGCAGCAGCAGGCGCGAATAGCGGATATACGGCCGGCTGGCGAGATGCAGGGTGTTGCTGCGGTAATGCACCTTGGCGCCGAAAGCGGCGATGCAGAATCCCTCGTCGAAGAATTCCCGCAACGGCGAGCGCAGGGCCTCGTCGAGCCACAGGCCATGCAGCCGCGCCTGCACCAGATTCTCGACCTCCTGCCCGGCTAGGCGATAGCGGAAGCGCTGCTCGTCATGGTCGACTTCGATGACGAACAGCGACGGCAGCAGGCTGCGCAGTTCGGTGGGATCGATGGCGGCGCGCGGCGGCGGGAACCGGCTGGTCTTTTTCGACAGCCAGTAGAGATAGAGGCCGCGCAGGTCCTCGTCGTCGATCTTCTCGGCAAACCGCATGGATTTCTTCCATTCCGTTCGTCAGTGATCCGTATACTGGAAGGCGGATGGCGGACCGACAAGGGGCTGTCACATGCCCATGCCTTATGATCGGATGGGACGATTACAAAAGCCAGAATTATGAATTTCCCCTGTGGTTCTGGCCGGTCTAGCCTGTCCAGCATTGTCGGGTCACAGAGACGGCGCAGTTTCCCCCCGGCAGCAGCGCAACCCAGAGGGAGAGCCCCCATGACCAACTCCAAGCAGACCCCCGGCCAGCCCCCGGTCATGACCACCACGGCAGGCGCCCCTGTCGCCGACAACCAGAATTCGATCACCGCCGGTCCGCGCGGCCCGGTGCTGATGCAGGACTACCAGCTGCTCGAGAAGCTGGCGCACCAGAACCGCGAGCGCATCCCCGAGCGCGTGGTGCATGCCAAGGGCTGGGGCGCCTTCGGCACCCTCACCGTGACCCATGACATCAGCAGATACACCCGTGCCAAACTGTTCGGCGCGGTCGGCAAGACCATCGAGATGCTGGCGCGCTTCTCCACCGTGGCCGGCGAGCAGGGCGCCGCCGATGCCGAGCGCGACGTGCGCGGCTTCGCGCTGAAATTCTACACGGAAGACGGCAACTGGGATCTGGTCGGCAACAACACGCCGGTCTTCTTCGTGCGCGACCCGCTGAAATTCCCCGACTTCATTCATACCCAGAAGCGTCATCCGAAAACCAACCTGCGCTCGCCGACGGCGATGTGGGATTTCTGGTCGCTCAGCCCGGAGAGCCTGCACCAGGTCACCATCCTGTTCTCCGACCGCGGCCTGCCGCCCAGCCCGCGCTTCATGAACGGCTACGGCAGCCACACCTACAGCTTCTGGAACGACAGCGGCGAACGCTTCTGGGTGAAATTCCACTTCAAGACCCGGCAGGGCCACAAGTTCCTGACCAACGCGGAATCCGAGACCGTGATCGGCAAGACCCGCGAGAGCTATCAGGAAGACCTGTTCGGTTCGATCGAGAAGGGTGACTATCCGCAATGGACGCTGTTCGTCCAGGTGATGCCGGAAGCCGAGGCGACGAAGACGCCCTACAATCCCTTCGACCTGACCAAGGTCTGGCCGCATGGCGACTATCCGCTGATCGAGGTCGGCGTGATGGAACTGAACCGCAACCCGGACAATTACTTCGCCGAGATCGAGCAGGCCGCCTTCTCGCCGTCGAACGTGGTGCCCGGCATCGGCCATTCGCCGGACAAGATGCTGCAGGCCCGCATCTTCTCCTACGCCGATGCGCATCGCTATCGCCTCGGCACCCATTACGAGGCGCTGCCGGTCAACCAGCCGAAATGCCCGGTGCATCACTACCACAAGGACGGCGCCATGCGGTTCTTCCGCAACGACACCGGCAACCCGGATGCCTATTACGAGCCGAATTCGATGAACGGCCCGCAGCAGGATCCTTCCGTGGCCGAACCGCCGCTGAAGATCGACGGCGCCGCCGACCGCTACGACCACCGCGCCGGCAATGACGATTACAGCCAGCCCGGCGCGCTGTTCCGCCTGATGACGGCCGACCAGCAGGGCCGCCTGATGGACAATATCGCCGCCGCCATGAACGGCGTGCCGGAAGCGATCCAGCGCCGCCAGATCGCGCATTTCGCCAAGGCCGACCCGGCCTATGGTGCAGGCGTCGCCAAGCGGCTGGGCATCAAACCCGCGCTGGCCGCGGAATAACCGCACCGCGCGCCCGAAAGACACCGGCCGGCCCCGCAAGGGACCGGCCGTTTTCTGTTCTGGGGGCCGGCCCCGCAAGGGACCGGCCGTTTTCTGTTCGTGAGAAGCGCCGGCCGTTCAGGCGGCGCCGCTGAGGCCGAGGCAGTCGCGCAGGTCGGCGCCGGCCATGTTGACGCGGGCCAGCTTGGCCTGGGTCAGGTCGATATGATCGAGTACGGCGCCGCGCAGGTCGGCGCCGGTCAGGTCGGTGGCGATCATCAGCGGATAGACGGTGCGGCCGGTCTTGCCGTTGCCGGCACTGTAGAGCGGTGCGCCGACCAGCTTGGCGCCACGGAAGGTGGCGCCGGCCAGGTTGCTGTTGGTGAAATTCACCCCGCCGAGATCGGCCTGGTCGAAATTGGAATGCGGCAGGTCGGCACCGATGAAGCTGGCGAACAGCAATTGCGCCGAACTGAAATCGGCGCCCTTGAGGTCGCAGCCATGCAGCTCGGCGCCCCGCAGGTCGCAGCTCGAAAAGTCGCAGCCGGGCAGCTTCATGCCGCTGAGGATGGCGCGCTGGCCGTCGGCACCGCCGGTGGCGATCCAGCGGCTGTGCGCCTGCAGGATCACATCGACCTCGGCCGGCAGGTTGGCGGCCTTGCGGTACACCGAATTGGAAAGGTCGACGCCTTTCAGGTTGACCTTGCTGAGATCGACATTGCGCAGGTTGGCCCCGCGCAGGTCGGCCCCCTGCAGCAATGCACCTTCGAGCCGCGCGCCGATCAGGTTGACGTCCTTGAGCCGCGCCATGGTCAGGTTGGCGCCCGACAGATCGGCGCCGGCCAGGTTGACCGAGAACAGGCTGGCATTGGCGAAATTGGCGCCGGTCGCCGACGAGACCGAGAGATTGGCCTCGTCGAGCTGCGCCGAGCGCAGGTCGGCACCGTCGAGCTTGGCTTCGCTCAGGTTCGCCGCCTGGGAGCGGCTGGCACCGCTGTCGAGGACGATCTGGCCCGGCCGCAGGTCGGCCTGGTTAAGCGACGCGCCGCGCAGGATGGCGCGCATCATGTTGCCGCCGCGCAGATCGGCGCGATCGAGGATGGCACCCGACAGATCGGCGCGCATGAAATCGGCGGCGAACAGGTCGGCGCGGCGCAGTTCCGCCTTCACCAGCGAGGCCCCGGTGAACTGGCAGCGCGACAATACGGCGTCGTTCAGCTTGGCGCTGTCGAGCCGCAGCCAGGTGAAATCCTCGCCCTTGCGCTGCAGCCGCTCGCCGTCGCCGCGTCCGCCAGCCCAGGCGGCATGGCGTGACAGCGCAACGGTGATCTGCTGCGACGGGAAACGGAGGTCGACCATCCGCGCACACTCTCCTGACGCGCAAAGGTTAAGTTAACGTTCTGGTAACCAGATTAGTCCGCCGGTGACACTCGTATCAAGAGAGTTCGCCACCTGGCATTCCTCGCCGGCCGTTTATAATCATCCCGGGAACCCTGGAGCTCCGGCAGACCGGGTCCCCCGCCGGGCGCGCCAACCTACTCTGCTGGCTGCGGGCCGGCCCGTTGAAATCCGGTAATGACAGGAAAATCCGGGGGCCGGACGGGGGGCCGGCGCCGGTTCAGCCGCGTCGCAGGCCGGTGCAGTTGCGCAAATCGGCGCCCGACAGGTTGGCGCCGGTGAGGGTGACACCGGTGAAATCGATGCCCTCGAGGCCGGCGCCGCGCAGGTCGGCACCGGTCAGGTCGGCACCATCGAAGCGCGGGAACACCATCTTGCCGGTCCGCTGGTTCAGGGCGTTGTAGATATCGACGCCGAACACCCGGCTGCCGCGCCAACGGCTCTTGGTCAGATTGGCGCCGGAAAAATTGGAGCCGCCGGCATCGGCCAGATCGAACACCGCCTCCTGCAGCTCGGCCTTGAGAAAACTGGTAAACATCAGCTGGGCATTGCTGAAATCGGCACCCTTCAGCGAGGCCTCGTGCAGTTCGGCCGCCCGCAGGTCGCAGCTGGCAAAACTGCAGCCATCGAGATTGCGACCGCTGAGATCGGCGCGGCTGCCCTCGGCACCGCCGGTGGCGATCCACAGGCTGTGCAGCTTCAGGATGTCCTCGATTTCCGGCGGCAGCGCCTCGCCCGTGCGATACACCGCACCCTGCAGGGAGACCCCCTCGATATTGACCACGCTGAGATCGACATTGCGCAGGTTGGCACCGCGCAGATCGCAGCCTTTCATCTGCGCACCGGCCAGATTGGCCCCGACCAGATTGGCGTCCTTCATGCGGGCGCCGGTCAGGTTGGCACCGGCCAGGTCGGCGCCGGCCAGGTTGACGGCAAACAGGCTGGCATTGGCAAAGGATGCACCCTTGGCCGAGGAGACCGCCATGCTGGCCTGGTCGAGCTGGGCATTCTTCAGATCGGCGCCGTCGAGCTTGGCGCCGTCGAGATTGGCGTTGACCTGTTTGCTTTCGTTGGTCTCCGCGATCATCACCTGGCCCGGCCGCAGGTCGACCTGGTTGAGCGAGGCATGGCGCAGCACGGTCCGGCACAGATTGGCGCCGCGCAGATCGGCGCGGTCCAGCACCACGCGGGTCAGATCGGCATTCTGGAAGTCGGCGCAGAACAGGTCGGCCCGGCGCATCTGCGCCCCGGCCATCGAGGAATCGCCGAAGTCCGCCCGCGACAGGATGGCGTCATCGAGCATCGCGCCATCGAGGCGCAGCCTGGCATACTGGCCGCCCGGCTGCTGCAGACGCACGCCGCCCGGCCGACCGGCCAGAAAGGCAGCATGGCGCGACAGCACCACCTGCACGTCATTGGGGGGGATCAGACGTTCGACCATGAATGTTGCAATTCTTGCAGATTCTAACGAAGATTGTTTCTTACACGCGAGCATACAACCATGCTTTCACACAGCGTGAAATAGCAATTGCGTGAGAATCGACGGTTTTGTGACAGCCACTCGCAGCCTGGCCGGCTGCGGTTCAGGCCTGCTTCAGGCGCGCCGCCCGCTGCGCATCCCGGTGCACTGGCGCAGTTCCGTGCCGGCGATATTCACCTTGTCGAACACAGTGCTGGCGAAATCGACGCCCTCGATGACGGCGCCGCGCAGATCGCAGCCGGTGAGGTCGGCATTGTCGAACCGCGGAAAGATGATCTTGCCGGTGCGCTGGTTCAGCGCGTTGTAGATCTCGACGCCGACCAGCTGTGCTCCGCGCAGCGCGGCGCCGGCGAGCAGGGCGCCCGACATGTTGGCGCCGCCCATGCTGGCCTGGTCGAAATTCGCCTTGCGCAGATCGGCACCGCTGAAGCTGGTGAACAGCAGCTGCGAACGCGAGAAAAAAGCGCCGGCGAGATTGGTGTCCTGGAACACCGCGGCGCGCAGATCGCAGCTCGAGAAATCGATGCCCGGCAGCTTCATGTTGCTGAACACCGCACGTTCGCCGGCCTCGCCGTTCGAGGCGATCCATTTGCCATGCGCCGACAGCTTGGCCTCGATCTCCGGCGGCAGCTGGGCCTTGCCCTCGCGATAGACGGCACCCTGCAGGTTGGCGCCGGTCAGATCGACATCGGAGAGATCGACGCTGCGCAGGTTGGCGCCGCGCAGGTCGCAGCCGGCCAGCTTGGCGCCGGCCAGATCGGCACCGACGAAGGTGGTTTCCTTCAGCCGGGCGCCGGAAAAATCGGCGCCTTGCAGGTTGGCGCCGGTGAGATTCACCGCAAACAGCGAGGCGCCGCCGAAGCTGGCACCGACCGCGCTGACATTGGTCAGGTTGGCCTGGTCCATGTTGGCATGGCGCAGGTTGGCCTCGTCGAGATTGGCGCCCGACATGTTGACCGGCACGTCCTGGCCGGCGCCGACATCGCCGGGGCTGCCTTCCTTTTCATGACGGACGATCTGGCCCGGCCGCAGGTCAGCCTGGCGGAACGAGGTCTGCTTGAGCATCGCCATCAGGAAATTGGCGCCACGCAGATCGGCGCGGTCGAATTGCGTGTGGGTCAGATCGGCGCGGGTGAAATCGGCGCTGAACAGATCGGCGCGGGCGAATTGCGCCGATTTCAGCGAGGCCCCGGCAAAGCTGCAGCCCGGCAGGATGGCATCGTCGAGGTTCGCACCATCGAGCTTGAGATCGGCAAAATCCCCCCCGCGGCGCTGCAGGCGCTCGCCGCCGGGCCGACTGGTCAGGTAAGCATTGTGGCGCGACAGGGCCCAGATGATGGACTCTGGCGGCAGGCGCGCGGTCATGGCGAACTTCGTGCTGAGGGCGGACGATATGTGACGGATTCGACTGCCACTTTAGATAAACCGACTCCGCTTCGCCATGCTTTTGTCACACCGAATGCCGTCAGTCTGCCGTCGCGGAACTGCCACGGGAATACCATGGCAATTCCCCTTCCCTGCATCGGGCCGGCCGGCTAGTCTGTGCCCAACCAGGGGAGACGAGGGCCTATGGCCACCGCCAAGACGACAACCGCCGACACCGCTGCCGAAACCGAACAGGATGGCCGCAATCGCCGCCGCTTCGACCGGCGCGATACCAAAATCACGGCCCGGCTCGACCATCCGGGCGGCCAGATCGAGGGCACGGTGACCAACCTGTCGCTGGAAGGCTGCCTGTTTTCCCCGGTCATCGACCTGCCGGTCGGCAGCCGCGTCAAGCTGCGGCTGGCCGGCGAAAAGCCGGTGTCGGCCACGGTGAAAGGCGTCAGCGAACGCGGCGTGCATTGCCTGCTGCATGCCGGCGGCGTCACTCTGGGCCGGCTGTCGGCCGATCTCGATGACATGGCGCTGCTGATGCTGAGCGCCGGCCGGCCACATCAGCCGGGCAAGAAGAAAACCGACACCGAAGACTAGGATTCTGGCCCGCGCGTCCTTCAGACCGCCTGCTTGCGTCGGCGTGCCGGCGCACCCGGTGTGAGCGTTTCCGCCGCCGCGATGATCGCGTTGGCATCCAGCCCGTAATAGGCATAAAGGTCGTCGATATCGCCGGTCTGGCCGAAACGGTCGACGCCGAGCGCCTCGATGCGATGCCCGGCCACGCCGCCGAGCCAGGCCAGCGTCGCCGGATGACCGTCGAGTACGCTGACGATGCCGCAGTTGCGCGGCAGGCCTGACAGCAAAATTTCCACATGGCTCGGCGCTGCATCGCGGCCATCGCGCCGCGCACGCCGTGATGCCTGCCAGCCGACATGCAGCCGGTCGGCCGAGGTCACCGCCAGCAGGCCGATATCGCGGCGGGCCTCGCCGAGCAGGCCGGCCGCCGCGATGGCTTCCGGCGCCACCGCGCCGCTGTAGGCGATCACCAGCTCGGCATTCGGCCCCGGCCGGCGCAGCCAGTAGGCCCCGGCGGCGATGTCGCGCGCGAGGTCGGGCGTGATCTGGCGCTTCGGCTGTTCCAGCGCGCGGGTCGACAGGCGCAGGTAGACCGCGCCGCCATCGTCGCGCTGCATGTGGTCGAAGCCCCAGCGCATCACGGTGGCGAGTTCGTCGACGAAAGCCGGTTCGAAAGACGCCAGGCCATCCTGCGCCATGCCGATCAGCGGCGTGGCAATGGATTGATGCGCGCCACCTTCGGGCGCCAGGGTGATGCCCGACGGCGTCGCCGCCACCATGAAGCGCGCATTCTGGTAGCAGGCGTAGTTGAGCGCATCGAGGCCGCGCTGGATGAACGGATCATACAGCGTGCCGACCGGCAGCAGGCGTTCGCCGTTGATCTCGTGCGACAGGCCAAGCGCCGACAGCATGATGAACAGGTTCATCTCGGCGATGCCGAGTTCGACATGCTGGCCGCGCGGCGAGAAATCCCAGGCGAACATCGACGGGATTTTCTCTTTCCTGAACTGGTCGGCCATCTCGGCCCGTGCGAACAGGCCACGGCGGTTGACCCAGGGACCGAGATTGGTCGAGACGGTGACATCCGGCGACGTGGTGACCAAGCGTCGCGCCAGTTCGCTGTCGCTGCGTGCCAGTTCCTGCAGGATCAGGCCGAAGCCCTGCTGGGTCGACAGCTGCGCCGTTGCGGGGAAAGCCAGTTCGGCCGGCACGTCGATGACCGGCGCCTGCAGCCGACGGCGGCCGGCCTGCGCAAACGGCACGGCATCGAGAAATGCCTGCAGCATGGCGGGGTCATGATCGAGACCCTCGAACCGGTCCCATTCATGGCCTGGGCGGATCGCCTGCGTCGCGCGCCAGCTTTCCATCTGGGCCACCGTCATCAGGCCGGCATGGTTGTCCTTGTGGCCCTGGAACGGCAGGCCGACGCCCTTGATGGTATAGGCGATGAAGCAGACCGGCCGGTCATGGTCGATGGCCTCAAAGGCCTCGACCATGCTGGCCATGTCGTGGCCGCCAAGGTTGGACATCAGCGCCAGCAGCTCGGCGTCGCTGCGCCGGCCGATCAGCGCTGACACCGGCCCCTGGTCGCCGATCTCGTCCTCCAGCCGCTTGCGAAACGCGGCGCCGCCCTGGAAGCACAAGGCGGCATAGACCTGGTTCGGGCAGGCATCGATCCAGGCTTTCAGCGCCGCGCCGCCGGGCTCGGCAAAGGCCGCCTGCATCAGCCGGCCGTATTTGACGATCACCACCTCCCAGCCGAAGTTGCGGAACATCGACTCGAATTTTTCCCACAGCCCTTCACGCACCACGGCGTCGAGGCTCTGGCGGTTGTAGTCGACCACCCACCAGGTGTTGCGCAGGCCATGCTTCCAGCCTTCGAGCAACGCCTCGAAGATATTGCCCTCGTCCATCTCGGCATCGCCGATCAGGGCGATCATGCGGCCCGCGCGGCGGTCCTGCATCCAGCCATGCGCCGTGACATAATCCTGCGCCAGCGACGAGAACAGGGTCTGCGCCACGCCGAGGCCGACCGAGCCGGTGGAGAAATCGACATCGTCGATATCCTTGGTGCGCGACGGATAGGATTGCGCGCCGCCGAAGCCGCGGAAATTCTCCAGCTTGTCGCGGGTCTGCAGGCCGAACAGATACTGGATGGCATGGAAGACCGGACTCGCATGCGGCTTCACGGCGACGCGGTCTTCCGGCTTCAGCACGGCGAAATACAGCGCCGCCATGATGGTCGCCAGCGAGGCCGAGGAGGCCTGGTGGCCGCCGACCTTGAGGCCGTCGCGATTGGCGCGCAGGTGGTTGGCGTGATGGATGGTCCAGGACGACAGCCACAGCACCTTGCGGGACAGGGCGGAGAGGATTTCGAGGCGGGCGGGATCGACGGGCATGGCGGCCACCGGAAGCTGGGATGAGGCCCCGAGTCTAGCAGCAGCCCGGCAACGGAAATTCCCAAACCGTTATCGCCAATGGCACGTTTCATAGTATAATTCACCAGTATTTTGATAAATCATGGAAAACTATTCCAATGACCACCATCGACACCATCGACCGCAAGATCCTCCGGGCGCTGCAGGCCGACAGCCGGCTGACCATGCAGGAACTGGCCGACCGGGTCGGCCTGTCAGTGTCGCCCTGCCACCGCCGGGTCAAGCTGCTGGAAGAGCGCGGCGTGATCTCGGGCTATATCGCCCGGGTCGACCAGAAGGCGCTCGGCCTGCCGGTCAGCGTGTTCATCTCGATCAAGCTGGCGCGCCAGAAGGAGGAAGATCTCGACCGCTTCGCCGCCGCGATCTCGGCCTGGGAAGAGGTGCTGGAATGCTACCTGATGACGGGACCGCGCGATTACCTGCTGCGCGTGGTCGCCGCCGACCTCGCCTCCTATGAAGCCTTTCTGAAAAACAAACTGACCCGGCTCGACGGCGTTGCCTCGATCGAATCGAGCTTCGCGCTCACCCAGGTGAAATATTCGATTGCGTTGCCGGTCTAGAGCGTATCAGGCGGCCGACAGGGTCCAGGCCGCGCCGCATTCCGGCGCGAAGACGACGACGCGGTCGCCCTCGATCTCGACATCCTGCGGCGCTTCCGCCGCCGCCAGCGCGAGACGGATTTTCCCCTCGTTGAGCGGCAGGCCGTAGAAGCGCGGACCGTTCAGCGACGCGAAGGCCTCCAGCCTGTCGAGCGCGGCTTCCTCGTGGAAGACCTGGGCATAGGCCTGCATGGCGGTCGGCGCATTGAAGATGCCGGCGCAGCCGCAGGCGGCTTCCTTGGTATGGGCCAGATGCGGCGCCGTGTCGGTGCCGAGGAAATAGCAGGCCGCGCCCGAGGTGGCGGCCTTGCGCAGCGCCAGGCGATGGCGTTCGCGCTTGGCGATCGGCAGGCAGTAGAGATGCGGCCGGATGCCGCCCTCGAACAGCGACGAGCGGTTGATCATCAGGTGATGCGGCGTGATCGTCGCGCCGAGGCGCGGACCGCCCTCGCGCACCACCTCTGCCGCTTCCGCCGTGGTGATATGCTCCAGCACGACCTTCAGCGCGGGGAAATCCTTCAGCAGCGGCAGCAGGATGCGCTCGATGAAGACCTGCTCGCGGTCGAAGATGTCGACGGTATGGTCGGTCACCTCGCCATGCACCAGCAAGGGCATGCCGATCCGCTGCATGACCTCCAGCACCGGATAGATGTGGCGGATATCGGTCACGCCATGCTGCGAGTTGGTGGTGGCGCCGGCCGGATAGAGCTTGGCGGCGACCCAGACGTGGTCGGCGAAGCCGCGTTCGATCTCGGCCTTGTCGATGCTGTCGGTGAGATACGCCGTCATCAGCGGCCGGAAATCGCTGCCGGCCGGCAGCGCCGCCAGGATGCGGTCGCGATAGGCAGAGGCCAGCGCCACGGTGGTCACCGGCGGCTTCAGGTTCGGCATCACGATGGCGCGGGCGAACTGGGCGGCGGTATGCGGCAGCACGGCCGCCATCACCGCGCCGTCGCGTAAGTGCGCATGCCAGTCGTCGGGGCGGCGGATGGTGACGGCGGTGCTGGCAGGGCTCATGGCGCGGGAATTCCGGTGAAGGGCGGACGGTCCCTACATAGGACGTCCGCCCGGCTCCGGTCCAGCGTCAGGTGGTTACGGAAACCCGTACAGCCGGCGCGCGTTATCCGACAGCACGCGATTGCGGGTGGCCGCGTCGGGCACCCAGTCGGCCAGCAGGTCGAGCAGGTCGCCGACATT
Source organism: Ferrovibrio xuzhouensis (assembly GCF_042648965.1). NCBI lineage: Bacteria > Pseudomonadati > Pseudomonadota > Alphaproteobacteria > Rhodospirillales > Rhodospirillaceae > Ferrovibrio > Ferrovibrio xuzhouensis. Next base: position 1,442,256 of record NZ_JBHRYJ010000001.1, read on the forward strand.
GGGCATATGGCCCCAGGTGGCGACATGCGGCCAGTCGGAGCCCCAGATGCAGCGGTCCGAGGCCGCCTCGATCAGCGCGCGGGCCAGCGGGATGGTGTCGTGGTAGGGGAACCCCGCCGTGCTGAGCCGATAGGCGCCCGACAGCTTGACCCAGGCGCCGTCGCGCACCAGCCCGAGCAGATGCTGGAAGCCCGGATGGGCGACGCCTTCGTCGGCCGGCAGATGGCCCATATGGTCGACCACCAGCGGCGTGCGCAGCCGCGACAGCCGCGGCGCCAGCGTCGGAAGCTCGCGGGCATCGAGCAGCAGCTGCAGATGCCAGTCCATCGAGCGGCAGATCGCGTCGTATTCCTCGAGCGCCTGCAGGGTCGGCCCGCCGGCGAACAGCGCGTTGATGCGCAGGCCCCGCACGCCCTGCTCGCGCAGGGCGGCGTAATCGCGTTCCGGCAGCCCGGGATCGACGACAGCGACCCCGCGCAGGCGCTGCGGATGCGCCCGCAGGGTCTCCAGCATCAGGCGGTTGTCGGTGCCATGCACGCTGACCTGCACCAGTACGCCGTAAGCGGCACCGATGGCGTCGAGCATGCCGGTATACATGGCGGCCGTGGCATCCGGCGCGGTGTAGTTGCGCACCGGCTCCAGCGGCCAGGCAGGCGGCGACCCGATCACATGGGCATGGGTGTCGACAGCACCCGCCGGCATGGCGAAGCGCGTCGGGCCATGGGGCTTCGGGTCGGGCCCCGGGCAATCCGGGATCCGACCCTGTGGGTTTTGGGGCTCAGTCATCGGCTTCCAGCACCTTGCCGCGGGTTTCCGGCAACAGCACGGCGGCGATGAACAGCAGGCCGTAAGCCAGCACCGCGAAGATCGCGATGGCTTCCGACAGCGGTATGGTCGCCGACAGATAGCCGACCAGGGTGGGGAATAGCGCGCCCAGGCCGCGGCCGAAGTTATAGGCAAAGCCCTGGCCCGAACCGCGCAGGCGGGTCGGGAACAGTTCGGTCAGGAAGGCGCCGACGCCGGAGAAATAGGCCGAGGCGCAGAAGCCGAGCGGAAAGCCGAGGAACAGCATGACCTCGTTCGACAGTGGCAGCCGCGTATAGGCGATCACCAGCACCGAGGCGAGGATGGCGAAGGTGATGAACAGCTTGCGGCGGCCGATGCGGTCAGCGAGCCAGGCGCCGGCGACATAGCCGACGAAGCTGCCGGCGATCAGCATGGCAAGATAGCCGGTCGAGCCGACCACGGTGAGATGTCGTTCGCTGCGCAGGAAGGTCGGCAGCCAGGAGGTGACGGCGTAATAGCCGCCCTGGGCACCGGTGCCGAGCAGCGCGGCCAGCAGGGTGGTCTTCAGGATATTGGGGGCGAAGATTTCCCAGATCGACGGCTTGGCGCGATGGGCGGCATCGGCGCTGCGGGTTTTCGCCGCGATCACCGGTTCGTCGACATAGCGGCGCAGGAAGAAGATCAGCACGGCGGGGATCGCGCCGAGGCCGAACATCCAGCGCCACGCCATCTCCGGCGGCAGCAGGCTGTAGCAGACGAACTGCAGCAGCACGGCGACGCCCCAGCCGACCGCCCAGCCCGACTGCACGGTGCCGACGGCCCGGCCGCGGTATTCGGCGCGGATCGTCTCGCCCATCAGCACGGCGCCGGCGGCCCATTCGCCGCCGAAGCCGAGACCCAGCAGGGCGCGAGCGACGAACAGCTGCTCGTAATTCTGCGCGAAGGCGCAGAGCAGGGTGAAGAACGAGAACCACAGGATGGTGAACTGCAAGGCGCGCACGCGGCCGACGCGGTCGGACATGTAGCCGACCAGCCAGCCGCCGACGGCCGACGCCAGCAGCGTGATGGTGACGGCAAGGCCCGCCGTGCCGCGGTCGACCTGCCACAGCGCGATCAGCGTGCCGATCACCAGCGGATAGATCATGAAATCCATCGCATCCAGCGTCCAGCCGACAAAGCAGGCCCAGAAGGTGCGTCGCTCGGAGGCATTCATGTCGCGGAAAAATGCACCCAGGCTGGTATCGCCGCCAGTGACCGGGGCGGCGGTGGTTTTTATGCTGCTCATGCGTCTCTCCCTTGTCTGCCGGGCGATGCCGGCATCCTTTGTTGTGCAGTCCGGGGTCGTGAAAGGGTTACGGCACCTTCGTCGTGATCGCGGGCACCGCGAAATCGAAGTCGCAGCCGCGCTCGGCCTGGGTCACCGTATCGAAATACAGCCGTTCATAGCCACGCCGCCCCTCGCCGGTGGGCAGCGGCGGCAGCGCGGCGCGACGTTTCGCCAGCGCGGCATCGTCGACCAGCAGGTCGATGCGCCGCCCGGCGGTGTCGAGCCGGATGCGGTCGCCGGTGCGCACCAGCGCCAGCGGGCCGCCGGCGGCGGATTCCGGCGCGATATGCAGCACGATGGTGCCATAGGCCGTGCCGCTCATGCGCGCATCGGAGATGCGGACCATGTCCTTGACGCCGGCCTGCGCCAGTTTCTTCGGGATCGGGATATAGCCGGCCTCCGGCATGCCCGGCGCGCCTTTCGGTCCGGCGTTGCGCAGCACCAGGATGTCGTCGGGCTTCACGTCGAGATCCGGACTGTCGAGCCGCGCCGCCATGTCGGGCAGGCTGTCGAACACCACGGCACGCCCCTCATGCTGCAGCAGGCTTTGCGTGGCGGCGGCCTGCTTGATGATGGCGCCGTCCGGCGCGAGGTTGCCGCGCAGCACCGCCATGGCGCCGTTCCTGTAGACCGGCGCCGCCATGGTGCGGACCACATCCTGCGGCCAGCCCGCCGGCGCGGCATCGATATTCTCGCCGAGCGTCTTTCCCGTCACCGTGAGGCAGTCGCGTTCCAGCAGGGCGCCCAGTTCGCGCAGGATCGGCGTCAGGCCGCCGGCCTTGTAGAGGTCTTCCATGTAATGCTGGCCGGTCGGCTTCAGGTCGACCAGCACCGGGGTCTCGCGGCCGAGTTCATCGAACCCTTCGAGGTCGATGCCGATGCCGAGCCGGCCGGCCATGGCGGTCAGATGGATCAGCGCGTTGGTGCTGCCGCCGACGGCAAGCAGCACGCGCAGCGCATTGCGGAAGGCCGCCGGGGTCATGATCTTGTCGGGCGTCAGGCCCTCGGCCGCCATGGCGACGGCGCGCGCACCGGTGCGTTCGGCCAGCCGGCGGCGTTCGGCATGCACGGCGGGTACCGCGGCGCCGCCCGGCAGCATCATGCCCATGGCCTCGACGGTCAGCGCCATGGTGCTGGCGGTGCCCATCACGCCGCAGGTGCCGATGGTCGGCGCCAGCTCGCCGTTGACCTCGTTGATCTCGTCGTCGCTGACCTCGCCGGCACGATAGCGCGCCCAGAAGCGGCGGCAGTCGGTGCAGGCGCCGAGCTTCTCGCCGCGCCATGACCCCGCCAGCATGGGACCGGTCACCAGCATGATGGCCGGCACATTGGCGCTGGCGGCGCCCATCAGCAGGGCCGGCACTGTCTTGTCGCAGCCGCCGAGCAGGATCACGGCATCCATCGGCTGGGCGCGGATCATCTCTTCCGCGTCCATGGCCATCAGGTTGCGCAGATACATGCTGGTCGGGTTGGAAAAGCTTTCCTGGATCGAGATCACCGGGAACGGTACGGGGATGCCGCCCGACAGCATGACGCCGCGGGACGCCGCCTCGATCAGGTCGGGGACATTGCGGTGGCAGGCATTGTAGCCGGACGCCGTGTCGACGATGCCGATGATCGGCCGGTCGAGCGCATCGTCGGTATAACCGAGCGCCTTGATGAAGGCCTTGCGCAGAAAGACGGAAAAACCGGCATCGCCATAGTTGGCGAGGTTCCGGCGCATTCCGCCGGGATGGGATTTGGACATAGACTGGGCGCTCCTTGAAGGAGAGCATTGACAATCCTTAACAAGATTGTCAACAATATTGTTAAGGAGATTATCATGAGCTTGCAGGACATGCCGCGGCAGCATGCCCGGGAGCATCAGAATACCGCACGGCAGCAGGCCCGGGACCCCGCAGGCGCGGTCGACCGGACGCGCCGGCTGGCCGACCTGATCGAGGAAGAGATCGTGCTGGGCTGGCTGCAGCCGCGCGAGCGCCTCGTCGAGGAGGACCTGGCCGCCCGCTTCGAGGTGAAGCGCCATATCGTGCGCGAGGCGATCTTCGAGCTGGAGCGTATCGGCCTGGTCGAACGCATCCCGCACAAGGGCGCCGTGGTGCGCATGCTGCAGGCCACCGAGGTCGCGCAGATCTATTCCGTCCGCGAAGTGATCGAGGGGCTGGCGGCCGAGCAGATCCCCCTGCCCGCCGATCCGGCGCTGCTCGCGGCGCTGAGCGAGATCCAGGCCCGCCATTCGGCCGCCGTCGCAGCCGGCGACCCGCGCGCCGCCTTTCGCGCCAACATGCATTTCCACGAGACCCTGTTCGGCGGCTGCGGCAATCCCTATCTCGCCGAGGCGATCCGCGGCTTTGCCCAGAAGGTGCATGCCGCACGCTCGTTCACGGCGGCCGATCCGGAGTATCTGGCGCGGTCGCGCGAGGAACACCAGGCGATGATCGAGGCGCTGCGCAACGGCGACCGCGCCGCGCTGGTCGACCTGTGCCGCAGCCATCTCGGCCCCTCGCGCGATGCCTATCTCGACGTGATCCGCCGGCGCCAGCAGCGGCGCTGACACTCCATATCGTTGAAGGCTGGACGGCCGCGCCGCCGGCGGGCACCTTTCAGGGCGGACCGGCATGAAAAAGCGGCCGGCCGAGGGAGGTTGCCATGGATTTCCGGCTCAACGACGATCAGCGCGCCCTGCAGGAGGCCGCGCGCAGCTTTGCCCGCGGCGAACTGCCGGTACTCGCCCGCGACCTGGAAGAGAAAAACGAGCCGGTGCCAGCCGCGATGCGCCGCCGTTATGCCGAACTTGGTTTCCTCGGCATCAACATGCCGGAAGCCTATGGCGGGCTCGGGCTCGGGCATATCGAGGCCCTGCTGGTGCTGGAGCAATTCGCGCAAGTGTCACCGGCCGTCGCCTTCCCGGTTTTCGAAAGCGCCACCGGCCCGGTGCGCACCGTGCTGCATTTCGCCAGCGAAAGCCTGCGCCAGCGCATCCTGCCGCCGGTGATCCGCGGCGAGATGGTAGTCGCCGTCTCGATGTCGGAGCCCCATGCCGGCACCGCGCTGACCGACCTGACGACGAAGGCCCGCATCGACGGCGACGCCATCGTGCTGGACGGCCAGAAGCGCTGGAGCAGCGGCGGCGGCCATGCCGATGCCTATGTGGTCTACTGCCGGCTGTCGGATGCGCCGGGCGCCGCCGGCATCGGCGCGGTGCTGGTCGAGAAGGACCGCCCCGGACTGCGCTTCGGCAAGCCGGAAAAACTGATGGGCTTCCGCGGGATTCCCTCCTGCGACATCTTCCTCGATGGCGTGCGGGTGCCGCGCGACAACCTGATCGTGCCGGCCGGCGGCTTCCGCAAGCTGATGGAGGCCTTCGACCTCGAACGCTGCGGCAATGCCACCATGTCGCTCGGCATCGCCGCCGCCGCGCTGGAAGAGGCACTCGCCTATGTGCAGGAGCGCCGCCAGTTCGGCAAGCCGCTGGTCGAATTCCAGGCGGTGCAGCTCAAGCTGGCCGACATGGCAATGCGGGTGGAGGCGGCGCGGCTGCTGATCTGGCGCGCGGCGCAGAATGCCGCCGACGGCCTGCCGTCGATCGCCGATGCCAGCATCGCCAAATGCTTCGCCAACGAGATGGTGCGCGAGGTCGCCGCCATGGGCATCCAGGTGATGGGCGGCTATGGCTATTCCACCGAATACCGCATGGAACAGCGCCTGCGCGACGGCTTCGGCTGGGGCATCGCCGGCGGCGCCATCGACGTGCAGAAAACCAACATCGCCGCCGCCCTGGTCGGCCGCCGCTTCAGCCAGCGCGGCTGACGATAACCGCAACCGGGCCGCCGCCATCGGGACCCTGATGCTCGGCACCGCCGGAGACATAGATCTCGGCATGGCCGATCAGGCCGCCGAGACTGCCGGCGACGAAGGCCCGCGCATGACGGGTCGCGGAAATGTCGGAATCATCCGTCATGGTATGACGGTGGCCGCGCAGGCGGCCGTCATGGCTCGCCTCCGCCTTGGCCAGCACGGCGACGATGCGATCGCGCTGGCTCGGCGGCAGCTGCCCCGGCACATCCAGGCCGAGCCGGGCGAGCGCGGCGCGCACCGGCTCGATATCGAGGCCGTCTGCCATCACCGCATGATCGATGGCGAGCGGCCCGCTCCAGGCCGCCGACACGCCGAGCACGACGATCTCGTGCCCCATCAGCTCGATGCCAGCAGACGTGCTGGCGCGGCCCGACCACAGCGACCAGTCGCTGCCGATGGCGGCATCGGTGATGCGACTGCCGTCGATCTCGCCGAGCGCGAGCCCGATGCCGAGCGCACTGGCCGCCCGCGACAGGCCCATGGATTTCAGCGTGTCGCGCGTCGCAACCGTCGCCCCACGCGCGTCCGCCGCGGCAATGCGCTGGGCGGTCAGCAGCGGGCATTTGATCTGCACGAAATGCACATCGGCCGGATCGTCGATGGCAGCGTCCCGCATGGCGGCGCGCACGCCTTCGGCCACCAGTTCGACCTGGGCGCGGCGACCGAGTTGTTCGGGCGCCAGCGCCGGGGTATGCGCCTTGCCGATGGCCAGCGCCGGCGATGCACCGGCCGCACCCTCCTGCCGCTCGAACACCGTCCAGTGCGGTGCCATGCCGCCCTCGGTGCCGCCCGACATGACGAGGCAGACCTGTGCCGCACGCTCGTACCCGAGGGTTTCTTCCAGCAGGCCCGTCAGCGCCCGCACCGCCAGGCCGCGCGAGAAATCGTTGACCAGGCCGTTGCCCTCGGTCTTGCCGAAGATGGCGGTGATGCCGGCGGGATCGAGTTGCCCGGCGGCGATGACCTGCCGCAGACCGGCCGTATCGTCCGGACTGTCGGCCGAAATCCTGTGCACCCGCGCAACCGGCATGAACGGCTCTCCTCTGCTCCTCCGGTTCTGCCCGATAACGCGCGGCCGGGCAATCCCGTTGCGCGTGAGGCGTCAGATGTCGCGACCGACCTGGCGGCGGATCTCGTCGGCCAGCGGATGCAACCGGTCCGGTTCCACCGGGCCGACCAGGCTGAAGCCGACGCCCTTGTCGGCCCAGGAAAAGCCGGCGACCTTGCCGCGCGCATAGGGCGCCATCGCCGCCGTGCGGTCCTGTTCCGCCATCGGCCGGCTGAGCACCACGAGCCGCGTGCCGTGGTCGTCGTCATACATGAACAGCACGGCGGCACCATGAGGCGTCGCCACCATGCGCCCGCCCATGAAGCGGTAGCCCGCCGCCGACAGATCAGGCACCGGCACGCGGCGGTGCAGGCGTTCGGCCGCCCAGTCGACCAGTTCGGCACGTTCGGCCGACCGCAGTTCGACCGGTCGCAGATGGTCGGAGGCATAGACGGCATAGCTGTCGGCGGCTTCCTGCGCCAGCGCGGCCACACCGGCAGCAGAAGCCAGCTGCGCAGCCGGCACCGGCATCACGCTGTGCAGGCCCCAGCCGCCGGCGCCGCCGAGGCAGACCAGCAGCACGGCCGCGGCGGCCATGCGCCAGCGGGCACGTCCGGCCGTCACCCGCCGGCGGGCCTCGATCATGCGGGCGAGATTGAGTTCCGGCGGCACCGGTTCTTCGGCGACCGGTGCCAGCGCCGCGCGCAGGGCGTCGCGCTGCCGGCGATAGCCGTCGACGCGGCGCGCCACATCGGCATGGCGCTCCAGATAGGCAGCCACCTCGACCTGGCGTTCGGCATCGAGCCGGCCGTCGACAAATGCCTGCAGGTCGTCTTCCCCGATCGGCCGGCCGTTCATTTCACCCTCCGCAGATGCGCGCCGCGCCGGGCGGCAATATCCGTTCCGTCTTCAAGAATGCCGCGCAGCCGTTCGCGGCCACGCGCCAGCCGCGACATCACGGTGCCGACCGGAACCCCCAGCACCGCCGCCGCCTCGGCATAGGACAGATCCTCCACCGAGACCAGCAGCAGCACGCTGCGCTGGTCTTCCGGCAGCAGGTCGAGCGCCCGCAGCACATCGCCGTGGTGCAGGCCATCCTCCTGCGCCGGCGGCTGCGACAGCACCGCCTCGCCGGCATCCTCGATGGCGATATGCCGGCCGCGGCTCTGGCTCTGGCGCAGCCGGTTGATGGCGAGATTGTGCAGGATGGCGAACAGCCAGCCCTGCACATTGCCGTCCGCCCGGCGCAGGTGCCAGCGGCCGATGGCGCGCTCCAGGCAGTCCTGCACCAGGTCGTCGGCCGCCGCCCGCTCGCGCAGCAGCGCCCGGGCGTAACGCCGCAGGGCGGGGATCAGCGGTTCGATCAGATGCAGCATGTCGGACATGGCGGCAGCATTCTTCCAGTTTTGCGGCAGCGCCGCAGCGTAAAAAACACCGCCCGCAGGCACCCGACGACTGGCGCGCTGCGGGCGGTGTCGCGGTCGCCCCTACCGCGTCTGCAACTGAACCGGCCTGCCGGGCTTGCCGGCCTCGGACGGCGCGATCACCAGATAGCGCTTCGGCACCTGGTCCTCGCCGCGCACCAGCTGGCGGATCGGACCGACCGCATTGACGATGGCGGAGCCGGCCGGATTGGTCATGAAGGCCGACACCGGCTGCAGCGCACCGCCGCCATCCGCGCGGCTCGCCAGCGCCAGGACATAGGGCTGCTTCGGCTCGAGACCGGTCACCGAGGCCTGCAGCACCTGCGACAGGCCCTGGTCGAACAGGGTGACGCTGGTCGGCGCGGCCGCAGTCTTGTCACCGGCCGCGGCCAGGGTGAAATGCGCCGCCGCGCCGGCCATACCGAGCGGCTGCAGGTTGTCGAGGCCGCTGCCCTCGGGCACCGCGTTCGACACATAGGTCAGCGCCTGCGGCGCCTGGCCGATGGCGACGGTGGTGACCAGCTTGTTGGTCAAGGTGTCGATCACGGCAAGGCCGTCGGCATTCTCGAGGCCGACATAGACCCGGGTGCCGTCGCCCGACGGCCACAGGCCATGGGGCAGCTTGCCGACCGGGATGGTGGCGACCTGCGAGAAGTCGTCGGTGCGGAACACCTTCACCTCGTTCAGCCCGCCGATGGTGACATAGGCGAACGTGCCTTTGGCGTTGTGCACGATGTTGACGTGATTGGTGATCGGCCCGGTATCCAGCACCTTGAGCACGTTGAACGGCGACTTGGCGTTGAACACCTGGGTCTTGCCGACATCCTTCAGGGTGAACCAGACCTGGCTGCCGTCCGGGGTAGCGGCGATGTTGGGGCAGAACGGGCTCTCCTGCTTCACCCGGGCGACGATCTGGTGATCGGCCACCGAGATCACGTCGGTCTCCGGATTGAACGACGAACAGACATAGCCGTATTTGCCGTCGGGCGAGAAAATCTGCATGCCGGGACCGGCCGGCACCTTGATGCGCGTCTTCTCGGCAAAGGTCTTGCCGTCGAGCACGTCGACGTAATCCTCGCCGCGCACGGTGACCCAGACCTCGCTACCGTCCGGCGTAAAGAAGGCCTCATGCGGCGAGCGGCCGACATAGGTGATGTGCTTCACGGCATTGGTCGCGGTGTCGATGAAAGAAACCGAGTTGCTGCCGATCGAGACGACGGCCAGCGTCCGGTGATCGGGCGAGAAGCCCATGCCATGCACCAGCACCTGGCCGCGATAGAGCGGGCTGAGGTTGCTGGGCTGCGAATCACCAAGCCGGATCACGCCGAGCAGCTTGTTGTCGGCCGGATCGGTGACCGAAACGGTATTGGAGAACTGCTCGGCCGCATAGACGCGGTCGCGGTGGCTGATCGGCACATCCGGATCGGAAGCGGCGCCGGGTGCCTGTCCGGCGAAGGCCGGGACGGCGGCGAGCATGGTGCCGGCCAGCAGCGCCATCCTGAGCAGATGGTGTTTCATGGGAAGACTCCTGTTTCTACTTTGCGGGGGATTGGGCGGGGGATTGGGCGGGGGACTGGGTGGGCGACGGAACGGAGGGCGGCAGCGGCTCGCCGACCGCCAGCCGCATGGCGGCGATCTCCTGCTGCTGGGTGACGATGATTTCCTGGGCCAGCCGCTTTAGCTGTTCGTTATGGCCGTAGCGCAGCAGCAGTTCCGCCATGTCGATGGCGCCCTGGTGATGCGGCACCATCATGTCGACGAAATCGCGGTCGATGTCGCCGGTTGGTTTGACCGTCATGTCGGCCATCATCTTCGCCATGGCGGCGTCGTTGCCCTGCAGGAAGGGGCGCTCCGCGGCCGGCGCGGCGGCATAATCGGTCGGCGGCATCGCCATGCCGGGCATCGATGTACCCGACGCACTGGCGCCGTGGTGATGCGGCATGGCGTCCTGCGCCAGTGCCAGCGACGCGGTGCCCAGCACGAGGGCAGCCGCCAGTGCGGCAAGGGGACGGGGAATTCGGGATCGGGACTGCATGTCGGGGCTCCATGAACGGCAAAGCGCCGTTATGGAGACAGACAGGCGGCGGGTGGAGTTTATTCCATCGCGGCGAAAGATTTCCGCCGCGGCACCGGAAATCGCGGTTTCCGGCGCTGTTTTATTCGCCCGGCTTGCCGCCCTCGGCGCGCTGCTGCGCCGGGCCGGCAGCATCGAGCAGGTTGCGGGCGGTGTTGATCAGCGCCAGATGCGAGAACGCCTGCGGGAAATTGCCGAGCTGGCGCCGGTTGACCGGGTCGTATTCCTCGGCCAGCAGGCCGACGTCATTGCACAGGCCCAGCAGCCGTTCGAACAGGGCGCGGGCTTCTGCGTGCCGGCCGAGCAGGATGTAATTGTCGGCGAGCCAGAAACTGCAGGCGAGAAAGGCGCCCTCGCCGGGCGGCAGGCCGTCGGCGACTTCGCCGGTGTCGTAGCGCAACACCAGGCCGTTGCGCAGCAGACCGCGTTCGATCGCCGTCACGGTACCGATGATGCGCGGATCGTCGGCCGGCAGGAAACCGACCATGGCGATCAGCAGCAGGCTGGCATCCAGCGCCGTGCTGCCATAGGACTGCACGAAGCTGTTCTGCGCTGCGTCGAAGCCCTTGTCGCAGACCTGGGCATGGATGGCGTCGCGCACGGCACGCCAGCGCTCCAGCGGCGCATGCAGACCGAATTCCTCGGCCGAACGCACTGCGCGGTCGAAGGCGACCCAAGCCATCACCTTGGAATGGGTGAAATGCCGGCGGCCGCCGCGCACTTCCCAGATGCCGTCATCGGGCTGGTCCCAGATGGTTTCGAGATGCTCGACCAGTGCAGTCTCCAGCGCCCAGGCGGCCGGCTCGGGCGGCAGTCCGGCCTTGCGCGCCACATACAGCGTGTCCATCACCTCGCCATAGACATCGAGCTGCAGCTGCCCGGCCGCGGCATTGCCGACGCGCACCGGTGATGCGCCACCATAGCCCGGCAGCCATGGCACCTCGTATTCCACCAGCCGGCGTTCGCCGGCGATGCCATACATGATCTGCAGGTCGGCGGGATCGCCGGCCACCGCGCGCAGCAGCCATTCGCGCCACGCCTGCGCCTCGCCGAGGAAGCCGCCGCCGATCAGCGCATAGAGCGTGAAGGTCGAGTCGCGCAGCCAGCACAGCCGGTAGTCCCAGTTGCGGCTGCCGCCCGGCTGTTCGGGCAGCGAGGTGGTGCCGGCGGCCACGATGCCGCCGGTCTGCCGGTGGGTCAGCGCCTTCAGCGTCAGCAGCGAGCGCAGGATGGCATCGGACCATTCGGCGCCGGGCGTGAATGCCGCGGCCCAGTCGGTCCAGAAGGCTTCCACTGCGGCGATGGCCTCGGCCGCCGGCAGCTTCGGCGGATCGGGCTGGAAGGACGGCGTCCAGCTTAATACGAAGCCGACTTCCTCGCCCTCACTCACCTCGAAGCGGCCGACAGTCTTCATGTCGCGGCCGCGCAACGGCACATCGGCAGCGAGCACCAGCCGGTCCGGCCCGGCGACGAACTGCCGGCGGCCGTCGTGGCGCCGGGTCGCCCAGGGTACGATCGAGCCGTAGCCGAAGCGCACCACCAGCTCGGTGTGCATGGCCACCGTGCCGCGCAGGCCGCGCACCAGCCGCACGACATCCGAGATGCCGTCGCGATGGGTCATGCAGTCGATGACGCAGACGGCGCCGGTCGCGGTCTCGAACGTCGTTTCAAGAAGCATGGTGCTGCCGCGATAGCGCCGCGTCACCGTCGCCTTCCTGTCCTCGGGCGCAATCAGCCAGCGGCCATGTTCCGGCTCACCCAGCAGGGCGGCGAAGCAGGCCGGGCTGTCGAAGCGTGGCAGGCCGAGCCAGTCGATGGACCCGTCGCGCCCGACCAGCGCCATGGTTTCGCAGTTGCCGATGACGGCATAATCCTCGATGCGGCTGCTCATGGATCGTACTCAGCCGCCCGAGGCGAAGCCGGGATAAAGCGCCATGCCGCCGTCGACGAACAAGGTCGTGCCGACCACATAGTCGGACAGGTCGGAGGCGAGCCAGACCGCGGCCCGGGCGATATCCTCGGGCTCGCCGATGCGGCCATAGGGCACCAGCGTCATCAGTTTTTCGTAGGCTTCGGGGGTGTCCCAGGCGGCGGTGTTGATCGGCGTGCGGATGGCGCCCGGCGCGATGGCGTTGACGCGGATGCGCTGCGGCGCCAGCTCCTGCGCCAGGCTTTCCATCATCATGTGGATGCCGCCCTTGGAGGCGGCGTAATTGACATGGCCGGCCCAGGGGATGCGCTGGTGCACCGAACTCATGCAGATGATCTTGCCGGCGGCGCGCGAGACCTCCGGCACCACGCCGCGGCGGATGAATTCGGCCGCCGCCGCGCGGGCGCAGAGGAACTGTCCGGTCAGGTTGACGTCGATCACCTTGCGCCATTGCGCCAGGGTCATCGCGCCGATGGCGGCATCGCGCTGCAGGCCGGCGTTGCTGACCAGGATGTCGAGGGTGCCGAAGGTCTCGATCACGGCGGCGAACATGACTGCCACGGCGTCTTCGGACGAGACATCGGCCTTGCAGGTCATGGCGCGCCCGCCGGTGGCGCGGATTTCGGCGGCCACGGCTTCGGCCGCGTCATCGCCATCGACATAATTCACCGCGACATCGGCGCCGGCGCGGCCGAGCGCAAGCGCCACGGCGCGGCCGATGCCGGAATTCGCACCGGTGACGAGGGCCTTCTGCCCGGCCAGCACATGGGACTGCGGGTCAGGGGATCGGGATGTCGGATCAGTAGCTGTCGGATCAGTGGTGGATACAGTGGCGGAGCCGGAACGGGCCATGCCTGTCCTCCTGCTGCTGGTGGAGCCAGATCGTCAGGATCAACAGGTAAGGTAATGTCGGATGGCGGCGTTACAACCCGTGCAGCGTGGCCTGCGACAATTCGGTGCAGTGTTCAGCGCGCGGTTGAGTCTTCCGGCGTGGCCGCCACCAGTCCGCTCTCAGCCTGGCCGCCCTGACTCTGACTACCCTGGCCCTGCCAGTAGCCGGGATCGGCCTTTGCCTCGGCTTCCTGCTCGATGGCCTCCAGGGTCTGCACCAGATGATGTTCGGTCTTGCGGTAGACGCCGGCGCGGTCGCGCGCCTTGTAGAGCGCGAGCATTTCCTCGTGGTCGCTGTTGTTGGTCGCCATCAGGCCGGGCTGCGCGAACAGCGACAGCACCACATAGGGCGAAGCGGCATGGGCCAGGCTGTAGACCACACTGGCCAGCCGGCTGTCGTCGCGACCGACGGTCAGCGCGGCATGAAATTCCTCGTTGAGATGGGCCCATTGCTCGGGCGAGCTGGTGGTGCACATGCGGCGGTGGCAGGCCTCGGCACGCGCGATGCTCTCGTCGGTGACGGCGCCCAGCGTGCGTTCGGCAAGCAGCGGCTCAAGCCGGATGCGCATCTGGTAGATCTCGCGCAGGTCGTCGAGATTGAGGCCGCGCACCACGGCACCGCGATGGGCGTCGAGCGAAATCAGCCCCTCGGCCAGCAGATCGCGAAACGCCTCGCGCACCGGCGTGGTGCTGACATTGAGCCGGCCGGCGACCTCTTCCTGGCGCAGCCGCGAGCCGGGCGGATGCCGACCCTGCAGAATCTCCGTGCGCAGGATTCCCAGCACATACTGGCGTGCTGTCCGCGGCCGCTCCCCTGTCACCATCGTCGTCCTCTTGCCCTGTTTCGCTGCGGCTGTCGTGCCGCCGGGCCCTGCCTTCGGGAATACGACAGAAATCCCGGGGGCGAAAGCACGGCAGCCCGCAGGCTGCGGACTGCCTGTTTGCCGCCCTCAATGCATACCTTGTGCTGCAGTTTTATGCACTATGCATAATACATAATTCCACCGGAATCATGCGGAATAGCCCCGCCGGCGCCCTGCCGGAGCCCCCGAATACACCCGTAACTTACTGTTCCGGATGAGAAAATATTCTGTCCGGGTGTCGGCTTGCCGCTTGGGAAACCTCTGGCACGGCTCTTGCTCCCTGCCCCGGGAGAAGGAGTCCAGCATGGCAGAGCCGCAGGTACAGTTGAGCGTCCGCGACATCCGGAAAAGCTTCCCCGGCAAGGGCGGCGATATCCCGGTCCTCAACGGACTGAATTTCGACATCTACGAGAAGGATTTCGTCAGCATCATCGGCCCCAGCGGCTGCGGCAAGACGACCATCTTCAATGTCATCGCCGGCCTGCTGGATGCCGACAGCGGCAGCCTGATCTATCGCGGCGAGCCGGTCGCCAGCCTGCGCGGCCGCATCGGCTACATGATGCAGAAGGACCTGCTGTTCCCCTGGCGCACGGTGCTGCAGAACGTGCTGCTCGGCCTGAAGGTGCGCGGCGTCAACGAGCGCGAGGCGATCGACACGGCGCGCGAATATCTCTCCACCTTCGGCCTGTCCGGCTTCGAGAACGCCTATCCGAAAACCCTGTCGGGCGGCATGCGCCAGCGCGTCGCGCTGATCCGCACGCTGATCATGGACCCCGACATCCTGCTGCTCGACGAGCCCTTTTCGGCGCTCGACTACCAGACCCGGCTGTATCTCGAGGGCGTGCTGATGGAAGCCGTCGAGACCTTCAGTAAGACGGTGATCCTGGTCACCCACGACATCGACGAGGCGGTCGCGCTGTCCAAGCGCGTCGTCGCCCTGTCGGGCCGGCCGACCAGCGTGAAGAACGTGCACAGCATCGAGATCGAGCGCTCGACCCCGGTCGAGGCGCGCAGCGACCATCGCTTCTCGGACTACTTCCACACACTCTGCGCCGAACTCGACATCCAGACCCGCAAAACCCAGACCGACAAAGCGAGGACGAACTGATGGTTTCGGAAACCTCGACCTCCGCCCCGGCGGCCACCCCCGCCACGCCGGCCGCAAAGCGCCGGCGGCTGTCCAACCGCTTCGACACCTTCATGGGTCGCACCGGGCTGCAGGTCCTCAGCGTCGTGCTGTTCTTCCTGCTGTGGGAGCTCGGCTCCTGGGCCGGCTGGATCTCGGAATTCCTGATCGGCCGGCCGTCCGGCATCTGGAAGATCTTCGTGATGATGATGAGCGACGGCTCGCTGCTGGTCGACAGCGGCTACACGCTCTACGAGGCGATGCTCGGCTTCGTCGTCGGCACCGCGCTCGGCTCGGTGATGGGCCTCGCCATGTGGTATTCGGTCTTCGTCGCCCGCGTCGTCGAGCCCTTCATCGTCGCCATGAACAGCGTGCCGAAGATCGCGCTGGCGCCGGTGGTGCTGCTGTGGTTCGGCACCGGGCTGATCTCGAAAGTCGTGCTGGTCATCTCGATGACGGCGCTGGTGGCGCTGATCGCGGCCTACCAGGCGGCGAAGGATGCCGACCGCGACCTGCAGTCGCTGATGCTGTCGATGGGCGGCACCAAGCACCAGATCTTCTATCAGGTGATCGTGCCGTCGTCGCTGCCGGCGATCATCGCCACCTTCCGCATCAACATCGGCTTCGGCCTGGTCGGCGCCGTGGTCGGCGAATTCATCTCGTCGAAGCGCGGCCTCGGCCACATCGTCTACACGGCGTCCAGCCTCTATGACCTCAACACCGTCTGGGTCGGGCTGTTCGTCCTGATGTTCATGGGCTTCCTGCTCTACCACGGGATCGATGCCCTGGAACGCCTCCTGCTGCCCTGGAAGCAGGATGTCGGCCGTGCCCATGTCCAGGTCTGACCTCTCCAACCCCAGCCACGAAGGAAAACAAAAAATGCGATTGATCGGTAAAGCCGCCGGGATCCTGGCCGTGACGGCCGCCCTGGCGACCGCTTCGGCGCCATCCATGGCACAGACCAAGGTCACCATCTCGCAGGCCTTCCAGTCGATGCTGTACCTGCCGTTCTACGTCGCCATCGACAAGGGCTTCTTCAAGAAGGAAGGCATCGACGTCGACAAGGAGACCGCCGGCTCGCCGACCGCCGCCCTGTCGGCCGTCCTCTCGGGCAGCGCGCAGTTCTCGATCCATGGCCCGGAATGGACGGCGATTGCTGCCGCGAAGGGTGCCGATGTCGACATCATCTGCAACGTGGTGAACGGCGCCGCCGTGTGGATCGCCACCACGCCCGACTTCAAGTTCAACAGCATCAAGGACGTCAAGGGCCAGAAGATCGTCACCGGCCTGATGCCGACCACCAGCACCTCGCTGTTCATCAAGCTGCTGAAGGAAAACGGCATGGACGCCAAGTCCGATGTCGACATGCTGCAGGTGCAGATCGGCTCCGAGCCCGGCCCGTTCATCGGCGGCCAGGGCAAGGTGGCCGTGCTGTATGAACCGGGCCTCGACCAGGTGGTCGCCCAGGGCATGAAGGTAGTGCTCGGCTTCCCGAAGGCCTATGGCCCCTATGCCTTCTCGTCGGTCACCGCGCGCAAGGGCGTCGACCCCAAGGCCGCCCAGGGCGTCGTCAACGGCATGGAACTGGCGCTGCGCTACATGCAGACCAATGTCGACGACACCGTCGCCATCGCCAAACAGGAATTCCCCACGCTGGACGGCAAGATCGTCGAGGCCGCGGTCCGCCGCATGATCGCCGAGGGCGTCTATCCGAAGAACGTGGATACCACGCCGGAGGCGCTGAAGGTGTCGATGGATACCCAGATCGCGCTCGGCAACCTGAAGGAACAGCCGGTTTACGACAAGTTCGTCGTGCGCGATTATGTGAAGAAGGCGTTGGCGCTGCCGCACTGACGCAATCTGCGGACCGGCGGCAGCGTCAGCCGCCGGTCCGTCCCCATCTGCCTGTCCGCCTTTCCATCTCCTTTTCTGTCCGGGATTTCCGTCCATGTCCGCTCCGCTGGGTATGCTGCAGGCTTTGCGCGCGTTCCGCGCCGGCACTCTTGATCGCAAGGCCTATGTGCAGGCCTGTGCCACGCGCGCCGAGGCCCTTGAGGGCTGGCTGCATGCCTTCACCTACCGGCCGGCCGCCGCTGCGCTGCCGGTCGCCGACAGCGGCCCGCTCGCCGGCATTCCGGTCGCGGTCAAGGACATCTTCGCCACCGCCGACATGCCGACCACCAACGGCTCGCCGGTCTATGCCGACCACCTGCCCGATGCCGATGCCGCCGTGGTCGCCCGCATCCGCAACCTCGGCGGCACCGTGCTCGGCAAGACGGTGACCACCGAATTCGCCTGGCGCCATCCCGGCCCGACCGTCAATCCGTGGAATCCGGCGCATACGCCCGGTGGCTCGTCGAGCGGCTCGGCCGCCGCGGTCGCCGCCGGCATCGCACCGCTGGCGCTCGGCAGCCAGACCATCGGCTCGGTAATCCGCCCGGCCGCCTATTGCGGCGTGGTCGGCTACAAGCCCAGCTTCGGTGCGGTGCCGCGCGACGGCGTGCATCCGCTGGCCGGCTCGCTCGACCATGTCGGCTTTTTCACCCGCCATGTGGAAGATGCCGCCTATGCGCTCAGCCTGCTGGCCGGCAGCCATGGCGGCACGGTGGATACCCTGCTGCCGCGCATTCCCGTCGACATCGACGGCGGCATCGCGCCGCTGGCCGCGCCGCGGCTGGGTATCGTGCGGCCGCCCTACTGGAGCCGCGTCGACGCCGAGCAGAATGCCGCCTTCGAAGCGGCGCTGGCCACCCTGCGCAAGGCCGGCGCCCGCGTCGAGCCGCTGGAACTGCCCGGCACCTACTGGCATGGCACCCAGGGCGCCGAGACGCTGCTTGCCGCCGAGGCCGCGGTGATCTTCGGCGACCTCGTCGCGCGCTTTCCCGACCGCACCAGCACGCCGCTGAAGGATCTGGTCGCCGCCGGAACCGGCATTTCGGCGCCCGACTATATCGCCGCCTGCCGGCTGCAGGCCCGGTTGCGCCACGACATAGCCGGCCATATGGCAGGTTTCGATGCCATCGTCACCGCGCCGGCCACCGGCCCGGCGCCGGAGGGGCTCGGCTACACCGGCGACGCGGTCTGCTGTTCGCTGTGGACCTTCCTCGGCGTGCCGGCGATCACCCTGCCGGTGGCGCAAGCGGCAAATGGCCTGCCGCTCGGCCTGCAGCTGCTGGCCGGCTATCGGCAGGATGCGCATCTGCTGCGCACGGCTGCCTGGGCCGAGGCGCAGCTGACGGCACCGGCCCTGATGCTGTCCGCCTGAGATGGGGGGCGGAGCGTAATCCGGTCAGCTTTTTCGCGGTTTTCAGACCGGCCCGGCCACGACCGGGCATTTGTCACAGAATCCCGGCGCGCATGATCCTATGGTCTGTTCAGGACGTAGAAGAGGATCGCCGGCGTGTCCGTCTGCCGGCAGCAGGATCAGGGACAGTGACCGTGCCGACCATCAGTCACGCGCGTGACCGGGGAACCATCCTCGTCGCCGAAGATGAAATCATCACCCGCTCGACACTGGCGCAGTTCCTGCGGCAGGCCGGCCATGCGGTAATCGAGGCGAATTCCGCCGACGAAGCCGCCGCCGTGCTGCACAGCGCCCAGCGCGTCGACCTGGTGATCACCGATCTGGAAACGCCGGGCCGGCTGGATGGCGTCGACCTGATCCATCTGCTGCGGGCGGATTTTCCGCAGGTGCGGGTCATCGTCGCCGCCGGGCCGGCCAAAGATCCGGCGATCCGGCGGAAAGTTGATGGCCTGTTCGAGAAACCTTATCCCGTCGAAACCGTTGTGACCTATGCGACCCGCCTGCTCGCCGAGCGGGACGGGAATGAAACGCATACGGAGACGGCGTGACGGATACCCCGACGGACGAG
Organism: Ferrovibrio xuzhouensis; assembly: GCF_042648965.1. Taxonomy (NCBI): domain Bacteria; kingdom Pseudomonadati; phylum Pseudomonadota; class Alphaproteobacteria; order Rhodospirillales; family Rhodospirillaceae; genus Ferrovibrio; species Ferrovibrio xuzhouensis. The sequence goes on from NZ_JBHRYJ010000001.1 coordinate 1,461,455, forward strand.
ATATCGAAAGACAGGACGGACACGGCAGGCGGCGGCACCATTCTGGTCGTCGAGGACGAAATCCTGATCCGCCTGGTGATTGCCGATTACCTGCGCGGCTGCGGCTACAAGGTCTACGAGGCGAGCAGCGGCGACGAGGCGATGATCCTGCTGCAGCAGGGCGAACTGAAGATCGACCTGGTGTTCACCGATACCGAGATGCCCGGCCGCATCGATGGCTTCGCGCTGGCCCGCTGGCTGCGCGCGAACCGGCCCGAGGTCGAGGTGATCCTGGTCGGCAGTCCGGCGAAGGCGACCGATACGGCATCCGACCTCTGCGACGACGGCCCCCTGCCCAAGCCCTATCACCCGCAGGTCGTGATCGACCGCATCCGCCGCCTGCTGGCCAGCCGCAGCCGGCGCTGAGCATCGGGCCCTGAACGTCTGGCAGCATTGCCTGCCGGCGCGCTTCGGCTATGGTGGCGCCCGACCATCATGACCCTTCCCCGCTCCCCTTCTCCGCAGGTCGCCGTCATCGGCGGCGGCCCGGCCGGCCTGATGGCCGCCGAGACCGTCGCCCGCGCCGGTATCGCGGTCACCGTGTTCGACCGCATGCCGAGCCTCGGCCGCAAGCTGCTGATGGCCGGGCGCGGTGGGCTGAACATCACCCATTCGGAACCACTCGATCGTTTCCGCGCGCGCTACGGCACGGCGGCCTCCTGGATGGAGCCGTATCTCGATGCCTTCCCGCCTGCGGCGCTGATCGAATGGTGCGAGTCGCTCGGTCAGCCGACTTTCATGGGCAGCAGCGGCCGGGTGTTTCCCCGCGCCATGAAGGCAAGTCCGCTGCTGCGCGCCTGGCTGGCACGGCTTGGCGCGCTGGGCGTGCAATTCGAGACCCGCACCGAGTGGACCGGCTGGAATGCCGATGGTGCCTTGCGCTTCGCCGATGGCCGCAGCTTTGCCGCCGATGCCACGGTGCTGGCGCTCGGCGGTGCCTCCTGGCCGCGGCTCGGTGCCGATGGCGGCTGGACTGCGTTACTCCCCGATATCCGCATCGCGCCGCTGCAGCCGGCCAATTGCGGCTTCAGTGTCGCCTGGTCGGCGGTGTTCCGTGACCGTCATGCCGGCCAGCCGCTGAAACCGGTGGCACTGTCGTTTGCCGGCGACCGCATCCGCGGCGAGGCGATGATCACGACGGCCGGCATCGAGGGCGGCGCGATCTATGCGCTGTCGGCAGCCTTGCGCGAAGCCATCGCCCGCGATGGCACGGCGGTCTTGCACCTCGATCTCTGCCCGGACCGCGATGCCGCGACGGTGGCGGCGCGACTGGCCGAACCGCGCCGCGGTGCCTCGCTGGCGAATTTCCTGCGCCGCCAGCTCGGCCTGTCGCCGGTCGCCATCGGCCTGGTGCAGGAGGCGCTGCATGCCGGCGATACGACACCGCTGCCGGTGCTGGTCAAGGCGCTGCCGCTGACGCTGACGGCACCCTTCGGGCTGGCGCGGGCGATCTCGACCGCCGGCGGCATCGCCCGCGACGAACTCGACCCGCATCTGATGCTGCGCCGTCGCCCGGGCGTCTTTGCCGCCGGCGAGATGCTCGACTGGGAAGCGCCGACCGGCGGCTACCTGCTGCAGGGCTGCCTGGCGACGGGTGCGGCGGCCGGGCGGGGCGTACTGGAGTGGCTATAGACCGGATAACGGATTTGCTTCACTGGACCAATGGGCTGTCCGTGCTGTTCAGCTGCACGCCGTCGACCTCTGCCTCACCGGCGACGATGGCAATGTATTGCGATGCGGCGCGGCGATAGACCGCTTCGCCCAGGTATTCGGCGATCCGCTCGCGCACCATCTCGAAGGGCAAATCACGGCCTGCGATCTTCCGCTGCAGCCACAGGACATGGACGCCGTAGCGGGTCCTGACCGGTACGGGACAGATCTGCCCCTCTTCGATGTTGAACAGGAAAGTCTCGAATTCCGGCACCGTCTGGCCTTTCGCCAGCTGGCCCAGATTGCCGCCCTGCTGCGCCGAGGGGCAGTCGGAATGCTGCCGTGCCAGCTCGGCGAAACGGGCCGGGCGCTGCTGCAGCTCGGCGATCAGGCCATCGGCCTGTTCCGCCGCTGCTGCATAGGCCGGTTTGTCGTCGGGGTGGGCCGAAAACAGGATATGCGATGCCTCGAACAAGTCCGGGCTGCGGAAACGGCGGCGGTTATTCTCGTAATATCGTTTGCAGGAAGCTTCATCTGGCGAAGGAACCACGATCTCATGGTCCAGCAGCTGCCGGATCAACGCCTCTTCGTCAGTTTCAAGCCGGCCATCCTCCAGCGGGGCCGGTGTGGCTATCAGCCCGGCCGTGCGTGCCCGCTGCAGCAATAGCTCGCGCACGGCCAGCGCCTGTCGCGCTTCCACGATAGCGTCATCCGGCGACCCGGCCGGGTGGTTCTGTGCCTCAAGGCGGATCACCGCCTCCGGGATTTCGGTACCATTGATGCGGAGCGGTTCCATAGCGATCACCTCGCGCGCAGGCGGCGGGTCGGCTGCGGCCTGCGGCTGCGGACAATCTGGTAGCCGGGACGCCAGATATACCGCACTGGCGCGCTCAGCATGTGCACCAGCCGGGTGAACGGAAAAATCAGCAGGATCGTCATGCCGAGGAAGAGATGCAGCTTGAAGACCGGAGCGGCGTCTCGAATGTAAGTGGACGCCGAGAGGTCGAAGCTGAAGATGCCCTGGGCCCAGGTCATGAATCTGACCATCTCGTGCCCATCGATATGTTCAAGCGAAATCGGAATGGTGCCAAGACCGAGCGCCAGCTGAACCCATAACAGCAGGATCACCAGGTTATCGGAAAAAGTCGAAGTCTTGCGGACGCGGGCATCAAACAGCCGGCGGTGCACCAGCAGGGTGGCGCCGATGAAGGCGGAAATGCCCGCAATACCACCGGCCACGATGGCCAGGCCCTGCTTGAAGCTGTGGCTGACCCCGAGCATGTCGAACACCCAGATCGGCGTCAGCAGGCCGACGAAATGGCCGGCGAAGATCACCAGCACGCCGAGATGGAACAACACCGATCCGATCATCAGCTGGCGCCGGCGCAGCAGCTGGCTCGATCCGGACCGCCAGGTATAGGGCTCGCGGTCATAGCGGATCACCGACCCGACGGCGAGGACGGACAGCGCGATATAGGGATAGATGCCATAGATCAGCGTGTGCAGGAAATCAGCCATGGGTTCTCTCCTCAGGTACTGGAGACATGCGGTTGAGGATGTCGCGCACTGACGGGCATTGGCCGTCCGGTGCGACGGTGCCGGCAGCACCGGGACCAAAGGTTACCACCTCCTCCTCCCAGATGCGGTCAAGGGCCTGCAGGTCGTTCGGATCGTCCTCCGGTTCAGCCAGCACCGCCTGCAGTTCCGTCGCGTCGACGGTTGCGGTCGCCAGATGCTCGAGGGCGGCGAAGACTGCGGCGTAATCCTGCTCGGCCTTTTTTTCCAGCCGGATACGGATCGCCGCCAGAACATGGATCGGCTCCCCCAGCATCTGCCGCGCCTCATCCGCCGGCAGGGTCGACAGGAATTCCAGGAACATCGGCAGATAGTCCGGCAGTTCCCGGGCATTCACCATCATCCCGTGCCGCTCATAGACGTCCTGCAGGTCCGCCATGGCCTGGCCGCGGTCGCGGCTTTCGCCATGGACATGTTCGAACAGGTGCAGGGACAAGGACCGGCTGCGATCGAACAGCTGCACATAGCGTTCCTGTGCCTCCATCAGGTCGCCGGTGGACATAGCCGTCACCAGCCTGCGCAGGCCGGTACGGATGTTGTCGGGCAAAGACCGGTCGCCGCCGATTACCTCGATCAGGGCCGGACCGGCCTCGGCGATCTCGGCGGTCGGATAGGCCAGCAGCAGCGACAGTGCCTTGAACAGCCGGGCCATCAGAACACCTCCGTCGGCGTCTGGACGCTTTTGCGCTTATGCTTGCCGAACAGGTTGGCCTCGCTGCTGCCGCCGGAGCAGCCATTGCCGAAGCTGAAGCCGCAGGAACCGCGGATGTCGTAGGCGTCTTCGCTGACTTCGCGATGGGCGGTCGGAATCACGAAGCGATCCTCGTAATTGGCAATCGCCATGACATGGTACATGTCCTCGATCTGCGCCCCGGTCAGGCCGACCCGGGTGGCGATCGCCTGATTGATGGCGCCATCGACCGTCTTGGCACGCATGTAGCCCCGCATGGCCAGCATGCGCTCCAGCGCCAGCGCGACCGGTTCTTCCTTGCCGGCGGTCAGCAGGTTGGCGAGATAGCGCAGCGGGATGCGCAGCGAGCGGACATCGGGCATCTCGCCGTCGATGCCGATCTTGCCGGCCTCGGCGGCCGACTGGATCGGCGACAGCGGCGGCACATACCAGACCATCGGCAGGGTGCGGTATTCCGGATGCAGCGGGAAGGCCACCTTCCAGTCCATCGCCATCTTCCAGACCGGCGAGCGGCGGGCCGATTCCAGCCAGGCCTCGGGGACGCCGTCGGCGCGGGCCTGCTCGATCACCGCCGGATCGTTCGGATCGAGGAAGATCGACAATTGCGCCTCGTAAAGGTCCTTCTCGTCCGGCGTCGCCGCCGCCTGCTCGATACGATCGGCATCATAGAGCAGCACGCCGAGATAGCGGATGCGACCGACGCAGGTTTCCGAGCAGACTGTCGGCTGGCCGGCCTCGATGCGCGGATAGCAAAAGGTGCATTTCTCGGATTTGCCCGACGACCAGTTGTAATAGATCTTCTTGTACGGACAGCCCGAGACGCACATGCGCCAGCCGCGGCATTTCTCCTGGTCGATCAGGACGATGCCATCCTCTTCACGCTTGTAGATGGCGCCCGACGGGCAGGCTGCAACGCAGGTCGGATTGAGGCAATGCTCGCACAGCCGCGGCAGATACATCATGAAAGTGTTCTCGAACTGGCCGTAGATTTCCTTCTCGATACCCTCGAAATTGTAGTCCTTCGAACGCTTGGCGAATTCGCCGCCGAGAATCTCCTCCCAGTTCGGGCCCCACTCGATCTTTTCCATGCGGTCGCCGGTGATCTGCGACCGCGGCCGGGCAGTCGGCGAGGCCTGCAGCTCCGGAGCGGACTGCAGATGGCCATAATCGAAGGTGAAGGGCTCGTAGTAGTCGTCGATCTCCGGCAGGTCCGGGTTGGCGAAAATCTTGGCCAGCACCCGCCATTTCGCGCCTATCCGCGGCTGCAGTTTGCCGCCCGACGTGCGTTTCCAGCCACCGTTCCAGCGCTTCTGGTTTTCCCACTCCTTGGGATAGCCAATACCAGGCTTGGTCTCGACGTTGTTGAACCAGGCGTATTCGACGCCTTCTCGGTTGGTCCACACATTCTTGCAAGTGACCGAGCAGGTATGGCATCCGATGCATTTGTCGAGATTCAGCACCATGCCGATTTGCGCGCGGACTTTCATTCTGCTGCCTCCTTGTCGTCGGCTATCGGCCGATCGAGCCAGTCGACCTTGTCCATCTTGCGGACAATGACGAATTCGTCGCGGTTGGCGCCGACAGTGCCGTAATAGTTGAAGCCATAGGATTGCTGCGCATAGCCGCCGATCATATGGGTCGGCTTGAGCAGCGTGCGGGTGACCGAATTATGGATACCGCCACGCTGTTGCGTGGTTTCTGCACCGGGCGTATTCACGATCTTCTCCTGCGCATGGTACATGAACAGCGTACCTTCCTTTATGCGCTGGGAAACGACGGCGCGGGCGGTCAGCGCGCCATTGACGTTGTAGGCTTCGACCCAGTCATTATCCTCGATGCCGACCTTCTTCGCGTCGGTCTCGCTGATCCACACAACCGGACCGCCGCGATTCAGCGTCAGCATCATCAGGTTGTCGGTGTAGGTGGAATGGATGCCCCATTTCTGGTGCGGCGTGATGAAGTTTAGGATCACCTGAAGGTTGCCGTTCGGCTTGCTGTCGACCACCGGCTTGATGGTCTTGGTGTCGACCGGTGGCCGGTAGACACAGAAGCCTTCGCCGAAGGCCCGCATCCACAGATGGTCCTGGTAGAGCTGCTGGCGGCCGGTCAGCGTGCGCCACGGGATCAGCTCGTGGACATTGGTGTAGCCGGCATTGTAACAGACCTTGTCTGATTCGATGCCAGACCAGGTCGGCGACGAGATGATCTTGCGCGGCTGGGCGACGATATCGCGGAAGCGGATTTTTTCGTCTTCCTTCGGAAGCGCCAGATGGGCATGTTCACGACCGGTGAATTTGGACAGCGCCTTCCAGGCCTTTACCGCAACCTCGCCGTTGGTCTCCGGCGCCAGCATCAGGATCACTTCGGTTGCGTCGATGTCGGAGTTGATCCGCGGCTGGCCCTTGGCCGGACCGTCCTCCGCCACCACGCCGTTGAGCTTGCGCAGCGCTTCGACCTCATGCTCGGTGTTCCAGCTGATGCCCTTACCGCCGTTGCCAAGCTTGTCCAGCATCGGGCCCAGCGCGGTGAAGCGCTGGTAAAGGTTGGGATAGTCGCGCTCCACCACGGCGATCTGCGGCATCGTCTTGCCGGGGATGGCCGCAGTCTCGCCGCGCTTCCAGTCCTTGACATCGAACGCCTGGGCGATCTCGGCCGGCGTGTCATGCTGGATCGGCACCAGCACGACATCCTGCTCGACGCCGAGCACCTCGGGCGCCACCTCGGAGAATGTCTTGGCGATGCCCTTGTAGATCTCCCAGTCGCTGCGGCTCTCCCAGGCCGGATCAACTGCCGCGGTGAGCGGATGGATGAAAGGATGCATGTCCGAAGTATTGAGATCGTTCTTCTCGTACCAAGTCGCGGTCGGCAGAACGATGTCGGAATAGACGCAGGTCGTCGACATGCGGAAGTCGAGCGTGACCAGAAGGTCGAGCTTGCCCTCCGGCGCGTCCTCGTGCCAGGCCACCTCAAGCGGCTTCTGGCCGCCAGTGGCGCCGAGATCCTTGCCGAGAACGCCATGGGAGGTGCCGAGCAGATGCTTGAGGAAATATTCGTGACCCTTGCCGGAGGAGCCCAGCAGGTTCGACCGCCAGACGAACAGGTTGCGTGGCCAGTTGGCAGGATCGTCCGGGTCATCGCAGGACATCTGCAGGCTGCCGTCTTTCAACCCGTCGATGATGTAATCCTTCGGCGCCTTCCCGGCTGTCGCCGCCGCCTTGGCGATACCGAGCGGATTGCTTTTGAGCTGGGGCGCGGATGGCAGCCAGCCCATCCGCTCGGCGCGTACGTTGTAATCGATCATCGAGCCGTCCCATAGCCCGTCGGGCGCGGTCGGCGACAGGATTTCCTTCACGGCGATCGTCTCGTATCGCCACTGGTTGGTATGAGCGTACCAGAAGGACGTGGCATTCATCTGCCGCGGCGGCCGCGACCAGTCGAGACCGAAGGCCAGCGGGAGCCAGCCGGTCTGTGGCCGCAGCTTCTCCTGGCCGACATAATGCGACCAACCACCGCCCGACTGGCCGATGCAGCCGCACATCACCAGAAGGTTGATGATGCCACGGTAGCTCATGTCCATGTGGTACCAATGATTGAGACCAGCACCGAGGATGACCATGGACCTGCCTTTGGTCTTCTCGGCATTGCGGGCGAATTCGCGCGCCACGGTGACGATGGAATTGGCGGGGACGCCGGTGATCTTCTCGGCCCAGGCCGGCGTATAGGGCTCGTTCTCATCATAGTTGCGGGCGACGTTGCCGCCGCCGAGGCCGCGGTCGAGGCCGTAATTGGCGACGAACAGGTCGAAGACCGTTGCCACCATCACCTCGCCCTCGGCCAGTTTCACGCGCCGTACCGGCACACGCCGCTTCAGCACGTCCGGATGGTCGGTCCCCTTGAAATGGTCATGTTCGCGGTTACCGAAATACGGAAAGCCAACCTCGACCACATCGTCATGGTCCTGGTCCATGATGAAGGTCAGCTTCGGGTGAATCTCGGCGCCCGCGGCATCCTTTTGCTCGAGGTTCCATTTGCCCTGCTCGCCCCAGCGAAAGCCGACTGAACCCTGCGGCACCACGATGCGGTTCGAGGCCTCGTCGACCGCCACGGTTTTCCAGTCCGGATTGTTGCTCTCGCCGAGAGCGCCGGCGAACTCGGAGGCCCGCAGCAACCGCGCCGGAATCAGGTAGCCGTCCTTCCATTCGAGGCGGACCAGCATCGGCATGTCGGTATATTGACGGCAGTAACTGTCGAAATAGGCTGTCTGGCGGTCGAGATGGAACTCGCGCAGCACCACATGACCGAGCGCCATCGCGAGCGCCGAATCTGTGCCCTGCTTGGGGTGCAGCCAGAGGTCGGAGAATTTCGCAGCTTCGGAATAGTCCGGCGAGACGACGACGGACTTGGCGCCTTTGTAGCGGGCCTCGGTATAGAAATGCGCGTCCGGCGTGCGCGTCTGCGGCACGTTCGAGCCCCAGAGGATCAGAAAACCGGCATTGTACCAGTCGGCCGATTCCGGCACGTCGGTCTGCTCGCCCCAGGTCTGCGGGCTGGCCGGCGGCAGGTCGCAATACCAGTCATAGAACGACATACAGACGCCGCCGAGCAGCGACAGGTAGCGCGAGCCGGCCGCGTAGGAGACCATCGACATCGCCGGGATCGGCGAAAAGCCGATGATGCGATCGGGGCCATAGGTCTTCGCCGTATAGGCATTGGCGGCGGCGATGATCTCGTTGACTTCATCCCAGGTGGAGCGGACGAAGCCGCCCAGGCCGCGCTTCGAGGTATAGGATTTCCGCTTCTCTGGATCCTCGACGATCGACTTCCAGGCCGCCACCGGGGTCATTATGGCGCGCGCCGCACGCCACAGCTTGACCAGGCGCGAGCGGATCAGCGGATATTTCACCCGGTTGCCCGAATACAGATACCAGCTGTAGCTGGCGCCACGCGAGCAACCGCGCGGTTCATGGTTCGGCAGGTCCGGTCGGGTCCGCGGGTAATCGGTCTGCTGGGTTTCCCAGGTGACGATGCCGCCCTTGACATAGATCTTCCACGAGCAGGAGCCCGTGCAATTGGCACCATGAGTGGAGCGGACGATCTTGTCATGCTGCCAGCGCTTGCGGTAACTGTCTTCCCAGCCGCGATCTTCGCGGGTGGTGACGCCGTGCCCTCCGGAGAAGGTGGTCTTCGGGGCCAGGAAGTTCAGACGATCGAGAAGATGGCTCATCTCTTGCTCCTCATTCGGCAGGGGTGACCGACAGGCGGGCTGCGCCGCCGCCGCGTTCGATGTCATGCAGCAGGCCGCCGCGCCGCGTGTAGACGAACCAGGTCAGCGCCGCGCAGGTGACATAGAAGATCATGAAGCCCCACAAAGCCGCGGCCGGGCCGCCGGTCAGCGCAATCGAGCTGCCATAGGCCTTGGGGATGAAGAAGGCGCCGTAGGCAGCAATCGCCGAGGTGAAGCCGATGATCGCCGCCGATTCCTTCTCTGCGTGGCGCAACCGGTCGGCGGCGCCCAGCGACGGCATCAGCCGCGCCATTTCGCTGCGCATGATGATCGGGATCATTTGGAAGGTCGACGCATTGCCGATGCCGGTCGCCAGGAACAAGATGACGAACATGGCGAAGAAACCCCAGAAGGCGCCGGGCTGGTCCTTGATGCCGAGGAAGTACAGCACGCCACCGACCGCCGCGATCATCAGAACGAAAGTCCAGAAGGTGACACGGCCGCCGCCAAAGCGGTCGGATATCCAGCCGGTGGCGGCGCGGCTGAGCGCGCCGACGAGCGGCCCGAGGAAAACATACTGAAGTGAGTCGACCATCGGGAACTGGGTCTTGGCCAGCAGCGGAAAACCCGCCGAATAGCCGATGAAGGACCCAAAGGTGCCGGTATACAGCCAGCACATGATCCAGTTATGGCGGCGCTGGAAGATCACTGACTGCTCGGCAAACGACGCCTTGGCTGCGTCGAGATCGTTCATGCCGAACCAGGCCAGCACGGCCGAAACGGCGATGAAGGGTATCCAGACGAAGCCGGCATTCTGCAGCCAGAGATGCCCGGTCGTACCTACCGCCTGTGCATCACCCCCCACGACGCCGAACACACCAGTGGTGATGACGATCGGGATGACGAACTGCACGACGCTGACGCCGAGATTGCCGAGACCGGCATTCAGCGCGAGTGCATTACCCTTCTGCGCCTTCGGAAAGAAGAAACTGATATTGGCCATCGAGGAGGCGAAGTTGCCGCCGCCGAAACCGCACAGCAACGCCAGCACCAGGAAGATCAGGTACGGCGTATCCGGATTCTGGACGGCATAGCCGATACCAAAGGCCGGGACCAGCAGCGACGCGGTCGACAGGGTCGTCCACAGCCGGCCGCCGAAGATTGGCACCATGAAGGAATAGAAGATACGCAGGGTGGCGCCCGACAGGCCGGGCAAGGCCGCCAGCCAGAACAACTGGTCGGTGGTGTATTTGAAGCCGACCGCCGGCAGCTTGGCGACGACGACGCTCCACACCATCCACACCGCGAAGGCCAGCAACAGGCAGGGGATTGAGATCCACAGATTGCGCTGGGCGATGCGGTTGCCGGTCCTGGCCCAGAAATCCGGATCTTCCGGCCGCCAGTCGCTGATCGCCGCGCCGGTGCCGCGGCCATGCTTGGCGGCGTCATGGATGCCTTCCAGCTCGGCAAATTGCGGCAGGTCGGCCAGCTTCCCCCCGGCCGCATTGCGCTCCATCTGTCGGACTGCCAGATGCATCCACAGGAAGGACACCGCAACGATCACGAACAGCAGCATGAAGCAGCTCGTCCAGATGCCGACCAGGTCGTTCATCACGCCGAAGGTGATCGGCAGGACGAAGCCACCAAGGCCACCGATCAGGCCGACCAGGCCACCGACCGCGCCGACATTGCCGGGATAGTAGACCGGAATGTGCTTGTAGACCGCCGCCTTGCCCAGAGACATGAAGAAGCCGAGCACGAAGGTCGTCAGCACAAAGGGGATCAGGCCCATTCGCGTGGAGAAAACAATATCGCCCCTGATGCCGTGGATGACGTATTCAGTATTCGGATACGACAACATGAACAGGCAGACCATCGACACGCCAAAGGTCAGGTACATCACCCAGCGCGCGCCATAGCGGTCGGACAGGTGGCCACCATAGGCGCGGAACAGGCTGGCCGGGATTGAATAGAGGGCCGCCAGCATGCCGGCGCTTTCGATATCGAGATCGTAGACGCCGATCAGGTAGCGCGGCAGCCACAGAGCCAGCGCGACGAATCCGCCGAAGACGAAGAAATAGTAGAGTGAGAAGCGCCAGACCTGCTGGTTCTTCAGCGGCTCGAGCTGCTCGCGGATGCTGGCCGGCTTGCGCCCTTCGGCCCGACGCCGCTTCAGATCGGGATCATCGTCGGTGACCAGCCAGAACACCACGGCAGTGACGGCCAGAACGACCGCCCAGATCTGCGCCACAGCAGGCCAGCCGAACGCGACCAGCACGAAGGGCGCGCAGAACTTGGTGACCGCGGCACCGACATTGCCGGCGCCGAAAATGCCCAGCGCGGTGCCCTGCTTCTCCTTTGGAAACCATTTCGAGACATAGGCAACGCCGACCGAGAAGGAGCCGCCGGCCAGGCCGACGCCAAGCGCCGCCAGCAGCATCATCTCGTAGCTGCGGGCATAGGACAGCAGGAAGGTGGCGATGGCCGCGAAGATCATCGTGAAGACGTTAACGATGCGGCCGCCATACTGGTCGGACCAGATGCCGAGGATGATGCGGCTGAGCGAGCCGGTCAGGATCGGCGTACCGACCAGAAGACCGAATTCCGCATCCGACAGGCCGAGTTCCTGTTTGATGCGAATGCCAATGATCGAGAAGATCGTCCAGACCGCGAAGCATACCGTGAATGCCAGTGTGCTCATCCCGAGTATCTTGTTCTGCTGGCCCGGGATCTCCCCGATGGACTGCTGCATGATCCACGTCCTCTTCGTTTTCTGCGGCGCATGGTCTGTACCTGCAGTCATGCGCCCGAGGACGATTGCGGAGGAATCACGTTGGCCGGTTGACCTGAATCAACCGAAAAACATACGATTCGACAAACAATTGGCTGTAGACTAAATGCCGTTTACGAGGCTGAAAAATGCTGCTCATTCGACAATTGGCGATCAATTACCTTCTTGATAAATGTCAAAATAGCCGCGCATTCACCAGCGACTGCAGCAGCAGGGATACAAAATTATGCGCACCGCCGATCTACCCGAGGTACGGCAGCTCAGCCTTTTTTCCGACATGGACGAGGCCAATTTCGCCGAACTGATGCAGGGGTCATTTCTGCAGCGGTTCCCGCCGCAGGTCGACCTGATCCACGAAGGCGATCCGGCCGACTTCCTCTACATCGTCATCGAGGGCGGCGTTGAACTTTTCGGCACCTGGAACGGCCGCGAAACAACGCTGGAATTCGTCTATCCGGTGGCGACATTCATCCTGGCCGCCGTTCTCAGGGATGCCGAATATCTGATGTCGGCGCGGACACTGGAGAAATCCCGCCTGCTGATGGTGCCAGCCGAGCTGATCCGCTCGATGATGGATCGCGACCCGGCCTTCGCCCGGTCCATCGTCCATGAACTGAGCTGCCGCTACCGCGCTGTCGTCAAGAGCCTGAAAGATAACAAGCTCCGTTCGTCGATCGAGCGGCTGGCAAATTTCCTGTTACGCGAAAGCCGCCATCAGGACAGACATGACGGCCTGCTGCTGCAGGTCGACAAGAAAACGCTGGCGCAGCGCCTCGGCATGACACCGGAAAATCTGTCGCGGGCTTTCGGCACGCTGCAGGAATACGGTGTCACTGTCGACGGCCGCGATATCACATTCAGCGATATCAAGGCCCTGACGATACTGGCCAAGCCGGTCGCGCATATCGACGATCCAGACTGTTGACCCACCGTCAATGCTGACGGGTTCTTCCGTCTGCGACCAGGCGCGGCAGGCCGTCGAAGCGGCCCGCATTCGGGCAGAAGGCGCGGTAGCCGGCATCTTGCGCGTCACTGTCGAGCCAGGCCTGGCAACGGCCGGCATTCCGGCAGAAAAAGCAGCGGCGCGCCGCCCCGGCGAGGACCGTGCCCCGCGCGATTCCGGCACTGGCGGCAATGTCGATCCCCAGCCGCTCCATCATCCTGCACATGAGGTCGCTGTGATGGTCGATGTAATTCAGGAACCGGCCCATATCCTTTCCTCCCATTGCAGCAGCCCGTAGGCCGGGCATGACGGCCATGCTAGACCTTCAGCCGCAGGGCCGGTTGCGCCAAATCAAACCGGCCGATCTCTTCAGGCAGTGGCCGGCCGGAAGGCGGCACATTCCGCCGGATCGGTCTCCAGCCGCGGCCCGCCGATCAGGTCGATACAATAGGGAATGGCTGGAAAGACCGCCTGCAGGCATTCAGCGAGGGCGGTCGGCTTGCCCGGCAGGTTGACGATCAGGCTGGTCCCCCGGATACCGGCGGTTTGCCGCGACAGGATCGCCGTCGGCACGCTGCGCAGGCTGACCTGACGCATCAGTTCGCCGAACCCCGGCATCATCTTGTCGCAGACGGCCGCGGTGGCTTCCGGCGTGATGTCGCGCGGCGCCGGGCCGGTACCGCCGGTGGTGACCACCAGCGGGCAACCTTCCGTGTCGCAAAGATCGATCAGAGCCGCCGAGATCAGGGCCGCCTCGTCTTCGACCAGCCGGGCGACCGACCGCCAGGACGACGACAGGATACGCGCAAGTTCCGCATGGATGGCCGGTCCGCTGCGGTCTTCGTAGATGCCGCGGCTGGCCCGGTCAGAGACTGTCAGAATTCCGATTGGCACTGCGGTCATATGACCATCCTGTTGTCCGCCCGCATGGCCCGATCGGATGCCCGGCAGAGCCCCCTCAGTGCCGCGACATCGCCGATGTCGACATCCCGCCCTTTCGCTTCGACGCCATGCTCGCGCAGCTGGCCGAACAGCCGCGACAGCAGTTCCGGGCTCATGCCAAGTTCGGCAGCAATGGTCCGCCGCTCGTCGGCCAACCGGATCGAGGCATGGCCAGCATCTTCCGGGCAGCGCCGCAGCAGGTAATAAATCAGGCGTTCTGCCGCCGAATGCAGCTTGAGTTGCCGCAGATGATCGACCAGCAACCGCCAGTGCAGGGCCAGCGTCCGTGTCATCATCAGCGACAGCGACGGCTCGACGTCCAGTGCCGCGCGGAAACGACCACCGGGGATACACAGGATGCGCGATTCCGCCGTGGTCTGCGCCGCGACCAGATAAGGAAGCTGGAGAATGGTTGCCGCGCAGACGAACATCTCGCCATCGCCGAACGTGGCGATGACCGTCGCCGGCCCGTCGTCGCAGGCTGCCGTGAGGGCGATGCGGCCGGACAGGATCAGGTAGACACTGTCGGCCGCCTGCCCCTCCCGGGCCAGAATCGCGCCCTTCCTGTAGGCACGCACGACGCAGTCCTGCGTCAGCCGCGTTACGGCTGCCGGCTCGACCTGCCGGAACAGGTCGGTCCGTTCGAACATGGCTCTGTCTTTATCCTGCATCCCGGCCACGATAGGGCGACGGAGACCGCCTTCATTGACCCACATCAACGGGAACATCCGGGTGCCGGGTCGCGGAATCTTGACGCAGTTCAAGTTTTTCCGATGCAAATATTGCAGCCTGGACCGAGGCTTGATCTGTCTCAACCGGTCGCCGGATGCGAGACCCGATGCTGTCGACATGAGCACAACCGACAACATCCTGGATGGACGGCCGCACCTGCAGACCCGGATTCCGGCCATCTTGCAGGGCGGCTTCCGGCTGTTTTTCCTGCTGGCCGGCCTGCAGGCGTCAGGCTTTCTCGCACTGTGGATTGCCGGCTGGCTGTTCGGTCTGCCGATCCCCGCTGCCGACAATGCGGTGTTGTGGCACGGCCATGCCCTGGTTTTCGGCTTCGGCGCCGCGGCTCTCGCCGGATTTCTGCTGACGGCGGTGCCAAGCTGGACCGGCCTGACGCCGGTGCGTGGCTGGCGGCTGGCCGCCCTCGGGCTGTTGTGGTTGGCGGCGCGCCTGCTGGCGTTCTGGCCGGCCGCGATCAAGGCGGGGGTCTATGGCCTTGTCGATATTGCCTTCTGGCCCGCGCTGGCGCTCCTGGTACTTCCCGGCATCATCCGGCGCAACGCCAGGCGCAACGGCTTTTTCGTCGTCATTCTCGCCGCCTTTGCCACGCTTGATGTCATTATCCATCTTGACCTCGCCGGCCGTATCGACGGATCGGGCCAGCCGGCCCTCTATGCCGGGCTGGGCCTGTTTGTGGTTTTGATCGGCATTATCGGCGGACGCATCGTGCCGGCCTTCACGACGGGCGGGCTGCGGATGGCCGGTCGGCCCGTCACGCTACAGCCGCATCCATGGCTCGACCACGCAGCGCTGGCTGCGATCATGCTGGCGTTTGGTGCTGAATTGTCCGGCATCGGCACGCAGATGCAGGCAGAATTATTCCTCCTTGCCGCGCTGCTGCATGGCTTGCGCTTCATTGGCTGGAAATTCTGGCTCACCCGGCGCATCCCGCTGCTCTGGTCGCTGCATGCCGGCTATGCCTGGCTGGTCGCCGGGCTGACCCTGAAAGCGCTTGCTGCCGCCGGCCATGTGCCCCAGGCCGCCGCCATCCATGCGCTCGGCGCCGGCTGCGTCGGCGCAACGGTGCTCGCGGTCATGACCCGCGCCGCGCTGGGCCATACCGGCAGGAAGCTGGAAGCATCTGCCGCCGCAACGCTCGCCTATCTGCTGGTCAATGCCGGCGCGTTGATCCGCGTCCTCGCCGTCCTGGTGCCGGGCGCCGATGCATGGCTGCTGCAACTGATCGCCGGCGTCGCCTGGAGTGCGGGATTCCTCGTTTTTGTCGCCGGTTATGCCGGCATCCTGACCGGCCCGCGTATCGATGGCCGCCCCGGATAAGCCGGTTTCAGCAGCATGATGGAGGCAACCATGCTCCAAGATACAACTGAAAACTCCGGATGCGGATGCGCCCGGTCGGGATCGCGCGCGATAGAAACTCTGCCGGACGAGGCGTTGATCGACCATATCCTGCACAGGTACCACCAGGCGCATCGCGAGGAACTGCCCGGACTTATCCAGCTGGCGCGAATCGTCGAGGATGCCCATTCCGCCGATCCAGCCGTACCGGCTGGCCTGGGCCTCCTGCTCAAGGAAATCCAGCTCGAGCTCGAGGCGCATATGGCCAAAGAGGAGCATGTGCTGTTCCCGCTGATGCTGTCCGGCGGTCATCCGTTGATCGCCCAGCCGATCGACATGATGCGGGCCGACCATGATGACCACGGCGACCTGCTGCGGCGGCTCGAAAATCTCATCGCGACCTGCGCGCTGCCGGAAAAGGCCTGCGGCACCTGGACAACCCTCTACGCCGGTGTGGACAAGCTGATTGCCGATCTGAGGCAGCATATCGCCCTGGAAAACAACGTGCTGTTCCCGCGCTTCGAGAACCGGAAGGAGGCCTGAATCATGGATGGCACCGCCGTGGGCATACAGACAATGGCGCCGGCTTCCGGCTTCACCCAGCAGCAGCTGGGCTATTTCCAGTACGAAAACGGCGTCTATCCGGCCGTGGCCCTGCGCGCGGCTGTCGATGCACTGCTGGCACGTGACTTGAAAGTCGTTGGCCTGATCCAGCATGAGTCGCGGATGCCCGGTCGCTCCCATTGCGACATGGAACTGGAAGATATCGCGTCGGGCGAACGTATCGCCATCTCGGAAGAGCGCGGTGCAGCGGCGCGCGGCTGCCGGCTTGATCCGGCCGGATTGGCCGCCGCCTATATGGCGGCACGGGCCGGCCTCACCGGGGACACCGATCTCGTGGTGATCAGCAAGTTCGGCAAAATCGAAGCCGAGGGCGGCGGCCTGCGCGACCTGATCGCCGAAGCGCTGGAGGCCGGGGTACCGGTGCTGATCGGCGTGCCGGAGCGCAATCTTGCGAGCTGGCAGGAATTCGCCGGGGACATGGCCCGGCAGCTCCGTCTCGACGGGTCCGGTCTCCTGGATTGGCTCGATCAGCGGGCAAATGGCTGAGAGCAGGAGCCTTCTGGTTCCAATTTGTCGTAAGCAATTAAATTACAGGTATTTTTTTAGATAGCCTGCTGACCCGCTGCATTGGCGTGCTGTCTGCCCATGCCCATTTTAATGTGTCACAAGTGTCCACCTGAAACGGCACAGGCTCACCGAACTTGGCACGCACCATCAGATGGGTCTGAACTGATTCAGAAGCTGCACGGATTTGCAAAGTAAGCCCTTGATTCGGTTGAAACGGAGAAGCGTCCTTTTCAGATGGATTTTCCACTTAACTCTGCCCAATTTTTCGAGATTGCACTTAAGTCTGCACAAATCCCGAAGCTTTCGGTCGTGGCTCGGATGCCGCGATCGATTCGTCGATAAACCCCTGTGAGATGAGTTAAATATAATGCCTAAACGATAATGGCACTCCAACTGGCACGGGGCCGGCCGTTAGCATCTCTCCAACGGCGTCAGAAAGCCGCAGGGTTAGCCGATTTGATCACGCTTGTTCGAGGCATGCGCAGTTACCGATGGCGAGAGCGACTCAATCCTCACTCATAATCGCCGTTATTGCGGCCGATAAATCAGCGCGGCGATATGGCTTCGCCAGGAAATTGACAAAGGGGTCAGCCGAGGCCTCTCCGACCCCCGCTGTACCGACAAACCCGGAGGTCAGCAGGATCTTCAGATCCGGCTGCAGTTTCCTGGCGGCGTTTGCAAGTTCCACTCCGCTCATCCCGCCCGGCAATAACACGTCACTGAAGAGCAGATCGAATGATCGGTCCTTATTCAGGATTTCCAATGCCGCTTCGGCGTTGCTGGAGGAATCGCAGCGATAGCCGAGAGTCGCTAGTTGTGCCATCACGATCCGGCGAACATCGTCGTCGTCCTCTACAACGAGAATGCGGGATTCGGCATTGTTCGATCGGGCCTTCCGATTGGCAGGCTGTCGTTTCGGTTCCTCGTCCTGCATCGAGACATGCGCCTTTGCACGCGGAAGATAGAGACGAACTTCCGTTCCCCTCCCCGGCTCGCTCTCGATCTCGATGTGGCCGCGCTGCTGCTTGAGGAGGCTGCGGATGATGCTGAGCCCCAGGCCTGCAGACGGGCCTTCTTGCCGCGTCGTGAAGAAAGGCTCGAACACCCGCTCCAGCTCTTGCGGTGTCATACCCTTCCCATTGTCCCGAACGGCCAGCATGACATAGTCACCAGCCGTCGCGTCGGGGTTGCCGCGCAGATCATCGCTTCCGAGCGATTTGTTCGCGGTCTCGATCAGAATGATGCCGTCATCGGTTACCGCATCCGCAGCGTTCTGGCACAGTCCATCCACAGCCGCTTTCACCTGGCTGGCATCGGCGATGGCACGCCACAGATTCTGGGCGGGCTGCACGTCGATTGTCACACGCGAGCCATGTTTCTCTCTCTGGGACTCGAGGACTTCGGCGATACAGGCGTTGATATTGACTGCCTGGCTGTTCGGCGGCTGGCGCCGGGCAAAAGCGAGAAGCTGCACCGTAATCTCGGCGCCCCGTGAAGCAGCATTCAGTGCGTCAAGGAGGTGCTCGGCCGCCTCGAAATCCTGCCGGACATACGGATCCAGAAGCTCCAGACTGCCCATGATGACCGCGAGCAGATTGTTGAAGTCATGAGCCAGACCTCCTGTCAGCTGGTTGACCGCCTCCAGCTGCTGGATGTCGTGCGCCTGCTGTTCCGCTTCGATCTGGGACGTGATGTCTCGGCCGATGAAAAAATACTGACGGTCCGGCTCTGACCACTGCCCAGTCCACGCCAGGGTAACTGCCTGACCGTTCTGGTGCCGATAGCGGCATGTGAAATTGCGCAGCTGGCGCCCCTCGCGCATCAGGCGCATTTCGCTGCGCGCCATCGCGAGATCGTCCGGAAGAATAAAGCGGATTCCGCTTTGGCCGATCATCTCCTCCGGACGGTAGCCAATGATCGAAACGGAACTCGGGCTGATGCGGAGATAATTTCCCCGGCTGTCGACCACCAGAATCAAATCCAGGGAAGTCTCGAAAATTCGCTGATTGAGGGAATGTATCTTGTCCCTGTCGCTTCCTGCCTTCCGCCAGCGCGAGAACCGAGCATTCGGAAAGCCGGTAAAAGGCGGCATGTCCCCCTCCCGGGCTTGGTTTTCGTGTCATTCATGCCGAAGGCCAGCACCACCATAATTCACTTCTGCGGCGCCGGAAAACCCGAAATTCGTGTATTCAAACAAAATCGTGGTGCAGATTACGGGAATACGGCCTACGATGAAAACCATTTTTGGGGAGCCGAGGTGGCGGGGCCAGCCTGCAGATTCAAGAGCTGGAGCATGGCTGAGGAAAAATCCGTACTCAAACAATTGAGCAGCCTTTTCTTCGGCGCGGACGCCTCTCCGCCGCCCGTTCGGCGCAATTCCGGACGCAGCAGCCCAGCTTCGAAACCCGCGCCCGTATCGACAACATCCGATATCTCTCTACCGGCCAAACTGCCCGCCGGGACCCTTCAGGTGATTGGCCTTGCCGGAATCCATACGGCACTCGGGGATCAATGGGAGAAGGCCGTCGAACGAATCTATCGCGTTGTGGAGAGCACGTTGCGCCGGCGCCTCGACACGTCCGATGCCCATTACAAAGTGGACCCCGAGAACTATCTCGTCCTGTTTACCAGGCTGGGCCGACGGGAGGCCGAATACAAGGCTGCGGTCATAACCCGGGAAATCGAGAATCTCCTGCTCGGCGAACTGGACGCCGATATTTCAGCGCCGCTGACCTCCAGTATCGCCGAAGTGGATCGTACTCTGGTCCTTGATCGCGTCGGATCCTTGAGTGAACTCATGGCATATGTGCGGGCCGGTGGCACCGAGGAGACAGAGGCGGGAGGCGATAGCATCACCCTGTTCACGGATGCCCCGGAGACCACCTCTCAAACTGCCGAGCCGGCCACTGCGCTTGGCGCAGGGCCGGATCTGGCCGACCTTGATCAATCCCTGGCCGGCCTGTTCCAGAAGAAGACGAACGCGGCGTTCCTCAAGGAATGCACGGCTGGTTTCTATCCCGCATACAGCGTGAAGCGGCGTTCCTTTCCCGTGTTCGATGTGTCGGTTCAGCATCAGCCGACAGGCAAAGAAGCCGACCAGGTCGACGATCCTCTCATCGAGGACAAAGACGACCTTTCCTTCTATATCGACAGATATGCGCTCACGACAGGGCTGCTTGGCCTGCACCGCATGCTGTCCGCGGGACACAAGGGAATTGTCAGCATCCGCGTCTCGTATCGAACCCTGTCCGTCAGGACTCTTCGGGATGTCTATCTGAGCCGGCTTAAGGAAATGCCGTCCGGGATCGTAAAGCGGATTGCCATGGCGATCACGACCATTCCCGACGGTACTCCCGCGAGCCGGGTATCTGAGATGCTGAGCTATGTCCAGCCATTCTGCTCAAGCCGCATTATCTGCATCCGGCCGGACCCGACCCTGGTGGATCTGTATGCCGGGACCAATTGCCACGCCTTTATGCTGCCCGCTCCGGATGATCAGGGCGACATGGCAGGTCGCTTCAAGACCGTAGCGGCCGTTGCGAAACGTGCAGACTGGTACCGGCGGGAATCGATCCTGACGCGCGTGGAGCATCAAGACGACGTCAATGCCGCTGTCGCCGCAGGAATCACATTCGTAGAAGGTCCCGCCATCGCGGGCCTGATCGACACGCCAGGCCACCGCGATGACATCGACGGTCACCCCAGTTCAGGCCCGGTCCTCCGCCCGGTCGCTCAGTTGCAATAGAATCCGCACCCCCAAGTCCGCTATTCCCCGAATGCCTGCCTGATCTTGGCCGCAAGCCTCCTCCTGGTGTACGGCTTCGTCAGCCAGTTGTGATCCCCCACTTCGGTCTGAGTGGATCCGAATGCGCCGTCGGCATAACCCGATGTATAGAGCACCTTGATGTCCGGCCGCAAAGACAGCGCCCTCTTGGCCAGATCGAGGCCTGTCATGCCCCCAGGCATGATGATGTCGGTGAACAACAAATCGATTTTTGCAGTACGCCCCAGGATCTCCAACGCCTCGGCACCGTTGCGGGCAATCAGCACGTTGTATCCGAGTTTGCGGAGCGCAGCGGTGGCCGTGGCCCTGACGTCGTCATCGTCCTCCGCCAGCAAAATGGTTTCGCCGCGCCCAAGAACGATCCCGGCTTCCGCGCCACCTTGCTGGTCCAGCTTCTGCCCTCCCGTTTCTCGCGGGAAGTACAGCTTTACCGATGTCCCGTGTCCCACTTCGCTGTATATGGTCGCATGACCGCCGGATTGCTTCATGAAACCGTAGACCATGCTCAGACCGAGTCCCGTGCCTTTGCCGATCAGCTTTGTGGTGAAGAACGGCTCGAACGCCTTCTCCAGCACGGCCGGCGTCATACCGGTACCGGTATCGGAAACGACGACCGAAACGTAATCCCCCGCAGCCATTTCTATATAACTGTCTGCGTAAACTTCATCGAGACTGACATTCTCGATCTCGATATGCAGGAGTCCGCCGTTCGGCATCGCGTCCCGCGCATTGATGCACAGATTCAGGATGGCGCTCTCAAGCTGGGCCTGATCGACCCGTACTGGCCACAGGTCGGAACCAATCTTCGTGCGGATATCGATCTCTTTTCCCAGGATGCGCTCCAGCATGCGCAAAAGACTCTCGGCAGCTTTCCCCAGATCGATGCTGACCGGCGACAGTTGCTGCCGCCGCGAGAATACCAGCAGCCTTCGTATGAGATCGGCGGCCTTTTCGGCCGCACCCATGGCCGCTCCCGCGTATTCCCGAGATGTATCTATCTCGCCTGGATTGTCCTGCAACAGTTCCAGATTGCCGATGATGACGCCCAGGATATTGTTGAAGTCGTGTGCGACACCGCCGGTTAACTGCCCGATCGCTTCCATCTTCTGGGCATGGGACAGTTGTTTCTCGAGGCTCCTCTTTTCAGTAACATCTATGCAGGCCCAAAGGAGATTCGCGGCGCCTCCCTCACCGTCCCTTATGACCGATATCAGCACCGCAGCATCCCGTCCGCCATGGTCGACGAATTGCGCCTCTATATCTGCGACATGTCGTTTCTTCTGTAGCCGTCGGACGACCTGCGTTTCGTACAGCTCCCGCGTCTCGGCAGACATGTAATCGAGAATGTTGCCCAGATCTCCTGCGTCGTCTTCCTTTTCCTTGGCAGCGAACCGGCGCCAGAGACCATTGGCTGCCACGATCTTTCCCGCAGCCGTTGTCGTACACATCATGACTGGCGCCCTGTTATAGAGCGACCTGTAACGCTTCTCGCTTTCGAGCAGCGCTTCCTCCGATCTCTTTCGCTGGGTAATATCGCGCGTGATCCCGACCAGTCCGGAAACCTTCCCGTGTTCGTCGAGGACCGGTGCTTTAGTTGTCGATATCCACTTCGAGGTCCCGTCCGGCTGCGGCAGCTCGATGATGCGATCCAGGAGCGGCTTGGCAGAGCCCAGCACCGCGTCGTCCTCCTGCTGAACCCGCGTGGCTATGCTCGACGGCGCCAGCTGCATTATCGTCCTTCCGACAATTTCTCCAGGCGACGATAGTCCGAAATCACGGGCGGCCGGCATGTTTGCCCGGATATAGCGGCACCGGCTATCCTTGAAGAATATCCGATCCGGGATTGCCTCCATCAGGTTCCCCAGGAGTGCCTTTTCATGCGAAAGATCATGAGTCAGGCGGAAGTACTCGAAGGCCCGATGAACCATGAGCCGCAGTTGGTCCGAATCCCACGGCTTCGAGATGTACCCGAAGATCTGTCCGTCATTGACGGCATTGATGACAGCCTTCAGGTCGGCATAGCCGGTCATCAGAACGCGCGTCGCATCCGATACTTGTCGCGCCCGGGCCAGGAATTGCTCTCCGGCCATCCCCGGCATCCGCTGGTCGGACAGGATGACAGACGTCGCCACACCGCCTTCAAGCAACCGAATGGCCTCCTCGCCGGACTGACAGTCCAGGACTTCGTACTCGTCTTCCAGAAGATCCTTGAGGGCCTTGAGGATTTGCGGCTCGTCGTCGACGACGAGAAGTCTAGAGGGGCGTGCGTTCATGAGGACGGTCCTCCAAATCAAGCGGAATGCTCACGGTAAACAGCGCACCGCCCTCCGGGCGGTTACAGACTTCTATACTTCCACGATGCGATTGTATGATTCGGTAGCTGATCGAGAGACCCAGCCCCACTCCCACACCGACCGGTTTGGTGGTAAAGAAGGGCTCGTAGATTCGGTCGGCTATTGCCTTGTCGATGCCCGGTCCGTTGTCGGCCACCAGAATCTTGAAATTGCCGGCTTCCCTGCGGGTCTCGATCGCAACATCGCCATGTCCGTCGACCGCATCCATCGCATTCGACACGAGGTTCATGACAACCTGGTTGAGCGGCGCCGGGTAGCACGAGATGCTGTTGTCGTCGCAGAAGTCCGTCGACAGCGTAATTCCGTCCTGCAGGCGGTGATGCAGAATTGCGATCACCGCTTCGATATTCTCCCGCATGTCGCATTTCTTGAACTCGCCCTCATCGAGCCGGGAGAACGTTCGCAATTTCAGGACAAGCTGGCGCACCCGCTCGAGGCCGTCTGCAATATCGCCTGTGCGATTGCGTGCTTTCTCGATACGAGCCATTGCCGGGGGTGGCATATGTACGTCGGCATCTGCCATAATCTGATCCAGTAGGCGGGCAACCGTATCGGCATGTCCTTTCACATAGGCCACCGGATTGTTGATCTCATGCGCGATGCCGGCGACCAGTTCGCCCAATGAGGCCATTTTCGCAGCCTGGATCAGTTGGGCCTGGGTGTTCTTGAGCTCCTGGTTCGCCACTTCAAGCTGATCTGCCAGGGCTGCCCGTCGTTCCGCCGCTTCCCGCTCGGTACGTTCGCGCACGATTTCCAGTTCCTGCGCCCGGAAATGGCCGCTGATCCGTTCGTGCTCGTCCCGCTGCAGCTTGCGCCGCAGCAGCGATCGGATGCGCGCCTTCAGGATCGATATGTCGCTCGACTTGCTGACGAAATCATCGGCGCCGGCTTCCAGCGCGCGCATCATGTCTTCCTTCGTATCATGTCCCGTGATCATCAGCAGTGGAAACCAGGCCGCTCCGGTATTGCGGAAACGGTCAAGCCGGCGACACATTTCCATGCCGTCGATGCCCGGCATCACCAGGTCGACCAGGAAACAGTCGCAAGCGCCATGGGTCAGCCGCTCGATTGCCAGATCGCCGGATCCGAACGTCTCCACCTCATAACCGTCTGCGATCAGTTCCTGGCGAAGGAACTCCAGGAATGTCATGCTGTCGTCAACGACGAACACAAGCTGACGCCGGCCCTGACCGGTTCCCGGCCGGAATGCCGCCGCCGAAGATCGGTTTCGAGTGCGAAGCAGGGCGTTGATCCTGGCCAGCAGGGCATCGTCGTCTGCCGATTTCGGCATATAGTCGTCCGCTCCGCTGTCGAGACCCAGACGCTCGACTTCGGCCTGCGAGTCACCGGTCAGCATCAGGAGCAGGACGTCGGCCGTGCCGGGGCTCAGCCGGATTTGCCGGCAAAGATCGTCTCCCTGCATGTCGGGCAGATGATAATCGACCAGAACAAGGTCGAATTGATTGTCACGCAACGCATCCAGCGCATCCTTGGCGGAAGCGGCATGCGCGGCACCAATCCCCGCTTCCTCCAACAGGCCGACCAGCTTGATCGCCTGGGTCTCGGAATCCTCGACAACGAGCAGCTTCCAGGCGAGCTCATCGGACATGAGTCGAATGCTCCTGGCGCGTCATGTCCCGCAGCCTCGGTCCGATGGCAGGTAGCGGTAACAACTCGCATACTGCATCCAGGCGGGCCGCAGCCGCGGGCATGCCATAGATCACGGCCGTGCTCTCGTCTTCCGCGACCGTGAAACCGCCTTCGTCACGTACAGCCTTCAGCCCGGCTGCGCCATCGTCTCCCATTCCAGTCAACACCACGGCCATCGCATGCGGGCCATGGTTCAGCGCCAATGACCGCAGCAGCCGTGTGCCGGACGGTCGTTGACCATCCAGCGGCGCTTCGTTTGAAATATGCAGCCGGTCGCCAACCAGTTCGAGATGATGCTCTGGCGGCGAGACATAGACGTGCCCCGCCTGCGGTCGTTCACCTTCGGTAGCGAAGACCACCGGCATCGACACCGTGTCTTTGAGCCACGAGACGAACCCCGTCAGGAACGACGATGTAATATGCTGCACGAGGAAGACAGGAAGGGAGTAATCGGCGCCGAGTCCCTGAAGCACGGTGGCGACGGCATTGGGTCCTCCCGTGGAAGCGACGATGCCCAGGCATCGATAGCTGCCCGCCGGCAATGACGACGGGGCCTTCCCCGTCCGGGAACTTGCGTGCTGGACCGATATCCAGGGTCGGGGCTGGCGATGGCCGGCAGACAGCCGAATGACTGGGACGTCGCTCATGATGACCAGTTGCCGGCACAGCCGTTCCGCAATGGCCGCATAGCCGGCACTGACAGGACTGACCGGCTTCTCGACGACAGAAAGTGCCCCCGCGCGCAGGGCATTCATCGAGATCTTCAGATCTTCCGATTCGACACTTGCGGAGACGACGACAATCGGTGTCGGGCGCTCCGCCATGACCCGGCGCGTCGCCTCGAATCCGTTCATGCCGGGCAGCCGGATGTCGAGGGATATGACGTCGGGCCGCACGCTTCCCAGAATCCGCAGTGCCTCCTCTGCGCTCTCGACTGCCGCAGCCACCTCGAGACGAGGATCGCGGGAGATGATATCGACCAGCAACAGGCGGGCGACTGCCGAATCCTCGACGACAAGGACACGAATTGGGCGCTTTCCGCTCCCCATGGTCATAGGATCTGCTCGACGGCTTCGATCAGCTGCCGCTGATCGAAACTCTGCTTGACGATATAGGCGGAGGCCCCGAGGGTCAGGCCTTTGCGGCGGTCGTTGTCGCTGTCACGCGATGTCACCAGGATCACGGGGATGCCAGAAAACCGTTCGTCGTTTTTCATGGCGTAGAGCAGCTCGAAACCATCCATGCGCGGCATCTCGATGTCACTGATGACCAGATCCGGCCTCTCCTCCACCAGCAGCGAGAGCGCGTTGCGGCCGTCGACTCCGAGCTTCACCCGGTAACCCATCGCTTCCAGGATGCTGCGCTCCAGGGTGCGTGTGGTGATCGAATCGTCGACCACAAGGATAAGTGGCGCATGGCTTTCCTGCGGCGCGGCAACCGGCGCCGCAGACAGATGACGGGGAACCTCGGCTGCTGCCTTCAGCATGGCTGACGGGTTGATGACGGATATGATGTTCCCGCCCGACAGGCTGACTACGCCGGCCAGCAATTCATGTCCGGGCAGCGTGTCCTCAGTACCGTGGATGACCGCATCTTCGACCGAAACAAGCTCGTCGACGACAATGCCGGCAACCGCACCGCCCGATCGCATGAGGATGACGGCCATCATGCCACCGGCGGTCGCGGACACTCGATCTCGGTCCAGGCCAAGCAGGTAACCGAGACTGACGAGCGGCACCAGCTCCTTCGATCCCGGCAGCGCCACGGCTGGAGCACCATCCGCCATCTGCGCAGCGTCGACCGGCAGGCGATGGAGTCGCTGGACCGCATGGATCGGAATGGCAAAGGCCTCACCCTGGCAACGGACTTCCAGGACCCGGCTGCCTATGGCCGCCAGCGGCACCGTAATCGTCGCCTCGGTTCCGCTGGGCGCGACCGTTGCGAGCCGGAAAGTGCCCTGCAGGCGCCGGACTGCCTCGTCGACCACGGACAGCCCGACGCCGCGGCCCGAAATCTCGGAGATCGTCTCGGCCGTGCTGAAGCCGGGACGAACAAGCACCCTGGTCAGATCGGCTGCTTCACCGGAGAATTCGCCAATTCCGGATACCAGGCCGTGCTGCTCGGCAGCCAGGCGGATTCTTTCACGATCCAGACCGGCGCCGTCGTCCCGGATACTGACAAGGAGATGACTGCGTTGCGTGGAGATATGGATCGTGACGCGCCCTTCGGAGGCCTTGCCGTTGCGCATCCGCTGCTCCGGCAGTTCGATGCCATGCGCAACAGCATTCCGCAGCAGATGCATGATCGGGTCTTTCAGCGCCTGCAGAACATCACGGTCGGCACGGGTATCGCCGCCGCGGATCGTAACGAAGACCTGCTTGCCCAGCTGGCGCGCGGCATCGCGGGCGGTTCTGTCCATGTCGCCGAGCACGGTTTCGGCCGGCACGATACGCAAGGCCCGGACATCCCGGAATAGCTGGCGACTCAGCCGGTCGCGCCGCCAGCCGGCATTCCATTGCCGGTAGCGCATGCCCTTCACCTGATTCTTGGCCCTGTCGAGCAACGCGCGGACGGCATTGGCAGCCGCAGCGTCATCCACGGCCGACCGGTTGAATGCATCGGGCTTGATCAGGTTGTGTTCGAGCTGGTCAACAATGCGTTCGAGCGCACGCAGATCCGATTGTTCCAGTTCGTACTGGCGGCTTGTCGCCACCAGTTCTCCGGCCCTTCTCAGAAGGACGTCGAGGCTGCCCGCATCGACCCGCGCCGCCTCGCCGGCCGGGGCCCGAGACATCATGGATTCGTACGGCGCCGCAACGGGAGCCGGCGCGGGGGCAACCGCAGTGCTGCCGGCAAGCAGTTCTTCGACGCCGGTCTGCGACTGCAGGGGCGGGATTTCCGCGCCACCGGACCAGCGGGCCACCGAATCTTCGATATCGTCGAACGCGGCATGGATCACAGCAACTGTAGCGCGATCGAGCGGACGGCCGCCCGACTGGCATTGCGCCATCAGTGTTTCCAGCCGGTGCGACAACGCCTCGATGGCGCCCAGTCCGACCGCCCGGGCCGCGCCCTTGAGACTGTGGACCCGGCGATACGCTTCGGCGAAGTTGAACCCCGACGAATCGTAGCCTGCGGCCGCCAGCTCGCCCAGCAAGGCTCTGACGGTCTGCAGATGATCCCGGTATTCGATCCGGAACGCCGCTATCAGTCGCTCCTGGATGGCGCTCACACGCGATACCTTTCCACCGCCTTCTGCAGCTGGCTGCTCAGCGCCGCAAGCGTCGACGCGGCCCGGCCGACCTCCTTGCTGCCGGTTGCCATCTGCTCGCTGGCCTCGCGGATGTTGTGCACCGACTGCGTGACCTGCTCGATACCGACCTGCTGCTGCCCCATGGCGGCAACGATCTGCTCGAACGTGACGACACTCTGCTCCACGCTGTGCGCCAGTTCGTTGATCGTCTGTTCGGAGGCTGCGGCTTGTTCCTTGCCGGATTCGACGCGCTTCACCGCCTCTTCTGTCTGCATTACTGCGGTGCCGATCCCACGCTGGATGTCGCCCAGAATCGAACGGACTTCGACGGTAGCGTCTTTCGCCTGGCCTGCCAGATTCTTCATCTCGTCCGCGACGACGGCAAAGCTCAGGCCGTGCTCTCCTGCGGCGGCCGCCTCGATCGCGGCATTGAGTGCAAGCAGGCTTGAACGTTCTGCGATATCGTTCACCGTCGTGATGATGCCACCAATCGACTGGGTCTTCTCGGTCAGGGCGACGACATTTCCCGCCACCTTCTCGGCCTGCTCGCGGATGGCGTCCATGGCGCGGGTCGTCTCATTGACCGCCTGCAATCCGGATTTGCTGGCCGAAGCCGCTGCTTCGGCCGCAGTGGCCACGCCCCTTGCCCGTTCGGATATCTGCGCGCCGGAGCTGCTGACCTCGTTCAACGTGGAGGTTATCTGCTGGATTGCGGCGCTCTGCTCGCTTGTGCCGGCGGCTTGCTGCTGGACCGAAGCCTGCATTTCTGCCGCCGATGCATTCAGATTCTCGGTGGCACCGCGAATCTGCGTCGCAACTTCTTTAAGGCCGGCCACCATGTCGTTCAGATGCCTGCCCAGCTTTCCAAGTTCGTCGCCGCTCAGGCGCTCCATCTGCCTGGTCAGATCTCCGCCACCGACCTGCTCTACAAATCGCATGAAGTCACGGAGCGGATTGGTGATCGAGCGATACAGGAGAAACGACACGAGGACGGCAAGCAGCAGGGCAACGACCAGGACAATGATCGAGGTCTGCTGGATTGCGGCATGCAGATCGACGATATTTTGCTGATCGATATCGGCCAATTGAATCGTCAGCTCTTCGGCCTTGTTTCCCTCCGCGACGGCACTGTCACGCAGTTTCTGCAGGACATCATGCAGTCCTGAGTACGAGCTCAGGTCCGTCTTCGAAAAAAGGTCGAAAAGCGATCCCGCGGCGGTTACGGTGTTATCGTGTATTTGCGCCCTGGTTCTGGCGTTGTTCAGAAGCTGGTTCCACAATTGCCGGCTGCGGTCCGACTCTGCCCTCTTCATGCTCTGCTCGGAAATGGCTGCAAGCTGCGCCAGTTCGGTTTTGTAGCGGTCGCCGAGCAGGACCCATTCCTTCTGAAAGGCGACAGGGTCTCTTGCCGTCAAGCCGGCCTTTCTGGCGAAATGCGCCGCCCATGCGCTTTCGAAGGCCGCCTCCATGTCTCGACGGGTATTGCCGACCTTCCGGATCAGCTGCAAGGCGGCGAAATCCTCTTCAACGATCTCGGATGCGGCCTGCCGCATCTGCTCCATGTTCGTTAACTGGTACCAGCCGATGCCGATCATCAGTGCGAGAATAATCCCGATCCCGGCGACAATCCTGTGGCCTATGTTGAGCGTCATTTCTTCCCCCCGGCAGAAAACGGTTCCAGCATCCACAAAGCGTTGATATCGATAAGCTGCAACCCGGCCTTTGTTGCGACGCCGTACAGCAGCCGTTCGCCGCGATCGGACAATGCTTCGATCGTGCGTATCTCGGCGCGGTCGATCCGGCCGGCCGCCGCAACCGCGTCGACCCGCAGAGCGATCCGGCGGCGATCGTGCCGCAGCAAGACGGCATAGCCCGAAGCAGCTCCGCCCGCCGCGATCGAGCCCCCGAGCAATCCGCCGAGGTCATAGAGCGCCCAGCTATCGCCTTGGCTGCCGATGATGCCCAGCAACGGCCAGCGTCCGCCGGGAGCGGCGGCGCAGCCGGTATAGGGAACGATCCGGGTGACAGAAGTCAGCGGAAGCCCGTAGCTCTCTTCCCCGATGCGGGCCGACAACTGTTCCGGGATCAGATTTCGTTGCCGCGACCGATTCTGCGATGCCACAAGCTCAGACGCACGACGACGCAGCAGCGTGTCAAGCTCTGCGCCCGCGACCAGACCATCCTCGAGCGTGCCGCCCGCACGTTGGCTGCCCACGCCCTGATCAATTCTGCTCGCCATGCCTCACCTCGACATCTGTTCGAGGTGAATTTGCAACAGGTCGCGCAACTCACCGGCGGTCAGGCCGTCGCCGAACGGCACTGTCCAGTCCACCGGCCGCGGCGCAAGCAGGCGGATTGCATTGTCGAATGACTTCTGCGCGGCCCGGCGATCACCCCGGCGCAGTTGACAGCGTCCCAGGTGGTAATGCACGACCGCCTGGCTGCGATCCAGGTAGACGGCCCGGCCGAGAGCATCTTCAGCCTCCGCCATCGATCCGCCATGCTCGGCGATCAGGGCATAGATATAATATGCTGCCGGCTCGAGCGGATGCCGCTTCAGTCCCTGCTCGGCAGCAGTCGCAGCCTCGGACCAGTTCCCGGCATCGGCGAGATGACGAATCCGCGCCATGTCATCGTCGAGCGATCGGGCCGCATCCGGCGCCGTCGATGCAGGTGCGGTCATTGACGGTGCCGGAACCGCTGGCGCGACAAAAGTCGAAACGGGAATCTCCAGCTCCGGTTCGGGGTGGAGCGCCGGATTCACCCAGTCATCGGCCGGGCTTCTCCGCTGCGGTTCGGCTGGACGCAAGGCGATGGCATCGTCAGGCATGCCGCCTGCCTTGCGATAGGCCATGGTTCCGCCCGCCACGACGGGGCTGAGGATGTTGGCGATCTCGAAATAGGGTTCCGCATGCCCGACCAGAAGCCAACCGCCGGGGGCGAGGCATTGCGCAAACAGCCGGGTCAACCGTCGCGTCAACGCCGGTGAGAAGTAGATCATGACATTGCGGCAGAGGATGATGTCGAAATGGCCCGCATTGGTCTGGGCAAAGGCGGCAAGATCGGTCGCGAGATTCTGATGCTCAAACGAAACGGATTGCCTGAAATGCCGCCGCAACACCCAGTGCCGGCCATCGCGCGTGAAGCAGCGGCGCTTGAAATCATCTCCCGATGTCCTCAACTCCCAGTCGGTGAACCGGCCTTCGTGAGCCTGGGCCAGGGCATGTCGGTTGATGTCGGTCGCCAGGATCGACGCGCGTCCATTCGCGAGCGCCGGCTGGAAGTGATCAGCCAGCACAATGGCAAGCGAATAGGGCTCGGCGCCCGAGGCGCAACCGGCGCTCCAGATCCGGAGGGGACGCATGCCCTGCTGGTCTGCAAGCCGCTCGGGGATCACGACCTGACGCAGGAGTTCGAATTGTTCGGGGTAGCGGAAGAAATATGTTTCGCCGATGGTCAGATCGTCGACCAGGGCGGAAAATTCGCCACCGGCAGCAGAGGCGAGCATGTCCGCCATATATGCAGCGACCGGACGGTTCAATTGATTGCAACGCTGCTCGATCCGGTCGGCCAGAACCTGATCGCGCTCGTCATAATACTGCAGGCCGGTCACATCGATGATCCGACGCTTGAGCCGGGCGAAATCCGGATGCGCGAGGATCGCGGTGATGCCGTCATGCCGGCTCGTCGACGCCGCGATCATGCGGCACCCCCGATTTCTGCCAGGCGCTGCTGCTGGATGGTCAGCAATTCAGCCAGCGTCCGCTCCTCCCGGACCGTCAGCAGACGCCGGGTATCCAGCAGGGCGATGTCCTGGCCATCGACCGTTGCCGAAGCGGTAACGCAGGCATTGAAACTCTCTCCTGGATCGACCGGCGAGATATGGTCCGCATGCAACCTAATGACCGTGTCCACGCCCTCAACCAGGAGAGACAACGGAGGCGATGCATTTTTGAGTACGATCACGCAGAGATAAGGATCGAAGGCGATGTCCGGCTCGCCAAACAATCGGTCGATGCGGAGAACGGGAATGACGGAGCCTGCCAGATTGAGGAATCCCTCGACGAGCGATGGGATGCCGGGCGGTCGTGTCAGGTGCGGGATATGAATCAGCCTGCGCACATCTGCCGCGGGCAGAGCGCATTTTCCCTTGGGCGATATTGTGAAAACGACCCAATGGCTCCCGGTCATCCGGTAGTAGTTCCCTCCGCGCCCGCCAGTTTCCGGCGAAGTGACGCTGCCGACGGCCGCTGCCCAAGCGATGCAGCTTTTTCAGATAGTAAAGGGCAGCCTATTCATATCCTGCAAGGATAAACCGTGTGGCATTGTTACATCTTACCGAGGAGTAGTATTTTATAACTACAATAATGAAATGTATTTTTTGACTCATGAGGCAGGACGGTCTGTTCCACTTAATGCGTCACAGGTGTCCACCTATAATGGCACATGATCATTCAACTTGGCACGGACCATCAGAGAGGCTCTGAACTGATTCAGTTAATGCACAGATTTGCAAAGTAAGTCATTGAGTTTATTGAGAGTGGCAAGAGCATGTTTTGGTTCGAGTTTCCACTTAACTCTGCCCAGATTTTTCTGGATTGCACTTAAGTCTGCACAAATCCGGACCTGGGTCTGCCCGCATTTATAAGCCCACCCTCGGGCGGCGTGGTTTTTGAGAAAATCCAATCGTCAGCAATGCAGGCAGATCGTTACCGCATCGCGCAGCAATCAGCCCCTGTTGGTGGGGAACAAGTCCTTCAGGCTGCACCGGTAATGAGCTGCATCGCCAGTCGTCTCTGACCTTGGCAATGTTGATCTGATGCCTCTTGACCCTGTGCCAGAGGCTGCGTTCCGAAATTTCCGGCAGCGAGAAGGGTCCGACCGCACCGCGCCCGCAATCGAACAGATACGCCGGCAGGTCGCGGTCATCCGACGAGATTCTGCCAAGTCACGATGATCGCCCGCTCCACGCAGCCCTGCAACGCGCGGATATTCCCGCGCCAGGCGTAGGGGGTAATCTCCGCCATCGCCGTGGCCGTGACCCCTACGACGCGCCGGCCTCGCTGCGGGCCAGCACCCGCTTGACCACCGGCAACAGTGAGCCGACCAGGAACAGCAGCGTCAGGATCACGAAAACCAGGCTGATCGGCCGGTCGAGGAAGACGATCGGATTGCCACGCCCCAGCAACAGGGCGCGCCGGAAATGCTCCTCCAGCAGCGGGCCGAGGATGAAACCCAGCAGCAGAGGTGCCGCCGGATAGTTGAACTGGCGCATGAAATAACCCACCACCCCGAAGATCAGGACGATATAGACGTCGAAGACACTGTTATCCGCGCTGTAGACGCCGATGCAGATGAACACCAGCACCGCCGGATAGAGCAGGTGATAGGGGATGGTCAGCATCCGCACCCAGATGCCGATCAGCGGGATGTTGAGGATCAGCAGCATGATGTTGCCGACCCAGAAACTCATGATCAGGCCCCAGAACATCGTCGGATGCTCGGTGATCAGTGCCGGCCCCGGCGTGATGCCATAGATCATCATCGCCCCCAGCAGCACCGCCATGATGGCGTCGCCGGGGATGCCGAGGCTGAGAGTCGGGATGAAGGCGGCCTGGGCCGAGGCGTTGTTGGAAGATTCCGGTGCCGCGATGCCTTCCAGGGCACCGTGGCCGAAACGCTTCGGTGTCCTGGAGATTTTTTTCTCCAGCGCATAGGCCATGAAGGAGGCGATGCCCGGGCCGGTGCCGGGCAGCGCGCCGACGAAGGAGCCGACCATGGCGCCACGGAGCGCCGGCTTCCAGATCACCTTCCACTCCTGCCGGCTTGGCAGCATCGACCGCAGCGAGATGCGCTTGTGCGTCAGCCTCTCTCCGGCCGGCAGGCCAACGTTGGAGAGAATTTCGGCCACGCCGAACAGGCCCATGGCCACCGCCACCAGATGGAAGCCGTCGGAGAGTTCGAGGATCCCGAAGGTGAAGCGGTACATGCCGGTATCGACATCGGTGCCGGCCAGGCCGAGGGCGAGACCGACGGCCACCATGGCCAGCCCCTTGAGCGGCGAGCCCACCGTCAGAGTCGAGGCCGCCACCAGGCCGAGGACCATCACCGAGAAATACTCCGCCGAGCCGAAGGCCAGCGCGAAGGATGCGATCAGCGGCGCGAAGCCCATCACCAGCAGGATGGCGAAGGACGACCCGAAGAAAGAAGAGATGGCGGTGATGAACAGCGCCAGGCCGGGCTTGCCCTGCCGCGCCAGCGGATAGCCGTCGATGCAGGTCACCGCCGCCGTTGCCGTGCCGGGCAGGTTCAGCAGGATCGACGCGATCGCGCCGCCGTACTGCGTGCCGTAGAAGATGCCGGCCAGCATGATCAGTGCCGCCGTCGGATCGAGATAGTAGGTGATCGGCAGGGCCAGCGAGATCGCCGCCAGCGGACCAAGGCCCGGCAGGGCCCCGACGAAGGTGCCAACCGTGACGCCGATGAAACAGAACAGAAGGTTCTGCAGACCGAGCGCCGTCTGCAGCCCCATGGCCAGATTGGACAGAAGCTCCATCATCACTGCAACCCTATCGACTTGAGGGGGACCCCCAGTCCCCAGATGAACACCGCCGACCCGAAGACGGCCATGAAGACTGCGAGCCCGACCAACGGCCAATACGACAGGCGGCGCTCGCCAAGTCCACTCACCAGAACCAGCGCGACCGTTGCCGGCATGAAACCCACCCGCTCCGCCAGCAGGGCGAAAGCCAGGATGCCAGCACTGGTCGCCAGCAATGGCCGCATGGGCATCCTGAAGGGTTTGAAACTGCCGGTATGGACCTCGACCATGATCGCGGCACCGAGCCCGACGATCAGGCAGGCCACCAGGAACGGGCCGAAACCCGGACCGGGCCGGGCCAGCGATCCCATCGGGTAGCCGTAGGCAATGGCGCCGACGACGACGCCGAACAGGATCACCACGCCGGCAGCGATCTGTTCACTTCGGCGTGCCAATGCTGTCTCTCTGGGCTGGTCACTCATCCATGTGTCTCCGGGGAAACGGTAGAGAATTCTCACGCACGCCGGCCGGCGGCGATAACCTCCATCTCGATCCGCACCGGCGCGATCAGGCCGGATATCACGGTCGAGCGCGTGGGCGGCTGCCGGGTGCCGAAGATTTCGGCGTAGGTGGCATTGAAGGCCGGATAATCGTCCTTGTCGGTCAGCCAGACCGTGACCTTGACGACATCCCCCAGCCCACAGCCGGCTTTCTTCAGTTCGGTCTCGATCATGCCGATCACGCAGCGGGTCTGGCCGGCAATATCCGGCGCTGCCGGCCTGCCATCCACCATCGGCACCTGCCCCGCCACGAAGACCAGCGGGGCATCGACACGGATCACCGGGGTGATGGGCTGGGCCTGTCCCCCCCTGAGGACAGGCCCGCCGATATGTTCGATCACTTGGTCTTGATCCCGGCCGCTTTGACCACGTCCTTCCACTTCGGCACCTCCGCCGCGATGAACGCCTTGGATTCTGCCGGCGTGCGCCCCTCGACGATGAAGCCGCGCTGGGCAAAGAAGTCCTTTAGGTCGGGCGCGGACACCGCCTTGGAGATTTCCTTGTAGAGCCGATCGAGAATCGGCTCGGGCGTGCCGGCCGGGGCGAATACGCCCTGCCAGGAGATCGCTTCGTAATTCGGCAAGGCCGCCTCGGCGATGGTCGGCGTATCCGGCAGCATCGGATGCCGTTTCTTCGAGGTGACGCCCAGCGCCCGCAGCTTGCCGGTCTTGATATATTCCGACACCACCAGCAGATCGCCGAACATGCCGTCGATCTGGCCACCCAGCAGATCCTGCAGCGCCGCAGCGCTGCCCTTGTAGGGCACATGCACCAGCTTGGTGCCCGACTGCAGGCCGAACAGCTCACCGGCCATATGCATCGAGGTGCCGACGCCAGGCGAGCCATGGGTGAAGGTGCCCGGCTTCGCCTTGGCGTAGTCGATCACATCCTTGACGGTCTTGAACTTGCTGTCGGCGTTGACCACCAGAACCAGCGGAGAACTGACCACGATGCTGACCGGTGCGAAGTTCTTCACCGGGTCATATGGCAGGTCGTCGCGCAGGGCGGCACTGATCGCATTCGATCCGGTCACACCCATCAGCAGGGTATAGCCGTCCGGCGCCGCCTGCACCACGTGGAAGGCGCCCACGGTACCGCCGGCACCGCCACGGTTCTCCACCACCACCGGCTGGCCCAGCGGACCGGAAATCTTCTCGGCGATCTGGCGGGCCAGCAGGTCGGTCGAGCCGCCCGGTGGAAACGGCACCACGATGGTCACTGGCTTGGACGGATAGGCCTCGGCCAGCACCGGCGCAGCCGATGATACCAAGGCCACGGCTGCAGCCCCCAGCAGGACGGCTGCCCCCTTCAACATGTCGCGTCGCATTACCCCTGTCATGTCAGTCTCCTTCTCTCTCGCTTGATGCGTTTGCCTGTTGGCCTTCCGCCTGTTGGCCTTCCGGTTGTCCCCATCCACCGGCACCGGCGGTTTCGACATGCAGTCGATCCCCGGCTGCCCACTCGAACTGGGCCTTGGCGCCCAGTGTTTCGATCCGTCCGTCCATCCGTTCGATCCAGGCCCGCGAAACCGCGCCCGGGGCGCCACCGGCGGCGCCACGGGCGGCATGGCAGTGCCGCTCGCCGCGATAGGACACCATGCCGCTGCCGCCGGTCAGGCAATAGACTCGCCGCAGACCGTCACCGCCGCGATGCCGGCCGGCGCCACCCGAACCGGCGGCGAGGCCATAGCTTTCGATACGGATCGGCGTACGCGCCTCGATGATCTCGACCGGCGTGTTGCGGGCATTGCTGACATCGGTGGAAATGCCGGATGTGCCGGGGCCGCCAGAATGGCCGCCGGCACCGCTGGCCATCACTTCGGTCAGTGCAAAACTGCGACCGTCGGCGCCGGTGCCGGCAAAGGCGATCACCGCCGCCACGCCAGCATTGGCCGCCGTCGCCGCGGCCGGAGCGATACTGCTCCAGGCGCCGATGATGGCGTTGCAGGCGAGCTTGACCGTACCGGTGCGGGCATTCACCGCCGCCGGCCAGCGCGGATTGACCACGCTGCCCTCCGGCAGCACCAGGTCGAGCGGCGCCAGGCAGCCGGCATTGTTCGGTGCATCCGGTGCCAGCGAACGCATGAAATACAATGCCGCCGACAGCACCGCGGCAGGCGCCGCATTGACCGGCCCGCGGGTCTGCGATGCGGAGCCGGTGAAGTCGATGCGCAGCCGGTCGCCGCGTTTCTCGACCGTCACCCGGATCGGCACCGGATCATCGCCGACGCCATCGCTGTCGAGGGCATCTTCCCACTGGCCGGTGCCATCCGGGCAGGCCAGCAGCGCCTGCCGGGTCAGGGCTTCCGCCTGCATGATCAGGGCATCGCAGAGCGCGCCGAAACTGCGGCCCTCGCGCGCGGCCAGTGCCTGCAGTTCGCGACTGCCCAGCGATGTCGCCGACCATTGCGAGGACAGGTCGCCCAGCAGCAGGTCCGGCGTGCGGCTGTTGGCCACCAGCAGGGCCTCGAGCTGCCTATCGAGCACGCCATTGCGATGCGACCGCATCGGCGGGATGCGCAACCCTTCCTGGAAGATCGAGGTGGCATGCGGCGGAATCGAGCCCGGCGTGATGCCGCCGACGTCCTGGTGATGCAGGCTCGCCGCGGCAATACCGATCATTTCGCCATCCAGAAAGATCGGGCGGATCAACGTCAGATCAGGCAGATGGGTGCCGCCGGCGAACGGATCGTTCAGCAGATAACCGTCACCCTCCTGCATGGTGCCGGCCGGAAACCGCTGCAGCACCGCAGCGACGGCCGGGATCAGCGATCCCAGTAACAGCGGCAGCGAGCGCGCCTGCGCCAGCAGCCGGCCATCGGGCAGGAACAGCGCCGCGGCGCCGTCGCCGGCCTCGCGCGCGATGGCCGAATAGGCGCCGCCGATCAGACTGTCCTGCATGCGGTCGGACGCCGCCTGCAGCGACAGCCGCAGCGGCTCGACCCGTGGCACCAGCGCGGCTTGCAGGCGCGTTACCGTCATGCCGCGCCCTCCAGATGGTGGATGGCTGCCCTGCCCCGCGCCTCACGCTGCAGCTCAAGGCCGTCCTTTGTCTCACGGCAGGTCCACCCGGCCGGGATCCAGATGCTGGTCGTCTCGGTGAAGACGGCATCCGGTCCCGGCCGTTCGGCCGCTCCGGCCGGCAGGGAAGCCCCGGCCGGCAGCGGCGACTGCAGCATGGCAGCCTGGATTACCCATTGGCCGCGCAGGCGCAGCAACTGGCGGGGTCGGTCAAAGGCATGGCCGCGCACACGGGCATGTGCCTGATCGAACCTCTGGGCCAGCGCCGAGACATCGTCACGCCGCGGATCGAACGGAATCTCCAGCGCGGCCGACTGGCCCTGATAGACCGCCTCGACCGACCATTCGATGGCCGCCGTTGCACCGGCATGGCCGGCCACCGCCTGCACTACGGCCATCAGCGCCGGCCAGTCTGTCGCGCTGATGGCAATGTCGAGCGCGCGCTCTTCTGCATTCATCTGCGCGGCCGCAAGACAGCCCAGCGCCGAAACAACCGCGGCATCGGGCAGGATCGTCACCTGCGTGCTGCCCAGAAGATCCGCCACCTCGGCGGCATGCTGCGCCCCGCCGCCGCCGCCGGCGATCAGCCGGGCAGCGGTCGGATCAACGCCATGATGATAGGCATGGGCCTTGATGCCTTCCGCGATCATCGTCGCTGCGGTCGCCACCACGGCCTGCGCCGCCGCGATGATGTCGCAGCCCAGCTCCCCTGCAACGCCGGCCATCACCGCGCGCGCCGCGACCATGTCGAGCGACAAGCCGCCGGCCAATTGCGTCGGCAGGCGGCCAAGCACCATCAGCGCATCCGTCAGGGTCGGCACTCTGCCGCCGCGGCCATAGGCAGCCGGTCCGGGCAGGCTGCCCATCGATTGCGGCCCCAGCCGCAGGGCGCCGGCACGGTTCACCTGCACAATGCTGCCGCCGCCCACCGGCACCGACAGGATATCCGCCGCCCGCAGGCTGACCGACAGCCCGCCGATCGCAACCTGCCGGCCACAGATGATGCCGTCGGGTCCGATCAAGCCGAGATCCGTGCTGGTGCCGCCCGTCTCCACCGAGATGCAGGCCACACTTCCGTCGTCCGTCATGCGGTGCAGCCGGAAGCCGCTCATCGCCGCAGCCGGGCCGGCGAGTGCCAGCCGCAAAGGCGCCGCAGCAGCATCGGCCGGCAGGTGCAGCGACGCATCGGATGTGACAATCGCCGGCTCAGGCAGGCCACGGTCGCGCAGACCGGCACCCAGCGCATCGAGGTAGCGGCGTGTCGACGGTTTGGCATAGGCATCGAGTGCCGTGGCGAGGAAACGTTCGAATTCTCCCGGCGCCACATCGACCTGATGCGACAGCGAAACCGCAAGATCGTGACCGGTCGCCGTCAAGGCGGCCCCGACCGCAAGCTCATGCGCCGGGTCACGGGTAGCATGCAGCAGGCAGACCGCCACGGCCTCGGCACCGTTGGCGACAATGCGGCGGGCGACATCGGCCAGCTCGGCCGCATCAAGCGGCTCGGTCTCCCGGCCGGCAGCATCGCGGCGGCCGCCGATCTCGAAGCGCAGGGCGCGCGGAAACAGTGCAGCCGGCACCTGCGGTTCCGGCGTCAGGGTATAGAGCGCTGCCCGATTCTGGCGGCCGACCGTCAGCACATCGCCGAAACCGCGATTGGTGATGACGGCCACTGATGGCGCTGTCTGTTCAAGCAGCAGATTGGTGACCAGGGTCGAGCCGTGGATGATGCGGCCGACTGAGGATGGCACAATGCCCGAGGCCTTCAGGGCCTCGTCGATGGCGGACAGCACCGAGATGGCGGGGTCGGCATCGCTGCGGGGAATCTTGCGGCGCTGGGCATGGCCGGCGTCGGCGACGGCGACGACATCCACATAGGTGCCGCCCACATCAATGCCGATCGACCAGGATGCCGTGCCGTTCAATCCGCCCTCCCCTAGCTGAACCGGTCTGGCCGGAATGGCGTCAGGTCGATTTCCGGCGGCCGCCCGGCGACCAGGTTGGCGATCTCGCGGCCCGTGCTGGCGCCGCCGCACATGCCGACATGGCCGTGCCCGAAGCCGAGCCAGGCATTCTCCGCCCGCGGCGCACGGCCGATCACCGGCATGCTGTCGGGCAGGCAGGGGCGATGGCCCATCCACAGGCTGGTGCTGCTGGTATCGAGATGGGGAAACAGTTCCCGCCCCTTCTTCAGCAGCGCCTCGGCACGGGCATAGCGGGGCGGCTCCTTCAGGCCGGCCAGCTCGACGGTGCCGGCAAGCCGCAGGCCCATCGCCATCGGATTGACCATCATGTTGTATTCCGTGGCCATCACGGTGCGGCCGAGCTGGAGATTCGAGCTGGCCACGGTGACATGGTAGCCGCGCTGCGATTCCAGCGGCACGCGCGCGCCGACCCTGGCGGCCAGTGCAGCCGACCACGCGCCGGCGGCGATCACCACGCCATCCACCGGCAGGCTCTCGCCATTGTCGAGGCGCAGGGCGGAAACCGTGCCGCCCTTTTTGTCAAAGCCCGTCACGCTCTGGCGCAGATGGCTGGCGCCATCGCGCAAAGCCTGGGCGTAGAGCGCCTTCACGAGCGCGGATGGATCGGCAGCCGAGCCGTTGTCGGGCGCATAATGGCCGAAGCGGAAACGGCCCTTCAGGTCCGGCTCCATCTCGGCGAGTTCATCGCTGTCGACGTCGCGTAGCTCGACGCCGAGACTGCGGCGCAGGTCCATGCCCCATTTCCACTGGTCGGCGGCCTGCCGCGACGAATAGACATAGAGACAGCCGCTGCGCCGCACGAGACCGGTGGCGCCGGCGCGCTGCAGCAGCGGCTCATAAGCCTCGAAGACCGGCTGCAGCAGTCCGCGCATCGCCGTGGCAATACGGGTGACCTCTTCTCTTGTCGACGCGCGCAGGAATCGCACCAGCCAGGGCAGTACTGCCGGCAGATGCGCCGGCCGGATGGTCAGTGGCCCCTCGGGGTCGAGCAGCCACTTCGGCACCTTCTTCCACATCCCGGGCATGCCGACCGGCAGGCAGGCACTTGGCGACAGCGAGCCGGCATTGCCGAAGGAGCAGGCCTCGCCCGCCTCGCGGGGATCAATGAATGTCACCTGATGGCCATCCCGCTGTAACCAGGCCGCCGCACAGGCGCCCACAATACCGGTACCGATTACAGCAATATGCATGCCATCCCCCGCCACGGCGTCGCCTCGTGTCGACGCCATCCTGACTGGCATTGTCAGAGCGGTAGACGTATCATACAAATGAATTCTACTTCTGTTTTCATAAGGTAATCTTATGAATATCACCCTCCGGCAGCTGCGGGCCTTCTGCGACGTCGCCCAGACCGGCAGCTTCACCCTGGCCGCCCGCCGCATGCTCCTGACCCAGTCGGCGGTCAGCATGCTGGTGCGCCAGCTGGAAACCGAATTCGGCCTGGCGCTGTTCGACCGGGTGAAACGCCGGGCACAGCTCACCGAAACCGGGCGCCAGCTGCTGCCGATCGCCGAACGCATGCTGGGGGATTTGCGTGAGGTGGTGGATGGCGCTGCCGATCTGCGCGCCCTGCGCCGCGGTACCCTGCGGCTGGCCGTGCCGCAGATGCTGGCCTGCTCCTGGCTGCCGCCGGTGCTGGCGCGATACCGATCCCTGTATCCGCAGATCGCCGTGACGGTGACCGACACCACCGCCGACCGCGTGGTCGAAACCGTACGCCAGGGCGAAGCGGAAATCGGCATCGGCCCGGAGCGGCCGGCACCGGATACCGTGCAATCGGACCTGCTGTGGCAGGAGCGCATGCAGTGCGTCTGCCCGGCCAGCAGTCCACTGGCACAGCGCGCGCAGATCGACTGGGCCGATGTCGCCGATGCCGACTGGATCCTCTATTCCGACACCTTCAGCGGCCATCTCGAACGTACGGTCTGGGCCGGCATGTCGGTGCATCTGCCGCGCACCACCCAGGTCCGCTACCTGCCGACCGCTCTGGCGCTGGTCGGCCAGGGCATGGGCGTCACCGCGGCACCAGGTTATGCGGAGCCCTTCGGCCGGCTGTTCGGCACCGTCTTTGTCGATATCGCCAACCCGGTGATGCTGCGCAGCTTCCTGCTCTACACCAAGAAGGGCTACGACCTGTCGCCGGCCGCCCAGGCCTTCCGCGAACTGGCTGAACAGAGCAGGGCGTAGGCAACACGGGGGGACGCGTTGGATTGCCTGTTCGCCAAAATACTGAAAGCCCAATACCCCGGATGTCGATCCGGGGCGTCGATATGCGTTCGGGACATCATTTCGGGAAATCTGGGACGCTTAAGGGGACGGCCGATAGCAGGCCAAGGCCCCCATCTGATGCGCTGCCAGGCCGGAGTGCTCTCCCATACTTGATACAGGGCCGCTGATCCCGAACCGCCATGAGCGCTCGGCGAGATGGGCCGTTGGCTGACCAGCCATGGCTTAACAGCCGAATTCCGAACCCCTTTTCCCGATAAGTGTTCATTTAATGCGGCAGAAGCTGTGCAGCGTTATGGCAGTCTGTGCAGGTAATGGGCCATTTCAGAGAGGCGCCGGAAAATCACCCATAAAACACTTGGGGCCACTGTCATATAGGTGTAATGATTCTGTAACATTCAGAATCCCGGGGCTTCCGGCCATGCTGTTCCTCCTCTGCGACGACGACCCCGACATCCGCGACGCAGGCGCGCCCCCCGCATCCCGTGCGCACCGCTGCCGGGGGGCCGCCGAATGACCCAGGGTGCGACCGACCTTCTGCTCAATCTCGTCGCCGGCGTCGCCCTGCTGCTGTGGGGCGTGCGCATGGTGCGCACCGGCATGACCCGCGCCTTCGGCGCCCAGCTGCGCCGCCTGCTCGGCCGCGCCATGCAGAACCGTTTCCGCGCCTTCGCCGCCGGCATCGGGGTGACCGCCCTGCTGCAGTCGAGCACGGCGACCGGCATGATCGTCGCCTCGTTCGCCGGCCGCGGCCTGATCTTCGGTCCTGCCGCCATCGCCGTGCTGCTCGGCGCCGGCATCGGCACCTCGATCAGCGCGCAGTACCTGTCGCTCGACCTGCACTGGCTCGGGCCGGCCTGCATCATCCTCGGCGTGACCGGCTTCTTCGCTGCCGAGGGCGGCCTGCCGCGCCATGGCGGCCGCCTGCTGATCGGGCTCGGCCTGATGCTGCTGGCGCTCGAGATGATCATCAATGCCTCGGCGCCGATGCGCGATGCGCCGGAACTCGCCGCCCTGCTGCAGCCGCTGGAGCGCGCGCCCCTGCTCGCCGTGCTGATCTTCGCGCTGCTGACCTGGCTGAGCCACGCGAGCCTCGCCACCGTGCTGATCGCCGCCTCGCTGGCGCGTGCCGGCACCATCGATGGCGCGCTCGCCGTGGCACTCGTGGTCGGCGCCAATATCGGCACCGCGATCTCGCCGCTGGTCGCAGCCTCCGGCCAGCCGCCGGCGGCGCGCCGCGCCCAGCTCGCCAACCTGATCGCACGGGTGATCGGCACGCTGGCCGTACTGCCTTTCCTGCACCAGCTGCCCGGCTGGCT
Source organism: Ferrovibrio xuzhouensis (assembly GCF_042648965.1). NCBI lineage: Bacteria > Pseudomonadati > Pseudomonadota > Alphaproteobacteria > Rhodospirillales > Rhodospirillaceae > Ferrovibrio > Ferrovibrio xuzhouensis. The sequence goes on from NZ_JBHRYJ010000001.1 coordinate 1,505,218, forward strand.
GTCGGTGTTCGGCGACGACGGCGCACGGCTCGTGGTCAATGCCCATACCGCCTTCAACATCGCGCTGGCCGCGGTATTCCTGCCGCTGGTGCGTCCGCTCGACGCGCTGACCCGCCGCCTGCTGCCCGATCCGCCGGTGACCGATCTCGCCGCGCGGCCGCGCTATCTCGACAAGGCGGCGCTGGACACGCCCGGAGTGGCGCTGGCGGCGGCGGCGCGCGAGACCTTGCGCATGAGCGATATCGTCAGCCGCATGCTCGACGAAACGATGACGGTGTTTACCCGTGACGACGCCAAGCTGGCCAAGGCGGTCGAACACAGCGACGACGACGTCGACCGCCTGCACGAGGCGATCAAGCTGTATCTGACCGAGCTGTCGAAGCATGAACTCGACGAGGGCGAGAGCCGCCGCTATGTCGACGTGCTGACCTTCACCACCAATCTCGAACACATCGGCGACATCATCGACAAGAACCTGATGGAGCTGGCGCAGAAGAAGATCAAGAACAAGCTCGCCTTCAGCAGCGAGGGCCTGGCCGAGCTGACCGGCATCCACCGCCGCGTCGCCACCAACCTGCAGATGGCCTGCAACCTGTTCATGGCCGGCGACGTCAAGCTGGCGCGCCAGCTGCTGCAGGAGAAGGCCTCCTTGCGCGCGGCCGAGCAGCAGGCCGCCGAGAACCATTACCAGCGCATCCGCGAGGGCCGCACCGAAACCATCGAGACCAGCGCGATCCACCTCGACGTGATCCGCGACCTCAAGCGCATCAACAGCCACCTGACCGCGGTGGCCTACCCGATCCTCGAGCAGTGTGGCGAGCTGACCGCGACGCGGCTGCGCGCCGACGAACGGGCCGCGCGGTCGCTGCTGCCGGGCAAGGGCAATACCGGCCTGGCGTGAGCCGGCCGCCGTCGCGGAAAACCGCTATTTGAACAGTTTCTATATGTTATTCTAGCGAGCCGTGTGTTATGACCCTCCGCCGAGAGAGGGACCTTCGCCGATGCTGCCCGAGAGAATACAGCACGATCCGGTGCTGGCGGATCTTTACCGCTACTGGGACAGTCGCCGCGCCGGACCGGTTCCGCCATCGCGCCAGGATGTCGATCCGCTGGACATGCCGCGCCATGTGCTGCCGCATCTGCTGCTGGTCGAGCTGGTGGGACCGGTGCCGCGCATCCACTACCGCCTGGTCGGCACCGCGATCGCCAGCCGGTACGGCGAGGATTTCACCGGCCGCTGGCTCGACGAGCTGGCCGGCGTGAATTACCGCGACCTGCTGGAGCGGCTGTACCGGCTGATGCGCGAGACGCAGCGGCCGGTCTATGTCGAAAGCCTGTTCCGTCTTGATCCGGAAACCACCGCCGAGACCCGCCGCCTCTACCTGCCGCTGACCAGCGATGGCGAAGCCAGCCTGGCACTGGCCGGCCAGACCTTCCCCACCTACCCCTATGACAGCCGCGATTTCTTTCCGATGATCCGCGGCGGTCCCGGCGATGCCGGCACCGGCCTGGTCCGGCATCGCGAATGGCTGATCGACCCGGAAAGCGGACAGATGGACCTCTGCACGCCGGCCGACTGATCCGTCGGCAACGGCAGCATGGCTGTCGTCCGTATTGCGCGTCGCCTGCTTGCGGGCGTCGATCCGGCCCACCAGATCGTCACCGGCCTTCGCCCTGCTGGTCGAGGCGCTGCGCCATCGCAGCCGGTAGAGGAATCAGATGGCCGCGGCGGTCCCGGCCTGCGGCTGCCGCCGCAGTTCGCGCCACAGCAGCCAGACGGCGATGGCGGCATTGCAGATGTTCCACGCCACGCCGTTGATGATGGCAGCCTGGTAGCTGCCGGTCGCATCATAGATGGCACCCGACAGCCAGCCGCCGAGCGCCATGCCGGCCATGGTGGCGGAAATGGTGATGCTGACGCGGAAACCGGCCTCGCGGGCGGGAAACAGCTCGCGGATGATGAAGGCATAGCTCGGCACGATGCCGCCCTGCATCAGGCCGAACAGCGCCGAGACGATATAGAGCGACGCCAGTCCGTTGAACGGCAGGTAGCAGGCGAGCGCAATCGCCTGCAGTACCGAGCCGAGCAGCAGGGTCGACAGGCCGCCGATGCGGTCAAGGATCCAGCCCGACGCCAGCCGGCTGACGATGCCGCAGCCGAGCATCAGCGACAGCATCTCGGCACCGCGCGCCGGACCAAACCCGAGATCGACGCAATAGGCGACGATATGCACCTGCGGCATCGACATGGCGACGCAGCAGCAGACGCCGGCAACCAGCAGTAGGCCCTGCACCAGGCGCGGCGACAGGCCGAGCGGCCGGCTGCCGAACACCGGCTGGCCGGCGGCGGCGAGCGGCGGCGCCGGCTGGTCCGGCGCGCGGCGATGCAGCACCAGCAGCAGCGGCAGCATGGTGACCAGGCAGAAGGCGGCGACGCCGATATGGGTGGCGCGCCAGCCGGCAAGCGCGATGAAATGCGCCAGCACCGGCGGCCAGAGCGTGCCGGCGAAATAATTGCCGGCAGCGGCCAGCCCGATGGCAAGACCGCGCCGGCCGGAAAACCACAGCGAGACATCGGCGATCAGCGGCGCGAACATCGCCGCACCGCCGACGCCGACCAGGGCGCCGTAGAGCACGGCATACGACGTGATGCCGGGCGCAAAGGCGGTGGCGACATAGCCGCTGGCCAGCAGCACCACCGCGCCCATGGCAGGCCGCATCAGGCCGAAGCGGTCGGACAGCCGGCCGATCACCACCGTGCCGGTCATCAGGCCGATCATCGCCGCGGTATAGGGCAGCGAGGCGGCGCCGCGGTCGACGGCGAATTCCGCCTGCACCGCCGGCATGGCGACGACGATCGACCACATGCCGACGCCGCCGATGGTGCCGAGCAGCACGCTGGCGGCCAGCCGGATCCAGGCGTAGCGCGATTCGATGCCGGACGTGCCCACGATCAATGCGTCAGTCGACAATGAAGAGCCTGGCGCCGGTGGCGGTGCGCGAGCGGTGCGGCTCGGCATTGTCGGCCACCTGGTAGGACTGGCCGGCGGTCAGCGTGAAGACGCGGCCGTCCTTAAGCTCGGTGACCAGCTCGCCGTCGAGCACCAGCAGGATATGGCCCTTCACGCACCAGTGGTCGGCCAGATAGCCCGGCGTGTATTCGACCTGGCGCACGCGGATCGGGCCGAAATTGCGGGTGCGCCAGACCGCCTCGCCGGTCTCGCCCTTGTGATAGGTGGGCGCGACCTGCGACCAGTCGGTGGTGCCGAAGGGAATCTCTGACATCTGCATGGCGGAGGGCTCTGTTTTTTTATGACCGGGTGGCGATGTCCGTTTGTACGCCCGCCGGGCCGGCCGGCGCCAGCGCGGAATTGTCCCGCAACAATTGCCGCCGGCGCTAATGCGCGCCGAAAACCGCGCCGGCGATGGTCACGGCGCCCGCCAGCAGCAGCAGGAGATGCAGCCGGAAGGCCCAGGCGAAGGTGGCCTCCGGCGCCGTCCGCACCCGGCGGCGAAAGGCGGCATGCAGCCACAGGGGTTCGGCGACGAACAGCACGAAGGCGAAGACGAGCCACAGGCCGGCCATCGCCCACATCCACCAGAAGGCCGGCATGGCGAAGCGATACCACAGGTCGTTGTTGCGCAGCATCCACAGGCCGCTCAAGCCGGCCAGCGCCACCGCCCAGCGCGCGATGGTGCCGAAACGGCCCTCCATCGCCTCGAACAGGGCGAGCTTCTGTTCCGCCGTCGGCTGCCGGCGTGCCAGCGGCAGCACCACGAAGGTGACAAAAGCCACCCCGCCGAACCACACCACGATGGACAGCACATGCACGGCGCGGGCGATCAGCAGGTCATCGGTCATGCCACGCCGCCGTCAATCCTTCTGCGGCGGGCGCAGGCGGGCCATCATGATGATGTCGTCATACTGGCCGTCGAGCTTGCGGGCGCGGCTTTTCACGCCTTCGGTGACGAAGCCGAACTTGCGGTACAGCTTCACGGCATTGGCATTGCTGGCATAGACCTGCAGCTCGACGCGCTCGATGCCGACGCGGCCGGCGCTGTCGAACACCGTCTGCAGCATCTGGCGGCCGAGGCCGCGGCCGCGATACGGCAGATCGAGCCCCATGCCGACGGTGCCGACATGGGCGAAGCCGCCGCGATGCTCGCTGGGCGGTGCCACATGGATGTTGCACCAGCCGACCACCGCGTCCCGCGCGTCGACGGCGACGATGAACGGCAGGCCGCGCTGCAGCATCGCCTTGATGTAGAATTTCACCTCCGACAATGCCGGCGCCGCGGTAAATGCCAGATAGCGCCGCTCGGCCGCCACGCGGTCGAGGCAGGCGCGATAGCCTTCGGCATCGCCGTCGCGGATCACGCGCAGGATCGCCGTCGCCTGGTCGGGAACTGTCGCTTCACTCATCGGTCACGTCACTCATTGCATGCCCTGGCGCCGCTTGCCGGTCTGGCCCATTCCGATTCTGGCCGGTGGCGGGCTCGCCGGATGTTTTCTCCCTGCCGCAGCATCCTGCCATAGCGCGCGATAGGCAAAGACGGCTGGCTGTGCGATGTTTTTGCGTATTGGACCGACGCTACTTGACGCTTACGTAAGCGTCAATATAGCGTGCCGCGAAAGCCATATGGTGCCTGACGTTACGTTATGTCCAGAGGCGGCAGGCAGCCAGTCAGCGGAGCCAGGGAGGCCCACAGATGTCGCTCGAACAGATCACCCAGTCCATGAGCCAGCGCGTCAGCCCGGGCAGCCTCGATGCCACCGTGAAATTCGATTTCGGCGACGACGGCATCGTCTTCGTCGACGGCACTGCCGGCACCGTCAGCAACGAGGATGCCGAGGCCGACTGCACCATCACCATGTCGATGGACAACTTCAAGGCGCTGGTCTCCGGCGACCTCGACCCCACCACCGCCTTCATGATGGGCAAGCTGAAGGTGAAGGGGAACATGGGCGTGGCGATGAAGCTGCAGTCGATCCTCGGCTGAACTTCGCGCTGACTAGGCCGCGAGCCGGCGACTCTCCGGCAGGGTAACCGTCACGGCCGTCCCCTTGCCCGGCTCGCTCGCCAGGGCGACCTCGCCACCCTGCATGCTGACCAGGGCCCGCACGATGGCCAGCCCGAGCCCGGCGCCCTGGTGCTGCCGGCTGTAGACGCTGGTCACCTGGGCGAAAGGCTGCATCAGCCGCGGGATATCCTTTGCCGCGATGCCGATGCCGGTATCGGCAACCCAGCAGCGGACCCGCCCCCCGCCGTCGGTGTGCAGGCCGCAGGTGATCTGGCCGCCGGCCGGCGTGAATTTCACGGCATTGGACAGCAGGTTGAGCAGGATCTGCCGCATGGCGCGCTCGTCGGCCCGGGCGGCCGGCACGTCACCGGCAATGTCATAGACCAGCGTGAGGCCGGCCTCTTCCGCCTGCCGGCGCATGACATTGGCGACATCGTTGATGACATCGCGCAGATCGATGTCCGTCGTCTCGATGGCAAAGCGCCCGGCCTCGATGCGGGACAGGTCGAGCAGGTCGTTGATGATGCTGAGCAGATGCCGGCCGCTGGCATGGATGTCGGCCGAGTACGAGCGCACCAGATCGGCATTGGTGATGTTGACAATGCCCGACTTCATCGCTTCGGAGAAGCCGATGATGGCATTCAGCGGTGTGCGCAGCTCGTGGCTCATATTGGCGAGGAACCGGCTCTTCGCCTTGCTGGCGCTCTCCGCCTCGTCGCGGGCGCGGCGCAGGACTTCCGCAGCCTCGATCTGGTCGGTCATGTCCCAGTTGGTGCCGATCAGGCGGCGCGGCCGGCAGTCCGGATACCGCTGCAGCACGGACTGCACATACAGATGGCGAATGCGGCCATCGGGCAGCACGATCCGGTGTTCCAGTTCGAAATCGCTGTTACCGTCGCGCACCGCATCGGCCCGCGCCGCCATCATGGCCCGGTCATCGGGATGGATGCACGCCAGCCAGGTCTCGCGCGTGATCGGCGAGCTGTCGTCCGTGCGTCCCCACAGCTCGTTCATCCGCGCATCGAAGGTGGTTTTGTCGGTGTCGAAGTCGTAGGACCAGATACCGATGCCGCTGGCCTCGATCGCCAGCTGCAGCATCTGCGTCATTTCCTCGCGTTCGGCTTCGTGCCGCTTGCGGTCGGTGATGTCGGCGACCTGGGCGATAATATAGCCGGGCTGCCCCGCATCGTCGGGGATCAGCGACCAGCCGACATAGCCCCAGACTTCATGGCCGTCGCGATGCAGGTAGCGCTTTTCGGCATACTGGTGCGTGGCCTGCTGCGACGCCAGCGTGGCAATGGCCCGGGCCGAGACGCCGACGTCTTCCGGGTGGGTCAGGTCGCGAAAACTGCGGACCAGCATCTCTTCCCGGCTATAGCCGAGCAGTTCGCAAACCGCCCGGTTGGCCAGCAGGCAGCGGCCATCGAGCGACAACAGCACCATGCCGATCGGCGAATATTCCATAATCGCGGCAAGTGCGGTGCGACCGTCAGTCCTGGTCAGCGGCATGGCCGGCACGTCCTTTTTCAACGTTTCTATCGGTGAATAAATATGAATACGAAACAACCGCCAGTTATCTTTCGATAATGCGGCCGGATGGAAACCTGCCGCGGCCCTGGTTGCGGCAGCGCCGGGCATCCTTGCTGGCCGCTTCTGCCGTTTGAGCGGCTGCACTTCGCCGGATTGCGTCCGGGTTCCGCCCCGGGGGAGTTTTTCTATTCTCCATAATGGCTTAGGCTGCTTGGCCCGCGCGCGGCTTTCGGTTACTCTCGCCGGCCTGTGTTTCGTGCCTGGCGCGCCTGACCCCACCGATGCGGGCAGCGCCGGCCGTCGCGCCGACAAAAAGAGTGAAATTGCTGTTTTCCGAGGGATTCATGTCGCATCCGCAACCGTTGATGGCCGGCAAGCGTGGCCTGATCATGGGCGTCGCCAACGACCGCTCGCTGGCCTGGGGCATTGCCCAGGCCGTGCATGCCCAGGGGGCGGAGCTGGCCTTCACCTATCAGGGCGAGGCGCTGGAGCGCCGCGTGCGCCCGCTGGCCCAGGCGGTCGGCTCGAAACACGTGCTGGAATGCGACGTCACCAATGCCGCCTCGATGGATGCGGTGTTCGACGTGCTGGCCAAGGACTGGGGCAAGCTCGACTTCCTTGTCCATGCCATCGGCTTTTCCGACAAGAACGAGCTGAAGGGCCGCTATCTCGATACCAGCCCGGACAACTTCGCGCTGACCATGAACGTCAGCTGCTACAGCTTCACCGCGGTGATGCAGCGCGCCGAGAAGCTGATGAGCGATGGCGGTTCGGCACTGACCCTGACCTATTACGGCGCCGAGCGCGTCATGCCGCATTACAACGTGATGGGCGTGGCGAAAGCCGCCCTTGAGGCCTCCGTGCGCTATCTCGCCGTCGATCTCGGCAAGCAGGGCATCCGCGTCAACGCCATCTCGGCCGGCCCGATCAAGACCCTGGCCGCCAGCGGCATCGGCGATTTCCGCTATATCCTGAAATGGAACGAGCTGAACGCGCCGCTGCGCCGCAATGTCAGCATCGAGCAGGTCGGCGGCGCCGGCCTCTATCTGCTGAGCGATCTCGGCTCCGGCGTCACCGGCGAAACCCATCACGTCGACAGCGGCTATCACACCATCGGCATGGTGGCGACCGACCAGGCCGCCAATGTCGCCGAGCTGCTGCTGTCGCTCGGCGGCAAGAAGCCCGAATAAGCCAGACCCCGGAAACCAACCCGTGTCCGACAACGCCTACGGCAAGCTGTTCCGCGTCACCACCTGGGGCGAAAGCCACGGGCCGGCGCTCGGCTGCGTCGTCGACGGCGTGCCGCCGCAGGTGCCGCTGTCGGAAGCCGACATCCAGCACTGGATGGACCAGCGCAAGCCGGGCTCGTCGCGCTTCGTCACCCAGCGCCGCGAACCCGATGCGGTGAAGATCATGTCCGGCGTCTTCGAGGGCGTCACCACCGGCACGCCGGTGTCGCTGCTGATCGAGAATGTCGACCAGCGTTCGAAGGACTACGGCGAGATCAGGGACAAGTTCCGCCCCGGTCATGCCGATTACACCTACTGGGCCAAATACGGCATCCGTGACTATCGCGGCGGCGGCCGGTCGTCGGCACGCGAAACCGCGTCGCGCGTCGCCGCCGGCGCCGTGGCGCGCCAGGTGCTGAAGACTTTGCTCGGTCCGCAGGTTTCGATCCGCGGCGCGCTGGTGCAGATCGGCGAGAAGAGCATCGATTACAGCCGCTGGAACTGGGCCGGCACCGAGCAGAATCCCTTCTGGTGTCCCGATCCGGCAATGGCGATGGACTGGGAAGACTATCTCGACGGCATCCGCAAGGCGGGCTCGTCGGTCGGCGCCGTGGTCGAAGTGCATGCGAGCGGCTTTCCGGCGGGCCTCGGCGCACCGGTCTACGGCAAGCTCGACACCGAGCTTGCGGCGGCGATGATGAGCATAAACGCCGTGAAGGGTGTCGAGATCGGCTCGGGCTTTGCCGCCGCGCGGCTGACCGGCGAGGCGAATGCCGACGAGATGCGGCTCGGGCCTGACGGCAAGCCGGTGTTTTCGTCGAACCATGCCGGCGGCATCCTCGGCGGCATCTCGACCGGCCAGGACATCGTGGTGCGCTTCGCGGTGAAGCCGACGTCATCGATCCTGTCGCCCCGTGCCACGCTCGACCGCTTCGGCACGGAAACCGAGATCCAGACCAAGGGCCGCCACGACCCCTGCGTCGGCATCCGCGCCGTTCCCGTCGGCGAGGCGATGATGGCCGCCGTGCTGGCCGACCACCTGCTGCGCCATCGCGGCCAGGTCGGGGACTTTCGGTCCGGTTTCGATCCGCGCTGACGCGCCCAGGCTTTGATCCGCGCTGACGCGCCCAGGCTTTGATCCGCGCTGACGCGCGCTGGCGGCTTCGATCTGCGTCGAGCAATGGCGCGCCTCTGATTGTCATCTTGTCATCCCGGCCGTAGCGACAGCGAAGAGCCGGGATCCCATTTCTGCCGGCCCCGTTGCAAAACGGGACCCCGGCGCGCGCGATGCAACAGCATCGCTTGGCCGGGGTGACACTCTTTGGTGATAAGCATTTCCTCCCGCCGGTCGGCGCTTTAAGCTTGCCTCCAACAGGAGGAAACGCCATGAGCCAGCCGCAACGCGTCCACGCGCTCGACATCCCGATCCCGGCCCGCAAGGATCTCGACCCGGATACCCAGGCCTATTTCGCCAAATGCGACGAGAAGATCGGCTTCGTGCCGAACGTGCTGCTGTCCTACGCCTTCGACGCCAAGAAGCTGCGCGGCTTCTCGGACATGTACAACGATCTGATGCTGGCGCCCTCAGGCTTGAGCAAGCTGGAGCGCGAGATGATCGCGGTGGCGGTCAGCAGCATCAACCACTGCTTCTACTGCCTCACCGCCCATGGCGCCGCGGTGCGCCAGCTGTCCGGCGATGCGAAGCTCGGCGAGCTGATGGTGATGAACTGGCGCAGCGCCGAGATCGGCCCGAAGATGAAAGCGGCGCTGGAGTTCGCCAGCAAGCTGACCGAACACCCCGACAAGATCGTCGAGGCCGATCGGCAGGCGTTGCGCGATGCCGGCTGGACCGACCGCGACATCTGGGACATCGCGGCGACGGCGAGCTTTTTCAACATGTCGAACCGCATGGCCGCCGCCATCGAGATGATGCCGAACGAGGAATACCACGGCAGCTTCCGCTGACACCTCTCCTCCTTTTTCGTCACCCTCGGGCCTGACCCGAGGGTCCCATTCTGTTTACCCCCACAAAAATGGGATGCCCGGGTCAAGCCCGGGCATGACGAAGATGAGAAGACGGAGGCGCCGCGACCCGCTTGACCCGGCGATAACGGCAGCTGAGACTGCGCCGATACCGTCGCGGAGCCTTAAGCGTGCCCGTTTTCGATATCGCCAAACTGCAGGTCCTGGTCGTCGATGACCTGAAGACCGTGCGCGAGATGACCCGCGCCATGCTGCTCGACCGCGGCTTCGGCCGGGTCGAGATCTGCGACGACGGCGCGCCGGCACTGGCGTTTCTCGATGCCCTGGCGGCCGCCGGCGGTGACGACCGCTGCGACCTGATCCTGCTCGACCTCAACATGCCCGGCATGGACGGTATCGAGGTGCTGCGCCATCTCGCCGACCGCAACTTCACCGGCCATGTCGCCCTGTTCAGTGCCGAATCGGCCCGCGTGCTGCGCACCGCGGAAGCGCTGGCGCGCGCCCATAACCTCAACCTGCTCGGCGTGGTGCCCAAGCCGCTGACCGCGGCGGTCATCGACACACTGCTCGACCGGCTGAATGCCAGCGGCGCACCGGCGCCCGCGCCGCAGGATGCGCCGCCGAGCGAAATGGAACTGCTGGACGGCATCCGCCGCGGCCAGATCGAGGTGATGGTGCAGCCGAAGGTGTCGCTCGCCACCGGCCGGCCGGTCGGCGCCGAGGCGCTGGCACGCTGGCGCCATCCCGAGCGCGGCCTGCTCGGCGCCGGCCAGTTCGTGCCGCTGGCCGAAAATGGCGCGGCGGCCGAGCCGCTGTTCGATGCCACGCTGGCGGCGGCGCTGCGCATCGCCACGCAATGGCGCCAGGACCATCACGACCTGCAGATGGCGATCAACCTGTCGACCGCCAACCTGTCGCGCCTCGACCTGCCGCAGCGCATCGCCATGGCGGTGGCGGAAGCGGGCCTCGCGCCCGATGCCATCGTGCTGGAAGTCACCGAAAGCCGGCTGATCCATGATCTCGCCGCCGCGCTGGAGGTGCTGACCCGGCTGCGGCTGAAAGGCTTCCGGCTCGCCATCGACGATTTCGGCACCGGCTATTCCTCGCTGGAACAGCTGCAGCGGATTCCCTTCGAGGAAATGAAGATCGACCGCCGCTTCGTCGGCCCCGCCGCCCATGACCCGGCAGCGCGCGCCATCGTCTCGTCGAGCATCGGGCTGGCCCGCAAGCTCGGCATGACCACGGTGGCCGAGGGCATCGAGACCCGCGCCGCCTGGGATTGCGCCGCCGGGCTGGGCTGCGATGTCGCCCAGGGCTATTTCATCGCCGAGCCGCTGCCGCCGGCCGACCTCGGGGCCTGGCTGGCCGGCTGGAGTCGCCGCCAGCCCTGAAGCGGAGGCCCCAGCGATAGGCCCCGGCGATTCGTCCGGACCCGGCCGATTGCCCGTTTGCGGCCCGTGCCTCATTATAAGTCATTGTGACAATTGCCTGTGTTCCAGGCGCAACACCCCTGCCCAACTTCGCGGCTGCAATATGGTATGTCGGCGAACAATCTGTCGCGGAAGCGGTTCCGGCGACTCATAAAATTGCCAAGCCTATGAAATTGCAGGACTAAGCAAAAAATTATGTTTTTCCTCTTGCGCTGCACCCGGCTTCCCGCTAAATATTGCAGCGCAACAAGCTTCCGGTTTGTTGCATGCCCTTCTCGGGCGTTTCCTCCCTAGACTTGGGCCGCGCTTCACCGTGCGGCCCCTTTTTTTGCCCGCAGGCTGCCTTGCATGCCGGCCGGGGCCTCCCCGGTGTGGCGCCTGTTATAATCTGCCCACAGATAATAACAGGGTTCTGAACGCGACTGCCGGCCCTGCGGTTCCCGGAATTCCTGTCGTCCCCCCGGCACCTGGAGGAGACGGCCAGACGGGCAAAAGCCCGACCGCCCAGCAAGGCCCAGCAAGGATTGCCGCCCATGCCCGACCAGACCGCCAGCCACCGCTTTCTCCGCATCCGCCAGGAGTGGTTCCCGAATGTGCCGCGCGAACTGCTGGCCGGCCTCGTCGTCGCGCTGGCGCTGATCCCGGAAGCGATTGCCTTTTCGATCATTGCCGGCGTCGATCCCAAGGTCGGACTCTATGCCTCCTTCTGCATTGCCGTGGTCACCGCGATTGCCGGCGGCCGCCCGGCGATGATCTCGGCCGCCACGGCATCGACGGCGGTGCTGATGGTCACCCTGGTGCGCGACCACGGCCTGCAGTATCTGCTGGCGACGACGATCCTCGCCGGCCTGTTGCAGATCGGCGCCGGGCTGCTGCGACTGGGCACGCTGATGCGCTTCGTCTCCAGCTCGGTGATGACCGGCTTCGTCAATGCGCTCGCCATCCTGATCTTTCTCGCCCAGCTGCCCGAGCTGATCGGCCATGGCTGGCTGACCTGGGCGGCAACCGCCATTGGCCTCGTCATCATCTTCGGCCTGCCGCGACTGACCACACTGGTGCCGGCGCCGCTGGTCTGCATCATCCTGCTGACCGCGGCGACCATGATATGGGGCCTCGACCTGCGCAATGTCGGCGACATGGGCGCGCTGCCCGATGCGCTGCCGCTGTTCCTGCTGCCGCAGGTGCCGCTCAGCCTCGGCACCCTCGGCATCATCTTTCCCACCGCCGCGGCCATCGCCGCCGTCGGCCTGCTCGAATCGCTGATGACCGCGCGCATCGTCGACGACTACACCGAGACCCAGAGCGACAAGAACCGCGAGTGCGTCGGCCAGGGGCTTGGCAACATCGTCGCCGGCCTGTTCGGCGGCATGGCCGGCTGCGCCATGATCGGCCAGTCGATGATCAACGTCACCTCGGGCGCGCGCGGCCGGCTGAGCTGCCTGGCTGCCGGCGTCTTCCTGCTGATCCTGATCGTCGTGCTGGGCGACTATGTGCGGCAGATCCCGATGGCCGCCCTGGTCGCCGTGATGATCTTCGTCTCGGTCAAGACCTTCAAATGGTCGTCGCTGCGTGACCTGCTGACCCATCCGAAAAGTTCCAGCCTGGTCATGCTGGCCACCGTGGTCGTCGTCGTCGCCACCCATGACCTGGCCAAGGGCGTGTTGACCGGCGTGCTGCTCAGCGCGGTGTTCTTCACCCGCAAGGTGGCGAAGCTGGTGCAGGTCGACTCGACCCTTTCGGAGGGCAACACGGAACGGCGCTACAGCGTGCAGGGCCAGATCTTCTTTGCCTCGGCCGATGCCTTTGCCGGCGCCTTCGACCTGTTCGAACCGCTGCAGCGCGTGATCATCGACGTGAGCCAGGCGCATTTCTGGGATGTCACGGCGGTGGCCGCGCTCGACCGCGTGGTGCTGCGCTTCCGCCACAAGGGCGCAGACGTCGAGGTGATCGGCCTGAACGCGGCCAGCGCCACCATCGTCGGCCGCCATGGCCGCCACGACAAGCCGGGCACCCTGGAAGAACAGCCCGGGCACTGACCCCGGCAGGCGCCGGTCAGATATCGCTGGCCGGTTCCAGCTCGGGCGGCGGCGGCACCGCGAGGATCTTGTCGATGCGGCGGCCGTCCATGTCGAGCACCTCGAAGCGCCAGCCGTTCCAGTCGATGCTGTCGCCGGTCTCGGGCAGCCGGCCGAAGCGGTCGAGCAGGAAACCCGCCAGCGTGTGATGCTCGCCCTCTTCGGGCAGGGCGAGGCCGATGCGGTCGGCGACATCGCCGCGCGGCATCAGGCCGTCGAGCAGCCAGGAGCCGTCGGCGCGGCGCACCGCGCCATGCTCGCCGCTGCCGTCGGGCAGCGCGAAGCTGCCGGCGATGCTCTCGAGGATGTCGCCCGGGGTGACGATGCCTTCGAGGCTGCCGAATTCGTCGACCACGAAGATCATGCCGCCCGGCGACTGCTTCAGCATCTCGAGCGCATCCAGCACATCGGCGCTTTCATGCACCGCCGGCACCGGCTGCACCAGCGACCCCAGCCCCTGTTCGGCCAGCGCGTCGCGGCCCTGGTCGAGCAGCAGGTTCAGCACGTCTTTCACAATGACGACGCCGACCGGTTCGTCGATGCCGCCCTGCGCCGCCGGCAGCCGCAGGTGCACGGTGTCGCGCAGGCGCTGGACCTGCACGTCATGGGGCTGGGCGAGATCGAGCCAGGCCAGTTCATGGCGCGGCGTCATCACCGCGCGCACCGGCCGGTCGCCGAGCTTCATCACCGCGGCGATCATGCGGCGCTCCTCGGGTTCGACGATGCCGGCGGTCTCGGCCTCGGCGACGAGGTGGCGGATTTCTTCCTCGCTGACCGCCTCGCGCAGGGTGCGGCCGGCGCCGAGCAGGCGCAGCAGCAGGGCCGACGAGCGGTCGAGCAGCCAGACCAGCGGCGCGGCGACCTGTGCCAGCAGCAGCAGCACGGGCGCGACGAAGGCGGCGATGCGTTCGGGGTCTTTCAGCGCAAGCTGCTTGGGCACCAGCTCGCCGACGATCAGGGACAGATACGTGACGCTGCCGACGACGATGCCGAAGGCGAGGTTGCCGGCGACGCCGTCGAGCAGCGGAAACCGCGCGACGAGCCAGCCGGCCAGCGGATCGGCCAGCGTGGCGCCGGAATAGGCGCCGGCAAGGATGCCGACCAGGGTGATGCCGGTCTGCACCGAGGACAGGAAACGGCCGGGGTTTTCGCCAAGCTGCAGGGCAATGCGGGCGCCCCGGGCCTGTATATTGGGCGCCTGTACGCCCCGTCCCTTGCGTCGCGCCATCGCCTGCAGTCGCGGGCGGCGCGCCGAAACCACGGCGAGTTCCGCCATGGCGAGGAATCCGTTGACCAGGATCAGCAGCGCGATCAGCGCCAGTTCAAGCCAGTGACTCATGGTCGCCCGACTATACGGGGGCCACGGCGGCGAGGCCAGCCGGTCACCGGCCGCCGATGCGGGCCGGGTATCCGGCCGGAACAGGCGTCAGTACGGCCGGAGGACGGCCGCCGGTCAGACCGGCAGCAGCCCGAACTGGCCCATGATGGTGGCCAGCATCAGCAGCAGCGCGATCGCCATTCCCCAGCGCAGGGTGCCGGTCAGGATCGACTGCCGCTGGCGCCACATCAGCGTGTTATCCGGCCAGCAGGTCGCTGCAGGCACTGGAGACGCCCGGCGCGGCTTCCTTGGCGCCCGGCATGATCGCCCAGTGATCGGCGAGGTCGCGACGGGCGCTCCAGTCGAGTTCGCCCGCCTTCGGGTCGGCGATGCGGGCCTGGGTGGCGCAGATTTGCGCCTGCACGGCAACGCCGGCCGACTGGCTGCGCTCGCGCGCGGTGCTGCTCAGGATCTGGAAACCGATCATGTTGGACAGGATCGGGCCGGCGATCAGGCCGACCACAAGCGCGAAGGCGGCGGGCTTGATGCTATCCCATCGCTCGGCGAGGGTCGGCTTGCTGATGGTGGTGTTGGCCATGATGGCCTCCTTGCGGGTTGGAAATCCTGCGGAACGGCAGGCAGGTCGGGCACCGTCAGGCGGCGGGTGCGGGCCGGAAAAAGGGGCGACCGATGCGCCGCCCCTCGCTTCTGTCCGGTCTGTCGCCGGCGATGCCGGTGTCAGGCTTTGCCGGTGTCAGACCTTGCCAGTGTCAGATCTTGGCGGTCTTGGCGGCCTCGGCCTGCTGGGGCACCGGCGCGAGGGCCGGCCCGGCGGCAGCGGCCGTCTTGTCCGCGGCCTGGGCCTCGGCGACCTTCTTTTCCATGGCGGCCAGCGGACTGCCGGTATTCTGGGTCTGGGTCTGAGTCATTGGATGACCTCTCGGTAACACGGCAAGAAATTGCCGTGACGAAACCCTAGCAGAATCCGGAAATTTATCAAGAAAAACAAATATTTATGCCGATTGATCCGGCGTTTTATTGCCGGTTTCGCAGTCTAAAGGACCGGAATCCCTGTTTATTATTCATTGAATATTTAAAACCGGCTCAACGAATACATGACGGGCAGCCGGAAAACTGCCGGTATTACAGGCAGTTTCCGGCCTACTCTTTCTCTTTCTCGCGCCGCTCCGCCAGATGCCGGCGCCATTTCGCCCGCAGCGCCGCCGGCCGTTCGGGATAGCGGTCGTCGAGGAATTCCGGCGTGCTGATGCGGTCGGCGCGGAAGTGCCGGAAGTCCTGGCGCAGCTCGCACCAGGCGGCGACGATGCGCACGGTCTCGAGGAAACCGAGCGTCACCGGCCAGACCACGCGGCGGCTGGCGCGGCCATTGGCATCGACATAGGCAAAGGCGAGCTTGCGGCCCTGCCTGATCTGCAGCCGCAGCAGCGCGAGATCGAGCCCGTCGGCCGGCCGCACCGCAAAGGACGGCGCCGTTGCGGCGGGATCGGCGATATAGGGCCGCAGCTTCTCCGGGATCGCCGCCTCGATCTTGGCGATCAGGTCCTGCGCCGCGCGCGCCAGCGCCGGGTCGCCCTGGCCGCTGACCCATTGCGCGCCGAGCACGGCGGCCTCGATCTCGTCCGGTGTCAGCATCAGCGGCGGCATGTCGTAGCCTCCTTCCAGCACATAGCCCAGCCCGGCCTCGCCGCGGATCGGCACGCGCTGCGCCATCAGTTCGGCGATGTCGCGATAGAGCGTGCGCGTCGAGCATTCCAGCTCGGTGGCGATGGCCTCGCCGGTCAGCGGCGCGCGGGCCCGGCGCAGGATCTGGATGATCTGGAACAGGCGGTCGGCACGACGCATCGGGTTCGGTCCTGGAGGAAAGCTGGGGCCGGGCTGCTGACAGCGTGCTGGCAGCAGGGAAAGACGGCCGGCAGACTGCCGCGGCACTGCTGACAGCATGCTGTCAGCAGCAGGCTTCTACAAGGGCGGCAACGCAACGCCCCGCCGCCCGGACACCCCCGGACACCACTGGCGGGCATCGACAGGAGAGCCCGATGAACGCCATGCCGAATGTTTACGAGATCGCCCGCAGCGCCAATGCCGCGCAGCCGATCGTGCTCTACAGCTTCGGGCCGTGGCAGGGCCTGCCGTCGGGCAGCCACTTCAGCCTGAAGACCGAAATCCAGCTCAAGATGGCCGGCCTGGCCTACATCAAGGATTTCACCGGCCAGGCGCAGGCACCGAAGGGCAAGCTGCCCTATATCCGCGACGGCCAGGAGATCGTGCCCGACAGCACCTTCATCCGCGCCCATATCGAGCGCAAATACGGCCTCGACCTCGATGCCGGGCTGGATGCGCGCCAGCGCGCGGAAAGCTGGAGCATCGAACGCATGCTGGAAGACCATCTCGGCTGGGCAATGGCGTGGTTCCGCTGGATTCCGGCGGAGAATTTCGCCGCCGGCCCGGCGCGTTTCTTCGACACCGCGCCGGCGGAACTGCAGGACGACCTGCGCAACAACGCGCTGGCGAAAGTGACCGGCAACATGCATGCCCATGGCATCGGCCGGCACAGCATGAACGAGGTGGCGCAACTCGGCATCCGCTCGCTGGAGAGCTTCGCCATGCTGCTCGGCGGCCGCGACTTCCTGTTCGGCGATGCACCGACCGCCACCGATGCGACGGCGGCCGGCGTGCTCGCCGCGCTGATCGTGCCCGACCTCGACTCGCCGTTGCGCCGTCGCGCGCTGGCGCTGGATAACGTCACCGATTACGTGACGCGGATGATGGGCCGGTTTTATCCGCCAGTAGCTCAGCCAGTGGCCCAGCCGCGCGATGCGGCGGTGAAGACCGAGACGGATGCCGCCGCGGCGTGAGGCCTGCCCCTCGCCTCATACCGCACGCCTGCCTCCCCGGCAGACGAAAGCCCCCGCAGCAATGCGGGGGCTTTTTTGCCTTTCTGTGTTGCGCAATACAGCTCACCTTATAAGTTTAGGCTTTACTGCCAAGTCCTTTGATCTCACTTATCAATCTACTATGTTGCTCTTTCAAAAAGTTAGGCTTTAGTAAAGCTCAACTCTTTCCTATTTTCTCCACACCTTCCGTTTAAAGCATGTATGAATCTGACTTCAAAGCCTCACTTATAGACTTCCTCCTAGTGAATTTTAGTGAGGAAGAACGCACTATTGCATTGGAAGTGCCCTTCGTTGGCGCACGAAGGCGTGCGGATATCTTGGTTGTTTCAAAAGATGAAATGGTAGGGATCGAGGTCAAAACTCAATTTGATAACATCTATGGGGTAGAAAAACAGCTGGAGGATTACGTTAGCGACAAGAATCTTTTCTTGAGATACCGACGTCTTAAAATCAAGAATTTACTGCGGCCCGCATAGCATCCGTTAGAATTATTTGAAGTACTTCGTTTGTTCTCTTTTGCCAGTTCGCGTACACCGCAGCATGAGCCCGCCTCCCGCCGCCGGCGCAAAAACCGCAACTACCCCGGCATGCCGTTGACCGGCCTGCTTTATTGTACTATATTTGTTCTCT
Organism: Ferrovibrio xuzhouensis; assembly: GCF_042648965.1. NCBI lineage: Bacteria > Pseudomonadati > Pseudomonadota > Alphaproteobacteria > Rhodospirillales > Rhodospirillaceae > Ferrovibrio > Ferrovibrio xuzhouensis. The sequence goes on from NZ_JBHRYJ010000001.1 coordinate 1,523,350, forward strand.
TTATGCAAACCCGCTGTCGGCCATCGTGAATCCGCCGTCTGCCGGCCGACCCGCCATCGCCGGGTGATATCACTGATATCAGTGATGGCGCCGGGATCGCGCCAGCGGGCCGGAACGGTGCGAAACGGGCACCGGCGGTCCGCAGCGGTCACCAGCGGTCCAAAATGGTCACCCGCGGTCGCCAGCGGTGCGAAACGGTCACCAGCGGGACGCAACGGACCGGAACGGACCGGATTGAAACCCGGCCGCGCCACTGCACCGCAGCATGAGCCGGCTTCCCGCTGCCGGCGCAAAAATCGCAACCGCTCCGGGCTTTACGGCGCGGCGGCGCTGTCGTTATCGTGCGCCGACGTCCTGCGACGCATACGAACAAACTCCCCGGGAGGGAACCAGCCGGTGACGCCCCAGGCCGCCAGCAGCAGCCTTGCATCCGCGGCCGCGCCATCGCCGCCCGCCCGCCCCGCCGTGCGGCTGTCGGGCCTCGACATCACCTTCCAGCTCAAGGTCGGCTTCAGCCACCGGGCCGTGGCCGGCATCGACCTTGCCGTGGCGCCGGGCGAATTCGTCGCCATCGTCGGGCCGACCGGCTGCGGCAAGTCGACACTGCTGAATGCCGCCGCCGGCCTGCTGAAGCCGTCGGCCGGCAGCGTCGAGATCGACGGCGCGGCGCTGTCGGGGCTGAATGCGAAGGCCGGCTACCTGTTCCAGGCCGATGCGCTGATGCCGTGGAAGACGGCCCTGGAGAATGTCGCCGTGGCGCTGGAGCCGCAGCGGGTGAAGAAGCCTGAGGCGCTGGCCCGCGCGCGCGACTGGCTCGGCCGCGTCGGGCTGAAGGGCTTTGCCGACCGCCATCCGCATATGCTGTCGGGCGGCCAGCGTAAGCGCGTCGCGCTGGCGCAGATGCTGATCCGCGATCCGGCAATCCTGCTGATGGACGAGCCCTTCGGGCCGCTGGATGCGCAGACCCGGCAGATCATGGGCAACCTGCTGCTCGATCTGTGGGCGGCCGACAGGAAAGCCTGCCTGTTCGTCACCCATGACCTGGAAGAGGCCATCGCATTGGCCGACCGCGTGGTGGTGATGTCGGCCGGCCCTGCCGCCGGCATCGTCGGCGACTACCGCGTGCCGCTTGAGCGGCCGCGCGACATCGCCGAGATCCGCACCGAAGCCGCCTTCCACGACATCCACAAGGCGATCTGGGCCACGTTGCGCGTGGAAGTGCAGAAGGCCTACATGCAGGGCGAGGACGCGCAACAATGATCCCGGTTTCCCGTCCCGTCCTGCTGTTGCTGCAGGTGCTCGCCGCCGCGGTCTTCCTGCTCGCCTGGCATCTGCTGACCACCCTGCCGCTCGGCGCCGGCGGCAAGCCGTTGCTGCCGCCGTTCTTCTTCTCGACGCCGCTCGACGTGCTGGCGCGCACCTGGAAGGACCTGACCGGCACCGAGATCTGGCGCCACATCGGCATCACCCTGCTGGAAACCATCCTCGCCTTTGCCATCGGCGCCGGCGGCGGCATCGTCGTCGGCTTCGCCTTCGCGCGGCGCGCCCTGCTGGCCGCCGTGTTCGATCCCTATCTCAAGGCCGCCAACTCGCTGCCGCGCGTGGTGCTGGCGCCGATCTTCGCGCTGTGGTTCGGGCTCGGCATCTGGTCGAAGGTGGCGCTCGGCTTCACGCTGGTGTTCTTCATCGTCTTCTTCAACGTCTACCAGGGCGTCAAGGAAGTCAGCCCCACCGTGCTGGCCAACGCGCGCATGCTGGGGATGAACGACCGCCAGTTGCTGCGCCATGTCTACTGGCCGGCGGCGCTGACCTGGATGTTCTCGTCGCTGCACACCTCGGTCGGCTTCGCGCTGATCGGCGCCGTGGTCGGCGAATACCTCGGTTCGGCGGCCGGGCTCGGCTACAAGATCCAGCAGGCGGAAAGCGTGTTCGACGTCACCGGCGTGTTCTCCGGCATGCTGGTGCTGGCGCTGTTCGTCATCGCGCTGGATGCCGTGGTCACCCTGATCGAGAACCGGCTGCTGAGCTGGCGGCCCGACAGCGGCTCGGCCCGTACGACCTGACGACTGACAACCAAAAAACAAACACTGCGAGGAGGAAACGATGAACCTGAACCTAATGCTGGCCGCCGCGGCGGCCCTGCTGCTGACGGCCGCGCAGGCGCCGGCCCAGGCGGCGCCGGAGAAGAAGGACCTGACGCTCGGCGTCGGCGGCAAGCCGTTGCTGTACTACCTGCCGCTGACCATCGCCGAGCGTCGCGGCCTGTTCAAGGAACAGGGCCTCGACGTCACCATCAACGATTTCGGCGGCGGCGCGAAGTCGCTGCAGGCCCTGGTCGGCGGCAGCGTCGATGCCGTCACCGGCGCCTACGAGCACACCATCCGCATGCAGCAGAAGGGCCAGGACATCGAGGCGGTGATCGAGCTCGGCCGCTTCCCCGGCATCGTACTCGCCGTGAAGAAGGAACTGCAGGGCAAGGTGAAAACCGCGGCCGACCTCAAGGGCATGAAGATCGGCGTCACCGCGCCGGGCTCGTCGACCAACTTCTTCGCCAACTTCCTGATCGCCAAGGCCGGCGGCAATCCGCAGGATTCCGCCTTCATCGGCGTCGGCGGCGGCCCCGGCGGCGTGGCGGCGATCGAGAAGGGCGAGATCGATGCCATCTCGCATCTCGATCCGGTGATCTCCAAGCTGCAGCACGACAAGAGCGTGTTCATCCTGGCCGACAGCCGCACGGAAGCCGGCACCAAGGCGATCTTCGGCGGCTCCAACCCGGCCGCCGTGCTGTATCTCAAGCGCGAGTTCATCGAGAAGAACCCGCAGACCGTGCAGGCGCTGGTCAATGCCTTCCACCATGCCTTGCTGTGGCTGGCCAAGGCGAAACCCGAGGATGTCGTCGCCACTGTCCCCGAGGCCTATTACCTCGGCGACAAGCCGCTGTATCTCGAAGCGGTGAAGAATTCGATGGAGACTTATTCGCGCACCGGCATCATCCCCAAGGCCGGCATGGAAAGCGCCTACAACATGCTGGCGCAGTTCGACCCGGATCTGGCCAAGGCGAAGATCGACCTGTCGAAGACCTTCACCGACACATTCGTCAAGGCGGCGAAGTAAACCGCCGGACTGCGCTTTACCCACGAAACACGGCCGGTACAGAACGGCCGGGGCAGCAATGTCCCGGCCGTCACATTCCGGCCGGGTCTTTCTGACCTTTTCTCACCGCTGCCGCGAATCCGGTTGACGCCCGTACGGAGGCGCTATAATGCGCCCCCATGGGGATGGGCTTTCTCGATACCTTGCCGGCACCGCTTACCGCACGCAGCCGGCGTTTCTTCAGTGTCTGGCACGGCTGGCGCGGCGACCGCCTGCTGCCGGAGCGGCGCGACATCGACCATGCCGCGCTCGGCGAGCTGGCGGAGACCTGCCTGCTGCTGAACGTGCGCGGCCATGACGACATCCTGGTCGAATGGGTCGGCCGCACGGTAACCGACCAGATCGGCGTCAACCTGACCGGCTGCAACTACCTCGACCTGACCTCGAAGGCCAACCGGTCCTGGCGGGCGCATCTGACCATGGCGCAGATGGCCCAGCCCTGTTCGGTGGCGATCTACTATTTCCTGCGGCTGGGCAGCGGCGGCATGCTGCCGATCGAATTCGTCACCGGCCCGCTGCGCGAGGACGGTGCCTCGGCCGCCACCCTGATCCTGTGCTGCGCCAGCGGCCTGCTGCCGACCGACGAGGCGCCGGCGGTCGATCCCGATTCCTACGAAGAGGGCGAAGGCCTGGTGTTCATCGATATCGGTGCCGGGGTACCGCCGATGAATCCCGCCCAGCGCCAGGACGCCCGCACACTCCAGTAACCGGGCCGGCCGCGACAGCAGCCGCATGCATGACCAGGTATCGCTTCGGCCTGCAGGCTGTCGCGTCGCCTACAGCGCTTCCAGCAGATAGCGATTGAACTGCGACTGCACCGGCCGCGCATTGCCGGCAAACAGCTGCGCGAACTTGCGGATCTGCGCGGCCGAGGCCTCGACCGGCTGGCGATAGACGCTCCACACGATGCCTTCGCTGCAGGGCGGCGTGGTCAGCGAGCCGGCATAGCGGAAGTAATGGCGGTCGACCGGCATCAGGGCCTCGGGCCGGATCACCGCGGCAGCGGCCACCTCGGGCCCGGCCTGGGCCGGCATCGCGTCGAAGACCGGCTTCAGCGCCATGTTCTCAGCACCCGGCTGGATGAACACGCCAAGCACGGCGAGGCCGCCGGCGGTCGACCTGTGCACGAAGTGGCATTCCATGTCGAAGCGCTTGCCCGACAGCAGATGTTCGCTCGGGTGATGGAAATGGAACTGCAGCAGGTCGTAGACCGTGCCGTCGATGCGGCTCTGGCTGCCCGGCGCGCAGTTGACCTGGATGGTGTGGCCGTTGTTGACGATGCGCAGTGGCATCTCGCGAAACGCCGTCTCGATATGGCCGGTCTGCGCCGGGATCGGCCAGCGCAGGTCGATCGGGCTCTGTTCGCGGCCGATCGCGCAGGCCTGGAAATCCGGCGACAGCTGGCCCCAGTGTTCGGGGCCGCCGGCGCCGCCATACTCCCAGTGTGGCGCCGCGTGGGCGTCGGGCGTCGGCGTGCCATGACCGGCGGCCGGTGCCGGCTGCATGTTGATATCGGTGGCAAAGGCGCGGCCGGCGAGGCCTGTGCAGATCGGGCAGGCGGCAACGGCACCCAGCATCTGCAGCACGCGGCGGCGCGGCAGGGTCGTGTTCTTTTGCGAGACGGTCATACGATTCCCCCTGAATACGGTTGCAGCCGTGTCCGGTAACCCAGCCTCGCCGCGATGGCGCCACGGCTCAACTCTTTTTTCGGTAACATCGCAGACGGAGGACTCAGCCCTCCAGCGCCTCGCGCAGCATTTCGAGTTCGAGCCACTGGTCCTCGGCCGTCGCAAGCTCGGCGCCGGCTTTCTCCAGTCCCGCCGTCGCCGCCTGGAATTTCGCCGGGTTGCGGCTGAACAGCTGCGGATCGGCCAGCGCCGCCTGATACTCGGCGATCTGCTTCTGCAGGCCCGCGATGGTCTTCGGCAGGGTCTCCAGCGCGTGCTTTTCCTTGAAGCCGAGCTTGCGCTTGCGTTCGGCCGATCCCGCCGCAGACTTCGGTTCCGCTTTCTTCGCCGGCGCGGCATCGCCCTCGCGTGCCGTCACACCCCGATCATCCACACCACGGCCACGTTGCGCCACCATGTCGGAATAGCCGCCGGCATAAAGCTGCCAGCGCCCCTCGCCTTCAAAGGCCAAGACAGATGTGCAGACGCGGTCGATGAAATCGCGGTCATGGCTGACCAGCAGCACGGTGCCCGGATAATCGGCCAGCATTTCCTGCAGCAGGTCGAGCGTCTCGAGATCGAGATCGTTGGTCGGCTCGTCGAGCACCAGCACGTTCGACGGTTTCGCCAGCGCGCGCGCCAGCATCAGCCGGCCGCGCTCGCCGCCCGACAGCACCCGCAAGGGCGTGCGCGCCTGTTCCGGCGGGAACAGGAAGTCCTTCATGTAGCTCATCACATGGCGCGGCTGGCCGTTGATGGTGACCTTGTCGCTGCCGCCGGCCAGTGCATACTGCAGGGTCATCTCGGGGTCGAGCGCCTCGCGCTTCTGGTCCAGCGTCACCAGCGCGATATTCTCGCCGAGCCGCACGCTGCCGCTGTCGGGCTTGATCTGGCCGGTCAGGATGTTGAGCAAGGTGGTCTTGCCGGCGCCGTTCGGGCCGATGATGCCGAGCCGGTCGCCGCGCAGCAGCTTCAGCGAGACATCCTGCAGCACCAGGCGGTCACCGTAGGATTTCGCCACGCCCTTGACCTCGGCGATCAGCTTCGACGAGGTCTCCGCCTCGCTGACCGTCATGGTCACATTGCCGGCGACTTTACGCTGTTCGCGGCGATCCTTGCGCAGATCCTGCAGCGCGCGCATGCGGCCCATGTTGCGCTTGCGCCGGCCTGACACGCCATGGCGCACCCAGTCGAGTTCGGCAACGATCTTGCGGTCGAGCTTGTGGCGCTCGGTCTCTTCCTGCTCCAGCAGGGCATCGCGCCAGTCCTCGAAGGCGGCAAAGCCCTGGTCGAGCCGGCGGGTGCTGCCGCGATCGAGCCAGACCGTGGCGCGCGACAGGTTGGCGAGGAAGCGGCGGTCATGGCTGATCAGCACCAGGGCAGAGCGCAACGGCTTCAGCGCGCTCTCCAGCCATTCGATGGCCGGCAGGTCGAGATGGTTGGTCGGCTCGTCGAGCAGCAGGATGTCGGGCTCCGGCGCCAGCGCGCGGGCCAGCGCCGCCCGGCGCGCCTCGCCCCCGGACAGCCGCGCCGGATCTTCCGCGCCGGTCAGGCCGAGGCCTTCGAGCAGGGTTCTTGCGCGATGGGGGTCGTCGCCCGGGCCGAGGCCATCGAGCACGTAGGACAGCGTATCCCTGAACCCCGAGAGATCCGGCTCCTGCGGCAGGTAGCGCATGGTGACGCCCGACTGCACCACACGGTCGCCGCGGTCGGCCTGCACCATGCCGGCGGCGACCTTCAGCAGGGTCGACTTGCCCGAGCCGTTGCGCCCGACCAGGCAGAGCCGGTCGCCGGCATTGACCGACAGCTCGGCGCCGTCGAGCAGCGGGGTGCCGCCGAAGGTAAGGTGGATGTCGCGCAGGATCAGCAGCGGGGGAGCCATGGCAGTCCTTCAATCCGGGCCCGGTTGATAGCAAGCCCGGCCGGCGGAAACCACCTCCAGCCACCCCTCATCTGCCGTATAAAGATTACCAGAAACATAGTGTGCTATCGAAAAATTACATCCGAAAATCGCATGTTACCGATAAGTAACGTATCGAGATCGGAAAACTACCGCTCCACTGCTGTGCAAAGCCGGCCCCCGTCGGCACCGGACACATGCTTGGAGACTGCGTCATGAGAAACATGCGTATTGGGCATCGCCTGTGGTCGATTCTGGCGATTGCGGTCATCGGTCTCGCGCTGATCGGCGCACTCGGCCTGTACCGCCTGCACGACACCCTGACGACCGACCGGATGGACAAGACCCGCAACCTGGCCGAAGTCGCCTATGGCGTGGCGGCGCGCTATCACGCCCGCGTCCAGGCCGGCGAACTCGGCGAGGCCGATGCCAAGCGGCTGGCGCTCGCCGACCTCGAGACCCTGCGTTACGACGAGAAGGAGTATTTCTGGGTCAACGACATGACCCCGGTGATGATCATGCACCCCTTCTCCAAGCAACTTGTCGGCAAGAATCTCAGCGACATCAAGGACCCGGACGGCAAGCACCTGTTCGTCGAATTCGTCGAGACGGTCAAGCGCAACGGTGCCGGCTTCGTCTCGTATCTCTGGCCCAAGCCCGGCTCCGACCGGCCGGTACCGAAGATTTCCTACGTGAAAGGCTTTGCGCCCTGGGGCTGGGTCATCGGCACCGGCATCTATATCGACGATATCGAGCGCATCTTCCAGCGTGAGGCGCTGGTCAATGGCAGCATATTCTTCGGCGTCGTGCTGCTGATCGGCGTGCTCGGCTGGATGGTGATCCGCAGCATCAGTCGACCGCTGCTCGACCTGACCGGTACACTCAGCCGCCTTGCGCAGCGCGACTGGACGGCCGAGGTGCAGGGACAGGACCGTGGCGACGAGATCGGCAACATCGCCACGGCCGTCGCCGTGCTGAGGGAGAACGGCATCGAAAGCGATCGTCTGCAGCAGCAGATCGAGGCCGAGCGCCGCCGCAACGAGGAAAACCGGGTGGCGCAGGAAGCCCTGCTCGACCGCTCGATCGGCCAGGTAGTCAGCGCCGCCAATGCCGGCGCTCTCGACCAGCGCATCGATACCGCGGCTCTCGAGGGCGTCGCAGCCAAGATCGGCCAGCAGATCAATACCCTGCTCGATACCATGGGCGAGGCCATCAACAGCATCCAGACCACCGTGGCCGGACTGGCTGCCGGCGATCTGCGCCTGCGTATGGAAGGCCGCTACGAAGGCCTGTTTGCCAAGCTGCAGGCCAACCTGAATGACATGGCCGGCAAGCTGACCGACGTGATGCAGAAAATCGTCAGTGCCGTCGAAACCCAGAGCAATGCTGCCGCGGAAATCGCCACCGGCAGCCAGGATCTGGCCGGCCGCACCGAACAGCAGGCTGCCGCGCTGGAGGAAACCGCCGCCTCGATGCACCAGGTGACCACGACGGTGAAGCAGAATGCCGACAATGCCCAGGCCGCCAACCAGCTCGCCACCGCGGCGCGCGATACCGCCGAGACCGGTGGCAAGGTGGTGGCCGACGCGGTCCGTGCGGTGACGCAGATCGAGGAGAGTGCGCGCAAGATCGCCGATATCGTCGGCCTGATCGACGAGATCGCCTTCCAGACCAATCTTCTCGCCTTGAATGCCAGCGTCGAAGCAGCGCGCGCCGGCGAAGCCGGCAAGGGTTTCGCCGTGGTCGCCCAGGAAGTGCGTGCGCTGGCCCAGCGCAGCGCCAATGCGTCGAAGGACATCAAGAGTCTGATCACCGAGTCCAACGCGCAGGTGAAGACGGGCGCCGGCCTCGTCAACCAGACCGGCAGCTCGCTGACCGAGATCGTCACCGCGATCAAGAAGGTCAGCGACATCGTCGCCGAGATCGCGGCGGCCAGCCGCGAGCAGGCCACCGGGCTTGAGGAAGTGAATGTCGCGGTCGGCAACATGGACGAAATGACCCAGCGCAACGGCGCACTGGTGGAAGAGACCTCGGCCTCGGCCCAGGCGCTGTCCGGCCAGGCGCGCGAACTGGCCACCCTCGTCAGCTACTTCCGCACCTGACGCCGGAGCAGTCGTTTCCCGCCACCGGCCGCATCCTGCGGCCGGTGGCTTTTCCTTGTTTTATTCTTGACCGATCATTCCGGAATCGGCAGGATGCCGGCCATGGCCCGGCCCAAGGGATTCGATACTGCCGCCGCACTGGAGCGTGCCATGGAGCTGTTCTGGCAGCAGGGCTATGCCACCACCTCGATGGAACAGCTGGTCGCCGCCATGGGGATTTCGCGCCAGAGCCTCTATGACACCTATGGCGACAAGCATGCCCTGTTCCTTGCCGCCATCGACAGCTATTGCGCCCGGCTGGCAACCGAACTGCTGGCGCCGCTGGCAAAGCCCGATGCCGGCCTCGCCGCGCTGCACGCGACGGCGATGGGCGTGGTCGATTTCATCATCCGCTATCCGAAGCGCCGCGCCTGCCTGATGGCCAATACCGCGCTGGAACTGGCGCCCCACGATGCCGTGGTGGCGGCAAAGGTGCGCAGCCATATGGCCGCCATGGAGGCTGCCTTCCGCCATGCCATCGACAATGCGCAAGCACGCGGCGAGATCGCGACGGATGGCGACCCCGACGCGCTGGCCCGCTATCTCGTCGCCATGGCCAACGGCCTGCTGGTGATGGGCAAGAGCGGCGCCAGCCGCGAGCAGCTGACCCAGATGGCCGAGGTCGCCGCCGGCGCGCTGCGGCCGAGTGGACCGCAGGCTGCCTGATCCCGTTCACCGTACCTCTTCACCACAGCCGTTTACCAACCAGGAGAAACTGCAATGTCCGTCGACCTTCAGATGCTGATCGCCTCGGCCACGCTCTGCGTGCTGCTGGCCCTGCCCTATACCATGGGCTTCATCTTCACCCGCGGCCTGTTCACCGTGGTCGGCAACCGCGAGGATTTCCCCGCCAGCCATGGCTGGATGGGCCGCTCGCACCGCGCCCATCTCAACATGGTGGAAAACCTGGTACCGTTCGCGGCCCTGATCCTCGCCGCCCAGGCGTCCGGCCAGGCCGACGCCTGGACCGCGCTCGGCGCCCAGGTCTTCTTCTACAGCCGCGTGGTGCATGCCGTGGTCTACACCATCGGCGTGCCGTGGCTGCGCACGCTGGCCTGGTTCGGCGGCGTCATCGGCATGGCCATGGTGCTGTTCGCGCTGGTCAGCTGACCCGTGAGCATCCTCGCCTGCATCGGTCACACGCGCCTCGTCCCCCTCCGGCACCTTGTGCCGGAGGGCAGCGCGCGGGTTCTTCTCAAGCTGGAATACGAAAACCCGACCGGCAGCATGAAGGACCGCATGGCGCTGGCCATGGTCGAGGCCGCCGAAGCCGACGGCCGCCTGAAACCCGCCAGTTCGGGAGAGGGGGGCGCGGTGGTCGAATATACCGGCGGCAGCACCGGCGTCTCGCTCGCCTTCGTCTGCGCGGCGAAGCGCATCCCGCTTGAAATCGTCACTTCCGAAGCCTTCTCTGAAGAGAAGCGCACCCATATGGCGGCGCTCGGCGCGCGGCTCACGCTCGTGCCGAGCCCAACCGGCGGCACCACCAGAGCGCTGACGCTGGCGATGATCGAGACCGCGCGCCGCATCGCCGCGACACTGCCAGGCAGTTACTGGACCGACCAGTTGAACAATGCAGACGTGCTGCCCGGCTATGGCCGGATGGCCGATGAAATCTGGCAACAGGCAGAACAGCGCGTCGACGGCTTCGTGCAGGCGGTCGGCACCGCCGGCTCCTTCCGCGGCATCGCCACGCGGCTGCGCGACCTGAACCCGGCGCTGCGGGCCGTCGCCGTCGAACCGACGGAATCCGCCGTGCTGTCCGGCGGCGCGAGCGGCAGCCACAAGATCGAGGGCACCGGGCCGGGCTTCGTGCCGTCCCTGTGGCGCGGCGATCTCGCCGACGCGATCCGCCCGGTCGCGTCCGTCGATGCCATGGCGATGACGCGCCGGCTGGCCCGCGAGGAAGGCATTTTCGCCGGCACATCCACGGGCGCCAACGTCATTGCCGCGCTGGAACTGGCCCGGCAGCTGGGGCCGGACAAAACGGTGGTGACGCTCGCCGTCGATTCCGGAATGAAATACCTCAGCACCGCGCTCTATGCCGGCGGTACGCAAGCCGCCTAGTGGACGGCGACGGAGCAGGTTTTCGCCACGGTGATGATGGCGTCTTTCGGCGGCACCGAGAAGCGGCACTTCAGGTCGCGGCCGCTGACCGTGCCGCTCTGGAAGATTTCCACCATGATGCCGACATCCAACCGCTTCGGGACATGGCAGACCCGCTCGCCGGGCTTGACGCTGCCGCGATAGAACACCGGGATGCGGCCGCCGGCCTTGATGTCGAGCAGCCGGTCGCTGTCGTTGACCACGCAGAAGGCATGGGCGGGAGCCGCGGCAGCGAGCAGCAGAACACCTGCTGCAAGACCGAGACGGCACCCGGCCGTCATCAGGGCAGCGCGCGGGTGGCGCATTTGCCTTCGGTCTGGGTGCCGACCACATCGAGCAGCTGCTCGCGCTTCACCGTCGTCTTGCAGAGTTCGTGGCTGATGCCGCCGGGCGGCTGCGCCATGATCGTCACCTGGTAGCCGGCCGGCGCCGGGTTCTGCGAACAGAAGTTCACGCAGCAGCCTTCCTTGCCGGGCGGCAGCGGCACCCTGGTGGTGGCCTTGCCGGCACGGATCTCGGCGGTCACGGTGCCGTTGACCTGGTTCATGATGCAGAAGGTCGGCCGCGGCATGGCGGCCTGGCCGGTCTGCGCGGTGGCAGCGGCGATGCCGGCGGCGGTGAACAGTGCGGCTGCGGCCAGCAGGACCGCGGCGGAACGAAAGGATCGGGCGGGGATGGCCATGGGGAAACTCCTTGGTGCCGGCCGCATGACCGGCACGGCCGCAGTCTAGCGCCGGATCGCCGTAGCGTCAGCCGCCAGGGTCGCGCCGGACATGGCCGCGACATAATGTTGCAGCCGGGAAAAAGTTCCGCCGGCCGGGCCGGACGCAAAAAACGCCGCCGGATCACTCCGGCGGCGTTTCCGCTTCCCCGGGCCCGAAGGAGATCGGGTCCAGACTTCGCCGGAACCGTGAGGTCAGGCGCGCTTTTCGTCGTTGGCCGCCGCGGCCGCATCGCTGAGCGGATGCTCCAGCCGGGCGATCATTTCCTTCGGACAGACCTGCCAGAACTTGCCGCGCAGGGAATCCCAGTCGCTGAAGATATTGCCGGCATAGACCGACTGGGTCTCGCGGATATGCTCCTCGATCATGCCGCGCAGCACGCCCTCCCAGTAGCTCGACGCCAGCCGCTGGTAGACCACGCTCTCGTCGTTGATCGCGATCGGCAGGGTATCGGCCGGATCGAACACGAAGGCCATGCCGCCGGTCATGCCGGCACCGAAGTTGTCGCCGACACCACCGAGCACGACGACGCGACCGCCGGTCATGTATTCGCAGCCATTCGAGCCGCAGCCCTCGACCACGGTGACCGCGCCCGAGTTGCGCACGGCAAACCGCTCGCCGGCCTGGCCCGCCGCGAACAGCTTGCCGCCGGTGGCACCATACAGCACCGTGTTGCCGACGATGGTGTTCTCGTTGGTCTTCGGCATCAGCGGCGAGCTCGGCGCCGGGCGCACCACGATCATGCCGCCCGACAGGCCCTTGCCGACATAGTCGTTGGCATCGCCGAAGACTTCGAGCTTCAGCCCCTGCACGGCGAAAGCACCTAGAGATTGTCCGGCCGAACCGGTCAGCCGCACGGTGATATGGCCCGGCTTCAGCCCGGTCATGCCGAACTTGCGCACCAGATGCGACGACAGCCGCGTGCCGATGGCGCGATGGGTGTTCCGGATGTTGTAGGCGAGCTGCATCTTCTCGCCATGGCTGAACACCGGCGCGGCATCGAGGATCATCTGCGCATCGAGCGTGTCGGGCACCTCGTTGCGGCCCTCGAGCGTGCAGTAGCGCGCGTTGTCGCCGGCATCGGCCTGGGCGAGGATCGGGTTGAGGTCGAGATCGTCGAGATGCGCCCAGCCGCGGCTGACCTGCATCAGGAGATCCGTGCGGCCGATGATCTCGTCGATCGTGCGCACGCCCAAGGACGCCAGGATCTCGCGCACCTCTTCGGCGATGAAGCTGAACAGGTTGACGACCTTTTCCGGTGAGCCGGTGAACTTCTGGCGCAACGCCTCGTTCTGGGTGCAGACGCCGACCGGGCAGGTATTGGAATGGCACTGCCGCACCATGATGCAGCCCATCGCCACCAGGGCCGCGGTGCCGACGCCGTATTCCTCGGCCCCCAGCATGGCGGCGATGACGATGTCGCGGCCCGACTTGAGCCCGCCGTCGGTGCGCAGCAGCACGCGGTGACGCAGCTTGTTCAAGGTCAGCACCTGGTTGACTTCCGACAGGCCCATTTCCCACGGCGTGCCGGCGTATTTCACCGAGGTCTGGGGCGAGGCGCCGGTGCCGCCGACATGGCCGGAAATCAGGATCACGTCGGCCTTGGCCTTGGCGACGCCGGCGGCAATGGTGCCGATGCCGGCTTCCGAGACCAGCTTGACGCAGACCGAGGCTTCCGGGTTGATCTGCTTGAGGTCGTAGATCAGCTGCGCCAGATCCTCGATCGAATAGATGTCGTGATGCGGCGGCGGCGAGATCAGCATCACGCCGGGCGTCGACAGGCGGCGCCGGGCGATCAGCTCGGTGACCTTGAAGCCGGGCAGCTGGCCGCCCTCGCCGGGCTTGGCGCCCTGGGCGACCTTGATTTCCAGCTCGCGGCAGTTGTTCAGATATTCCGCGGTGACGCCGAAGCGGCCGCTGGCGACCTGCTTGATCGAGGAATTGGCGTTGTCGCCATTCGGCCGCGGCTTGAAATTCTCCGGGGCCTCGCCGCCCTCGCCGGAATCCGACTTGGCGCCGATGCGGTTCATGGCGATGGTCAGCGTCTCATGCGCCTCCGGCCCCAGCGCGCCGAGCGACATGCCCGGCGTGACGAAACGCTTGCGGATTTCGGTGACGCTCTCGACCTGTTCGATCGGGATCGCCTGGCCGGCCGGCTTGATCTCCAGCAGGTCGCGCACCGAGATCGGCGGCAGGTCGCGCAGGCCGGCGGTGTATTTCTTGAACAGCGCGTAATTCTCGCTGCCCACCGCGGTCTGCAGCATGTGGATCAGGCTGGCTTCCCAGGCATGCGCCTCGCCGCCGCGGCGATAGCGGTAGATGCCGCCGACCGGCAGCGCCAGCACGTCGGAGCGGAAGGCCTTTTCATGCAGGCCCAGCACCTTCTTCTGAATGCCGAGCAGGCCCATGCCGGAAATGCGCGACGGCATGCCGGGGAACAGGTCGGCGACCAGCGCGCGGCTCAAGCCCAGCGCCTCGAAATTATAGCCGCCACGATAGGACGAGATCACCGAGATGCCCATCTTGGACATGATCTTGAGCAGGCCGCCGTCAACCGCTTCGCGGTAGCGCGCCGCCGCCTGTTCCACCGTCAGCTTGCCAAGCAGGCCGCGGGCCACGCGGTCGGCGAGGCAGGCCTCGGCCAGATAGGCATTCACCGAGGTGGCGCCGACGCCGATCAGCACGGCGAAGTAATGCACGTCGAGGCATTCGCCCGAGCGCACGGTCAGCGAGGTAAAGGTGCGCAGGCCCTGGCGCACCAGGTGGCTGTGCACCGCACCGGTGGCCAGGATCATCGGCATTGCCGCCTGGTCCGGCCCGATCGCCTCGTCGGTCAGCACGATATGCCCGGCGCCGCCGCGCACGGCATTCTCGGCCTCGGCGCGGATGCGCTTGAGCGCGTCGCGGAGCGCACCCTCGCCGGCCGCGACCGGGAAGGTGCAGTCGATCTTCGCCGTGGTCTTCTCGGCGTATTTCATCACCCGCGCCAGATCGGCATTGGTCAGCACCGGGCTTTCCAGCAGCAGGATGCGGACCTGGTGGGCGTCCTCGTCCAGCACGTTGGTCAGGTTGCCCATGCGCGTGCGCAGGCTCATCACCCGCTTCTCACGCAGGGAATCGATCGGCGGATTGGTGACCTGGCTGAACTGCTGGCGGAAGAAATGGTGCAGGCCGCGATACTGTTCCGACAGCACAGCGATCGGCGTGTCGTCGCCCATGCTGCCGATCGCTTCCTTGGCGTCTTCCGCCATCGGATGCAGGATCAGCTCCATGTCCTCGAGCGACAGGCCGAAGGCGAGCTGGCGCTGGCGCAGCTCGTCGCGGCTGAAATCGCGGGCGACCGGAGCGGCGTCCTTGATCTTGTCGATGGTGACGATGTTCTTGACCCACTCGCCGTAGGGATGTTCGGAAGCGAGCTTGTCCTTGATCTCGCGGTCGCCGTACAGCCGGCCCTTCTTGAGGTCGACGGCGATCATCTCGCCGGGGCCGACGCGGCCCTTGCGCACCACCTTGTGCTCGGGCACCGGCACCATGCCGGTCTCCGAGCCGACAATCAGCAGGTTGTCGGTGGTGACCGTGTAGCGGATCGGGCGCAGGCCGTTGCGGTCCATGCCGGCCACCGCCCAGCGGCCGTCGGTGGCGCAGATCGCCGCCGGGCCGTCCCACGGCTCCATGATGGCATTGCAATAGGCGTAGAAATCGCGATGCGACTGCGGCATCAGCGGCTTGTTCGACGCGCTTTCCGGGATCAGCAGGGTCTTGACCATCGGCGCGATGCGGCCGGCGCGCACCAGCACCTCGAAGACGGCATCGAGCGCCGCCGAGTCGGACGAGCCCGACTGCACGATCGGCTTTATGTCGTCGGACAGCTCACCAAAGGCCTCCGAGGTCATCTTGATCTCGTGGCTTTTCATCCAGTTGACGTTGCCGCGCAGCGTGTTGATCTCGCCGTTATGGGCAAGCATGCGGAACGGCTGCGCCAGCTTCCAGGTCGGGAAGGTGTTGGTCGAATAGCGCTGGTGATAGACCGCGAAGGTCGAGACGAAGCGCGCGTCCTGCAGGTCGGGATAGAAATAGTCGATCTGTTCGGCGAGGAACATGCCCTTGTAGATGACCGAGCGGCAGCTGAGCGAGCAGATGTACAGCTCGCTGATATGGGCGTTCAGCGCCTGCTTCTCGATGCGGCGGCGGATCAGGAACAGGTCGCGCTCAAAATCGTGGTCGTCCTTGCCGAGCCGGTTCTCGATCAGCACCTGCTCGATCTCGGGCCGGGTGGCATTGGCCTTCTCGCCGATGATGGTGGCGTCGACCGGCACCTGGCGCCAGCCGAAGATGCCGTAACCGAAATCGAGAATCGCGGTCTCGACGATGGTGCGGCAGGTCTCCTGCGCGGCGAGGTCGGTCTTGGGCAGGAACACCATGCCGAGGCCGAGCTTGCCCTCGCCCGGCTCGAAGCCGGTGCGGCGCACATGCTCGCGGAAGAAATCCTGCGGGATCTGGACGTGAATGCCGGCACCATCGCCGGTCTTGCCATCGGCATCGACCGCGCCGCGGTGCCACAGTGCCTTCAGCGCGGTGATGCCGGCTTCCACCACCGCGCGGTGCGGCATGCCGTCCAGCGAGGCGATCAGGCCGACGCCGCAGGCATCATGCTCCTCTTCCGGCCGGTACATGCCGGTCTCGGCCAGATGCTTTGCGTTGTCCTGCCACTGTTCGACGTCGCTCTTCCTGATCATGTCGGTCATGGGTCGGACTCCTCTTACTCGGCCGCCTGGGCGGCAGGCTGCACGCGCGCCTGGATATACTGGTGGATGGCATCGGCACATTCGCGGCCGTCGCGGATCGCCCAGACCACGAGGCTGGCGCCACGCACGATGTCGCCGGCGGCAAAAACACCCTGAATGTTGGTCATCTTGCTGCGCGCCGAAATCTTCACGGTGCCCCAGCGGGTGGTCTCGAGGTTCGGTGACTTGAAGACCTGCGGCAGGTTCTCGGGATCGAAGCCGAGCGCCTTGACCACAAGATCGGCCGGGGTGTCGAAATCGGCGCCTTCGATCTCCACCGGTGCCTGGCGGCCCGAGGCATCGGGCGCGCCGAGCTTCATGCGGCCGGTATGCACGGCGGTCACCTTGCCCTCGCCACGGAAGCTTTTCGGCAGGGTGAGCCAGACGAATTCGACGCCCTCTTCCTCGGCATTCTTCACCTCGCGCATCGAGCCCGGCATGTTGGCCTTGTCGCGGCGATACAGGCAGTGCACTGCCGTGGCGCCCTGGCGGATCGCCGTGCGCACGCAGTCCATCGCGGTATCGCCGCCGCCGATGACGACAACCTTCTTGCCCCTGGCATCCAGGGCGCCGCTCTCGAAGTCGGCGACCGTGTCGCCGAGGCCGTGCTTGTTGGACGCCGTCAGGTAGGTCATCGCCGGCACGATATTGTCGAGGCCGGAGCCCGGCGCCTGGATGTCGCGCGCCTGGTAGACGCCGGTGGCGATCAGGACCGCATCATGCTTCTTGCGCAGGTCGTCCAGGCTGGCGTCGCGGCCGACCTCGAAGTTCAGGTGGAACTGCACGCCGGCCTCGGCCAGCAGCTTGCTGCGGCGCTCGACGACCGACTTCTCCAGCTTGAAGTTCGGGATGCCGTAGATCAGCAGGCCGCCGGGGCGGTCGTAGCGGTCATAGACATGCACCTGATAGCCCTTGCGGCGCAGCTTGTCGGCGGCGGCCAGCCCGGCCGGACCGGCGCCGATGATGCCGACCGACTGCGACCGTTCCTCGCCCACCGGCTTCGGCGGTTTGACCCAGCCCGAGGTCCAGGCGGTTTCAGTGATGTATTTCTCGATCGAGCCGATGGTGACGGTGCCATGGCCCGACTGTTCGATGACGCAGTTGCCTTCGCAGAGACGGTCCTGCGGGCAGATGCGGCCGCAGATCTCGGGAAACGTGTTGGTCGCCGACGACAGCTCGTAGGCTTCCTCCAGCCGGCCTTCCGCGGTCATGCGCAGCCAGTCGGGGATGTTGTTCTGCAGCGGGCAATGCACCTGACAGAACGGCACGCCGCATTGCGAACAGCGCGCGGATTGCTCGGCCGCCTTCTGGGCTGCGTATTCCTGGTAGATCTCGTCGAAATCCTTGGCGCGTTCGCTAGCCATCCGCTTCGCCGGCATGTCCCGGGCGGTCTGCACGAACTTCAGCATCTTCTCGGCCATCGAACGCTCCTCACTCCACCTGCCCGCTCTTTACCCGTTCGTCGGGCCCGTTCGTCGGGTGGCGGCTGCTTTGTCGGGCGCTTTCCAGGGACGGCCGCTCTCTTGGCGTGCTCCCCGGAAGGCGCAGGTCAGACTCTAGAACTGGACAACGTCAGTTACGGGACAA
This sequence comes from Ferrovibrio xuzhouensis, assembly GCF_042648965.1. NCBI lineage: Bacteria > Pseudomonadati > Pseudomonadota > Alphaproteobacteria > Rhodospirillales > Rhodospirillaceae > Ferrovibrio > Ferrovibrio xuzhouensis. The sequence goes on from NZ_JBHRYJ010000001.1 coordinate 1,541,410, forward strand.
CCCCGGGAGACCGGCTGGCGGCGTCAGGATGCCGCGCGGAACGCGGCGGGGGCAGACGCAAAGGGACCGTCAGGCGGGGTTGCCCATAGCTTTTAGTGTCGCGGATGCCGGTTTGCAAGCAAATTTTAGTCGATAGGTCATATTTGTTGACCTTTTCATTTATTGCGCAGGGGTTTGTTGGCCTGCGAACGGCACAATCGGGACAATTCTCCGAAAATTAGTACCGATACAGGACTAAATTTTTGCCAAGCTATTGAATCGCTTACACCAGGTTCGCGGGCCGGCTCAGGCGCCGGACATGCCATTCTCCCCGGTCCGGCGGAAACTGGCGCGGTACTGCGCCGGCGACACCCCCAGCCGCTCGCGAAACACGATGCGCATCCGGTCCGCCGTGCCGAAGCCGCTGGCATAGGCCACCGCCTTTAAGGGCTGGTCGTCGGCCTCGAGCAGGCGGCGGGCAGCATCGATGCGGGCCCGGTCGACGAAGTCATGCGGCGTGATTCCGGTGGCCAGTACGAAATGGCGGGCGAAGTTGCGTGTACTCATGCCAGCGATCCCGGCCAGCGTCTGCAGCGTATGCCGCTCGCCGACATGGGCCATGACATGGGTCTGCACCCGCGCGATCGGGGAATCGTCCTGCACCGGCGCGACCAGGAAGGGGCTGAACTGCGACTGCCCGCCCTGGCGCTGCGCCACCACCACCAGGCGCTTGGCCACATCGACGGCAAGCCGCGGCCCGTGCCGCTCGCCGATCAATGACAGCGCGAGGTCGATGCCGGCCGTGATGCCGGCCGAAGTGACCAGCCGGCCGTCACGGATATAGATGCGGTCATGCTCGACCTGGGCGGCGGGGAACTGCGCGGCGAGCTGCGCCGCATTCTGCCAGTGCGTGGTCACCCGGCGGCCGTCGAGCAAGCCGGCGTGGCCGAGCGCAAAGGCACCGGTGCAGACCGAACCGTAGATCGCGGCACGATCCGGCGCGCGACACAGCCATTGCGTCAGCGCCGGATCCGGCGCGGCAACGGGCAGGGCGGGCCCGCCGGCAACCAGCAGGATCGCAAAATCGTCCCGGGCTTCCGCGAAGCTGACATCGGCGGCGATCCGCATGCCGCTCGATGCGCGCAGGGGCTGCCGGTCCGCCGCCACCAGCACGACCTCATAGCCATCACCGGGTGCGATGAAAGCATTCGCTTCCATGAAGGCGTCGACCGGGCCGGCAATGTCCAGCGCCTGCACGCCGTCATGGATCGCGATCGCCACCTTCTGAACCATGGGTCCCCCCGCCGGGCTGCCGCTGGCCTGAAATGCCGTGTCATTGGCGCGATCCGGCGGGCCGGCGATGTTGCTGCCGGCGGCCGGCCCGCCAGATAAATCATGTCAGGTGATGGCGCGGCAGGAAACGGTTCCGGCGCCATTTACGATCCGAAGGAGTGACTGCACATGACCCAGACAATCGCCGGCATCCACGTGCCCGACAGCGCGCTGGCGCGCGCCGCCACCCAGCTGGTCCGCGATACCGAGGACGATCTGCTCTACAATCACAGCCGCCGGGTTTTTTTCTGGGGCGCGCTCACCGGTGAACGCAAGACCCTGAAGTACGACCCCGAACTGCTCTATATCGGCGCGATGTTCCATGACATGGGCCTGACCGCGGCGCATGCCAGCCCCGACCTGCGCTTCGAGGTCGATGGCGCCAATGCCGCCCGCGCATTCCTGAAGGGCTATGGCGTGCCGGAACGCGATATCGAGGATGTCTGGGCGTCCATCGCCCTGCACACCACGCCCGGCATCCCCGAACACATGCGGCCGACCATCGCGCTGGTCACCGCCGGCGTCGAGATGGATGTGCTCGGCATCGCCTATGACGACTTCACTCATGACCAGCGCGATCATGTCTGCACCCATCATCCGCGCGAGGCGGATTTCAAGGAGAGCATCATCGACCATTTCGCCGATGGCATCCGCAGCAAACCACTGACCACCTTCGGTAACGTCAAGGCCGATGTGCTGGAGATGAAGCTGCCGGGTTACCGGCGGCAGAATTTCTGTTCGATCATCCTGGGTTCGGCCTGGCCGCACTGAGGCCCCGGCGGCGGAGGTCTCCTGCCCCCACCCTGCTGCCGCCCCGGCATCTCCCCCGGGTTTTTTTAACTGGCCGACGATGAAGGGCCGGTTCCGCCTTGAGAGGTCAGGAGGGTTATATTATAACATTCCAAGTTCTGACCGCCCAACCCGGAGCTTCCCCCATGCGTCTGTCCCTCCGCCACCTTTGCGCCGCCGGCCTGCTGGCCGTTGCCGCCACTGCCGCCTCCCCCGCCCTGGCCGCGCCGCGCCAGGTGGTCGCCACCTTCAGCGTGCTCGGCGACATGGTGAAGGAAATCGGCGGCAATGATGTGCATGTGATTACCCTGGTGCCGCCGGGCGGCGACGCCCATGTCTACCAGCCGAAACCGGGCGATGCGAAAAACATCGCCCGCGCCGACCTCGTCGTGGTCAATGGTCTCGGCATGGAAGGCTGGATCGACCGGCTGATCTCGGCGTCCGGCTACAAGGGCCGCATCGCCACCGCCTCGACCGGCGTGAAGCCGCAGACCATGAGCGAGGACGACGACGACGATCACGACAGCAAGGCTGCCGCCAAGGATGACGGCAAACCGCATATCGTCACCGATCCGCATGCCTGGCAGAATGTCGCCAACGGCGCCATTTATATCCGCAACATCGCCACGGCGCTCAACGCCATCGATCCGGCCCATGCCGCCGATTACGAAGCCCGCACCACCGCCTATCTCGCCGGCCTGAAGGACCTCGATGCCTGGGTGAAGACCCAGATCGCAACGGTGCCGGAAGCCAAGCGCCGCATCATCACCTCGCATGATGCCTTCGGCTATTTCGGCTCGGCCTATGGCATCAGCTTCCTGGCGCCGCTCGGTATCAGCACCGATGCCGACCCCAGCGCCGCCCATGTCGGCCAGCTGATCAAGCAGATGCGTGCCGAACACATCAAGGCGCTGTTCATCGAGAATATGACCGATCCGCGCCTGGTGCAGCAGCTCGCGCGCGAGGCGCATGCCGCGGTCGGCGGCACGCTGTATTCGGATTCGCTGTCGAAAGCCGGCGGCCCGGCCGATACCTATGTGAAGATGTTCCGCAACAACGTGCCCGAGATGGTCGCGGCCATGCAGAAGAACTGACAGCAGGAAACCTGATCTGCGCGCTGCACCCGGTTGCGGCCATTGGTCGCAACCGGGCCCGCGGCATCGGGTTTATGATCCGCCGGTCTTCCCTGGGGCGGATTCGTGTTTTCCTTCCGGCATCCGGCGAGCCTCGCCACCCTGCTGTTCGGCTTCCTTCTGGCAGCGCCCGCCGCGCTGGCGCATCCGCATGTCTGGGTCGATTACACGGTGACCGGCCTGTTCACCGGCAAGACGCTGACCGCCCTGCGCGAGGAATGGCACTTCGACGAGGATTTCAGCGCCACCGTGCTGCACGACATCCTCGGCGAGAAGACTGCAAAGAAAGCCGCGCCTCCCTTCTCCGCCGCCGAGATCCGTGCCCTGCATGACAAGGCCTTCGAGAACCTGAAGGACTATCACTATTTCCATCACGTCTGGATCGACGGCCAGGCGATGACGGCCGGCCGCGTGCGCGACTTCACGGCGCGGCGCGACGGCGATCGGCTGGTCTATGCCTTCACCTATGATCTGTCGCAGCCGGTCGATCCGGCAGCCGTGCAGGTCGAGATCGGCATCTGGGACGACAGCTATTACGTCGACGTCGGCCCCGTCGAGCATCGCGTTGCCACCGGGCTGGAGAATCCGCCGGCACCCACCTGCAGGATCGCCATAGCGCCGGACAAGACACGGCCGATCTATTTCGGCTCGGTCTTTCCACCCACCATCCGTATCGCCTGCTGAGATCGCCATGCCGCTGCCTCGCCTGTGCCTGTTGCTGATCGCCCTGCTGTTACCGCTGCTGCTGTTGCAGCCGGCCCGTGCTGCCGATTATTTCGGCAAGCCGGATGCGACGGAAAAAGCGACGAATGGTCCGGCCGTCACAGCGTCGATCACCCTGCCGGCGCCGCTGGCCCGTGCGCTCGGTGTTGTCGTCTCCCTGCAGAGCGCGCTGAATGCCAAGCTGCGGGCCGCCCTGGCAGCGGCGCGCGACGGTACATCCTGGCGCCCGGCTTTCGCTATCGTGCTGCTGTCGTTTCTCTATGGTGTGTTCCATGCGGTAGGCCCCGGCCACGGCAAGGCGGTGCTCGGCAGCTATTTCCTGACCCGGCGGGCCCAGGTACTGCACGGCCTCGGCGCCAGTTTCCTGTCCGCCGCGGTGCAGGCGGTCTCCGCCATCGTGCTGGTCGGCCTGCTGATCGCGGTGTTCGACGTCAGCGCACGGCGCATCCTCGATCATGCCGCGACCTTGGAGATGCTGAGCTACGGCGCCATCATGCTGCTCGGGCTGTGGATGGCCTGGGGCATCGCCAGCGGCCGGCATCATTGCCATGCACATGGCCACGCGCACGACCATGCCCACGATCATGACGGCCATGATCACGACCATGCCCACGATCACGCACACCGGCCGGCCCTGCGCCAGCGCTGGCCGCTGCTGATGACCAGCGTCGCCGTCGGCCTGCGCCCCTGTTCGGGCGCCATCCTGGTGCTGCTGTTCACGCTCGCCAACGGCATGCTGCTGACCGGCGTGGTCTCGACGTTTGCCATGGCGTTCGGCGTGGCGCTGACCGTCAGTATTGTCACGCTGGCCTCGCTCGGCCTGCAGCGCTCTGCCACGCTGGCCGGCGGCCGCATGACGGCACTGGCCGGCCGGCTCTACCGCGGCGCGGCGCTCGCCGGCGCGCTGCTGATCGCGCTGCTCGGCGCGCTGCAGCTGCTGGCCTTCTGGACCGGACTGATCACGCCGATGGCCGGCTGAAGACAAAACGAAAGGCGGGACACCGCAGCGTCCCGCCTGTTTTTATTCCACCCGTTCGCGCCTTCAGCTGAAGCGCGGCTCGAACTTTCCGCCGCCACGGCGATAGCGATACAGATACGTGCCGATCACCGCCTCGAGCGGGGTCGGCTCGGTGATGCCGAGATCGGCCAGCGTCTTCGCCCCCGGCGCCACCACGTTGTCGTGCTTCAAGAGCTCGATCTGGTCGCGGGTGAGCGGCGGCGGGAACAACGGCTGCAGTTCCATCAGCAGGGCGAGCGGTTTGAGCAGCGCGCCGGGGATCGGCAGCAGCAGGCGCTTCTTGTGGATCTCGGCCAGGGTCATCTGCAGCAACTCGCGGAAGCTGTGCACGCTGGGGCCGCCAAGTTCGAAGGTCTGGCCGGCGGCGGCCGGATCGGTCAGCGCGCGGACGATGGCTTCCGCCACGTCGCCGACATAGACCGGCTGGAATTTGGTATGGCCGCCATCGACCAGCGGCAGCACCGGGGCCAGCGCCGCCATCGCGGCGAAACGGTTGAAGAAATCGTCCTCCGGGCCGAACACCACGCTGGGGCGGATGATCGCCGCCTGCGGCATGTGGCGGCGCACGCCGGCCTCGCCCTGGGCCTTGCTGCGTGCATAGGCCGAGCGGCTTTCGGCAGCGGCGCCGATCGCCGAGACCTGCACCATATGCTGCACGCCGGCTTCCTTGGCACAGAGCGCGATCACCTCGGCACCGCGCGCCTGCACCGCGCCGAATTTCTGCGCGCCGCTCTGATGGAGGATGCCGACGCAGTTGATCACATAATCGGCGCCGGCCACCGCCTGCTGCACCGAGCGCGGCATGCGGATATTGGCCTGCACGATGTCGATCTGGCCGACATTGCCCATCGGCTTGAGGAACAGACCCTCGTCGGGCCGGCGGATGGCAACACGCACCCGGGCGCCCTGTTCGGCCAGCCGCTTGACCACATAGCGGCCGATAAAGCCGGAGCCGCCGAAAACGGTGACAAGCTTGTTGCGCAGCGACATGACGGATTCCCCTGCCTGGCACGAAACCCCGGCCAACCCGGCCGGGGGATGGAAGCTATGCGCCGGACTATAGCGATTTCCACCCCGCCGCCAATGCTTTGCGCCGCCGCGGCAACGGTTTAGGCTGGCCCGGCCGGACAGAATCCGGCTGGGATTCGAGGAGGATAGGGTCATGGCGGGCGGATTGCCGCGGCTGATCGGCCTGGTTCTGGTGCTGGCCGCCTACTGCCTGCCGGCCCTGCTGGCCTGGCGCCGGCGCCATCCTTTGCGGCAGCGCATCCTGGTCGCCAATGTGCTGTTCGGCTGGACGGTGATCGGCTGGCTGATCTGCCTCGCCGTCGCGCTCGACCTGCGCCCCGCCCGGCTGCTGCGGCGCCGGCTACGCGCGCCTTGAAATCGAACCCGGATGATGCGATCCAAGATAATCAAGATAATATCGAGTATATACCAAATGCCCGTGTTCCATCAGACCGCACCAAGGCATGGGAGAAGGCTGCCGCCGGTATGAAGGTATGAAACTGTCGCAATGGTCGGGTTCCCTGGTGATGGCGGCGGTCGCGGCGGCCGGCCTGGTGCTGTCCTTCGTGGCCTACGAAGCCTCCGGCGGCTGGGCATGGCTCGTCATCGGCCTGCTGCTCACCGGCGCGCTTCTGCTGGCCTTCGGCATCAGCTTCCGCGCCACTGCGCGTGCCGAGCGCCGGGCCGCCGAGCGCTTCCGCGCCGTCATCGACAATGCCCATGACGCGATCATCGCCATCAACGCCCAGGGCCGCATCGAGACCTTCAACCCGGCCGCCGAGCGCATCTTCGGCTACAATCCAGACGAGGTGATCGGCCGCAATGTCCATGTGCTGATGCCCGAGCCGTATCACGGCGAGCATGACGGCTATCTGCACAACTATGTCACCACCGGCAAGGCAAAGATCATCGGCACCGGCCGCGAGGTCGAGGCGCGCCACAAGGACGGCCGCGTCTTTCCGATCGATCTTTCTGTGGGCGAGATGAGCGGTGCCAGCGGCCGCGGCTTCATCGGCATCATCCGCGACATCACCGAGCGCCACGAGGCCAAAAGCCGCGAGCGCGAACTGACCGCCGAGCTGGTGCATATCTCGCGGCTCAGCGCCATGGGCGAACTGGCTTCGTCGCTGGCCCATGAACTGAACCAGCCGCTGACCGCGATCATGAATTATGCCGAGGCGGCGCGGCAGATCGCCGAAACCGCCGGCCCCGCCGTGCCGGCCAAGGTGCCCGAATTCCTCGGCAAGGCCGTCGCCCAGGCCGAACGGGCCGGCCAGATCATCCGCCGCCTGCGCAGCTTCGTCGAGAAGGGTCCGGTCGAACGCAGCCCTGAAGACCTGAACCGTGTGGTGATCGATGCCAGCAATCTCGCCGCCATTGGCGCCCGGGTCGACGGCATCCGCGTGCAGTTCGATCTCGACGATGGCCTGCCGCCAGTCAGCATCGACAAGATCCAGATCCAGCAGGTGGTGGTGAACCTGGTGCGCAACGCCGTCGAGGTATTGCGCGACGCGGACCGCCGCGAGCTGGTGATCAGCACCCGTGCCGAGGGCGGCGGCCTCGAGGTCGCCATCTGCGATACCGGCCCGGGTATCGCGCCGGAGATCGCCGAGCGGCTGTTCACGCCATTTGTCACCAGCAAGCAGGACGGCATGGGCATCGGGCTGTCGATCAGCAGTTCGATCGTCGAAGCCCACGACGGCCGCCTGTGGGCCGAACCCAATCCCGACGGCGGCACCGTCTTCCGCTTCCGGCTGCCCGGGCAACCCGCCGGCGAAAAGACGGCCGATGAACAGACCGGTGAGGGAGCCGGCCCATGAGTGGCGGGCGCATGGTGTTCATCGTCGATGACGATGAATCAGTCCGGGAATCGCTGACGGCGCTGCTGGAGACCCAGGGCCTGAACGCGCTGGCCTTCGCCTCTGCCGAGGCTTTCCTGCTCGGCTACCAGCCCATCGCTCCGGCCTGCGCCGTGGTCGACATCCGCATGCCCGGCATGGATGGCCTCGCCCTGCTGGAACACCTGCGCAGCCGGGGCATTGCACTGCCCGTCCTGGTGATGACCGGCCATGGCGATGTGCCGCTGGCTGTGCGGGCGATGAAGGCCGGCGCCGCCGACTTCATCGAAAAGCCTTACAGCAACGCCACCCTGCTGGATTCCATCGGGCGCGCGCTGGCCGCCGCCCAGGCCGGGCAGGCGGTGCAGATCGATCCCGACGACACACGGACCCGCATCGCCGGGCTGACGCCGCGCGAACGCGACATCCTGCAGCAACTTGTGGTCGGTCATCCCAACAAGATTATCGCCTACCACCTGAATATCAGCCCGCGCACGGTGGAAATACATCGTGCGAATGTGATGAAGAAGATGAACGCCGACAGCCTGTCGCATCTGGTCCGCATGGCGCTGGGTGTCGGTTTCACCAGCGGCGAAGGCATGCCGGAGGCCCGATAAGTATAGTCCCTTAATTGCATGACCGGGTGGCAGGATGCATGTATCACCCTGTCATGATGCAGAACGCCGCAGCCAACATCTATGTGATCGACGACGACGAGGTCGTCCGCGATTCGCTGATTGCGCTGCTCGAAGTGCGCGGCTATGTCGCCCGCGATTTCGAATCCGGCGACCGCTTCCTCGGTGAAAATCCCGATCTGGCCGGCTGCTGCATCATCCTCGACGTCCACATGCCCGGCATGACCGGCATGGAGGTGCTGCGCCGGATTCGCCAGCGCAGCCCAAGCGTGCCGGCGATCCTGATCACCGGCCGCCGCGACGGCCAGATCCAGGCCCAGGCCGAGGAACTCGGCGCCCTGGCCCTGCTGGACAAGCCGCTGTCGCACAGCCTGCTGTTCGGCGCCATTGAACAGGCTTTCACCGCCCTCTGATCCACAAGGCAATCTGCAGTTTGACCGGCTGCAGCATGTCTGGCTGCAGCATGCCTGACTGCAGCACGCCCGGCCGTGCCCGCGGCGTGGCCGGTTATGCGTGCGGCATAAAAAACCGGCAGCAGCGGGGGGAGCGCTGCTGCCGGCCGGGGATGCTGCCGAAACCTGGCAGCCGGGGGAACCACAGGGACGCGCGGACCGCGGCGATCAGTCGCCGGCCATGTCGCGCAGGGCTTCGATATCGGGGATGATCATCTCGTGGGCGCTGGCCAGCCGGATCAGCTTGTGCTGGCGGAATTTGGTCACCAGGCGGCTGACCGTCTCGACGGTCAGGCCGAGATGGTCGGCGATGTCGCCACGGCTCATCGGCAGGCTGACCGTCACATGATTTGCTTCCCCGCACGGCATGCTGTGCCCGACGATGTCGAGCAGGAAGCTGGCCATGCGTTCGGCCGCCGTCTTGCGGCCGAGCAGCAGCAGCATGCGGTTGCTGGTGGTGAGCTGGTGGCACATCAGGCGGAAGATCTGCCGGCCGGCGCTGGCGTCGGCGTCCAGCACGGCATCGAACTGCCGGCGCGGATAGCGGGTCAGGCTGCAATCGGTGACCGCCTCGACGGTGCTGACATATTCGCCGTTCTCGTCGAGGCCGAAATAGTCGCCGGCATGCAGGAAACTGATGACATGGCGGCGGCCGTCGGGCAGCAGCTGCACCACGCGCAGGGTGCCGTCGACCACCTTGTAAATCTGGCTGGCCGGATCGCCGGCCTCGTGCACCACGCGGTTGCGCGGCATCACCAGCGGCTGGCCGATGCGCTGCAGTGCGTCGCTCATGCCAGGCAGCGACACCACCTTCGCGCCCGGCTGATTGATCTCCTGGCCGCGCATCCCGGCCGGATGGCGGGACGGAAAGCCGCCCGGCGGCAGGATCGGCATGCGGGTCGCGGTCTGCGAGAAAGCTTGTGCGAGGGCCATCGGTCCGTCTCCTGTCGGGTGCGTTGTGTTGGCACAAGGGGTACGCCGAAGCGTGATGGCTGAACATTTCGGTCTTCTACCTAGGGGGTATTACCTAGGCGCGCGGCTGGCCCCACCCGCCCCTCATTCCGGCGCGGAATAAACCATAGTCCGACGGGCCGGCTACTGATCATCGCCGCGATCCGTAGGTTGGCCGTGTCGCCGCGATTCAGCCCGACACGCCATCTACGGAGAGCCGCCATGACCCAGTTCACCGCCTATACTGCCGATACCGCCCCGGAAGCCGCCCGCCCGACGCTCGGCGCCGTCAAATCCGCCTTCGGCTTCGTCCCTAACCTGCAGGCCCATATGGCGGAATCGCCGGAACTGCTGGCCGGCTATTCGGCGCTGTGGGATCTGTTCTCGAAATCGACCCTGACGCCGCACGAGCAGCAGGTCGTCTACCTGACCTCGAATTTCGAGAATGACTGCCATTACTGCATGGCCGGCCATACCACGCTGGCGAAGATGCAGAAGATGGATGCCGGCGTGATCCAGGCGCTGCGCGCCGGCACGCCGCTGCCGGATGCGAAGCTTGAGGCCCTGCATGTCTTCGCCAGTCTGGTGGTGCGCAACCGCGGCTGGATGTCGGATGCCGATGTCGATGCCTTCATTGCCGCCGGCTACACGCGGCGCAACGTGCTGGAAGTCGTGCTCGGCGTCGCCACCAAGGTGATGAGCAACTACACCAACCACATCGTCCACACCCCGCTCGACGCCTTCATGCAGGGCAACGAGTGGCGCAAGCCGGCCGCGGCCGCGTAACGCCCCGCCGCCATCCGCGACCCCGCGCCAATCGAGGAGAACCACCATGTCCCTGCAAGCCAAGCTCGACGCCTTCAAGGCCGATTTCGAAGCCGGCAAGCCGCCCTATAACGTGCCCTATTCGGTGATCGAAACCATGCACCGCGCCACCGCCGAGCTGATCGCCTCGGGCGCCGCCGGCCGGGCGAAGAAGGCCGGCGACAAGGTGCCGGCCTTCACGCTGAAAGACCCCGAGGGCAACAGCGTCAGCTCGGCCGGACTGCTGCGAAAAGGTCCCCTGGTGGTCAGCTTCTACCGTGGCGTCTGGTGCCCCTACTGCAACATGGAGCTGCAGGCCCTCGAAGCGGCGCGGCCGGACTTTGAGGCGCTGGGCGCCACACTGGTCGCCATCTCGCCGCAGACTGCGCCGAACAGCCGCAAGTCGGTGCGCCAGAACAAGCTGGGCTTTCCGATCCTGTCGGATGTGAAGGGCGAGACCGGCGCCGCCTTCGGCCTGCGCTTCAGTCTGCCGGACTATCTGGTCGCGCTGTACAAGGGCCTGAAGAATGACCTGCCATCGTTCAACGACGACCCGGACTGGACCCTGCCGATGCCGGCCCGCTACGTGATCGGCCAGGACGGCACCATCCTCTATGCTGAGGTCAACCCGGACTACACCCGCCGGCCGGAGCCGGAAGACATGCTGCCGGTGCTGCAAACCGCCCGCGCCGCCGCCTGACTGACCTCAGCCCCGCCGCCGGCCGTTCCCGGCGGTAGGGAGCTTCATTCCCTGCAATTGCAGGGCGTTGCCGGGAGGCGTATTTCTCATTCCCGGAGGGAATGGAATGGACCGTTTCACAGCGATGGAAGCTTTCATCCGGGTGATCGAGACCGGCTCGTTCTCCGCCGCCGCACGGCAGCTGGATGTCGGCCAGCCCGCCGTCTCGAAAACCATCGCCCAGCTGGAAGAGCGCCTCGGCGTCCGGCTGCTGAGCCGCTCCACCCGCGGCCTCGCCCCCACCGAGGCCGGTCAGAATTTCTACGAGCGGGCCAAACGCGCGCTTGAGGAGGCCGACGAGGCCGAGCTGGCCGCGCGCGGCGCCGGCGCCGGCCTCAGCGGCCGGCTGCGGGTGTCCATGGCGGTCACCTTCGGCCGCCTGTATGTGATCCCCGCCCTGCCGGCCTTCCTCGCCGCCCATCCGGCGCTCGACATCGATGTCATCATGGATGACGCCAGCAGCGACCTGATCGGCGAGGGTATCGATGTCGCGCTGCGCATGGGCAGCCTGCGCGATTCGACGCTGACGGCGCGCAAGCTCGGCCAGTGCCGGCGGCTGGTGCTCGCCACGCCGGCGTATTTCGCCCGCGCCGGCATACCGGCGACGCCGGCTGACCTGAGCGCCCATCAGGCCATCGCCTTGGCCCAATCGAATATCACCACCGCCTGGACCTTCCGCCATGGCGCCACCGAAACCTCGGTCAGCGTGCGTGGCCGCGTGCGCCTGACCGCGGCCGAAGGCGTGCGCGCCGCCGTGCTGGCCGGCCTCGGCCTCACCATCGGCTCGGAATGGATGTTCGCCCGCGAACTGGCCAACGGCCGCGTGCAGGAGGCCCTGGCCGACTGGAGCCTGCCGCCGCTGGAACTCTGGGCGGTCTATCCGGCCGGCCGTCAGGCCAGCGCCAAGGCCCGCGCCTTCACCGCCCATATCGAGGCGGCCCTCAGGACCTCCTGAGCGGCCGACCCCGCGCCCTTCCGGTTGCCGCACTTGCAGGCGCCGCCACTTAGGCGCGTTCGTTTGACGACATGAAATTTTCATGTGAAAGTCATGATAACGAAAAGAACGGCTGTCAATGTTCATTTGAACATGCCAACGGGCAGAGTGGCCGACTGGGACTGGAAATGAACGGAGTGGGGATGCTGCCAGCGGATGACCGCGCACGCGCCATCGTCGACCTTGTACGTCGCGAGGGCTTTCAGGCCATCGAGGTGCTGGCCGGCCGCTTCGGCGTGACCCCCCAGACGATCCGTCGTGACGTCAACCTGCTGTGCGACCGCGGCCTGCTGCGCCGGCGCCATGGCGGCGTCGAGCTGCCGCCCGATGGCGAGAACCTCGCCTATCCCGCCCGCCAGGTGCTGAACATCGAGGCCAAGCGCCGCATCGCGCAGCTCGTCGCTGCCGAAGTGCCGGAGGGCACCTCGCTGTTCTTCGGCATCGGCACCACGCCCGAGCAATGCGCGCTGGCGCTGGTCGACCATCCCGGCCTCAAGGTGATGACCAACAACCTGAATGTCGCCATGGCGCTGAGCCGCAACCCGGCCTGCGAGATCACCGTGGCCGGCGGCCGGCTGCGCAACCTCGACCGCGACATGATCGCCGGCGAGGCGCATGGCTTTTTCGGCCGCTTCGCCGTCGACATCGGCATCTATGGCGTCGGCGGCGTCGCCGAGGACGGCACCCTGCTCGATTTCAGCCTCGACGAGGTGCATATGCGCGAAAGCCTGGCGCAGCACTGCCGCCAGCGCTTCCTGGTGCTCGATCATTCCAAATTCGGCCGCGGCGCCACCGTGCGCGGCGGACGGATCACCGAGGCGACCGCCGTCTTCACCGATCGCCCGGTGCCCGACGCCATCGCCGCGCTGTTGCGCGACGCCGGCGTCCGTCTCGTCGTCTGGTCGGACGACACTTCCTTCGCAGAACAGCCAACCGGCAGGAGAGGTTGACCATGATGAAACGTGTGATGCTCGGCGCAGCGCTCGGCGCGTCCGTGCTTTTCGGAATCGCCCAGGCGAAAGCCGAAGAGGCCGCTATCTGTTACAACTGCCCGCCGCAATGGGCCGACTGGGGCTCGCAGCTCAAGGCGATCCAGCAGACCCTGCACATCACCGTGCCGCCGGATAACAAGAATTCCGGCCAGGCCATCGCCGCCCTGATCGCCGAGAAGGCCAATCCGGTCGCCGACGTCACCTACCTCGGCGGCATCGCGGCCGATCCGGCCAAGGATGCCGGCGTGCTGATGCCCTACAAGCCGAAGAACTGGGACAAGATCCCCGCCGACCTGAAGGACCCGAACGGTTACTGGTTCACCATCCATTCGGGCACGCTCGGCCTGTTCGTCAACAAGGCCGCGCTCGGCAAGCGGCCGGTGCCGAAAAGCTGGGCCGACCTGCTGAAGCCGGAATACAAGGGCATGGTCGGCTATCTCGACCCGACCTCGGCTGCTGTCGGCCAGCTCGGCGTGATGGCCGTCAACCTGGCGCTCGGCGGCACCTACGACAACCTCGATCCGGCGATCAAGTTCTTCAAGGAACTGGCCAAGAACGACCCGATCGTGCCGAAGCAGACGTCGTATGCCCGCGTCATCTCGGGCGAGATCCCGATCCTGTTCGACTACGACTTCAACGCCTATCGCGGCCAGTATGTCGACAAGGCGCCGGTCGAATTCGTCATCCCGAAGGAAGGCTCGCTGACCTTTCCCTATGTGATGGGCCTGGTGAACAAGGCGCCGCATGAGGCGAACGGCAAGAAGGTGCTCGACTTCGTGCTCTCCGACCAGAGCCAGGCGATGTGGGGCAATGCCTACCTGCGCCCGGTCTTCGCCGACAAGCTGTCGGCCGAGGCGAAGTCGAAGTTCCTGCCCGATTCCGAATACGCCCGCGCCAAGGCGGTCGACCTGAAGAAGCTGGCCGCATCGCAGAAGGCCATCGTCGAGCGCTACGGGGCGGAAGTGCACTGATCTGCCAGGATCACAGTACGGTGTTACAGTGAGAGTATGGGTAACAGTACCTGATTAGCTTGAGACAGACTGACGGGGCGATGGCCTGCCATCGCCCCGCTTTTTCCGTAGTCCGGGGACCGAACACGATGGCAGGATTCTGACCATGCGCCGCGACACCTTAAGGCTGCTGGCCCTGCTGCTGCCGGCGGGCATTTTCTTCGCCGCCTTTTTCCTGCTGCCGATGGTGCGCCTGTTCCTGATCGGCGGCAGCGGCAAGCTCGGCTGGTCGGCCTATGCCACCATCGTCACCAACGCCAACTATTTCAGCAGCCTGGTCGCGACGCTGGCCGTTGCCGCGGCGACCACGGCGGCGACGCTTGTCATCAGCGGCATCGCCGGCGTCTTCCTGCAGCGCCACAGATTCCCCGGTAATGCCACCCTGGTGGCGATGCTGACCTTCCCGCTCGCCTTTCCCGGCGTCGTCATCGGCTTCATGGTGATCATGCTGGCCGGCCGCCAGGGCCTGATCGGCGACATCACCCAGATGCTCGGCGCCGACAAGCTGGTCTTCGCCTATTCCATGGCCGGGCTGTTCACCGGCTATGTCTATTTCTCGATCCCGCGCATCATCCTCACCGTGATGGCCGCCACCGAAAAGCTCGACCCGAAACTCGAAGAAGCCGCCCGCTCGCTCGGCGCCTCGCCTTTGCGCGTCGTGCTCGACGTCATCATCCCGGGGCTCAAGCCGGCCTTCCTGTCGTCGGGCGCGATCTGTTTCGCGACGGCCGTGGGCGCCTTCGGCACGGCGTTCACCCTGGCCACCCGCATCAACGTGCTGCCGATGACCATCTACACGGAGTTCACCCTGTCGGCGAATATCGCCATGGCCGCCGCGCTCAGCTTCGTGCTCGGCGCCGTGACCTGGGCGGTACTGGCGCTGGCGCGTACTGCGGCCGGCACCTCGGTCGCCGCGGCCGGCTGAGAGAGGACAGGCGCGCCATGATCCACAAACGCGGACCCCTGTTCTGGCTGCAGCTCGGCTTTACGCTGTTCGTCTGCGCCTTTCTGATCGTGCCGGTGATCCTGTCGATCCTCGCCGGCGTCACCAACAATTACTTCACCGGCATCAGCAGCGGCTTCACGTTGCGCTGGGTGGTCGAGGTCTGGACCGGCTACAGCGACACCATCTTCCTGTCGCTGTGGATCGCCATCGTCTGCCTCGCCTGCACGCTCGTGCTTGGCGTGCCGGCCGCCTATGTGCTGGCCAAGCGGCAGACCGCCCTGACCCGCGCCATCGAGGAGCTGATGGTGATGCCGGTGGCGATCCCCGGCCTTGCTACCGCGCTGGCCCTGATTGTCGCCTATGGCGGCCTGTCGGGCTTCCGCACCTCCTGGGCCTTCATCCTGGTCGGCCATGTGCTGTTCACCCTGCCCTTCATGGTGCGTTCGGTGCTCGCCGTGCTCAGCGCCATCGACCTGCAGACGCTGGAGGAAGGCGCCGCCTCGCTCGGCGCCGGCTTCTGGACGCGGTTCTTCACCGTGGTGCTGCCGAACTGCCGCACTGGCATTCTCGCCGGCGCCCTGATGGTGGTGACGCTCTCGGTCGGCGAGTTCAACATGACCTGGCTGCTGCACACGCCGCTGACCAAGACCCTGCCGGTCGGCCTCGCCGATGCCTATGCCAGCCTGCGGCTCGAGGTCGGCAGCGCCTACACGCTGGTGTTTTTCCTGATGATCGTGCCGCTGCTGATCGCGCTGCAATGGTTCAGCCGTCCGCGCAGCCGCGCCCACGCCAAGCCGGAGAGTGAAGGATGACCGACATCGCCATGAGCCAGAGCCCGCTGGCCATCCGCCTGGAAAACTGCGCGAAAACCTTCGCCGACGGCACCCGCGCGCTGGAGCCGCTCGATCTCGAGATTTCCGCCGGCGAGACCGTGGTCTTCCTCGGGCCATCCGGCTGCGGCAAGACCACGACGCTCCGCATCATTGCCGGCCTTGAAGACCCGGATGCTGGCGGCCGCGTGCTGTTCGACGGCGCCGATGTCACCGGCCAGCCGATCGAGAAGCGCAACGTCGGCATGGTGTTCCAGTCCTATGCGCTGTTCCCCAACATGAGCGTCGCCGAGAATATCGGCTACGGCCTGCGCATCCGCAAAAGCCCGGCCGCCGCCGTCCGCGCCCGCGTCGCCGAGATGCTGGCGATGATGCGCATCGAGCAACTCGCCGACCGCCGCATCGACCAGCTGTCGGGCGGCCAGCGCCAGCGCGTTGCGCTGGCCCGTGCGCTGGCGGTGCGGCCGCGCGCCCTGCTGCTCGA
The DNA here is from genome assembly GCF_042648965.1 of Ferrovibrio xuzhouensis. Classification (NCBI taxonomy): domain Bacteria; kingdom Pseudomonadati; phylum Pseudomonadota; class Alphaproteobacteria; order Rhodospirillales; family Rhodospirillaceae; genus Ferrovibrio; species Ferrovibrio xuzhouensis. Next base: position 1,558,067 of record NZ_JBHRYJ010000001.1, read on the forward strand.
CGAGCCGCTGACCGCGCTGGATGCCAAGCTGCGCGACACCTTGCGTCTCGAAATCGACACCCTGCTGCGCAGCCTGGGGATCACGGCGATCTATGTGACCCACGACCAGGCCGAGGCGATGGCGCTCGGCGACCGCATCGTCGTCATGGAGCATGGCCGCGTCGCCCAGGTCGGCAAGCCGCGCGACATCTACCAGCGACCGGCGACGCGGTTCGTTGCCGACTTCATCGGCACCATGAACCGCCTGACCGGCACCACCCGCGGCGGCGTGTTTTCCTGCCGCGCCGGCGACCTGGCCTGGGCGCAGGCCCCGGCGGCAGCCACCGAGATCCTGTTCCGGCCCGAGGACATCCGCATCACCGCACCGGACGCCGCGCCGCTGCAGGGCACCATCACGGCGGCCTTCTTCCTCGGCGACCGCACCCGGCTGTTCGTCGAGGTCGGCGAGGCACAGCCGCTGGTGGCCGAAAGCATCGAGCGCCGCGACTTCGCCCATGGCGAGGCGGTCGGCCTGCAGATCGCCGCGCAGAATCTTCTCGTGCTGTAGGAGTATTGAATCGTCACCCCGGACCTGATCCGGGGTCCCATTCAGAAATGGGATTCCCGCTTGCGCGGGAATGACAAGACTCAACGGAGCCCCCATGCTGATCGCCCAGATCACCGACACCCATATCAAGCTGCCCGGCAAACTGGCCTACAAGAAGGTCGATACTGCGGCGATGCTGCGCGCCTGCGTCGCCGAACTGCTGGCGCTCAAGCCGCAGCCCGACCTGATCCTGCTGACCGGCGACCTTGTCGACCTCGGCCGGCCCGAGGAATACGATCATCTGAAATCGATCCTGGCACCGCTGCGCCAGCGCATCATCGCCATCCCCGGCAATCATGACGGCCGCGACAGCATGCGCGCCGCCTTTGCGTCGGAAGGCTATCTGCCGGACAGCGGCTTCCTGCAGTTCGCCATCGATGACGACTATCCGCTGCGGCTGGTCGGCCTCGATACCGTGATCCCCGGCGAAGGCGGCGGCGAGCTTTGCGCCGCGCGGCTTGACTGGCTCGATGCCACACTGATACAGAAGCCCGACGCACCGACCCTGGTGATGATGCATCATCCGCCGTTTGTGACCGGCATCGGCCATATGGACCGGATCGGGCTGAAAGGCCGTGAAGCGTTCACCGCGATCATGGCGCGGCATCCGCAGGTGCAGCTGATCCTCTGCGGCCACCTGCACCGCACCATCCGCGCCGATATCGGCGGCCGGCCGGCCCTGACCTGCCCGAGCCCGGCGCACCAGGTGGCGCTCGACATCGACGAGAGCGCGCCGAGCTGCTTCCGCATGGAGCCGCCGGGTTTCATGCTGCACTGGTGGCACGACAATCGCCTCGTCACCCATACGGCGGTGATCGGCGACTACGACGGTCCCTATCCGTTTTTCGATCCCGCGGGCCGGCTGATCGACTGAAGCTCAGTCCTCCAGCGCGTCCTTCCAGAACGGCGCGGTCTTCGCATAGATATTCCAGGCATCGCCGAGATGGGCGAGCTGCATTTCCTGGCGGCCGATGAACCAGCCGGCGATGGCCGCTGCGGCCGGATCGCCGGCCGGCGCCGCCAGCACGTCGCGCATCAGCATGTTGCCGACCGCAGCGTCGTTCAACGCGCCGAGGCAGTCCTGCAGCTGCGCCAGCGCGCCATGGAAGCGCCGCACCGATTTGCGGCCGAACAGCGGGCGGAAGAATTCCACCGCATAGCGCAGCTTCTTGGCCTGGATGCGCAGCACATGCAGGGATTCGGCATCCAGCTCGTCATGACGTTTGCCGAGCTTCCGCACCTTGCGGGCGCGCCGCTGCAGCAGCGCGGCGGCAAAGCGCCGCGCCGGCTGGGTCGCCGCCTCGCGCAGCGCCGTATCCCAGGAATCCGTCACCGCCTGTGGCAGTTTCAGCAGCAGATCCTCGAAACCGAGCCGCAGCCGCAGGCAGCGCGGCGAGCGCAGCGCGGCATCGAGTGCCACCTGGGCCGCCTCGCGGCGATCCTCCAGCACGGTGGCGAGATGGCGCAGGCCCTTGGGGTCGGGCAGCTTCGCACTCAGCGGCACCAGGGTTTCGGCCAGGAATACGTCGATATCGCGCTTGCGGCCGAGCGGGCCGTTCAGCCAGCGCAGCTCGGCGATCAGCGGGTCGGTCAGCGCGGCCGGCAGCGCCGGCGCAAACAGGCTGAGCGCCGAGCGCAGGCGACGCAATGCCACGCGCATCTGGTGCACCCCCTCGATGTCGCGGTTGCGCAGTACCGGCAGCATGTTGCCGTCGAACTGCAGCAGGCAGTGCCGCACGATGGCGCAGAACATGGCAAGCGTGTCGGCATCCCCGGGCAGGTCGAAGGGGATCGGGCCGGCACGCAGCGGCGGCGGCTCGACGATGCCAAGCGCGGCGACGGCCGAGATCAGCGGCGGGGCGCCGCTCCAGGCCAGCGGCAGGTCGTCGGCCAGCGCCAGCGCGAGTGCAATGGCGGCATCGGCGGGGCCCTGCAGCAGGATCTCGCCGCAGTCGGCGGTCTCGTCGCCTCTGGTCAGTCGCTGGTGAACCAGTCGCAGCTCCAGCCCGTCGGCAAGCAGCCGGCCGGTGATTTCCGCCTGGCCCTCGGCGAGGATCGTCCTGCTGTCGTCGAGCGGCGGTGCATCCTTCAGCGGCAGGCCGGCGACCGGAAGGGTTTCGTGGCGCTGTGTCGCGGCATCCGCGACACCAAGGCAGAGCCAGCCGGCGGCGGCGAAGGCACGGCCGGCGGTATCTTCAACGGTCAGGGCAGGACGTGAAACGGCGCTCCGCTGTCCGGACAGGGCGGCCAGGCGCGGATGGCGCCGGGCACGGCGCAGGCTGCCGGGCGGGATCGCCAGATGCAGCAAAGCGGGGGGAACGCTCATGGCCGCGCACTCTACCGGACCCCCGGAAAATAAGTCAAATAACTCAGGGTTTTACTATTATTACAGTTTCGCGACAGCACGCCCTGCGGCCCGTTCCGGCGCTCCCGTCACGGCCCTTGGCGCGGCCGGCCCGCCAGAACCGCCCGGACCCGCAGCGACCGGCAGCCTGACCGGATCGCCAGCCAGACAGGCGGTTTTCGCATTTTGTCATCGGACGCCCTAATTCCGCCCTTTTTGCCGGCTTGAATACCCCCATCGAACAACAGGCAGTCAGTTCAGCAGGCCTGTTCGGGCCGTCCGGCACCCCCCTCCTATTCCCCCCAGGAGCCGCCGGGCGGCCCCCTCCTGCCTCCCCCGGTCCACCCGGACCAGCCGACCACACTCGCAGGCATCGCCGACCGATGCCTCGCCCGCCGCCAGAGTCCTGCTCCGGCGCCCGCCTGCCTTTTGCCTCATGCCGGCCCCGGCCGGCAGCACGGCCGGACGGGCAGCCGGCAAGAACGAGCAAATCGCGAGAGACCCATGGCCCAGAAACCCCGCAAGACCCCCACCAAGCCCGCGCCTGCCAAGGCCGCCATCCCCAAGCCGGCACCCAAAGCAGCGCCGGCCGAGGCCGGCAGCATCCCGGGTCCCACACGCCGCAGCGGCAGCAGCCGGCCGAAGCTGGTGGTGCGCAATGCGACACCGAAGGACATGGCGGCGATCCGCGCGCTGACCGCCAAGGTCTATGCTGCACTCGGCAGCAACGGCGCCTATTCCATCGCCCAGCTGCGCGGCCACCAGCATCATTTCCCCGACGGCCAGTTCGTCGCCGTCTATGAAGACGCCATCGTCGGCTATTGCGCCACCTTCCGCATCGGCGGCCGGCTCGCCCTGCAGCCGCATGACTGGGTCAGCATCACCGGTCGCGGCTATGCCTCGCGCCACGATCCGGAAGGCGACTATCTCTACGGCATGGAAATCTGCGTCGACCCGGATTACCGCGGCCTGCGCATCGGCCAGCGGCTATACAACGCGCGCAAGCAGCTGTGCCAGCATCTGCGGCTCAAGGGCATCGTGTTCGGCGGCCGCATGCCGGGCCTGAGTAGGCGCTGGAACCAGGTGCGTTCACCCGAGCGCTATGTCGAACTCGCCCGCGAGGGCCGCCTGCGCGACCAGGTGATCAGCTTCCAGCTGCGCAACGGCTTCGAGCCGATCGGCGTGCTGCGCGACTACCTGACCTCCGACCATGAATCGCGCGGCTTCGCCACCCATATGCTGTGGCGCAACCCGCAGGTCGGCGAGGAAGACCATGTCGCCGCCAGTCCCAACCTGCGCCAGCAGAATACCGTGCGGGTCGCCTGCGTGCAGTACCAGCAGCGCGCCATCGCTGCGTTCGACGACTTTGCCCGCCAGGTCGAGTATTTCGTCGATGCCGTGGCCGACTACAAGGCCGACTTCGTGGTTTTCCCGGAACTCTTCACGCTGCAATTGCTGTCGATCGAGAACAAGCGCGCCCCGGCCGCCGAGGCGATCGCCGCCCTGACCGACTATACCGACCGCATCCGCACGTTGTTCAGCGAACTGGCGGTCAGCTACAACATCAACATCATCGGCGGCTCGCATCCGACCCGCGATGCGACGGATGGCCGCGTCTACAACATCTGTTATGTCTGCCTGCGCGACGGTTCGGTGCACGAGCAGCGCAAGATCCATCCGACGCCGAACGAGCGTTACTGGTGGAACATCACCGGCGGCGACACCATGAACGCCATCGAGACCGACTGCGGCCCGATCGGCGTGATGATCTGCTATGACGCGGAATTCCCCGAACTTGGCCGCCACCTGACCGACCAGGGCGCGCAGATCCTGTTCATCCCCTTCTGCACCGACGAGCGGCAGAGCTGGCTGCGGGTGCGCTATTGCGCCCAGGCACGCGCCGTCGAGAACCAGTGCTATGTCGCCATGGCCGGCAATGTCGGCAACCTGCCCGATGTCGAGAACATGGACATCCAGTATGCCCAGAGCTGCGTGCTGACACCCTGCGACTTTCCCTTCGCCCGCGACGGCATCGCCGCCGACACCACGCCGAATGTCGAGATGGTGGCGATTGCCGACCTGCAGCTCGACAGCCTGGCCAATGCGCGCCAGTCAGGCACCGTGCAGAACCTGAAGGACCGCCGCTTCGATCTCTACAGCGTCACCTGGAAAGACCCAACCGAAGCCTAATCGGCTTTTCTGCCCGGCAGCAGTTCGCCGATCGCTTCGGCCAGCGCCGCCTTGCGCACCGGCTTGTGCAGCACCTTCGTCCTGCCGGCATGCCGGGTGCCGCGCAGCGCGTCATCACTGAGCGAGCCGGACATGAACAGCACCGGCAGGCCCGGCCGCAGCTCGACCGCCTTGTCGGCCAGTGCAACGCCGCCCATGCCGCCTGGCATCATCATGTCGGTCAGCATCAGGTCGACCGACACCGGCCGCTGCAGGATCGTCAGTGCCTCCGGGCCGCTGGCCGCCGCCAGCACGGCGTAGCCGAGCGTCTTCAGCAGGGCCACGGTCATGGTCCGCACATCGGGATTGTCCTCGACGCAAAGCACGCAGCGCCGCGTTGTGACGCTTTCCACGCCGGCCGCAGCCGCCACCGGCAGCAGCAGACGGAATTCGGTGCCATCGCCGGGCTCGCTGTCGACATCGATCATGCCGCCCGACTGCTGCACGAAACCGTAGACCATCGACAGACCGAGCCCGCTGCCCTTGCCGATGTCCTTGGTGGTGAAAAAGGGCTCGAAGATGCGCGCCTTCACATCGGGCGGCATGCCGGTGCCGGTGTCGCGGATGCCGATCGTCACATAGCTGCCGGGCGGTATCGTACGGTCGCCCGACGGCCGCGGTTCATAGACCACCTGCAAAGCGGTGGTGATGGTCAGCCGACCTTCGCTGTCCATGGCGTCCCGGGCATTCAGCGCAATGTTGAGCACGGCATTTTCGAGCTGGCTGGCATCCGCCTCGACCGCCGGCAAACCGTCGGCCAGATGGGTTTCGACCTGCACGGTCTCGCCAAGGCTGCGCTGCATCATCTCCTGCATGCCGGTCAGCAGTGCGTTGACGTCGATCCGGCTCGGCTTCAGCTTCTGCCGCCGGCTGAAGGCGAGTAGCCGCTGGGTCAGTTCGGCGCCGCGCACGGCATTGCGCAGGGCCTGCTGCGCCAGCCGGCGGCTGTCAGCGTCCTGCAGGCGGTCCTCCAGCAGTTCCAGGTTGCCGACGATCACCGCCAACAGGTTGTTGAAGTCATGCGCCACGCCGCCGGTGAGCTGGCCGATGGCTTCCATCTTCTGGGCCTGGCGCAACTGGTCCTGCAGTTCCTCGGTCTGCCGCAGCGCCGTCATGTCGCGGGTGACGTTGACATAACCGGTCAGCTCGCCGGCTTCGTTGTGGATCGCCGTGATCTCGACATTGACCCAGAAGCGGTGGCCGTCCTTGTGGCGGCGCCATTCCGCATTGGTGTAGCGGCCGGTTTCGCGGGCGGTGCGCAGGGTCTCGTCCGGCAGACCGGCCTGGCGCTCGGCATCGGGATAATAATGGTCGCGGGACCGGCCGATCGCCTCTTCCGGCGTATAGCCGGTCAGGTTCTGGGCGCCGGCATTCCAGGTCAGCACCTTGCCTTCGGCATCCAGCATGAAGATCGCGTAATCCTGGATCGAGTCGACCAGCAGGCGGAAACGCGCCTCGCTGTCGCGCATGCCGGCCTCGCTGGCGCGGCGCTGGGACAGGTCATGGATCACGCCGACGAAGACGCTGGTCTTGTCCTGGCGGTATTCGCCGACCGCGAGTTCAAAGGGAAACACGCTGCCGTCCTTGCGGCGCCCCAGCACCTCGCGGCCGATGCCGATGATGCGCTTCTCGCCGGTGCCGCGATAACGGTGCAGGTAACCGTCATGCCCGCTGCGATAGGGTTCCGGCATCAGCACGTTGACATTGCGGCCGATCACCTCGTCCGGGCGATAGCCGAACAGCTTCTCGCAGGCCGGATTGAACAGCGCGATGCGGCCGGCCTCGTCGATCATGATCAGGCCGTCGATGGCGGTATCGACCAGCAGGCGGAAGCGCTGCTCGCTGTCGCGCTGGGCCGCCTCGCTGTCGCGCCATGACGACTGGTCGTGGATCACGCCGATGAACATGTGGCGGCCATCGCGCTCGAAGGCGCCCACGGCGAGCTGGAAGGGGAATTCGCTGCCGTCCTTGCGGCGGCCACGCACCTCGCGGCCGATGCCGATGATGCGCTTCTCGCCGGTCTTCAGGTGATGCTGCAGATAGCCGTCATGCTCGCTGTGATACGGCTCCGGCATCAGCATGGTGACGTTCTGGCCGATCACCTCGTCCGGGCGATAGCCGAACAGCTTCTCGCAGGCCGGGTTGAACAGCGCCACATGGCCGGTCTCGTCGATCAGGATGAATCCGTCGATCGCCGTGTCGATGATTGCCCGGAGCAGATGGTCGCTGAGCATTCCGTTTCTTTCTGGATAAAATGTTCAATCCCAGATTGCCGTACTATACGGGTGTTGTATACTGTAGATGCTATATGCTGGCTGGCCGGATACAACGCCAAATTCTGAACGGATCCCTGTGACAGCTGCCGCAACCATTCTGATCATCGATGACAATGCCGATCTGGGCATGGTGCTGCGCGCCCATCTGCAGGGCGCCGGCTACCGGCCGCTGGTGGTCGACGGCGCCCGGGCCGGTCTCGCGCTGATCGAGGCGGGCGAGATCGACCTGGTGATCACCGACATCCTGATGCCCGAGGTGGACGGCATCGAACTGGTGCGCAGCGTCAAGCGGCGCTGGCCCGACCTGCCGGTGATCGCCATGTCGGGCGGCGGCCAGATCGCCGCCCGCGACCTGCTCGACATGATCGGCCAGCTCGGCGCCGACCATGTGCTGCAGAAACCGGTACGACGCAGCGACCTGCTGGCGGCCGTCGAGGCCCAGCTGCTGAAGCGCCGGCCGGCCTGACACGGAGCGTCAAGCAGCCGCCGACCGGATCAGGTCGGCAGCCTTCTCTGCAATCATGATGGTCGGTGCATTGGTGTTGCCGCCGACCAGGCCCGGCATCACCGAGGCATCGGCCACCCACAGATGCTCCAGCCCGCGCAGGCGGAGCTGCGGATCGACCACCGCCTGTGCATCGTCGACGGCACCCATGCGGCAGCTGCCGACCGGGTGATAGATGGTATCGGCGCGGCTGCGGATCTGCTTCAGCAGGCCGTCGTCATCCTCGATGCCGTCGAGATACAGCTCGCGCGGCCGTTCCGCCATGAAGGCCTGTGCCCGCAGGATGCGGCGGCCGAGCTTCACGCCTTTCAGCAGCAGGTCGATGTCGTCGGGATGGCTGAAGAATTGCGGGTCGATCTTCGGCGGCAGCAGCGGATCGGCGCCGTGCAGGCCGACGGTGCCGCGGCTTTTCGGCCGCAGCACGCAGGTATGCAGGCTGTAGCCGTGGCCGAGATGGGTCTTGCGCGCATGGTCGTCGACCAGCGCGACGACGAAGTGGAGCTGCAGGTCGGGCCGCGGCAGTGAAGGGTCGCTGCGCAGGAAGCCGCCGGCCTCGGCATAGTTGCTAGTCAGCATGCCGCGCCGGTCGCGGCGCCAGCGGCCGATCTCGCGCAGCAGCCGCAGGCCGCCACCCAATGACAGGCCGACCAGATCGGTGCTGTCGGCCTTGCAGAGCTGGACGAAATCGACATGGTCCTGCAGGTTCTGGCCGACCCCGGGCAGTTCGTGCAGCACCGGGATGCCATGGGCGTCGAGCTGGCTGCCCGGTCCGATGCCCGACAGCATCAGCAGCTGCGGCGACTGGAAGGCGCCGGCCGCCAGCACCACGCCGGCCTTCGCCCGCAGCGAGATTTCGTGGCGGCCCTGGCGGCAGGCGACGCCGACGGCGCGGCGGCCGGCGAGGATGATGCGCAAGGCGCGCGTGCCGGTCGCGATATGCAGGTTGTGGCGTGCGCGCACCTCCGGCGTCAGATAGGCACTTGCCGCCGACCAGCGTTCGCCGTTCTTCTGGGTGACCTGGAAATAGCCGACGCCCTCCTGCTCGGCGCCGTTGAAGTCGGCGTTGCGCGGCAGCTGCAGTTCGTCACAGGCCTGCAGGAAGATGTCGCTGAAGCGGTTCGGCGTGTTGATGTCGGCAATATTGAGCGGTCCGCCCTGGCCATGCAGCGCCCCATCCAATAGGGCGCCGTCGAGCCGCTCATTGTGCTCGGCGCGGCGGAAATACGGCAGCACATCGGCGAAACTCCAGCCGGCCGCCCCATGCAGCGTCGCCCAGTCGTCGTAGTCGGAGGCATGGCCGCGCGCGTAGATCATCGCGTTCATCGACGACGAGCCGCCGAGCATGCGGCCGCGCGGCTGGTAGCCGCGCCGCCCGCCCAGGCCCGGCTGTGGCTCGGTCTGGAAGCCCCAGTTGCGCCACTTCACCGGCATGAAGACGGCGGCGCCCATCGGCACCCGGCACAGCACATGGTCGTCGGGGGGACCCGCCTCGATCAGGCAGACCCGTGTGGTGCCGTCATCGCTGAGCCGGCGCGCCAGCACGCAGCCGGCCGAGCCGCCGCCAATGACAATATAATCGTACTCCATGGCGCCCTCCCGGTCTTTGATACCAGTCTGGACGCGCCGCCGGCTGGCGGCAAGCCGGCTTTTGCCTAGACCCGCAGGGCGGCCAGCGCGATCACCAGCAGCCAGACGGCAGCGACGATCATCATGCTGAAGGTCCCGCCGATGCCGATGATGCGCCCCAGCCCGGTGCCCCCGCTGCGCGAGACGCCGAGGGCATGGGCGATGCGGCCGACCAGCAGCAGCAGGCCGAGCACATGCAGCGCCACCACCGGAACCTGGTGCGAAATTTCCAGCAGCAGCAGCAGGATCAGCGCCAGCGGCACATATTCGGCGCAATTCGCCTGCACCCGGATGGCGCGGCGCAGCACCGGCTGGTCGCCGTCACCCAGCCCGACCTTCAGCGCACGGCGCAGCAGGATCACCCGTGCCGAAAGAACCATCAGCAGCAGGCCGCACAATGCGGCATAGAGCGGGGTGACGAAGAAGGGCAGCGCCATATCGGCCTCCAGGGTGGCTTCGGCTTATATACGACGGGAAAATACGGCCGGATGATGATCCGGCGGATGATGACCCCGGGCGGCCGGCTATTCCGCGGCGCCCTTGGCCGCCCCCTTGGCGGAAGGGGCCGCGTGCTGGTTGCGCACCAGCTGCAGGATTTCGGCCGCCGCCTGCGGGATGTTGGTGCCGGGGCCATAGATGCCGGCGACGCCGGCCTTGCGTAAGTATTCGTAATCCTGCGACGGGATGACGCCGCCGGTGATCACCAGGATGTCGCCGGCGCCGTTCCTGCGCAACGCCTCGATCAGCTGGGGGACCAGCGTCTTGTGGCCGGCCGCCTGGGATGACACGCCGATCACATGCACGTCGTTGTCGATGGCATCCTTTGCCGCTTCCTCGGGGGTCTGGAACAGCGGGCCGACATCGACATCGAAGCCGAGATCGGCAAAGGCGGTGGCGATCACCTTGGCGCCGCGGTCATGGCCGTCCTGGCCGAGCTTGACCACCAGCATGCGCGGCCGGCGGCCCTCTTCGGCGGCGAAGGCCTCGATGTCCTGCTGGATCTTCATGAAGCCCTCGTCATTCGCATAGGCCGCGCCGTAGACGCCGGCGATCGAGCGGATGGTGGCCTGGTGCCGGGTGAACACCTTTTCCATCGCCGAGGACATCTCGCCGACCGTGACGCGCGCGCGCGCCGCGTTGACGCAGAGCTCCAGCAGGTTGGCGCTGCCGGCTGCACCCTCTTCCAGCGCCCTGATCGCTGCTTCCGCCGCGGCCTTGTCCCGCGTGTTGCGGATGGTCTTGAGCCGGGTGACCTGCTGGTCGCGCACACGGGTGTTGTCGACCTCCAGCAGCTCGGGCACGTCCTGGCTGGTGGTACGGTATTTGTTGACGCCGACGATGACATCCTCGCCCCTGTCGACGCGGGCCTGGCGCCGCGCGGCGGCCTCCTCGATCTTCAGCTTCGGCATGCCGCTTTCGACCGCCTTGGTCATGCCGCCCATCGCCTCGACATCCTGGATCAGTGCCCAGGCATGCGTGACCAGCGCATGGGTCAGCGCCTCGACGTAATAGGAGCCGGCCAGCGGGTCGACCACGCGGGTGACCTCGGTCTCCTCGGCGATGATCAACTGGGTGTTGCGCGCGATGCGGGCGGAAAATTCGGTCGGCAGCGCGATGGCCTCATCAAGCGCGTTGGTATGCAGCGACTGGGTGCCGCCGAGCACGGCAGCCATCGCCTCGATGGCGGTGCGCACCACGTTGTTGTAGGGGTCCTGTTCCGTGAGCGAGACGCCGGAGGTCTGGCAATGGGTGCGCAGCATCGACGAACCCGGCTTCTTCGGGTTGAACTGCTGCATGATGCGCGCCCACAGCAGGCGGGCGGCGCGCAGTTTGGCGATCTCCATGAAGAAATTCATGCCGATGGCGAAGAAGAAGCTCAAGCGGCCGGCGAAGGCATCGACATCGAGGCCCGAGTTAATGGCCGTGCGCACATATTCGAGGCCGTCGGCCAAGGTGAACGCCAGCTCCTGCACCGCGGTCGCACCGGCTTCCTGCATGTGGTAGCCGGAAATCGAGATCGAGTTGAATTTCGGCATGTGGCTGGCGGTATAGCCGATGATGTCGGCGATGATCCGCATGCTTGGGCCCGGCGGGTAGATATAGGTGTTGCGCACCATGAACTCTTTCAGGATGTCGTTCTGAATGGTGCCTGAAAGCTGTTCCGGCTTAACGCCCTGTTCCTCGGCGGCGACGATGTAGCAGGCCAGCACCGGCAGCACGGCGCCGTTCATGGTCATCGACACGCTCATCTTGTCGAGCGGGATGCCGTCGAACAGGATCTTCATGTCCTCGACGCTGTCGATGGCGACGCCGGCCTTGCCGACATCGCCGACCACGCGGGGATGGTCGCTGTCATAGCCGCGATGGGTGGCGAGGTCGAAAGCGACCGAGACGCCCTGCTGGCCGGCGGCGAGATTCTTGCGGTAGAAGGCGTTCGAGTCTTCCGCGGTCGAGAAGCCGGCATACTGGCGGATCGTCCACGGCCGGTTGGCATACATGGTGCCGCGCACGCCGCGGGTGAACGGCGCGAAGCCGGGCAGGGTATCCAGGCCCTCCAGCCCTTCCAGGTCGGCGGCGGTATACAGCGGCTTGATGGCGATGCCTTCGGGGCTGTCCCACACCAGGCCGTCCAGCGGCTTGTCGCCGAGCTCCTTGCGGGCGAGCTTCGCCCAGCTTTCAGGAAACTTGGCTTCGGGGAAAGACAGGTCGGCAGGCTTCTCGGTCATTGTTTCTGTTCCACCCAAATCCGCAGGCGACTGGCTATGCTGCGGTGCAATGCCAGTATGCCGGACCGCATTATACTGTCAAATGCGGGCCCCGGGCGATTCACGGCCGGCAGATGCCCGTCTCCACGTCCCCGCTCTCCAGTCCCAGATGACCTTATGGCAAGACACCGATATCTCCGTCGGATGACCCGGAGGCTGTGGTGGCTAGGACGGTGATCTTATTTTTATACCTGAACTGCCAGTGATACATAAGTATGACTCGTTTTGCGAGTATTTCTCCAGGCCAGACGCCTTGGGCAAATGGTGTCAGCCGTTGATGTGCTGACTACTATTAGTGGTGTGCGAATCATCACAACTGCCCGGGCTTCCGATCTTCTTGGCCGAACATTAAGAAGATTTAATAATTTTTGACTGATTACCGCCATATTATGGCCTGACAGTTTATCCGCAGCCTTTCACGCGAAAGTGGCTAGCAATAATGTGTCCGTCAGCAGTGATCGTATCGGCCTCCCATCCACTCACTACTTCTGCGAGTCCACCTGCCGCTGCCGGTCTGCTCCAGCCCGGCTTCTAGTCAGACATTTGTTCCCTTCCCGCTTCCTCCTTCCTTCACGGCAGCCGTGTCTGCCGGCCACACCCACGGGACTGCCATGCACGCCAAGCTCTCCATGCGTATCCGGATCATCGCCATCTTCTCGTTGATTGTGCTGTGTGTCGCCGTCATGGGCAGCGTCATGCTGCTGCGGCTGCGCGATCTGGGCAGCGCGACGCTGGGGCTGCAGGATAATGCCGCGACGCTGATGCAGTTCGGCGGCTTCTCGAGCGATTTCGAGCGGCTGGCCCGGCTCGATGTCACCGGCCAACTGGACCTGCCGGCCGATGCACGCCAGCGGCTGCAGACCGAAGAGGCCGCGATCCGGCACGATATGGACAGGCTGTGGACGGCCTATACGCCGTCGATCTCGCCAGGCGAGGAGGCTGAACGGGCCGCCGCGCTGAAATCCGCCTGGGGCGATTTCGGCGCCACCGAACGACGGCTGGAAGAGCTGGAACAGGCCGGCGACCATACCGGGGCCGCCGGCCTGATCACCGGCGATTTCAATGCCGCTGCCGTGCATTTCCGTGAGGCCATCACAGCCGCCACCGGCCTGCAGGACCGCCAGGCCCGCCAGATCGCCGCCGACGCCGACCGCACCGTATCGTCGAGCTATATCTGGATTATTGCGATATTCGCGCTGACCCTGGCCGTGGCCCTGGCCGGCGCCCTGCTGACCATCTTCGGCGACATCCGCCTGATCCGCGCGCTGACCGCAGCGATGACCCGGCTGGCCGGCACCGATCTCGCCACCGCCATTCCCGGCGCCGGTCGCGGCGACGAAATCGGTGCCATGGCCGGTGCGGTACAGGTGTTCAAGGACAGCATGATCGCCCGCGAGCAAGCCGAAACCGAAATCGCCGCACAGCGCCGCACGGCCGAGGAACAGCGCGCCGAACGCGAGGCACGCGAACGCCGTGCCATCGAGGAAATCTCCGACCTGTGCAACCGCGTCGCCGACGGCGATCTCGACCGGCGGCTCGACGAAGCCGGCAAGGAGGGCTTCCTGCTGACCCTGAGCCAGCGGCTGAACGGCCTGACCGGCATGCTGCAGCAGATTACCGGTGAGATGGCCGCGGTAACCGCCGGCATGGCCGAGGGTGATCTCACCCGTTCGGTTGAAGGCAGTTATCGCGGCGTGTTCGGCACGCTCAAGGACAGCGTCAACGCCATGGCTGGCAAACTGCGCAGCTTCGCCCTGCAGTTGCAGCAGAGCGCTGCCACGGTGCGGGCGGCGGCGGCGGAGATTTCCACCGGCAGCCAGGATCTGGCGCAGCGGACCGAAAGCCAGGCAGCCAGCGTCGAGGAGACGGCGGCCTCGATGCACGAGATCACCACCACGGTAAAACAGAATGCCGAGAATGCCGCCGCCGCCAACCAGCTCGCCGGCAGCGCGCGCCAGAGCGCCGAAACCGGCGGCAGCGTGGTTCGCGATGCCGTCGTCGCGGTCAGCCGCATCGAGGACAGCGCCCGGCGGATTTCCGACATCGTGTCGCTGATCGACGAGATCGCCTTCCAGACCAATCTGCTGGCGCTGAACGCCAGCGTCGAAGCCGCGCGCGCCGGCGAGGCGGGCAAGGGCTTTGCCGTGGTCGCCCAGGAAGTCCGCGCGCTGGCGCAGCGCAGTGCCAATGCCTCGAAGGACATCAAGGCGCTGATCACCGAATCCAACACCCAGGTCAAGACCGGCGCGGACCTGGTGAACCAGACCGGCAATTCGCTCGACGGCATCGTCGGTGCGATCAAGAAGGTCTCCGAGATCGTCGCCGAGATCGCCGCGGCGAGCCGGGAGCAGGCAACCGGACTCGAACAGATCAACACTGCTGTCGGCCAGATGGACGAGATGACCCAGCGCAACGGCGCGCTGGTGGAAGAGACCTCCGCTTCCGCCCAGTCGCTGGCCGACCAGGCCGGCCAGCTGTCCGAGCTGGTCGGCTTCTTCCGCATCGAACGCCGGCCGAGGCTGCGCGTCGCCGAGTGATTCGCCGAACAGCTTCCCCATGACCGACAGCACCATGCCTGGCGAGGCCGAAAGCCTGTCGCGGCGCAACAGGCGGCACCGGCGCCAGGATATCTACCGGTCGACTTACCGGCAACGCGCGGTCGTGCTGCTGGTCAGCGGCGGTTTCGCATTGATGCTGATGCTGGCCGGCGCCGTCTGGCTGATCAGCGATCTGCGCCTGCAACGCAAGGAATCGCTGGTGGCCCTGTCGAGCTGGGCCCTGCTGCAGGTGCTGGAACAGCAACCCGAGGCGGATGCGTCAGTAAACAATGTACTGCGAGATATCCGGCAGAAGCCGCATGCCGACAAGACGATCCGTCAACTGCTGGACACCAACGGCTCGATGATCCGGACGTATCTTTATCCGGCGGATATGGCCAACTCCTGGCAACGCAATTCGACATTCGACGCCAGCGATCGCGATCTGCTGGAGGCTTTCTCCGACTATATCCACCGGAATGACATGGCCGTCGACGGCCGCGGTGTTGCCGATCTCAGCACGCCCGGCAGGCGGCACTGGACTGTCGCTTACGCTTTTACGCCTGACGGCCGTTCGGCCCGGCTGGTGGCGGCTTCAGCAAATGACTATTTCTACTCGCCGCGTTTCCGCATCGAGATTGCAGGCGCTATCCTCCTGTTCACCGGCCTGTTGCTGGCCTTCGCGACCCGCGTGCTGCTGCACTGGCAGAAGCAGCAGATTTTCGCCATGCTGGCGCTGGAGCGCAGTCACCGCGTGACCCGGCGCACCCTGCGCGGCCGTGCCAACTTCTTCACTCATATGAGCCATGAACTGCGCACGCCGCTGAACGCGGTGATCGGCTTTTCGGAGATGATGAACAGCGAAATATTCGGTCCGCTGTTGCCCCGCTACAAGGACTATGCCGGCGATATCCTGCACAGCGCCCGGCATCTGCTGTCGGTGATCGACAACATCCTGGATCTGTCGAAGATTGAATCCGGCCGCTGGGTGGTGGAGCGCCAGACGACTACGCCGGGCGCCATCGTCGAATCGGCCCGGCGCATGACTGCCGTGCAGGCCGAACGCTGCGGCGTGACGCTGGTGATCGCCAACCGTGCCGCCGAATGCTGGCAGAATCCGCTGCAGGCCGATGCCCGCGTGATGACCCAGGCACTGGTCAACCTGCTGGCCAATGCCATCGCCTTCACGCCGCCGGGCGGCCGGGTGACGGTCGATTGTGACCGCGACATCATCAGTGGCGACATGACCCTGGCGGTGACCGATACCGGCCCGGGTATGAGTGCCGCCGAAGCCCGCGAGGCACTGGTGCCTTATGTCAGCCGTGACAGCCAGACAGCCCGCTCCGGCCGCGGCACCGGACTCGGCCTGCCGCTGGCTCGCGCCTTTGCCCGTCTGCATGGCGGCGAGCTGCGCCTGCATTCGCAGCCCGGCCGCGGCACCCAGGCAATTCTGGTGCTGCCGGCGGACGCCACGAGCAGCGCGGCACCGGAGGATCAGCCGCTGCGGATTTCGGCCTGACAAGGCGAAAGCCGGTCGGCACTGGCTGCCTGGCCGGGGCTGTGGTCTAGTCCATCCATGCCCAGAGCCGCTGCGAAACCTAAGTCCGCCACCTATCCGCGCACGCGATTGCGCGTCTATCTGGCCGAGGACGTCATGCTCGGGCCGGGCAAGGCCGATCTGCTGGAGGGGATTGCCGAGACCGGCTCGATCGCTGCGGCCGGGCGGCGCATGGGCATGAGCTACAAGCGCGCCTGGATGCTGGTCGAGACACTGAACGGGTTTTTCCGTCAGCCGCTGGTCGCGGCGGCGACCGGCGGGGCGAAGGGCGGCGGCGCGGCGCTGACCCCGCTGGGGGTCGAGGTGCTGGCGCGCTTCCGCCGCATGGAGGCCGCCACCGTGAAGGCCTGCGCCGCCGAAATCGCCGCCCTGCAGAAGAAACGCGCGAAATAGCCGTTCGGACATAACGGTTGCAGCCCGCGCCGGCCTGTCGTTATAGTCCTTTGGATATAACGGAGAGATGCCATGCGCCGCCCTGCCTCGTCCCTTGCTGTGTTCGCCCTTGCCGCCGCCCTGTTCGTTGCCGCGCCGGCAGCGCATGCCGCCGATCTTCTCGTTTTCGCCGCCGCCAGCCTGAAAAACGCGCTGGCCGAGGTCGATGCCGGCTGGGCCGGGACCGCCCGGGGCAAGGCGGCCGGCGTGAAGACCTCGTTCGCGGGTTCCTCGGCGCTGGCCAGGCAGATCGAGGCCGGGGCGCCGGCGGATCTGTTCATCTCGGCCGATCTCGACTGGATGGATTACCTGCAGAAGGAGGATCTGGTGAAGACGGCGACGCGTGGCACCCTGCTCGGCAATGCCATCGTGCTGGTGGCGCCGCAGGATGGCGGCCCGGCCAGCGCCAGGATCGCCGATCTGCCGGCCCTGCTGGGCAAGGACGCCCGGCTCGCCATGGCCGATACCCGTGCCGTGCCGGCCGGCAAATACGGCAAGGCAGCACTGGAGCACCTGAAGCTGTGGGACGGCGTCTCGGGCCGCATTGCCCAGGCCGAGAATGTGCGCGCAGCCCTGGCACTGGTCGCCCGCGGCGAGGCGCCCTTCGGCATCGTCTATGCCACCGATGCGGCGGCCGAGCCGAAGGTGCGCGTGGTTGCCCGCTTCCCGGCCGGCAGCCATCCGCCGATCCTCTATCCGGCCGCCGTGCTGGCCGCGTCGACCAACCCGGCGGCGGCGGCCTACCTCGATTACCTGCACGGCCCGGCCGCGGCGGCGATCTTCGCTCGCAACGGCTTCACCGTGCTGCCGGCCGCACCAAAGACCAACTGAGGGCAGCGATAACTCTTGCCGTCATGCCCGGGCTTGACCCGGGCATCCACGACCTGTCATCGGTAGGTTGCCGGGCAGCTGCAAGCCGTGGTTCCGTGGATGGCCGGGTCAAGCCCGGCCATGACGCAATGGGATACTGAAACAGCCATGTTCACCCTCACCCCGGAAGAGACCACCGCGATCCTGCTGAGCCTGAAGGTGGCATGCGTCGCCATGGCCGGCAGCCTGCCGTTCGGCATCGGCGTCGCGTGGCTGCTGGCGCGGCGCGATTTCCCCGGCAAGGCGCTGGTCGACGCGCTGGTGCATCTGCCGCTGATCCTGCCCCCCGTGGTGACCGGCTATGCCCTGCTGCTGCTGTTCGGCCGCAAGGGCCTGCTCGGTGCCTGGCTCGGCGACCATCTCGGCATTGTGCTGGCCTTTCGCTGGACCGGTGCGGCGCTGGCCTGCGCGGTGATGGGCTTTCCTTTGCTGGTGCGCGCCATCCGGCTGTCGATCGAGGGCATCGACACGCGGCTTGAGAAAGCCGCCGGCACGCTCGGCGCCGCGCCGCTGATGGTGTTCCTGACCGTCACCCTGCCGCTGATGCTGCCCGGCATCCTCGCCGGCATGGTGCTCAGCTTCGCGCGCGCCTTCGGCGAGTTCGGCGCGACGATCACTTTCGTCTCCAACATCCCGGGCGAGACCCAGACCTTGCCGACCGCGATCTATGTCTTCACCCAGGTGCCCGGCGGCGATGCCCAGGCCCTGCGGCTGACCCTGATCGCGGTGGCGATTGCCGCCAGCGCCCTGATCGTCTCGGAAATCCTCGCGCGGCGCGTCGCGAAGCAGGTGCGTGGATGAGCCTCGAAATCGAACTGCGCCACCGCCAGGGCGATTTCACGCTGGATGCGACTTTCACCTGCGGCGACGGCATCACCGCGCTGTTTGGCCGCTCGGGCGCCGGCAAGACCACGCTGGTCAACCTGATCGCCGGCCTGGCCCGACCGAATGCCGGCGGCCGCATCGCCATCGACGGCCGCCTGCTGGTCGACACCGCGGCCGGCCTTTTCGTGCCGCCGCACCGGCGTCGCATCGGCTATGTCTTCCAGGAGGGCCGGCTGTTTCCGCATCTCGACGTGCGGCGCAACCTGCTCTACGGCCGCTTCTTCGCGCGCGGCCGCAGCGACGCCATTGCCTTCGACGAGGTGGTGGCCCTGCTCGGGATCGACGGGCTGCTCGGCCGGCGCACCGGAGGCCTGTCGGGCGGCGAGAAGCAGCGCATCGCCATCGGCCGGGCTTTGCTGGCGCGGCCACAGCTGCTGCTGATGGACGAGCCGCTCGCCGCGCTGGATGCCGCGCGGAAAGAGGAGATCCTGCCCTATCTCGAAGGCCTGCGGTCGCAGTTGCGCCTGCCGGTGGTCTATGTCAGCCATGCCCTGCCCGAAGTGCTGCGGCTGGCCGATCATCTGGTGCTGCTGGAAAACGGCGCCGTGCGCGCCGCCGGGCCGCTGGCGGATCTCGCCGCCACGCCGGGCCTCTTGCCCGCCGACGAGGAAGGCCACGAGGCCGGTGCGGTGATCGCCGCCACGGTCGAGCGCCATGACGACGCCCATGGCCTGACCTGGCTTGCCGCCCGGGCCGGCCGCATCGCCCTGCCGCGGCTGCCGGCGGCCCCGGGTACGGCCGTCAGGCTGCGCATCCGGCCGCGCGACATCACCCTGATGCTGGCGCCGCCGGCGGAAGCGACCACCAGCGCGCTCAACATCCTGCCGGGCATCGTCACCGCGGTGGTGCCGGCCGGCGGCACATACTGCGAGGTCGGGCTCGACTGCAGCGGCGACCGCCTGCTCGCCCGCATCACCCGGCTGTCGGCCGAGCGGCTGGCGCTCACCCCCGGGAAACCCGTGCATCTGCTGGTGAAATCGGCAGCGCTGGCGAGAAATAGCTGAAACACGCCGGTCATTGAGGCGGCGGCGTTCCGGCGGCTATACTGCCGGCAACGAAAAACCGGGAGCCCTCCCCCGATGTCCGTCGCCCGCATCGACCCCGGCCTGCCGGCCTGGGCCGTGTCGCTTGCCGAAAGCCTGATTGCCGGGACCGCCTTTCACCAATGGGCGGGGCTGCGGCTGCTGGCGCTGGAGGCGGGGCGGGCGGAGGTCGGTTTCACGGCTGCCGGTGCCATGCTGGTATTCGGCAAATACGTGCATGGCGGGGTGCTGAACGGCCTGCTGGAGCCGCCGGGACTGCTCGCCATGCTGGGCCACATGCAGGAAAGCGAGACCGCCATGACGGTCGACATTCATGTGCAGCATATCCGCTCCGTCGCCGCCGGCGAGGATGTCGTGATGACCGGCCGCCTGCTGAAGCGTGGCCGCACCACCGCCTTCTGCGCCGTCGAGGCCCATGTCGGCACCGAGCTGTGCACCGCCGCGCGCATCACCAAGACTATTCAAACCAAGGCAGGCTGAGTCGTGACCGATCTGAAAACCGCCCAGAAAGGCCGCGTGCTCTGCGTGCTGGGGCCGACCAATACCGGCAAGACCCATCTCGCCGTCGAACGCCTGCTGGCCCATCGCACCGGCATCATCGGCCTGCCGCTCAGGCTGCTGGCCCGCGAGGTCTATGACCGCGCGGTGGCGCTCAAGGGCAGCAACCATGTCGCGCTGGTCACCGGCGAAGAGAAGATCATCCCGCGCCATGCCCAGTGGTTCGTCTGCACCGTCGAGGCGATGCCGCTGGATCGCCATTACGACTTCCTCGCCGTCGACGAAATCCAGCTCTGCGCCGATGCCGAACGCGGCCATGTCTTCACCGACCGCCTGCTGCACGCCCGCGGCGCGGAAGAAACCATGTTCCTCGGTGCCGATACCGCGCGTGGCCTGATCCGCCGTCTGGTGCCGGGTGCCGAATTCATTGCCCGGCCGCGCCTGTCGCAGCTCACTTACGCCGGCGCGAAGAAGCTGTCGCGCCTGCCGAAACGCTCGGCCGTCGTCGCTTTCTCGGCCAATGACGTCTATGCCATCGCGGAAGCCCTGCGACGCCAGCGCGGCGGTGCCGCCGTGGTGCTGGGTGCGCTGAGCCCGCGCGCCCGCAACGCCCAGGTCGAGCTGTTCCAGAACCGTGACGTCGACGTGATGGTGGCGACCGATGCCATCGGCATGGGGCTCAACCTCGACATCGAGCATCTGGCCTTTGCCGAACTCAGCAAGTTCGACGGCGTCGGCATGCGGCCGCTGATGCCCGCCGAAATCGGCCAGATCGCCGGCCGCGCCGGCCGCCACCTGCGCAACGGCACGTTTGGCACGACCGGCGACAGTGCGCCGCTCGACCCCGACCTGATCGAGCGGGTCGAGAACCACCGCTACGAGCCGTTGCAGGCGGCGCGCTGGCGCAACCCGGAGCTGGATTTCTCCAGCATCGACGCGCTGATCGCCACCCTGGATGCGCCGCCGCCGCGCGAGAGCCTGATTCGCGGCCGCGAGGCCGACGACAGCTTGAGCCTGCAGGTGCTGCGCCAGGAGGCCGCCGTGCTGGAGCGCGCGACCAATGCCGGCCGCGTCAGGCTGCTGTGGCAGGTCTGCGAGATCCCCGATTTCGCCAAGGCGATGCACGACAGCCACGGCCGCCTGCTGGCGCAGATCTACACACATCTGTGCGACGGCAACGGCCGGCTGCCGGCCGACTGGGTCGGCGGGCATCTCAAGCGCATCGATGTGACCGATGGCGACATCGACACCTTGGCCACGCGGCTGGCGCACATCCGCACCTGGACTTACATCGCGCACCGGGCTGATTCCAGGGGGGGCTCGTGGCTCGACGATTCCCGCGGCTGGCAGGACAGGACCCGCGCCATCGAGGACCGCCTGTCCGATGCCCTGCACGAGCGGCTGACCCAGCGCTTCGTCGACCGCCGCACCTCGGTGCTGACCCGCGGCCTGACCGAGGACCCGGCGCTGCTCGACGTGCAGCTTGGCGAGGACGACGCGCTGACCGTCGGCGGCGAGATCATCGGCCATGTCACCGGCCTGCGCTTCCGCCCGGTCGGCCATGACAGTACCGACCAGCGCCGCATCATCCGCCAGGCGGCGATCCGCGTGCTCGGCCCCGCCCTGCAGGAGCGCGCCGCGACGATCCTGCAACTGCCCGACACATCCTTCTCGCTATCGCCCGAGGGCGGCGTGATGCTGACCGGCCCGGAAAAGGACAGCGTGGCGCTGGCGATCCTCGCCAAGGGCCCCGACGTGCTGGAGCCGAAACTCGTGCTGCTGGCCGACGACCTGCTGCCCGCCGAGAGCCGCAAGGCGCTGGAAGACAAGCTCGGCGACTGGCTGCGCCGCTATCTGCACCAGCATCTGTCGGAACTCTACCGGCTGAAGCAGGCCGAGCTGAAATTCGCCGCCCGCGGCGTCGCCTTCCAGCTGTCCGAGGCGCTTGGCGTGCTCAAGCGCGACGATGTCTCGGACCTGGTGCGCGGCATGGGCCAGGCCGAACGGCATCCGCTGCGCAAGATGGGCGTGCAGTTCGGCGAGATGCATATCCTGATCCCCAAGCTGCTGAAGCCCAAACCGACGCAGTTGAAAACCCTGCTGTGGGCGGTGCATGAAGGCCGCGAGCCGGCAGCGCCGCCGACGCCGGGCCTGACCTCGCTGCCGGTGCTGGAATGGCGCGATGACCGCTGGTGGCTCGCCGCCGGCTTCCTGCGCGCCGGCAAACATGCCTTCCGCCTCGACGTGGTGCAGCGCATCGCCGAGGGCGCCCGCAATGCCGAACAGGCGGCACGCCAGAAGCCCAGGCGCGAGGAGACGAAGCAGCCCGAGAGCAAGCCGGCCGAACCGGCCGCGGAAACCCTGCCGCCGCCGGTCGACGATCCCGCCTTGGCCGCGGCCGCCGACGTGGCCGAGCCCGTCGGCGAGGTGATCGCCGAGCCCGTCGAGGCGCCGGTGATCCTGCCGCCGCCGCAGCTCGCCACGGAAGCCGCCGCCGCAGCGCCCGTTGCATCACCCGCCGAAGCGCCGAAGCCGAAGAAGCGCCCCCATGAATCTCGTTTGGGCCCGCCGGGCAGCTTCGTGCCGGACACCGGCTGGATGAACCTTGCCGGCTGCGGCCAGGAAGAGCTGCATCGCCTGCTCTGGGCGCTCGGCTACAAGCCGCTCGACGCGAAGGACCCGGAGACGGCTGAGAAGGTCACCGTCTATGTGCGGTCGCAGAAGGCCATCGTCGCCAAGCGCCAGCGCGAGCAGGAAAAGCGCCGCGAGGACGAGGCGAAAATGGCCGACAGCCCGTTCGCCGCCCTGATGAAGCTGAAAGCGCGCGGATAAGCGCCGGCTGCTATGCTGCACGGATGACATCTGCCGCTACAGACCGACCGGCCCTCGTCGGCCCGCACGACGACCGTGAGCTCGCTCTGATGCTGGCTGGCCGCAAGCCGGCCGCCATGTTCTACGACGTGGTGCCAGCATCCATCGATCTGCCGGAAGCCGATTTTGCACCGCATGTGACTGCCGGGCGGCTGGTCCGCCGCGAAGAAATCTATGCCGGCCGGGATGGCGGCCGGGCAATGCGTTATGTCTATTATGTGCTGCCCGGCGAGATGCAGCGCCTTGAGCAGCTGCATGCGATCAACGCAGCCATCTACAGCGGCCAGCGCCAGGCCACCGAAGCCGACGATATCGAGATCGGCCGCCTGCTCGGCTATACCGAGGCAGAGATCGCCGCCTATGTGAAACACAGCCGCGGCCTGCGACAAAAGCTCAGACAAATGGCACCGCAGACAGATCAGCCATAAAGCTTCTTCCAGCAGTCCGGGCAAAGCAGGCCATAGGCGCCGCCATGCCAGGCGCCACAGTTGATGCAGCGAAAGGTCGGGGCCCGTACATCCAGATTGGCCAGCATATGCGTCTCGGTTTCGCCGCCGGGCTTCATGATGCCGTCGACATTCAGGCTATTGTCCTGCTGATACCGCCGGATTCCGTCAAACAGCGGCTGATCGGGAAACGGGGTCAGGCCATAATCCGGAATCGGGTAATAGCCATTCAGGTTGAGGGTCTGTTTGAGGCTCCAGACATCGTCGGGTTCGGCTGGCCGATCCGGGCCCAGTTCGGTGCGCATGCGATATGTCTCGGCCACATCGAAGCTCCTTTCCGGAAGGGTCGAATAGCTGGATATAATTCTTGATTTGTTCTTTTCAAGTTTTATTTCCTAACTCCTCTGCACGGCCGGAAAACATCTGTGAATCAATCTGTTGATGGCTGTGCAGATATGCAGCGCCGCCCTGATGACGCTGAAAGCCGGGTGGTAGCCGCCGTCACGCCATTGTCCCGCTCACCGGGACAATGCTTCCGCAACAAGCGGGCTAATCATCCTGCCCGGTCCGGGTCATGATCCTGCGCATACACCGGGGGGCGGCTGGCGTCCCTCTGCAGATGGAGAGACGACCATGGCCCGGTGACAACGCCGATCTACGGCAAGCTCGGCCTGTCGGAGGCCGATACCAAGGCGCTGGCCGGCCAGATCCAGGACCAGATTCCGGCCGGCCGCTTCGGCCAGCCGTCCGAGATCGCCAAGGCCGTGGTGTTCTTTGCCTCTGACGAAAGCGCCTACACGGTGGGCAGCGAACTCGTCATCGATGGCGGCATGAGCAACCTGTAAGCCGCCGGCACGCCATTACTCCGCCGCCACTTCGGCGGCGGGGACCTGCCGTGCCGGCTCCGGCCGCAGGTCGATGGTCACCGTGGTACCGAGGTTGGGCGTCGAATCCACTGTGATGCCGCCATGGTGCAGCGCGCAGAGCCGGCGCGCGATGGCGAGCCCGAGCCCGGTGCCGCCATGCTGGCGCGACAGGCTGCCTTCCGACTGCCAGAACAGGTCGAAGACGCGGCCCAAATGATCGGGCTGGATGCCGATGCCGGTATCGCTGACCGCGATGCGCAGGCCGGGGCCGAGGCTGCGGGCGCGGATGTCGACGCGGCCGCCGGCATGATTGAACTCATGCTTGTCCGGTTAACACACACAAACGCTGAGGCATACTAGATGTTGAGGACGCGCGATAAGTTGGCCGCCGAGTTTCGAAAGGTTGCCGCGATAGCCTCGCCGGACAATGCGGCGAAATATGAGGGCTTCGCGAAACGCGCCGAGACGGGCGAATTCGACGATTACGCGGACACCTATGTCTGCCCGGTCACCCAACTCTATTTGGAACTGACTGCCGCAGGCTTCACCAAGTTCGCCGCGCGCGTCGCCAACGGCGAGTTCGACGCCACGAAGGAAGAAAGCGACGAATGGGCGCGCAGCCCGTCCGGGCAGGCCGCCGCGAAGCGGCTACCGCCTGAAATGCGCGAGATTTTCGGCCTGAAACTCAACAACTAGGAGAACCGCAATGCCGCCTGAGATCAGCAACCAAGAAGCTATCGAAATGATGAACCGCTGCAAGCAAGAGATTATTGGCATGAGGGCAACAATCGACCGCCTCAAGCCGAAAGCCGATGCCTACGACAATCTCGTTGTCGTGCTGAGCCTGCTGCCACGTCCGAGTGTCGGCATGGGCGAGGACTTGGTGTGGATTATAGACACGCGCATTCGGGAATTGACGCCGAAACCGGCTGAGAACGCGGCTTGAAAATGACCGCAACATGTAGGGCCGTATGTCTAAACCGGACAAGCAAGATTGAACTTGATGGCATTGCCGATCACCTGGGCCAGCACGTCGCGCAGGATCGCCACATCAAGGCGCTTCGGCCCGAGTTCGGCATCGCAGACGAGCCCGAGCGCGATGCCCTGCTGCCCGGCCGCGGCAGTGAAGGCGGACAGGATATGCTCGATCTCCTGCTGCGGCGACAGCAGCTCCGGGGCGAGCACGCGGCGGCCGCTGTCGATGCGCACCACTTCGAGCACGCGGTCGATGATCTCGAGCAGGTCGCCGCCGGCCTTGTGGATCTGCTGCGCGTAATCGACATAGCGCGGCGGCGCGTTGCCGGCCATCTGGCGCATGATGATTTCGGAAAAGCCGAGGATGGCGTTGAGCGGCGTGCGCAGTTCGTGGCTCATGGTGGCCAGGAAGGTGGTCTTGGCGCCGGATGCCGCCTCGGCGGCGCGCAGCGCCTCGGCATGGGCGAGCTGGCTGCGCTTGGTGGCATCGATATCCTGCAGCACGGCGAACACGGCACTGTCGGAGCCGGCCGGCTGCTTGGCATCGAGATGGGCGGCGATCTGATACCAGCGGTAACTGCCGTCCTGGCCGCGCAGCGGCAGGTCGAAGGCCGACTGGCCGTCGCGCTGCAGCCGATGCAGCGCCTGTTCAAGCAGGGGGTGATCCTGCGGACGGACCATGTCGCGCAGCACCGTGGCGATACTGCTGTCGGCCAGGCCGGAATTGATCTGCGGCAGGCCGACACCGTGCCAGCGGATGCGCTGCAGGTCGCGGTCGGCGACCAGGAAACCGAGATGGGCGATGCGGTGGCTCTCGGCCAGCAGGGCGGCGAGCCGGCGGCTTTCGTCGAGCAGGGCGTCGCGCTCGGCCGATTTTGCCTTGAGCTGCACGACCCAGCCGGCCCAGTGCAGCATGCCGGCGGCGACCAGGACCAGGCCGGCGGCAAACAGCAGCGCGCCGAGCCAGAACACCCAGCCGGGCAGCGGCAGCAGGATCGTGGCCGCCTCGGCCAGCGCCGCCGCCAGCACCGCCAGCACGCCCCAGATGATCGGTCCGAACTTCGCATCCGGCCCGAGCCGGCCGCGCAGCGCCAGTAGCACCACAAGCAGCAGCGCCACCGCCGCCGCCCGCGCCAGGCTTGCCCCGGCGAAATACCAGAAATCCCCCGTGCCCATGGCGAAATCCTAGACTGCCGGCCACCCGGAGTCATGCGCGGCGGATGCACCGTCCAATCGCGCGAGGCTCTGGCGGCGCCGATCAACAGGCGGTTGCGCCAGCAGTTGCAGCGGCAGAGCGGCGGCGCTAGTTTCCCCCCACGTCTCCGTAGCTCAGCTGGATAGAGCGGCTGCGTCCTAAGCAGCGGGTCGGGAGTTCGAATCTCTCCGGGGACGCCATTTTCCGACATCCCGAACCGCAGGATTGCCGCAGAATCCCGCGGCAGTCTTTATGTTGTCTTTATGCGGCGCCTTGATCTGCCACATGGCGGCCTGATGCGGCTCTGGCGTAGACGTCAGGCTCCATAGGAGCCTGTCCCCCATGACCGACATCATTTTCCTTGCGCTCGGCGGCGGCCTGTTCGCCGCCTTCATCCTCTACACCCTGCTCTGCGAACGCCTCTAGGGCCCGCGAGGAGAGATCCCATGACCTTCGACTACATCCTGGGCGGCGCGATCGCTGCCCTGCTCGCCATCTACCTGGTCTATGCCCTGCTGCGGGCCGAGAAACTCTGAGGCGACCATGACCCTGAACGACTATCTGCAACTCGGCCTCTATCTGGCCATCATCCTCGCCGCGACGCCGCTGCTCGGCCGCTACCTCACCGGACTGTTCAACGGCGAGGCCCGCTGGCTGCGTCCCATCGAACGGCCGCTCTATGCGCTCGCCGGCGTCGATCCCGACCGCGAGCAGCACTGGACGACCTACGCCATCGCCATGCTGGCCTTCAGCCTGGCCGGCTTCCTGTCGCTGTTCGCCATCCTGCGCTTCCAGGACCTGCTGCCGCTCAACCCGCAGGGCCTGCCCGCCCTGTCGCCCGACCTCGCCTTCAACACCGCGGTCAGCTTCGTCACCAACACCAACTGGCAGGCCTATGGCGGCGAAAGCACCATGAGCTATCTCAGCCAGATGGCCGGCCTGACGGTGCATAACTTCGTCTCGGCCGCCACCGGCATCGCCATCGCCCTCGTGGTGATCCGCGCCTTCGCCCGCAAATCGGCGAAGACGGTGGGCAATTTCTGGGTCGACCTGACGCGGGCCACGCTCGGCCTGCTGCTGCCGGTCTCGTTCATCGCGGCGCTGTTCCTGGTCTGGCAGGGCATGCCGCAGAACCTTGACCCCTATACCACCGCCACCACGGTGGAAGGCGCCCGGCAGGTAATCGCGCAGGGCCCGGTGGCAAGCCAGGTGGCGATCAAGATGCTCGGCACCAACGGCGGCGGCTTCTTCAACGCCAATGCCGCGCATCCCTTCGAGAACCCGACCGCGCTGAGCAACTTTGTGCAGATGCTGCTGATCTTCCTGATCGGCGCAGCCCTGACCAACGTGTTCGGCCGCATGGTGAAGGACCAGCGCCAGGGCTGGGCGATCCTCGCCACCATGATGGTGCTGTTCGTCGCCGGCGTGCTGGTGGCCGGCAATATCGAGACCGGCGCCAATCCGCTGCTGGCGCATCTGGGCGTCGATCCGGGCCTTGGCAACATGGAAGGCAAGGAAGTCCGCTTCGGCGGTTTCACCTCGGCAATGTTCGCCGTGATCACCACCGATGCCTCCTGCGGCGCCGTGAACGCCATGCATTCGAGCTTCCTGCCGCTCGGCGGCATGATCCCGCTGCTTAATATCATGCTGGGCGAGGTGATCGTCGGTGGCGTCGGCGCCGGCTTCTACGGCATCGCCGTCTTCATCGTGGCGACGCTGTTCATCGCCGGCCTGATGGTGGGTCGCAGCCCGGAATATCTCGGCAAGAAGATCGAGGCGCGCGAGGCCAAGCTGGCAACCCTCGCCATCCTGGTATCGCCGATCGCCATCCTGGTCGGTACCGCCATCGCGCTGGTCACCAAGGACGGTCTGGCCGGTCTCGCCAGCGCCGGCCCGCATGGCCTGAGCGAGGTGCTGTACGGCTTCTCTTCGGCCGCCGGCAACAACGGCAGCGCCTTTGCGGGCTTAAGCGCCAACACGCCGTTCTACAACACGGCGCTCGGCATCACCATGCTGCTCGGCCGCTTTGCCATGATCGTGCCGATCGTTGCCCTGGCTGGCGGCCTGGCCGCCAAGAAGGCGACGCCGGCCTCGGTCGGCAGCTTCCCGACCCATGGCCCGATGTTCGTGGCTTTGCTCGCCGGCACCATCCTGATCGTCGGCGGCCTTACCTTCTTCCCGGCGCTGGCGCTCGGCCCGATCGTCGAGCACCTGCTGATGATCGCCGGCCAGACCTTCTGAGGAGTGACATCCATGTCCCGTAAACAGGCGCTTTCCAAGCCGATGTTCGATCCCGCGCTGATGGGCGCGGCGATCGGCCAGTCCTTCGTCAAGCTCGACCCGCGCCAGCTGTGGCGCAACCCGGTGATGTTCGTCACCGCAGTGGTGGCGGCGGTCAGCACCGTGCTGTTCCTGCGCGACATCTTCGGCGGCGGCAATGCGGCACTGATCGGCCAGATCTCCGCCTGGCTGTGGTTCACCGTGCTGTTCGCCAATTTCTCCGAGGCCCTGGCCGAGGGACGCGGCAAGGCGCAGGCGGAAAGCCTGCGCCGCGGCAAGACCGAGATGGTGGCGAAGAAAGTCGGGGCCGGCGGCGCGGTCAGCCAGGTGCCGGCCACCAGTCTGCGCGTCGGCGATATCGTGCTGGTCGAGGCCGGCGATGCAATCCCCGGCGACGGCGACGTGATCGAGGGCATCGCCTCGGTCGACGAATCCGCCATCACCGGCGAATCCGCCCCGGTGATCCGCGAATCCGGCGGCGACCGCTCGGGCGTCACCGGCGGCACCCGCGTGCTGTCCGACTGGATCCGCGTGCGCATCACCGTCAATCCGGGTGAAAGCTTCCTCGACCGCATGATCGGCCTGGTCGAGGGCGCCCAGCGCCAGAAGACGCCGAACGAGATCGCGCTGACCGTGCTGCTGGTCGGCATGACGCTGATCTTTCTCGTCACCACCGGCAGCCTGGAAAGCCTCGCCATCTATTCCGGCGTGCCGGTGCCGGTGGTCTACCTGATCGCCCTGCTGGTCACCCTGATTCCCACCACCATCGGCGGGCTTTTGTCCGCCATCGGCATCGCCGGCATGGACCGCCTGATCCGCCATAACGTGATCGCCAAGTCGGGCCGCGCCGTCGAGGCTGCCGGCGACGTCGACACCCTGCTGCTCGACAAGACCGGCACCATCACCCATGGCAACCGCATGGCGGCCGAATTCGTCGCCCTGCCCGGCATCAACGAGCGGTCGCTGGCCACCGCGGCGATGCTGGCCTCGGTTGCCGACGAGACGCCGGAGGGCAAATCCATCGTCGCACTCGCCGCCGAGAAATACGGTATCCGCGACGCCGCCGAGGCCACCCGGGGCAGCTTCATTCCCTTCTCGGCCCAGACCCGCATGAGCGGCCTCGATCTCGATAACCGCGAGATCCGCAAGGGCGCCATGGATGCCGTGCTGCGCTATGCCGCGACGCAGGCTTCCGCCGACCTGACCGTCGCGGTCGAGCGTATCGCCAAGTCAGGCGGCACGCCGCTGGTGGTCAGCGTCGACCGCCAGATCCTCGGCGTCATCCACCTCAAGGACATCGTCAAGACCGGCATCCGCGAACGCTTCGCCGAGCTGCGCCGCATGGGCATCCGCACGGTGATGATCACCGGCGACAATCCGCTCACCGCCGCCGCCATCGCCGCCGAGGCCGGCGTCGACGACTTCATCGCCGAGGCGACCCCGGAGAAGAAGCTGGAACTGATCCGCCGCGAGCAGGCCGAGGGCAAGCTGGTCGCCATGTGCGGCGACGGCACCAACGACGCGCCGGCACTCGCCCAGGCCGATGTCGGCGTGGCGATGAATATCGGCACGGCGGCGGCCCGCGAGGCCGGCAACATGGTTGATCTCGACAGCAACCCGACCAAGCTGATCGAGGTGGTGATGATCGGCAAGCAGCTGCTGATGAGCCGCGGTTCGCTGACGACCTTCAGCCTGGCCAACGACGTGGCGAAATATTTCGCCATCATCCCGGCGCTGTTCGCGGCGACCTATCCGCAGCTCGGCGCGCTGAACGTCATGCACCTGGCCTCGCCGCAGAGCGCCATCCTGTCGGCGGTGATTTTCAACGCCCTGATCATCATCGCGCTGATCCCGCTGGCGCTGAAGGGCGTCAGCTACCGGCCGCAGCCTGCCATCCGCCTGCTGCGGCGCAACCTCGTCATCTACGGCGGCGGCGGCGTCCTGCTGCCCTTCATCGGCATCAAGGCGGTCGACCTCGTGGTCTCCGCCCTCGGCCTCGCCTGACCTGCAAAAGGAGCGCCTTCCATGCTCAGCCATATCCGCCCCGCCATCGTGATGATCGTGCTGCTCACCTCCATCACCGGCATCGCCTACCCCCTCGCCGTCACCGGCATCGCCGAACGCCTGTTCCCCCGCCAGGCGCACGGCAGCCTGATCGAGCAGGACGGCAAGGTCGTCGGCTCCAGCCTGATCGGCCAGAATTTCACCGCACCGCAGTATTTCCATCCGCGGCCCTCGGCCGCCGGCAAGGATGGCTATGACGCCGCCTCGTCGGGCGGCTCGAACCTGGCGCCCACAGCGAAAGCCCTGGTCGATCGCGTCGCCACCGACGTGAAGTCCTACCAGGCCACGGACGGTTCGGCTCCGGTGCCGGCCGATGCGGTCACCACCTCGGGCAGCGGCCTCGATCCGCAGATTTCGCCGGACAATGCCGAGCGCCAGGCGCCGCGGGTGGCACAGGCCCGCGGCATGACCATCGCCGAGGTGCAGACCCTGGTTGCACAGCATACCGAACGCCCGGCCCTCGGCATTCTCGGCCAGCCCGGCGTGAACGTGCTGACGCTGAACCTCGCCCTGGATAAGATCAGGCCGGTGGTGAAGTAGGATACGACGACCGGGTAATATGGCCGAAGACCGCGCCGACAGCGAAAACCGACCCTCGCCGGAAGCCTTGTTGCAGACGGCCGCGCAGGAGAAGCGCGGCCGTCTCAATGTCTTCCTCGGCGCCGCGCCGGGCGTCGGCAAGACCTATGCAATGCTGGAGGCCGCCCATGCCCGCCAACGCGACGGGGTCGATGTCGTCGTCGGCATCGTCGAGACCCATGGCCGGCAGGAGACCGCCCTGCTGCTGCGCGGGCTGGAGCAGCTGCCGCAGCGCCGCGTCGCCTACCGCGACCGAGTGTTCAGCGAACTCGACGTCGATGAAGTTCTGAAGCGGCACCCTGCCCTGGTATTGATCGACGAACTCGCCCACACCAATGTGCCGGGCAGCCGGCACGAGAAGCGCTACCAGGACATCGAGGAAATCCGCGATGCCGGGATCGACGTCTACACGGCGCTGAACATCCAGCATCTGGACAGCCTGAACGACGTGGTGGCGCAAATCACCCGCGTGAAGGTCCGCGAAACCGTGCCGGATTCCGTGCTGGCGCAGGCGGACAGCATCGAGGTCGTCGACATCTCGCCGGAAGACCTGATCAAGCGGCTGCGGGAAGGCAAGGTCTATGTCCCCGACCAGGCCGCCCGCGCCGTGCATCACTTCTTTGCACCAGGCAACCTGACCGCTCTGCGCGAACTGGCGCTCCGCAAGGCCGCCGACCAGGTCGACAGCCAGATGCTGTCCTACATGCAATCGCACGCCATCGCCGGGCCATGGCCGACGCGGGACCGCATCATGGCCTGCATCAGCCCCTCGCCGCTGATGCCGCGCCTGGTCCGCACGACGCGCCGCATTGCCGAACGGCGCAAGGCGCCGTGGATTGCCCTCTACGTCGAGACTCCGGCCCATGACCGCCTGTCCGATGACGAGAAGACCCAGATCAACCGCGCGCTGACGCTCGCCGAGGAATTCGGCGCCGAGGTCGTTTCGGTCGCCGGCAGCAGCGTGCCGACCGAGATCATCCGGCAGGCCCGCCAGCGCAATGTCACCGAAATCGTGGTGGCCCGCAGCCATCGCAGCCGTCTGGTCAACCGCCTGCGCGGCACGCTGACCGACCGGCTGGTGGAACTCGGCGACGGCATCAACATCCATGTCATCACCGGCTCGCCGGCCGCCGAATCATGGTTCGACGTGATGAAGGCGCGGCTGACCAGCATGAGCCTGGACGGGCTTGCGCCGGCGGCGCTGATCACCGCAACCGCCGTCGGCATCATCAAGGCGGCCGAACCCTGGCTGCCGCTCAGCGGCATTCCGCTGCTCTGCCTGATCGCGGTGCTGATCTGCGCGCTGCGCTACAACTATCCGGCGGCGATCCTGAGCGCGGTACTGACCGTGCTCGGCTACAATTTCCTGTTCCTGCCGCCGCTCTATACCTTCACCATCGCCAATATCGAGAATGTCTACGTTTTCTTCGCATTCCTCGCCGTGGCTTTGGTCACCAGCAACCTGACCGCCCGCATCCGCGCCCAGGCCGAGGCCGCCCGCATCCGCGAGGCGCGCACCGCCGCCCTCTATGACTTCAGCCGCATGGTGACCGGGGCGGCCGGCGAGGACGACATCCTCTGGGCCGTCGTCCACCATGTCGCCTCGCTGGCCAGGGCCCAGTCGCTGGTGCTGATGCCCGAGGCCGATCGCCTGACCATCCGCGCCGCCTATCCGCCGGAGGACCAGATCGACGACAAGGCGCGGATTGCCGCTGAATGGGCATGGGAGAAAGGCGAGCCGGCCGGACGGGGCACCGGCACCCTGCCCTCGTCGGACTGGCTGTTCCTGCCGCTGCAGACCGCGGAACGCAAGCTCGGCGCACTCGGCATCCGGTTCCCGGAAGAACGGCCGCCGCTCGGCCCCGACGAGCGGCGGCTGATCGATGCCCTGGCCGGCCAGGCGGCGCTGGCCATCGAACGGTCGCTGCTGAACCGCGACGTCGAGGAAGCCCGCGTCTCGGCCGAGACCGAGAAGCTGCGCTCGGCCCTGCTGTCCTCGATCAGCCACGACCTGCGCACGCCGCTCGCCTCGATCATCGGCGGCGTCTCCAGCCTGATGAATTTCGGCAAGAAGATCGACGAGCGGGGCCGCGGCGAGCTGCTGCAGACCATCCGCGACGAAGCCGAACGGCTGAACCGTTTCGTCGGCAACCTGCTCGACATGACCCGCATCGAGGCCGGCGCCATGCAGCCCAAGCTCGACTGGGTTGACCCGGAAGAGCTGGTCGCCACCGCCGTGAAGCGCGCCGCCAGCCTGACGCAGGGCCACGACATCCGCATCGCCGTCGACCCCGACATGCCGCTGCTGCGGGTCGACTACATCCTGATCGAGCAGGTGCTGATCAACCTGCTCGACAATGCCGCCAAGTATTCGCCGAAAGGCAGCCCGATTGATCTTCGCCTGTCGCGGCGCAAGGATGCGGTCATGATGGACGTCACCGACCAGGGACAGGGCATTCCGCCGGCGGAACTGGAGCAGGTCTTCGACATGTTCTACCGGGTCAAGGCCCGCGACCGGCAGGTGGCCGGCACCGGCCTCGGTCTGTCGATCTGTCGCAGCATCCTGAAGGCCCATGGCGGCACCATCCGGGCGGAGAGCCCCGTCACGGGCACGGCCGGCGCCGAAGGCCACGGCACCCGCATGGTCGTGACCCTGCCGCTGGAGGACCAGCCGGTCCTGCCGGCCGATGAGGGACAATCCCATGGCTGACGGGCATCATGGCTGAGGGGGCCGCCATCCTCGTCATCGACGACGAGCCGCAGATCAGGCGCTTCCTGCGGGTCAGCCTGGAGGCCCATGGCTTTCGCATCCTTGAAGCGACCAGCGGGCAGGAGGGCCTGCGTCTCGCCGCCCTGGAAAAGCCCGACCTGGTCGTGCTCGACCTCGGCCTGCCGGACATGGACGGGCAGGCTGTGCTTGGCCGCCTGCGGGAATGGACCACCCTGCCGGTGATCGTGCTCTCGGTCCGCGCCGACGAGACCGACAAGATCGCGGCGCTGGATGCCGGCGCCGACGACTATGTCACCAAGCCCTTCGGCACCGGCGAACTGCTCGCCCGCATCCGGGCGGCGCTGCGCCACACTATCGGCGCCGGCAGCGGGACGGCGGTCTTCGAGACCGGCGGCCTGAAGGTCGATCTGGAGAAGCGGCTGGTATCCTTGCGGGGCGAGCCGGTGCGGCTGTCGCCCAAGGAATATGACCTGCTGAAGCTGCTGGTGCAGCATGCCGGCAAGGTGCTGACCCACCAGTTCATCCTGCGCCAGGTCTGGGGGCCGGCCCATGAATCCGACGTGCAGTACCTGCGGGTGTTCGCCCGCCAGCTGCGACAGAAGATCGAGGCCGATGCGGCGCAGCCGCAACTGCTGCTGACCGAGCCGGGCGTGGGTTACCGGCTGAATGCGGAGTGAGCAATATCCGCGTCATGCCGCACTGACAGTGGCGCCGGCGGGATTGTCATGTGTCCATCATCTGGTCGAGCGCGGCGCGGAATTCGTCGATGGGCACGACGAGGTCGGCGGCATGGACCGGTTTGCCGGGTACCGGATCGCCGATCACCCCGAACAGGCGCCCACCCAGCGACGGCACCAGGAAACTGAACCAGTCACTGCCGTACATGCCCTCGCCGTTCTGGAGGATTTCCAGCAGGCGGCAGCCCGGACTGGTGAAGACCATGTTGGTCAGCCCCGAGCCGTGATAGCAGATGATCATGGATGCGTGGCGCGCCAGCGCGATCTGTTCCGCCAGCGAATAGGATGACCATTCCATCACCTTGAAGCCGCGGGCCTCGGCCAACGCGATCATCTCGTCCTCGTTGACGACGTTGCGCCCGATGCCGTCCCGACGAGTGATGTAGTAGCGCCCGCCTTCGCAGCCCTCGGGCAGCGCCGCCGCCTTGGGCAGGAAATGGCTGCGCAGCCAGTCACGGACCCGCGCCATGGTATGCGGCCGGTCCGCCAGGGTCGGAAAATAGGCGCGGTCGAAGCTGAGCGACACCGAGGGATTGAAATGGATGAAGCGCGGCCGGTCGGCGCCGCCGAGGCCGAGCAGGTCGAGCGACTCGCGCTGGAACCTTGCAATGATCGGCCCCATCGCGATCGGCAGCCCCGCCAGTTCGGGGAATTCCTCGCGGTACCACAGGCGCGGCAGCGTCGTGAACATCCAATGATTGTAGTTCTGCGGATTGTTGTAGGGAACGATGACCGCCGGGTCGTCGATGCGGACCGTCGGCATGTGCAGGGCGCAGAGCTGTTCGCGGCTGGCGTTGCCCAGTGTCAGGGCCGCCTTGCCGACGGTTTTTTCGTAAGTCGCCAGGGCGTCGCGCATCGGCGGCACCGCGATCCGGGCCGAAGCCAGCGAGTCTTCGTAGAGGGAGTTTTCAGCCGAGAAGACGTGATGGCAGAATCCGGCCACCCGCGCATTGCGCAGAAAGGCCAGGAACCGTCCTTCGGTCAGGCCTTCTTCCCGGTAGGGCGGCGTGTAGACGATGCGATCCCTTTTTTCCCGCGGCGCATCGCGCAGATTCTCGTGCAGCGGATTGACGTATCTTTCGCCGCCATACTGGTCGAAGCGGCAGGGCAGGCCCGCCGCCGCGTATTCGAGGAATTTCTCGCGCGAGGGCACGCCCGGCAGGTCGGTTTCCATGCAGCCGAAGCGGATGGGTTCCGGCACGCCGCGGATCATCGGCGGCACCTTGGGCAGGGGCTGCACGCCATTCGTCATGTACCAGTAATCGACCGCGAACAGGACATCCATGCCGGCGCCCGCGCGGCCGAAGGTGCTGGGACCTGCGGGCAGGTAATGGGCACCGCTGACGATGCCGCCCGGCGCCAGCAACGCAGGCGCGACCTCCAGCCATTCCGCCACCGCATCGAGCGGAAATTCCTCCGCGAAAATCATGTGGTCGACCGGCCGGTCGCGCTGCCGCAGCTGTGCGATCAGCTTGTCGCGCAGCCGCTGGCGCTCGGCGATATCCGCCGCCGGCAGCGGCAGGGCGTAAATCTGGGCGCGCTGCAGCCCGGCTTTCCTGGCGATCGCAATGATGGCCTGAAACCGCGCCGTTTCGGCGTCGGTGCCGAAGCACAGGATCGTCTCCGGCTGCCGCGCCCGAAAAGTGGAGAAGAGGAAGATATACTCGCTGGGCGGTGCCTTCATAACCTGCGGGCCAACCGCATGATCAGTGCGCGCGCCGGGCTCCTCTGCCGTCATCCCCACAGCCCTCCATGCCGGCGCACTGCCGACCGGCACCGGCAGCTTTCCATTCCGGCCGAATCTCACATGGCCGGCTTAACAAGCCCTTAAAAGCGGCAGCCCCGGCCGGACGGCTTTTGCTGGCACGGACCATCCGGTATCATGCCTGCCGCAGCAAACTGCCGGGACGGGGATGGATACGGCCGCGGTTGAACAGATACTGACAGAGACGTCCCGCCTGCTGAAAAGCCAGGGAGCGTCGGCTGCGCTGACCTATTGCGAAACGCAGTTCCGCCAGAACGGCGGCGATGCCCGCCTGCTGCAGCCGATGGCCCAGCTTTACGGCGCGGTGGGCAATTTCGAAACCGCGATCAGCATCCTCGACAATCTGGTGCGCGCCAATCCGGCAGTTGCCGCCTTCCAGCTGCAACTGCACGAGACCCGACAGCGTCAGCATCTGGCGCAGCATCACGGCGGCGCAGCCGACTATCCGACGGTGTCCGCGCTGGAGACGGACATCGAGGCCGCCCTCGCCCGTGGCGATTTCGACTATGCCCTGTGGGCGATCAGCCGGCTGTCCCACAAGCTGGTGAAAGCCAATGGCATGGGCGCCCCGGACCCCAGCAACGATACACAGCTCGACCAGCTCTGCCTGCGGATCGGCAGCGCCTTCGCCGCCGCCCGGGGTCATGCACCGATGGCTGGCGATCCCGCCGGACCGGTGGTCTACCTGGCCACCGCGCTGCATGAATACGGCGGCCACAGCCGCGTGGTGATCGACTATATCCGCCGCCAGCCCGATCGCCGGCATGTGATCATGCTGACCGGCATGAACATCCGGCTGCAACCGGAGCTGCTGCGGCCGATGCTCGACACCTATCTGTCCGGCATCGACTACGGCCTGCTGCCGGCGCCGCCCGGCCGCTTCGATGGCGTGATGCGCTGGCTGTTCGAGCAGCTGTCGGCCCTGCGTCCCTCTGCCGTCTTCCTGTTCCAGCACCCGCATGATGCCATCGCCCTGACGCCGATCCCGCTGCTGCAGCAGAGCGAGATCTACTTCAACCATCATGTCGACACGTCGTTCTGCCTCGGCGCCACCCTGAAACTGACCGGCCATATCGACCAGACGCCGGTGGTCTACAACACCCTGTGTCGCGATACGCCCGGCCTCGATCCGGTTTTCGTGCCGATGACCGTGCCGGACCCTGGCGTGCGCGATCCGGCGACCTTCGGCACGCGCGGCCCGCTGCGCACGGGTGTCTGCGGCAGCTACAACAAGTTCATGGATCAGGACTATGCCTTCCGCTATGCCGAGGTGCTGCCTGTCCTGCTCGGCCACACCGGCGGCGAGCATGTCCATATCGGCACGCTGCCCGACGACTACCTGGCCACCATCACCGCCAACCTGCAGCGCCAGGGCATCGCCCCGGAGCGCTTCCGCTATGTCCCTCATGTCGTCAATCTCGCGCGTGCGCTCGACGAGTTCGCCATCGACCTGTATCTGACGTCATTCCCGGTCGGCGGCGGCAAGGCCGCGATCGAGGCAATGGCTTCGGGAACGCCCGTTCTCTGTCACCAGAATTACAAGTCGCGCACCGCCGGCGCCGTCATCGACATGGTCTATCCCGAAGCGCCGGCCTGGCATGATCTCGACAGTCTGGCCGCCGCCCTGCAGGCGGCGACCCCGGCCGTGCTGCAGCAGCAGTCGCGCCTGTCGCGGGCCTATTTCGAAGCGCATCATGCCGTGGCGGTGGTCGAGGGCGCCTGGCGCGACGGGCGCCCGGTCGGCCTGCCGGTCGCGCCGCTGCGGCCCTACCGGCTGAATGCCGTGCAACGGATGCTCGATCGCTTCAGCCAGCCGGGCAGGACCTGACCGGCCGCCCCCTTCAGCGGGCGGTGACGGTTTCGCCGCCGGGTGCCGCAGCGGCCTCCGCCAGCCGGAAATACGCCTCCAGCGCCGCCGCGCCGGACTGGTTCAGACGGCCGGCAATCCGCAGGCCCACCGCATCCGCCGGGATGGCGCCGACGGCGAAACCGAACTGGGCCGGATAGAGCGGGAAATGCATCACCCCGAGCTGGCCGCGCACCGGCGGACGGGCATTGCTGTCCCAGCCCTCCACCGGGATCTCGCTGCCGTCTGCCATCACGTAGGACAGCCGCGACACCGACAATACCGACGGCACCGTCATCATCTGGAGAATATAGGCGCCGATGCGGTCGCCGCGCGGCAGGGCAAACCGCAGGTCGAAGGCGTCATCCAGGAAATAGGTATCCTCGGCGACCCGCAGCTTGCCGTCTTCGACCGCGCAGAACCTGGTCTCGGAGATCGCCGGTCCGCCATAGACGTTGCTGCCGCCGGCAAGCTTGTGCAGCCTGGCCATGGTGAAGCCGTAGGCTGATTCCAGCAGTTGCCGCTGCTCCGGATCGTCCATCAGGCGGAACAGGGTCTCGATCGCCAGAATGACGAATTGCTGGCGCCCGGTCCGCAGCGCCTGCATCGCCACCAGGTAACGCGTCGTGCCCGGCACCGGCTGCGGGGCGATCTGCGCGAGATCGGGAAACACCGCATAGAGCTCGGCCGGGTCGGTGATGGCAAAATACCGCTCGGTGATGAAGCGGCGCTCCTGGGCCGAACGCAGGCGCACCGGCGTGCTGCGGCCGCCGGTATTCAGGCCATGGTCGCGGAATTGCAGGGTCGGCTGCTCCAGCACATGAATGCCGGTGAACATGGCGATGCGGATCCACAGGTCGAGATCCGCCATCTGGCGATAGCGGTCATCGTAAGGGCCGGCCCGCTCCAGCACGCTGCGGCGCGCCAGCATGGTCGGATGGCACAGGCAGTTCTGGGTGAAAAGATAACGCAGCCAGGCATGCCTGTTGCCGTTGCGTGGTGCGAAGATCTGGGAATATTCGTTGTCGGTGACCGGACGGTCCTCGCCGTCGATGATCTCGACGGTCGAGAAGCAGATGCCGATATCCGGATGCGTTTCGAGGAAGGCGATCTGGCGCTCCAGCTTGTCGGGCAGGAAGCGGTCATCGGAATTCAGGTGCGCGACGAATTCGCCACGGGCCAGCTTCATGGCATCGTTGATCGCCGTATAGGCGCCGCGATTCTTCTCGAACGGCAGGAAGGTGATGCGCGGATCGGTATAGCCGGCGATGACCTCGCGGCTGTTGTCGGCAGACCCGTCATCGACGATGATCAGCTCGAAATCCGCCATCGTCTGCGCCAGCACGCTCTCGATCGCCGCACCGATATAGCGGGCGTGATTGTAACTCGGCATGATAACGCTGACCCGCGGCATACGACCCCTGGATGAAAACCCACTGAAAAAAACGCCTGCAATCCCGCATGCGCCGTCCGGGCAAGATTAACGGCGCGCTCCGGCAGTTGCACGAGAATATATATCTGTCGCGCCGCAATGCTGCACCGGCCCGGCGGTCAGATCACCACGGCCACATTGGCCCTGCCGGTCCGGTAGACGGCGAAGAGATTCCGCATGGCCGTAGCAAGGTGCGAGGGTGCTGCGGAGTCGAGAACCGCCACACCGGCATGCGGATCGAACAGATAGATCCTGCCGTCGGCGGCAGCAATGGCGAGGCAGTGTGCGCCGCCGGGCCATGCCAGCCGCACCAGGCAGAGCCGTGGCAGCGCCGGCGAGGCAGCCAGGGCTTCGGCGATGCGCAGGGTCAGCGCCCCCGCCGAGGCGGCGCTGTCGCGCGGCGCCAGGCTTGCCACGTCGAAACTGTGGCGCGAGGCGCAGCCGACGGCATCGCCAAGCGCCCGGCGCCAGCCGCGCCCGGCCAGCCGCGCGGCACGGCCGGCCTGCTGCTGGGCCACCAGCCGGAAATACAGCGGCGCCCGCGCCAGCATGTCCTGCCAGACGGCGTCGGGCGCCGGCGCGCCGGCCTGCGCCACCTCGACCGCCCAGTAGATGGCCAGCAGGCGGCAGACGCCACGCGCCGCCTCGTCGCTGCCAACCGCCGCGCGGACCTGCCGCCAGTGACCTTCGGGCCCGCCCTCCGGCACCGGACGGGTGATGCTGTCAGGCATCATGTGCCCTTCCTCCCGTGTCGCCCGCCCCGGGCGCATCCTGCTCCGCATGGCATGGCCGGCACGCCATGCGGATTCCTCCGGACTGTCCTGCTGCGCCGGTCAGGTCAGCGCCACCACATTGGCCACGGTGATCTGGTAGGCGGCGAACAGGTCCTGCACGGCCGCCCCCAGGGTCTGGTGCTTGGCCGGATCGATGATCATCACCCCGAAATTGGGATCGAAGATGTAGATCTTGCCGCCGCTGTCCGCGGCGCCGATGCAATGGCCGCCGCCGGTGCAGTTGAAGCGGATCAGGCACAGGTGCGGCGTGGTGGTCGAGGCTGCCAGCGCCGCCGTGATGCGGCCCGTCAGGTTGGGCGCGGTGGTGGCGCTGTCATTCGGCGCCATGCTCTTGACATGCCGGGCCTTGCGCGAACCGAGTTCGACGCAGTCGACCATCGACTGGTACCAGCCATCGTCATTCAGATGCTCGGAATAGCCGATCTGCTGCTGGCCGATCTGCTTGAAATAGACCGGGCCCTTGGCCTTCATTTCGTGCCAGATCACATTCGGCGCCGAGGCGCCGGGCTGCGCGCAGTCGATCACCCAGTTGACGCTGAGCATGCGGCAGATGCCCTGCGAGGTCTTCTCGTTGCCGACAAGGTCGAGGATCAGCTTCTGGCTGCCGCGGTCCATCGGGTCGACATAATCATTGATCGCCATGTTCCGTCTCCTTGGTTGTGCCGGGCCGGATGGCCCGGCGGTATGCCGGCCGGAAAGCCGGGTCTCGTTGGCCGGTGCGCCTCAGCCCACCAGCAGCCACTTGGCGCGCGCAAGGAAGGCGGCGCGATCATCGAGGCCGTTGAAGCCGCCGTTGATGCGCCGGGTGATTTCGCGCAGGTCGTCCTGGTCGGCGAGGTCGTTCAGCTTGCGGCTGTTCCAGAACCAGCCGGCGACATCGACCGCGAGGTTGGGATCGGTCGCCACCAGGCGGGGATCGGTGCGGTTCTCGAAGTCGCGGCCGCAGGCCTTGCCGTAGTCGCGGTAGTTGATCCGGCCGGTCAGCTGGATCAGGCCGCGGCCCTTGAAGCGCGGCCCGTCGCCCGGCTGGGTGTTGCCGAGATCGACGCGGCCGTTATAGGCACTGCCGTCGGCGATTTCCTCGGTGTAGCGCAGGCAGCCGCTCTCATGGGCGATCTGGGCGAGGAAATGCGCCATGCGCAGCGGCGTGTTGATCTGGTAGCGCGCCAGCGTCGCCAGGATGGCGTCGAAGAAACCGTCGATCCGCGTGGCGCCGGCGCTGGTCATGATCAGCCACAGCTTCTGGCGGATCAGCCCGGCCGGCAGGCCGCGGCGCAGCGCCAGCAGGGTCTCGTCGCCATCGGTCAGCGGCGTGTCGCTGCGCGCACCGATGCTGCTGCAGAAGGTCCCGAGTGCATTGCGCGTGCCCGGCCCCCACAGGCCGTCGACAACCAGATCGGACGCGAGCCCGCAGCGGTCGCGGTTCATGTTGAGCAGCAGCTGCACGCAGCGCACGTCATTGGGCGTGTTGACGCCGCCATTGCCGACCGAATTGCTGATACACATGACGCATCTCCGTTCTTGCAGGCACGACCCCGCCCGCCGGCAGGGAGGCAGCCCCATGCCGTGGATCGGCCCGTGCAGTGGAAAAACGCCCGGCGGTACCGGAGCAGCGATCTCCAGCCCGCGGAGCTTTCAGTTGCCCCTGGTCACCGGACTGAGGAAAATCCTGGGGCCGGCGCTGTTGTCTTTCTTCAGCAGCTGGACATCGATGCCGAGGCCATCCGGCTGGATGCGCGCATAGCCCTGGGTATACGGCGTGCAGCGGCCGGCCCCCGCCCTGGTGAAGGAATAGGTGGCGACCTCGCCCTGCACGCCGGCGACCTGCAGGTCGAAGCCGCAGGCCCAGGGCTCCTGGAAGCGGATGCTGCCCGCCGCATCGCCGATCGCCCTGCCGGCATCGATGTGCAGCAGCACCGGCACCGGGCGGCCGCCGGTGTCGTCGAACGAGCCACGATATTCGCCGGCGGGCTGGGCCGCGGCGGCGGCGGACAGGGCCGAAGTCAGTGCCAGGGCCAGCAGGCCGGCGGCAAACGGGATCGATACACGGCGTGTCATGGTGATCTCCTTTTTCGGTCGGATGCCGGTCACAGGACCAGCAGCATCACGGTTCGCACGATGGCGCGGACCAGTTCGGGGTGGGACAGCCCGACTGCCAGGCAGCCGGCCAGCAGCACGGCGGCCGCCAGCACGAGGACCAGGCGGATCCGGCCGCCGGGTTCGGCGAGCGGGGTTTCGACGATGTTGCGCACGATGGCGGCCTCCTTCTCCGAGAGAACAAGCAGCAGGGTGTTGTCAGGATTCTTTTTCATGGCCGGGCGTTCCGTAGTGTCCGAGCAGTTTTCCGTCGAGCCGCACTTCGATCTGCTCGCCATGCGCGCCGCGCACGCCGATCGACAGGCGCAGCGCGCCGCCCGGCAGGCCACCGGGCCCCGGGCTGGTCTGTCCGAT
Organism: Ferrovibrio xuzhouensis; assembly: GCF_042648965.1. Classification (NCBI taxonomy): domain Bacteria; kingdom Pseudomonadati; phylum Pseudomonadota; class Alphaproteobacteria; order Rhodospirillales; family Rhodospirillaceae; genus Ferrovibrio; species Ferrovibrio xuzhouensis. The sequence goes on from NZ_JBHRYJ010000001.1 coordinate 1,601,253, forward strand.
CCGCAGCGCCAGCGCGCCGGGCTTCACGCCGGGCGGCGCCACGCCGTGCCGGCGGCTGTCGATCTGTTCCACCGTGGCGGCGAGATCGACATCCAGCCCGGTGACCTGGGCCTCGGCCCCATCTGGGTCGCTGGCCGCATCGGCGCCGGGCCCATGCGGGCGCTTCTGCGCGAGGCCGACGGCGGCGGCGACCGAGCGGGCGAAATCCTCCAGCCGGCGGATGGTCATGACTTCATCCCGTCGTCTTCGAGCCAGTAGGGTTTGCGCGCAAAGCCGATGTGATAGACCATTGCCTGCAGCACCACCTGGTGTTCACCGATGTTGAGCAGGCTGAAATTCTTTTCGATGCCGATGATCTTGCCGCGCGATGTCGGCGCCAGGCATTTGTTCAGCAGGTCGGCCTCGGCCTGGACCGCCGCTTCCGACGACAACCTTTCCGGGTCGGTACTGCCGACCGTGATGCGCTTCACGTAGCTGACGTCTGTCAGGTCGAACATGGACTGCACCTTCCCGGAAAAGCCGGGCCCGGAAAAACCGGACCCTGGGACCAGTTGGGGTTACGCGTTACGGCCGTCGCAACGACGACGGCTCAGTGCTGGGTGATCTGCTTCGGCGCGACCGAGGTGGCGATCATGTCGAGCACGCGGGCGAGACCTTCCGGCATGCCGTCGTCGCTGGCATGCACCTCGACGTGGTACTTCGCCGACTGGTCGGTCGAGCGGGTGTTCTCCTTGTGCGAGGAGACCGAGCCCGAGATCTTGACCGTGGCACTGATGGGGCCCCAGCCGATCTTGGCCGTGGCTTCCATCGCCGCCTGCATGTCGGTCGATTCCTTCGAAGCCTCGGAGTTCTTCACTTCCATGTCGAAGGTGATGTCGACCTTGTTGATCGACAGGTTCGGCACCTTGACCACCGCCAGCAGCGGCACGCTCAGTTCCACCGTCTCCATCGGCAGCGGCGCATCCGGGTTGGCCGGATCGGGCAGCTTGCTCTGCGACGGGCGGTCGAACTTGAAGGTGACGTTGCGCACGTCGCCGACGGCATTGGGATCGACCACGCCGCCCTGGGCCGGAGCCGCCGGCGGCAGGAAGCCGATCACCTTGATGAAATCGGCGGTGGCGTTGGCGAGGCGGATCTGGGCATCGCAGGCCGCGGTCAGCGGGCCTCCGATCAGGTCGCCCATGGGCAGGCCGCGGAACTGGTCCGCCATTGAGAAATTCGGCATCGAACAGACTCCTTTGGTTGGGTTAGATGGACTTGTCGAGGTGGTGGATCAGCCGCGCCATGCCTTCCGACGACGGCTGACTCTCGACCCGGAGGGTGATGCGGGCCATCGGCCCGCCGTCACGATTGCGGGAAGCGCCGAAATCGACGCTGAGCGGTTTGTGGGTTTCGGCCGGCCACTGTGTGGCGGTGCCCTGATCGTTACCGGCCGACGGATCGGTGGCCGCCTGACCGGCAGCGGCCTGACCGGCGGCGGGCGGGGCCGCGGCAGCCTGACCAGACGCAGAGAGGCCGGCCGCCGCCGCATCGGCAGCGGCCGGTGGCGACGATGGCGGCGGTGCGGGGGGGCCGTCCTCCATCGGGCCGAGGCCGATATCGAAACTGATCTCGAGGTCCTTGACCGCCAGCAGCCGGGCACCGACCAGCGACAGCAGCGGCACCCGCACCAGGCGTTCGTCGCCCTCTTCCGCGTCATGCGCCAGCGACGGCAGCCGCACGTCGACGCTGACCGGCCGGTTGTCGTCGTCGAAGTACTGCCGCACGGCGGAGATCTGGAAGCGCTGGATCTTGTCCTGCGCGGCGGCGACAGCGCCGGCGATGCTTTCGATCAGGTGGTGCAGCGACAGATTTGCCACGATCCGCTCCCATGCCACGGCGAGGCCCGAGGCCTCTTCCGGATCGGCGCGCTGCACTCTTAAGTGAACGCATCTGTTGCGCGACCTATCCGCTTGCGGGAGATCAAAGCGCAAGCAGGCGAAGACGTCGCTGGACGCCCGTCCCGAAAACATGGACGCGCGTCCCAAAGCGACGGGACGAGGTTTTGCTACTCTTGTATGCGTTCAGGCGATCGCCAATTCTCTGATCCAATGGGCGAAGGGTGCCGGGTCCGCCAGTGTCGGTCTCTGGGCCTGGGCTGGGCCCGGCTTCGGCACCAGCGCCGCCAGCACCGCATCGTCGCCCTGCGCGGCGGCCTTGCGGGCCGCCCGCGGCGACATGCCGAAAGCGGCGCGGAACAGGCGGCTGAAATGCGCCTCGTCGCTGAAGCCGCGCTCGTAGGCGATGTCGGCGATGCGCTGGCCGGCATACAGCGGATTGCAGAGCGCCAGCAGGCACTGGCGCAGGCGGCGCTGGCGCACGTAATGCTGCACGCCGCCGAGGCGCTCGAACTGGCGGTAGAGCTGGCTGCGCGAAACGAAGAGCTCGCTGACGATGGTGTCGGGCGTCAGCGTCTCGCGATGCAGGTTCTGTTCGATGTACTGCCGGATCCTGCGCGCCAGGTTTTCCCGCGCCGGCGAGGGCACCAGCAGTGTCGCATCCGGCGCGAAGCCCAGGCAGATGGCAATCAGGCTGATAGCCGCGGTGGCCAGCGCCGAGGCTTCGGCCAGCCTGAACCGCGAGGCCTCCAGGTAGATGGCGACCATATGCTGCGCGAGGATGGCGCCGAGCGGTGTCTCGCGGCGCAGTACCCGGCCATGCTGGCGGTTCGGGTCTTTCAGCAGCGGCGCCAGTGTCGTCCGCGGCACCACCAGGCTGATCGCCTCGCCGGCACCGGCGAGGAAGCCGGCCGGCAGCGCCATGTCCCAGATGCCGACATCCATCGGGCGCAGCCGCCGCGCCGCGCCGGCGCCGAAGGCACCGCCCTGCTGCAGCGGCAGATGCAGCAGGTAATGGTCGAGGTCATCGATCTGGCGGCGACTGTCCGAGCGCAGATAGCGCGCCGCATCGGCCCGGCTGTGGCAGAGCAGGAAGGCGCCGAAGTGATAGGCGGTCAGCGCGGCGGAAAAGCCCCCCGGCGGCCGGTGTTTCAGGGGTCGCACCGCAAACAGCGGCGCCACGGTCTGCTGCCAGGCGGCAAAACGGTCTCCCCGCGGCAGGTCCGCAGTGGCAAATCGCGCCACCGGCATATGCTCCTGCCCCCCGGCCCCCTCCGGATGAACACTGCCTGACGGGAAGACCATATATCCTCCCTCCCTTTAGAAGGGAGAGAACGCGACAATTATCTATTTTGTATGTACATAATGACTATTAAAGGGTGTATTCACAGCCGGTGATAACTCCTTAAGGATATATTGCAGCCCGGTTGCCCATCCCGCCCGGACCGCGCCATCGCGGCCATTCCGCTGCGGCCGGCTTTCATGTTTTCCTGTCCGGCGCCTGCCCGTCCCCGGCAACAGGAGGATACGCCATGGCCCCCGGCACCCCACCGGACAGCATCCCCCGCAGCACCTGCCTGATCGCCGGCGGTGGCCCCGCCGGCATGATGCTCGGCCTGCTGCTGGCGCGCGCCGGCATCCGCGTCACCGTGCTGGAAAAGCATGCCGACTTCTTCCGCGACTTCCGCGGCGACACCATCCACAGTTCGACACTGGAGCTGATGCACGAGCTCGGGCTGCTCGATGCCTTCCTGCGCCTGCCGCACCAGAAGATCACCCGCTTCACCGGCCGTGTCGGCGGCAGGCCGGTGGCGATCGCCGATTTCTCGCATCTGCCGGTGCACTGCCGCTACATCGCCATCATGCCGCAATGGGACTTCCTCGATTTCGTCGCCCGCGAGGCCAGGCGCTATCCGGCCTTCTCCTTACGCATGGGTATCAAGGCGCAGGCCCTGCTGCGCGACGATGCCGGCCGCATCTGCGGTGTCGCCACCCGCGATCCTGACGGCAACAAAGACGAGATCCATGCCGATCTCGTGGTCGCCTGCGACGGCCGCGATTCCGCCCTGCGCGCCCGGATGATGCAGAGCGCGAACGGCCGGGCTGCGAACAAACTGGCGCTCGACGAATACGGTGCACCGATCGACGTGCTGTGGTTCCGCTTGCCGCGCCGCGCCGGGGACGCCGAGGAACTGCTCGGCCGCATGGACAGCGGCCGCGCCATGGTGCTGATCAACCGTGGCGACTATTTCCAGTGCGCCTGGATCATCGCGAAGGGCAGCCTGCCGGCGCTGCAGGACCAGGGCCTCGAGGCGTTGCGTACGGCGATTGCCACGCTGGTGCCGTTCCTCGCCGACCGCGTCGATGCGCTACGCGGCTGGGACGACGTGAAGCTGCTGACCGTGCAGATCAACCGGCTGCGGCGCTGGTCGCTGCCCGGCCTGCTGTGCATCGGCGATGCAGCCCATGCGATGTCGCCGGTCGGCGGCGTCGGCGTCAATCTCGCCGTGCAGGATGCAGTGGCGGCTGCCAATATCCTGTGGCCGGCGCTGCGCGACCGCCAGGACGGCGATGGCGACATGGCGAAGCTCGATGCGGCTGCGGCGCGCGTGCAGGATCGCCGCAGCCTTGCCGTGCGGATCGTGCAGCGTTTCCAGATCGCGGCACAGGATTTCATCGTGCGCAACATCCTGTCACGCAGCCCGGATGCGCCATCGCCGTCCCTGCCGCTGCCGCTCTGGCTGCTGACCAATTTTCCACCTTTGCGTCGCCTGCCCGCCCGACTGATCGGCCTTGGCGTGCGTCGCGAACGGATCGAAACGCCGCAGCGAATATCACCATGACGGCAAACGATCATTGACTTGCCCAATTCCAGACATATTTCCTGCGTCCTATCGGGGCCGGGGTGTTGGGGCGGTTCATCCGACGATGAGGTGCTTGCATGCCTGCCTATGACTGGACCATCGATGCCGCGGCACGGATCGCGGAAAACGACGACTATCTCGTCTCTCTCTATGACATCGCCGATGGCGAATTCGACATCGCCTATGTGCGGCCGAAGACGGTGCAGGCCCTCGATGGCGCTGCCCAGGCGGCCCGCGAGGCGCTGATCGCCTTCGACATCGCCATGCATCGGTCCATGAACCGGCGCTGAGCGACAGCCCGCCAGAGCCAGGGTTTCTACCGGTCTTTTGATTCAGTGATTGTTTTAAGGCTTTGACTCCGCATAATACTAAGCCTAGCTTAGTATTATGCCTGTCGCCGACACCCGTTCCGCCACCCTTCACGATACCGCCGGCCGGCTGCAGCGCGGCACGGCGGCGCTCGCCCGTCGCCTGCGCGCGACCGCGCCCGCGGACGGCATCAGCCCGGCGCGGCTCGGGATTCTGGCCGGGCTGCGGCGCAGCGGCGGCGGCATGACCGCCTCCGCGCTGGCCGCCGACCTCGGCATCCAGCCGCAGTCGCTGACCCGCCTGCTGGCCGATCTCGAGGCACGCCGCCTGATCGCGCGGCGCACCGACAGCACCGACCGCCGCCGCAGCCTGATCGCCCTGACCCCGGCCGGCACGGCATTGCTCACCACCGAGCTGCGCCGCCGCCGCGCCGCGCTGGCCGCGACCATCGCCGCGACCTTCACGCCCGCTGAGCAGAAACTGCTGCACCAAGCCACCCTGCTGCTCGACCGCCTCGCCGCGGCGCTGCCGCGCGCGACCGATGATGATGCGGACGAGGCTGCCGTGGAATGATCGCCGCCCTGCGCGCACAGATTGCCGGCACTGCGGAAATCGACTGGCGCGATCCGCTGCGCATGAGCATTGCCGCGCTGCTGGCCTATGCCGCAGCAACAGCGCTGCATCTGCCGGAGGCCTTCTGGGCGGTACTGAGCGCCCTGGTGGTCAGCCGGCCGCATCGCGGCGGCACCATGCAGGCCGGCGTCGGCCGTTTTGCCGGCACGCTGGCCGGCGTCGCCTGGGCCATGGTCGTCGCGGCCGGCCGGCACTGGATGATCGAAGGCTGGCAGGTCCATGAAATCTGGCTGCTGCTGGCCCTGCTCGCGCCGCTGACCGCGCTGGTCGCCTGGCGCGCCGACTATCGCACCGCGCCGATCGCCGCCGTCATCGTGCTGTCGGCGGCGCCCCATGGTGACGGCGCGCCGCTGGCCGCCGCCGCCCTGCGGCTGGCCGAGATCACGCTGGGCGCCGGCACCGGTATGGCGGTGGCATGGCTGCTGCTGCCGGCCGGCTCGCTGCGGCGGACGGAAACCCTCGCGGCGCGGCTGCTCGATGCGCTGGCCGGCCTGCTCGAAGGCGAAGACCCGCAGGGCACCGCCGGCCGGCGGCCGCTGGATGCCTGCCGCCGCCTGCTGCAGCATCTGACCGCCGCCAGCCGTGCCGCGCCCTGGGAGGGCGGCGACCATGCCCGCGCCGAACAGCTGGCGGCGCTGGCCGCGCGGCTGCACAGCGATGTTGCCTTCCTGCGCCGCTGCCTTGCGGCGAAGGCCACGACCACGGCAGATGAACAGCGCATCGAGGCCTGCCGCACGGCATTGCGCAGCCTCGCGATGTTGCTGCGTGGACAGGATCCGATGCCCCAGCCGACGCCCGCTGTGCCGTCACCGCAGACCACCGCCACCGGCGAACTGCTGGCGATGCTGGAGCAGGACATCGCGGCGCTGGCGCGCCTCGTGGCGACACCACGGCGAAAAAAATGGCGGCTGCCGAAGCAGCCCCGATAACAAAAAAATGGCGGCTGCCGAAGCAGCCGCCGAGGCGGGGGGAAGGAAGGGAAGATGAGAAAGTCCGGCTTCAACAGACTGCGGCAGCCGGCGCCGCATCGGAGTCCACTGACCTGAAGTCTGGGGAGGACCGTCCGATTTCGTAACGCCCCGGCGTCAGACCAGCGGCGGTCGCCGACCGGTCACCAGATGGGCGATCAGGCTGACCACGAAAACGGCGATGAAGATGAAAAACAGAATCTGCGCGATGCTGGCCGAGGCCGCCGCGATGCCGCCGAAGCCGAACACGCCGGCGACGATGGCGAGGATGAAGAATATCAGGGCCCAATAAAGCATGATGTGTCTCCGTCTGGTTTTCCCGCCAGAGAACTCTTGTGCGTGCGGGAGACTGCTTATCCGTGGCGGCGCCCTGCAATACGGCCGGATCAATTCCGGCGCGACGCCGCCTGTAGAGTCTGGCTTCGGGACGGCGGAGAGGAACGACCCGTCGCCCGATGCAGGGACAGGATGGCCGGCAAATAAGGCGGGAAAGCGGGAGACAATGGGGCAATATCGCGGCAGGGGCGCTGCCCGCGATAGCACCTAACCTGCTGGTTTGAAATGATTTTCAGCGATCCGCCGGCCTTTGTGCCGCCGCAATCGCCGTCCTCGCCAATACCCTGGCCGGCGATCAGCCGGCCAGAATGGTCTCGACCACCCGCTGCACCTCGGCGGCCTCGCGCAAGGTGGCCAGCGCCAGGCCGGCCGGGGCCGGGCGGCCGGCGGTCAGCGCGGCGACCTTGTCGAGCTGGCCGCGCAGCGTCAGCGGCCGCGCCGTTTCGTTCGGGATCGCGTCGGGCGCTTCCTGCCAGCTGCCATCGGCGGCCAGCCGCTCGGCCACCGCCCAGTCGCGCAGGCGGATGCGGCCCTGCGGCCCGATGATGGTGAAGGTGTTGTGGTCGGGCTTGTCCGTGGTGCCGACGCCGCCCTTCAGCGTCACCGGAATCTTCCCCGCCGTCAGTGTCGCCGAGATCGCCCGCTCGCTGCGCCCGGCTTCCGGATAGGCGACGCTGTGCTGCTGCAGGGTGAGCGCGCCGAACAGGCGGCGGGCGAGGAACAGGAAATGCGAGCCGACCTCGCGGGCAAAGCCGCCCTGGGCCCGCGCATCGAGCCAGGCCGCCGCATCCATCTGCCACGGTCGCGGCCAGTGTGCGAAGGCGATCTCGATCTCGATGCTCTGCACGGCACCGGTGATGCCGTCATCGATCCAGCGCAGCAGCTGGGCAACGCCGGCCATCGAGGCGAAGGGAAAATTCACCGCGGCGCGCGCGCCGCTCTTCTCGGCTTCGGCCACGAAGGCCTCGGCCTCGGCGACATCGACGGCGAGCGGCTTCTCGCAGAACACCGCACGGTTCTGCGCGAAGGCCGCGCGGGCGTAATTCAGATGGAAGGCCGGCGGCGCGGCGATATAGAGGCAGTCGCAGGCAGCGATCACCGCCGCGGCCGACGCGAGCCGCGGCACCTGCGGCAGATCCTTCGCCAGCCGCTGCATCGCCTCGGTGGACGGATCCCACAGGCCGGCGACGGCAACGACGGCCGGGTCGTGATTCAGCGCGGCGCGCAGCAGGCGCTCGCCCATGATGCCGTAACCGATGATGCCGAGGCGGATGGGAGACATGGAACACTCGCTTGATGAGGAAAGACGGGGTGCTGAGGAAAGACGGGCGGCACCCTAGCGCAGGCCCGGCCGTCCGCGCCACTTGCAGGCCGATGCTCCGGGATACGGCTGCGACCCACCAGATGCAGCAGCCGCGGTGGTGGCCTTCTACTAAGGCTGTCAACCGGAATTATGCATTAATCGCATGGCTGGCATGTGAAAACTGCAATTTATCCGCCTACGGTTTATCGCCGATAACCATTCTGCCATCTGGACTTGCAGGCCCTTTGGCACTTTCCCGCGGGCATGGGAAAGTCTCCCACCGACCCTGTGGCGCGCTCGAGAGATACCGGCGGCGCGCCTTTTCTGCAGGGCATCCCATCCGACCTGACACACCCGAAGCGCCGGCGCTGACCCGGCGCAGGAGAAGGCTATGCGCGTCCTGTCCCGGCTGAATATCGGCCCCCGTATCTATGTCGTCATCATCCTGATGGCGGCCCTGACCACCGGCATCGGCTGGATGGGCATCTACGCCATGGACCGCTTCCAGGGTCGCACCAACGAGATGTCGGCCCTGACCGAGCGCGCGCTGATGAGCGAGCGCGTCGCCCGCCAGGTGGCGCAGATCGAGGCGCAGAGCCGCGGCATCTATGCCGCGCAGAACCCCGAGCAGATCAGCCAGTATGCCGCCGCGATGGCCGACAGCATCGCCGCCATCGAGAAGCAGATGACGTATTGGGAAGCCATGCTGCCGCCCGACGTGCGCCAGAGCTTCGCCGAGCAGGTCAAGGCGCCGATGCTGTCGTATTTCAACACCCGCCGCATGGTCGCCTCGACCGCGCTCAAGGAAGGCGTTGCCGCCGCGATGACCGTCGGCGAAGACGACACCGTCGTCGGCATGCGCAAGCGCATGGTCTCCGCGCTCAGCGCCGCCAGCGAGCGCAACGGCAAGCTGGTCACCGACATGAACGGCCAGCTCACCGCCTTCTATAACGAACAGCGGCCGATGATGATGGCGATAACCGCCGCCGGGGTCGTGCTGGCGCTGCTGATTGCCGTGCTGATCACCGTGCTCACCATCACCCGGCCGATCACCCGCATCACCGGCACCATGCGCAAGCTGGCCGATGGCAACCTCGAGACCGCCGTCGACGGCGCCGAGCGCGGCGACGAGATTGGCGCCATGGCGCGGACTGTGCAGGTCTTCAAGGACAACATGGTTGCCCGCGCCCAGGCCGAGGCCGATATCGCCGAGCAGCGCCGCGTGGCGGAAGAGCAGCGCATGGCCCGAGAGGCGCGCGAGCGTGCGGCGATCACCGAGATTTCCGATCTCTGCGACCGCATGGCTGCCGGCGATCTCGCCTCGCGGCTCGACGAGGCCGGCAAGGACGGCTTCCTGCTGACCATGAGCCAGCGGCTGAACGGCCTCGCCGGCATGCTGCAGGCGATGACCGGCGAGCTGGCCACCATCACCGGCGCGCTGGCCGACGGCGATGTCACCCGCCAGGTCGCGGGCGATTATGCCGGCGTGTTCGGCGAGCTGAAGGCCGGCGTCAACCGCATGGCCGATACGCTGAAGGATTTCGCCGGCCGCCTGCGTGGCAGTGCGTCAGCCGTACGCGATGCCTCGGGCGAGATTTCGTCCGGCAGCCAGGATCTGGCCAGCCGCACGGAATCGCAGGCCGCCAGCATCGAAGAGACGGCGGCGTCGATGCACGAGATCACCGCGACCGTGAAACAGAACGCCGACAACGCCCAGGCCGCCAGCCAGCTGGCGACGGTGGCGCGTGACACGGCGGAAAAGGGTGGCAGCGTGGTGGCCGACGCGGTCAGTGCCGTCAGCCGCATCGAGGGCAGCGCGCAGAAGATTTCCGACATCGTGTCGCTGATCGACGAGATCGCCTTCCAGACCAACCTGCTGGCGCTCAATGCCTCGGTCGAGGCCGCCCGTGCCGGCGAGGCCGGCAAGGGCTTTGCCGTGGTCGCCCAGGAAGTCCGTGCGCTGGCGCAGCGTTCGGCCAATGCGTCCAAGGACATCAAGGGCCTGATCAGCGAATCCAATGCCCAGGTCAAGACCGGGGCCCAGCTGGTCAACCAGACCGGTGCCTCGCTGACCGAGATCGTCGGCGCAGTAAAGAAAGTGGCCGATATCGTCGCCGAGATCGCCGCAGCCTCGCGCGAGCAGGCCACCGGCCTCGAGCAGGTCAATACCGCGGTCGCCAGCATGGACGAGATGACCCAGCGCAACGGTGCATTGGTGGAAGAGACCTCGGCGGCCGCCCAGGCGCTGTCGGGGCAGGCCGGCGAGCTCGCCGAGCTGGTCGCCTTCTTCCGCACCGGCGATGCGCCGGCCACTGCGCCGGCGCCGCGCCCGGCACCGAAACTGGTGACAACCGAACCAAAAGCCGCGGCGGCAAAGCCCGCAGCAAAGGTGGCTGGGGCGAAACCGGCACCTGCGCACCCCGCAGCCGTGCGCCCCGCTGCCGTGAAAAAGGCACCCCCGCCGGTGGCCGGCAATACCGCGCTGGCCATGGCCGACGACCAGGACGACTGGCAGGAATTCTGAGGAGACCGATCCCATGAGCACGAGCGAATACCTGACCTTCGCCATCGCCGGCCAGGACTATGGCGCCGCCATTCTGGCGGTGCGCGAAATCCGTGGCTGGACCGCCGAGACCCCCCTGCCGAACGCGCCGGCCGGGGTGCGCGGCATCATCAACCTGCGTGGCCAGGTGGTGCCGATCTTCGACCTGCGCGTCCGGCTCGGCGCCGCGGCGACGCCGCCGACCGCCACCCATGTGGTGATCGTGGTGGAGGCCGCCGCCGGCCAGTTCGGCCTGCTGGTCGACAGCGTGTCGGACATCCTGACGCTGGACGATGCCGAGCTGCAGCCGGTGCCGCCGGCCGCCACCGACGGCAACGGCCTGCTGCTGGCACTGGCCGCACGCGCGGAGCGCATGGTCTCGCTGCTCGATCTCGACCGTCTGGTCAGCGGGGCCGAGACCCAGCTGCTGCTGGAAGAGGCCGCCTGAGCGTCAGGCCGGATTGAATCCCATGCTAAGGCGGGCCGCGATGCCCGCCTTTCTTTTTTGTGGCTAGCGGATGCCCGCGCGCATGAAGCTCTGCACGAACTGGCGCTGGAACAGCAGGAAGGCGATCAGCAGCGGTGCCGCGGTCAGCAATGTGGCGGCGCAGATCACCGACCAGTCGATGCCCTGGTCGGTGCCGGCGAAGACTGACAGGCCGACGGTGAGCGGCCGCGTCTCGACCGAATTGGTGATGATCAGCGGCCACAGGAAGTTGTTCCAGTGATAGCTGACCGAGACGAGGCCATAGGCGAGATAGACCGGCCGCGCCAACGGCACATAGACCCGCCACAACACACCCAGCGCGCCGCAGCCTTCGAGACGGGCGGCCTCCTCCAGCTCCCCTGGCACCGTCTTGAAGGCCTGGCGTAGCAGGAAGATGCCGAAGCCCGAGGCCATGTAGGGCAGCGCGATCCCGGCGATGCTGTCGACCAGGCCGAGCTGATGCATGGTGCGGTAATTCTCCACCAGCAGCATGTCGGGCATCATCATCAGCTGCACCAGCACCAGGGCGAAGGCCACATTGCTGCCGCGAAAGCTGAACCGCGCGAAGGCGTAGGCGGCCAGCGTGCAGAGCAGGAACTGGCCGGCAAGAATGGCCGTCACCAGGATGACCGTGTTGAGCACATAGCGCGGGAATGGCGCCGAGTTCCAGGCGGCGGTGAAATTCTCCAGCGTCAGCGGCGCCAGCGGGTCGAAATGCGCCGAGAAGGCGGCGGGATGGAAGGCGGTCCAGATCGCGTAGAGCAGCGGCAGCAGCCAGAGCAGGCCGAGCAGCCAGGCCGCGGCGCCATTCAGCACGACATCGGCGCGGAGCGGCCGTGGCCGTGCCACCGCCGGCGATGCCGCCATGTCGAGTGCCGCCGTCACCGGTAGTGGATCCGCTTTTCGAGCAGGCCGAACTGCACCACGGCCAGCAGGGCCAGCAAAGCCAGCAGCACCATGGTCAGCGCCGCGGCGTAACCCTGGTCCCAGAACTTGAAGCCGGTCTCGAAGATGTAGAACAGCAGCAGGGTCGAGGCATTGTCCGGCCCGCCGCGCGTCATCACCACCACATGGTCGACGACGCGGAAGGCATTGATCACCGCATTGACCAGCACGAACAGCGTCGTTGGCATCAAGAGCGGAAAGGTGATGCGGCGGAAGATGTGCCAGCGGCCGGCGCCTTCCATGGCGGCAGCCTCGGCCAGGTCAGGCGAAATCTGCTGCAGGGCGGCGAGGTAGAAGATCATGAAGAAGCCGGCCTCCTTCCACACGCTGACCGCCATCAGGCACCACAGCGCCGTGTCGCGGCTGCCCAGCCAGTTGACGGCGGGCAGGCCGAACAGGCCGCGGATCTGGTCGAGCAGGCCGTAATCGGGGGTGTAGAAAAACAGCCAGATATTGGCGACCGCGATCATCGGCAGGATGGTCGGGGTGAAATAGGCCAGCCGCAGCAGGCCGCGACCGCCGATGCGGCTGTTCACCCACAAGGCCATGGCCAGGGCGATAGCGATGATCAGCGGCACGGTGACCAGCGCGAAGAGCAGCGAATTGCTTAAGGCCGTCCAGAACACCGGGTCGGCCAGCATGGCATGGTAATTCTCCAGCCCGATGAAGCGGGCCGGACGGTTGCCTCGCGGCGTGGTGAAGAAGCTGAACCACAGGGTGGCCAGCGCCGGATAATGCGTGAAGGCGGCGAGCAGCACGGCAGCCGGCAGCAGCAGCAGCCAGCCCTGAATATCGGTGCGGAAGCGCGACATGACGATCCGGCTGGGGAAGGGAGGAATGGCGGGGCGGTGTGCGCCGCCCCGCCGGGTGTCAGCGATAGGCCTTGAGGATGCGGTCGGCCTCGCGCTGGGCGTCTTCCATCGCCTGCTTGGGGCTTTTCGCACCGGTCAGCGCCGCCTGCAGGCCGTCGTTCAGGGCCTTGGTGACGCGCTGGTTTTCATGCGTCGACAGCTCCGCCACCGCATGCTCGAGCTGGTCGCGGGCAACCAGCGGGGCCGGGAATTCGGCGACGTAATCCTTCATCTCCTTGGTCTGCCAGGCCGCCGGCGAAACAGCGACATAGCCGGTGGCGATCGCCCATTCGGCGGCACGCTTGGGCTCGGTCATCCACTTGGCGAATTTGAAGGCGGCGGCCTGCTGTTCGGCCGAGCCGCTCTTGAAGACGTAGAAGTTGCCGCCGCCGGTCGGCGAGCCGCGCCGCTTGCCGGCCGGCAGCATGGCAGTGCCGAACTCGAACTTGGCATTCTTGCGGATGTTGGTCAGGTTGCCGGTGGTGGTCCAGATCATCGCCGCCTTCTTCTCGAAGAAGTCCTTCGGCGTGGTGCCCCATTCGACGATGCCCGGCGGATGGATCTTGTCCTTGCGGCTGAGATCGACCCAGTATTGCAGGGCCTCGACCACGGCGGGCTTGTCGAAATAGGTCTGGTTGCCGGCGCTGTTCATCAGCTTCACGTCATTCTGGGTGGTGAAGCACTGGAACAGCCAGTAGGGAAAGCCCGACGACGGCACCTGGATGCCCCAGCTGGTGACATTGCCCGCGGCGTCGCGCCTGGTCAGCTTCTTGCCCATGCTGACGAGCTCCGCCCAGGTCTGCGGCGGCTTCTCCGGATCGAGGCCGGCCTCCTTGAACAGCTCCTTGTTCCAGAACATCACCACGGTCGAGCGCTGGAACGGCACACCCCAGGTCTTGCCGCCGGTCTGGCTGTTTTCCATGAAGCCGGGATAGAAGCCCTTCAGCCAGGCCTTGTCGTCGGCGGTCTTGGCCAGGCTGTCGAACGGGACGATGGCATCCTCGTCGATCAGGGTGAACATGTCGGTCGACAGGATCACCGCCACCTGCGGCGCGTCGCCGCCCTTCAGCGCGGTCAGCGTCTTGGCAATGGTGTCCTGATACGAGCCGGCATAGACCGGCTTGATATGGATGTCCGGATTCGCCTTCTCGAAATCCGCGGCCATGCCGTCGATCACCTTGGTGACCGGGCCGCCGACAGCGACCGGATAGTAGAAGGTGAGATCGGTGGCGCCGGCCTGTCCGGCCAGCGACAGGGCGAGGCCGAGGCCGGCAGCGAGGCCGAACCAGGTTTTCATTGGCAGTTTGGTCGTCAGGGTCATGCTGCACTCTCCTTGCTGCGGGAAGACTGGGGGTGGCCGGCCGGCGTCGCGATGCGCCAGCCGTCATTGGCAAACAGATGCTGGTCCCCGGCGGTCCAGCCGAGCCGCACGGCATCGCCGGCGCGCAGGCGCGGATGGCCGGGAATGCGGGCGGCGATGGCGGTCTCGCCGATCCGGCACAGCAGCACGGTATCGGCGCCGAGATATTCGGCCGCCTCCACCAGCGCGGCGACGCCGGTCTCGCCGAGGCTGATCGCCTCCGGCCTGATGCCAAGCTGGGCATCGGCGCCGATCCCGCCGGGCAGGGCCGCGCGCAGGTCGGGCGCCAGCAGCGGCCGCAATGGCCCGAGCGGCAGCAGGTTCATCGGCGGCGTGCCGAGGAAGCGCGCTGCAAAGGCCGTCTGCGGCCGGCCATACAGCGCGTCCGGCGTGCCGGCCTCGGCAATGCGGCCCGCGCGCATCAGGATGATGCGGTCGGCCATGGTCATCGCTTCGGTCTGGTCGTGGGTGACGTAGATCATCGTCATCCCCAGCCTTTGCTGCAGGCTGCGGATCTCGCTGCGCATCTCGTGGCGCAGCTGGGCGTCGAGATTGCTGAGCGGCTCGTCCATCAGGCAGACCGGCGCCTCGGCGATGATGGCGCGGCCAAGCGCGACGCGCTGGCGCTGGCCGCCGGAGAGTTCCGCCGGCCGCCGGCCGAGATACGGTTCGAGGCCGACCAGTGCCGCGACACGCTTGAGCCGTGCGTCGCGTTCGGCACGCGGCAGCCGGCGCACCTTCAGGCCGAAGACGATATTCTCGGCTACCGTCAGATGCGGAAACAGGGCGTAGGACTGGAACACCATGGCGATGCGGCGCTCGGCCGGCGGCAGATGCGTCACATCGCGGTCGCCGATCAGGATGCGGCCCGCGCTCGCCGCCTCGAGGCCGGCGATCAGCCGCAGGGTCGTCGACTTGCCGCAGCCCGACGGACCGAGCAGCACGAGAAGCTGGCCGGCCTCGGCGGTAAAGCTGACATCGTCGACGGCACGCACGGCACCCCAGCAGCGGGCGATAGTCTCGACCACGATCCGTGTCATGGCACGATCCGCGTCATGGCCGCACCCGCCCGCCGCCTTCCGGCATGGCAGGGCACGGCGGCCGCTTGCGATATCCCCCTCGGCACCTTCATGGCACCGAGTTCATATGAACTGTGTGACGGGCGATTTGCCTTCGGATTAAAGTTCAGTGACTTCGAATGAACATCGCCATGTTCATTCGCCCAGATTTCGCCTTAGTGCCGCCGGAGGATGGCTGCACCTCGGGAGAGCAAGTCGATGACCAAGCGATTTCTGATCTGGCTGTCGCTGCCGGTGGTTGCAGCCGGCGCGCTGGCGGTCCTGGCTTTCGCGCGGCCGGATATGCTGCGCGCCTGGAACCCCTTCGCGCCGCTGGCCGTCGGCGATCCGGTGACACCGGCGACCCGCATCAAGCTTGCCCGCGCCGACCGCGACCCGGGCTATTGCCGCGCCGCGCTGGCCACCGCGGGCCTGCGCACCGAGCCGATCCCCGATGGCGGCGGCGATGCCGCCTGTCCGCTGCATCAGGCGGTACGGGTCGAAGCCGGCCGCGCGCGACTGAACAGCAGTTTCCCGGCGAGCTGCCCGCTGGCGCTCGCCTATGCGATGTTCGAGGACCATGACCTGCAGCCGCTGGCAAAGGCGCGGCTTGGTACGCCGGTCGCCCAGGTGTCGCACCTGGGCAGCTATGCCTGCACGCCCGGCAGCCATACCGCTGCCGCCGGCGACTATGCGAAGGCCAATGCGCTCGACATCGCCGGCTTCATCCTGGCTGACGGCCGGCAGATCGCCATCAAGCGCGACTGGCAGGGCAGCGATGCACCGGCGAAAGCCTTCCTGCACGACCTGCGCGATGCCGCCTGTCGCAGCTTCGGCACGGTCGAGGGGCCGGATTCCGGCGCCGGCCGCGCCGGCATCCTGCATGTTGCGATGCGCAGCGGCGACTGCCGTTAGGGACTGATCAGATAATCAGCGCACCCGGCCGGATCAGCGGATTCTGAACGGCAGGTTGCCGGTGGCCGCCGCGCCCTTGCCGTCGCGCACGGTGACGAACAGGCGGTAGTTGCCGGGCTCGAGGCCGGCGATGCCGACGCCCTTGGGCGCGGGATCGCGCAACGCCTGCGGGAAGTTCTGCGGCACCGCCTCGGCATCGCCGCCGGTCTTGCGGTCGGTGCTTTCGGCCATCACCGACCACACCACGCCGAGCGGATCGCCATCCGGATCGTCGACCGAGATCTCGGCCCGCCGCGTGTCGCCGCGCGGCCAGTCGTTGCCCTGCGGAAAGCGCAGCAGCAGGATCCGCGGCGCCCGGTTGCCGTTCGGCGGCTTGCCGCCCCAGGCCTGCGCCATCACTTCGGCGCTCTGCTGCCATTCGCCGCCCTGCAGCAGCATGCTGTGCCAGGTCGGGGTGACTTCCTGCTTCTGGCCCCAGTAGAACAGGAACTGGCCCTGGGTCTGCGGCAGCAGCGCGGTCATGTAGCGCGACAGCAGGGTCGCCTTCTCGGTGCTGGTCGGCTCGATCGGCGCGCCCCAGGCGGTCTTCGGCGCCGCCCACTGGCCGAGCGGCCCCATCTCGGTGACCAGCAGCGGGCCGCGCCAGCCCTGTTCATGCACCCGCTCGGGCAGGCTCGGCAGCGCATCGCCGTAGGAGTTGATGCCGAGCACCTGGATCGAAGGTGCCAGTTTCATCAGGCGGGCGATCTTGTGCTTGCCGGTTTCGGCCAGCACGGCGAGCGTCGGATGGTTCGGGTCGAGCCGGCGCACCAGCTTGGCGGCGTCCTCGATGCCGGGCCAGACCGCGCTGTCGTCGGCGAGTTCGGCCTCGACCTCATTGCCGATGCCCCACATCAGCAGCGCCGGATGGTTGCGGAAGCGCTCGACGAAGGCCTGCAGCTTCTGCAGCTGCGGGCCGACCTGGGCGAGGTTCTTGTAGTCAAAGCCCTTGCGCGGCTGCTCCAGCCAGAAGCCGGCGATCACCTTGAGGCCATGCTTCTGCGCCTCGTCGAGCACATAGCCGGTCTCGTCGCCGTAAGTGCGCACCGTGTTGGCGCCAAGCCCGGGCAGCAGGCCGAGCCGTTGCTGGCCGTCGACGCCGCGCGGGGTGAACGGCTTGCCGTCGACCAGGATCTGGCGGCCCTCCACCTTCACCGTGGCGGCAGCCGCGGAAAACGGCAAAAGCGTCGCCACGGCAAACAGCATGGCGGCAAGACGGGCGACGGCAGTGCGGGGCGGGGTGCGCGGCATGGCCGTGACTCATGCCGTGAAGCGCCCGCCAAAGCAAGGATGATTGCTGTGGTTTATGCGATACCGTTACGAGGCGAGCGGAGTCTTCTGCGCTAGGCTGCCACGGTCGAAGCCGGCGGTCTTCTTGTAGCCTTCCGACATGGCGACCATCTCGTCCTGGCTGATGACATCCTCGATGCGTTCGAACGGCCGCCCGCCGGTGCGCTGGTGCACTTCGCGCAGGATGGCATCGGGGGGATTCTGCCGGTTGGTCAGCACCACCTTGGCCGTCGCCGGGTTGCGTTCCGCGTCATACGCGCGCAGGGCGGGAACCGGATCGCCGGCGCCGGCGGCCTTGAGGTGACCGGCCAGCGCCCGCGCATCGAGGATCGCCTGGCCGGCGCCGTTCGAGCCGCGCGGATACATCGGATGCGCCGCATCGCCGAGCAGGGTCATGCGGCCGAAGCTCCAGCGCGGCAGCGGATCGCGGTCGACCATCGGGTATTCGAGGATGATCTCGGCGTTTTCCAGCAGGCCGGCCATGTCGAGCCAGTCGAAACGCCAGTCGCGGAACACCGGGAAGAAATCCTCCAGCCGGCCCTTCTGGTTCCAGTCGTTCTTCTCGTATTTGTCGGACTCGATCTCGGCCACCCAGTTGATCAGCTGGCGGCCTTGGGCATCCAGCGCCTTGCGGATCGGGTAGATCACCAGCTTGCCGACCTCGAGCCAGCCGGCCAGCACCATGCTGGCGCCGGTCAGGTAGGGTTTCGCCCAGGTGACGCCGCGCCACATGTTGATGCCGGAATAGACCGGGTCGCCCTCGGCCGGATAGAGCTGCTTGCGCAGCACCGACTGGATGCCGTCGCAGCCGATCAGGATGTCGCCACGCAGCGGCGGCACGCTCTCGCCGGTGACGGTATCGGCCAGATGCAAGGTGACGCCGGTGTCGTCCTGCTCGGCCTTCAGCAGCCGGCGGCCGAGATGGATGCGGTCGGCGCCGAGGCGCTCCTGCACCGTGCGGAACAGGATCATCTGCAGGTCGCCGCGATGGATCGACAGCTGTGGCGCGTCATAGCCGGCAAAGCGACCGCGCGCCTCGCGGAAGGCAAACTGGCCATGGCGGTTGTAGAAGCGCATCTCCTGCGTCTCGACGGCGATCGCCTCCAGCGCCGGCTGCAGGCCGAGGTCGCCGAGTTCCTTCATCGCATGCGGCAGCAGGTTGATGCCGACGCCGAGCGGCCGGATTTCCGGCACCGCCTCGATCACCCGGCAGGGGATGCCGAGCCGGTGCAGGTAGAGCGCAGTGGTCAGGCCGCCGATACCGGCACCGACGATCAGGACGTCATTCATGGAAACCTCGAAGTCAGGGGAGGATGCGGCGCCCGGCCGGCCACTGGCGGACAGATCCGGGCGCCGGCACGGATCATTTCTTCAGGCCGGCCTCGGCGAAGAAGGCCTGCGCGCCGGGATGCACCGGCAGGTCGACGCTCTTGGCCATGCGGGCCTTGTCGAAGGCATTGAAGGCTGCAAGTGACGCCACCAGGGCCTCCTTGTTGTCGGCCAGCGCCTTGAGCGCCTTGTGCACGGTGGCATCCGGCACATGCTTGCCGGTCAGCAGCATGTAGTCATAGGCCATGGCGGCGATCGGCTGGTCGACGCCGGCCATGCCGTTGCGCGGCTGCACCATGGTGATGTAGCTGCCCGGCACCGCCTTGGTCATGCGGGCGATCGCCTCGAGCTGGTCGGACAGCGGGATGAAGCGGATGCCGCCGACCGAGGCGTCGACTTCCGAGACCTTGCCGCCGCCGATGGCGAAGAAGGCGGCATCGACCTTGCCGGACGCGAAGTCGTCGGCGCCGCGCACCACGTTGGGCACCAGCACGCGGCGTACGTCATCGCGCTTCAGGCCGCCGTTGGCCAGCAGGCCGTCGATCACCGTCTCGATGGTCGCCTGGCTGGAATAGCCGTAGGTGACCCGCAGGCCTTTCAGGTCGGCGATGGTCTTCGCCGGGCTGTCCTTCTTGACGAACAGGCCGACGCGGAAGGGAAACAGCACCGAGGCGAAGCGCAGGTTCTGCAGCTTGCGGTCGCCGGTCAGCATGGCCTCGCGCGCCTCGAGGATATTGGCGATGCCGAAATCCAGCTCGCCGCTGTTGATCAGCGGCAGGTACGAGCTGGTGCCCGACGACGGCTGGATGCGCGCCGACAGGCCGGCCTTTTCCTGCAGCACGGTGGCGATGGCGGCGCCCATGGCATAGCCGAGCGTGCCCTGGCCCATGGTGCCGATGCCGAGCGGCTGCTGGGCCCGGGCGGGCTGGGCGTGAAGGGGAATGGCGAGCGTCAGGACGGCGACCGCCGCCAGCATCAGGCGTTTCATGTTTCCTCCCACGGAAATTTAATATTGTTGAACGCTACTTGATAATGTTAAATGATATCGGCAGCGAGTCAATACCGGCTGCCCCGGGAGGAATACAGGTGAATGCAGAGACGCCCGCCGCGCGGCGCGGCATCCAGTCCATCGGCGTCGGCTTCCGCCTGGTGCGGGCGCTGATCGACGCGCGCGGGCCGCTGCCGCTGAAACAGCTCGCCGCCGCCGCCGACATGACCGCCAGCAAGGCGCATCCCTATCTCGCCAGCTTCGTGCAGCTCGGCCTGCTGACCCAGTCGGAGGCGGACGGCCGCTATGCGCTCGGCCCCACCGCCATGGAGCTCGGGCTCGCTGCCATCGACCAGAATGATGTCGTCGCCCTGGCCGAGGAACCGATGGAGGCGCTACGCGCCGAAACCGGCGAGACCGCCTATCTGACCGTCTGGGGCAACCGCGGCCCCTGCATCGTGCGCCGCCTGGAGGGCAGCCGCGAGACGCCGCTGTCGATCCGGGTCGGCTATGTGCTGCCGCTGACCACCTCGGCGACCGGCCGCACCTTCCTCGCCCACCTGCCGCCGGTGCTGACCCGGCGCCTGCGCGAGGAGGAACGCGACCGCCTGCCGCTGGCCCGCGGCATCGACCCGGCGGCGCTGGACGCGGTGCTCGACGAGATCCGCGACCGGCATGTCGCCAGCACCAGGAACCAGGTCTTCGAGGGCTTCGGCGCCGTCGCCGCGCCGGTGTTCAACCACGAAGGCAAGCTGGCCGCCGCGCTGTCGATGGTCTGCCCGCAGAGCGCGCTCGACCTGCGGCCGGACGGCCCGCTGCTGACAGCGCTGCACCGGGCGACCGGCGATCTGTCGCGCCGGCTCGGCTGGCGCACACCGTAGTCCTGTATCAATCCCGCATCCCCCGTCCGGCCGCAGAGCCGGCGCATCGCAAAAAGTACCGAGGAAGGAAACCATCATGCCGTCGAAACCCGCTCCCGCGCTGCTGCGGGCGATGTCATGGGCGCTGCAGACCCTGGTGATCGCGCTGGTCGTGATGTGGGTGATCGACGTGCCCGGCATGCTCGACCTCGGCATCTATACCGAACAGTTCATCGCCGCCACGCTCGGCGGCTCGCTCGCCCTGGTCTTCCTGCTGTTCCCGCTGAAGCGCGAAGGCGGCGGCCTCGCCTGGCGGCTGTCGGATTATGCCTGTGCCGCGATTGCCGCCGCCGCCTGCTGGTATCTCGCGATCTTTTACCCGGCGCTGGTCGACGAGCTGGTCTACCTGCCGCCGATCGGACTGGCCATCGGCACCGCGCTGGTGCTGCTGATCCTCGAAGCCACCCGCCGCGTCGCCGGGCCGACGCTCGTCATCGTGATCACCGTGCTGGTCGCCTATGCCCTGCTCGGTCACCTGCTGCCGGGCGCCTTCGCCACCCGGCCGGTCTCGCTCGGCCGCCTCGTCGTCTACCTCGGCATCGACACCAACGCCGTGCTCGGCACGCCGCTGCAGGTGGCGATCATCGTCGTGGTGCCCTTCATCCTGATGGGCCAGATCCTGGCACGGTCGGGCGGCGGCGACTTCTTCACTGATCTGTCGCTGGCCCTGATGGGCCGCATGCGCGGCGGCGCCGCCAAGATCGCCGTCTTCGGCTCGGCGCTGTTCGGCATGGTCTCGGGCTCGGCGGTGGCCAATGTCGCCGGCGTCGGCTCGATCACCATTCCGCTGATGGCGCGCGCCGGCTTCCGCCCGGCGCTGGCAGCTTCCGTCGAGGCGGTCGGCTCGACCGGCGGCCAGCTGATGCCGCCGGTGATGGGCGCCGCCGCCTTCCTGATGGCGGAATACCTGCAGATTTCCTATGGCGAGGTGATGCTGGCGGCGATCACGCCGGCCCTGCTGTATTACGCCGCGCTGTTCATCCAGGTCGATCTCGAGGCGCGCCGGCTCGATATCGCCGCCCTGCCGGCCGACCAGATCCCATCCTTGCGCGCCACGCTGAAGAAAGGCTGGCATTTCCCGATCCCCTTCATTGTGCTGATCCTCGGCCTGACGCGCTGGAACTTGCAGGCGGAATACACAGCTTTGCTCGCCGCCGGCATCCTGCTGGTGACCGGCATGCTGTTCGGCTATGGCGGCAAGCGGCTCAGCCCGCGCGCCGCGCTGGTCGCGGTGATCTCGACCGGATCGGCGACACTCGACGTGGTCGTGATCACCGCCGCCGCCGGCCTCGTCATCGGCGCACTCAACATCACCGGACTGTCGTTCGGCCTGACCCTGCAGCTGCTGTCGGCCAGCGGCAACAACCTTTATGTGCTGCTCGGCGTCACCGCCATGGTCGCCGTGGTGCTCGGCATGGGCATGCCGACCGTCGGCGTCTATGTCATCCTCGCCACACTGGCGGCGCCGGCACTGGTCGAGGCCGGCATCAGCGCCATCCAGGCGCATATGTTCGTGATGTATTTCGGCATGCTGTCGATGATCACGCCGCCGGTGGCGCTGGCCGCCTTTGCCGCCGCCAATATCGCCGGCACCGATCCGTGGAAGACCGGCTGGCTGGCAGTGAAGACCGGCTGGGCCGCCTTCGTGCTGCCCTTCCTGTTCGCGCTGTCGCCGTCGCTGCTGCTGATCGGGCCGACGGAATCCGTGGTCCTGTCGGTGGTCACCGCGCTGGGCGGCGTGTTCTTCGGCTCGGTCGCCGTGGTCGGCTTCCTGACGCGACCGCTGGGGGCAGCGTCCCGCTGGCTGTTCGCGCTGGCCGGTCTCGGCCTGCTGGTACCGGTCGACATGCTGCCGGGTGCGGCGCTGCTGAACATCGTCGCCGCCGGTCTCGCCGGCCTGCTGCTGCTGCGGGAAATCCGCGCCGGCCGCCAGGCGGTGGGTACCGCCTAGCCGTCCCAGTCGTCCCGCGTTCTAGTCATCTCCGGGCGCCGGGGCGGTAACGGCCGCAGCCGTCTCGCGCAGCGGGATCTCGCGCAGGCGCAGCACCACGCCGAGTGAGACAATGGCGATGGCGGCGCCAAGCCAGAAGAGCTCATGGAAGGCGCCGCCGATAGCGGTGATCGCCGGATCATGCAGCGCATCGGGCAGCGCGGCGAGCGCCTTACGGCCGTCATGCAGCAGGACGACGCCGGGCGAGCCGCCCATCAGCCGGGCGATATCGGCGGCCCCGGGCAGGGCGTCGAACAGGACGTCGAGGCGGGCGATCAGCACGGCGCCGTAGAGTGCGACACCGAACGAGCCGCCCATGGTGCGGAAGAAGCTGACCGAAGCGGTGCCGACGCCCATGTCGCGCGGCTCGACGGCATTCTGGATCGCCACCAGCATCACCGGCATGACCAGGCCGAGGCCGAAGCCGTTCAGCGCCATGAAGACACCGGTCAGCCACAGCGGCGTCGTGCCGGTCACCGTCGACAGCAGCAGCAGCGCGACGGTCAGGATGCTGAAGCCGATGACCGGGAAGATCTTGTAGCGGCCGGTATGCGCCACCAGGCGGCCGGCGGTGATGGCGCCGGCCACCGTGAAGCAGCTCAGCGGGATCAGCATCAGGCCGGCATCGGACGACGACAGCTTGTAGACCATCTGCAGGAACAGCGGCATGAAGATCAGGCCGCCGATCATCACCATCGAGATCATCAGGTTGAGCGAGATGACGATGACGTAGGTGTGGTTGTGGAACAGCCGCGGTGGCAGGATCGGCTCGGCGGCGCGACGCTCCTGCACCACAGCCAGCAGGAACAGGATCACGGCGGCGATGCCCAGCCCGACGATTTCCGGCGAGGCCCAGGGGAATTCGTTGCCGCCCATGGTGGTGACCAGCAGCACGCAGGTAACGGCCGAGACGATCAGCACGGCACCGAAATAGTCGATGCGGTGGCGCAGCCGCTTGGGCTTCAGTCGGCCGAGCGTCTTCTGCGACACCGCCAGCGCGGCAAGGCCGATCGGGATGTTGAGCCAGAAGATCCACGGCCAGCCGAGATGTTCGGCGAACAGGCCGCCGAGTACCGGGCCGATCACGCTGGAGGCTGCGAACACGCTGGCGATATAGCCCTGGTAGCGGCCGCGCTCGCGTGGACTGATGATGTCGGCGATGGTGGCATGCGCCATGGCAAGCAGGCCGCCGCCACCCAGGCCCTGCAGGGCGCGGAAGATGATCAGCTGGACCATGCTGCCGGCGAAACCGCACAGCAGCGAGGTGACCAGGAAAACACAGATCGCAATCTGCAACATCACCTTGCGGCCGTAGAGGTCCGACAGCTTGCCGTAGATCGGCGTCACCGCCGTCGAGGTCAGCAGGTAGGACGAGACGATCCACGACAGGTGTTCGGCACCGCCAAGATCGCCGGCGATGCGCGGCAGCGCGGTGGCAATGATGGTCTGCTCCAGCGCGGCGAGGAACATGCCGAGCATGAGGCCGACGATGATGATGATCTTCTCGCGGTGACTGAAGGCCACCGGCGGGTCGGGTTGCGAGATGGAGGCGGGAGCGGACGACATCTTATTATATAAGCGGGGGGCTGCGGTCGGGGCGGCCGGGAGACAGACAGTGTATACGCGGCCGTTGTTGTCCCCGTTACTAATCCTCATACTGAACAGCGGCAAGGAGATAGCGCGCCCGCGGGCGCCGGACATGGCAGCCATGACGCCAGTGCAAGGATGGGCAGCCGCTGCCCGCAAAACGGCCACGGCCGGCGCCTGGCCCGTCCTGCTGATGACCGTCTTGTTGCAGGCCGGCTGCGCCGACCGCTTCGCCGGTTACGTGCCGGTGCCCGGCGCCGTGCAGCATCCGCATCCGCAGGGTGTGGCCCAGCTCACCCGCGACGGCGCCGTGCTGACACAGTTCGAGGCATCCCGCGCGCTGCTGCCGCTGGCGCTCGGCGGCGCGCTGGTGGATTACCGCAACGGCCTGCGCCAGGGCTTCCGCGATGCCTATGCCGCCGGCTTCAACGCCGTGGTCGCCGATCCCGGCCAGCCGCTGACCGCGGTGCGCGCCGCCGCCGAAGGCTCGCACCTGCTGGCGCTCGCCGATGAAGCGCCGGCCGACGACCCCGTGCTGGTCGACAGCCGTGCCGCCTGGCTGGTGCCGGTGAATACGGCCGGCGATCTCGCCCGGCTGTCAGGTGCCGTCCGCACCGCCCCCGGCCGCCCGGTCTGGGCGTTGCTGCGCGCCCATGCCGATCCGGCCCGCAATCAGCCGATGCCAGACCCCACCACCGCCGGTCTGCTTGCCTTCGGCGCGCTGGCGGCCGGCGCCTCGGGCCTGGTCTGGCAGGGCGAAGACAATTACGCCGCGCGCAATGCCGGCATGCTCGGCATCGCCGCAGCCCCGCCGCTCGACTACGGCATCCGCACCGATCCCGACAGCGGCCGCCAGCCCTATCGCGCCAGCCCCGACGACATCGCCGCATCGCGCCGGCTGTGGGATGCGGTCGCGCTGCTGAACCGCCGGATCGAACGGCTGGCACCGATGCTGCTGCGCGCCGATGCCGTCGATGGCTACACGCTGGCGGTGGCTGAAGACGGGGACGGCAGCGGGCTGCGCAGCCTGCTGAAACCCTGGGACGGCGCCAATGATCCGCGCCGCCTGCTGCTGGTGGTCAATGCCGGCGAGACGGAAGTCCGCTTCCGCATCGCCTTCGACCGGCCGCTCGGCAGCATCGAGCGCTGGCAGGAGGCCGCCGAGGCGCCGCCGCCGGATGCCGACCGTGCCCGCGGCCTGATCCGCGACCGGATCCCCGCCCGCGGCGTGCGGCTGTATCGCATCACGCTGCAATAGGGCCGGTCAGTCGGCGGCGTCCTCACGCCGCCGACGCGGCGGCAGCACGGCATCCTGCAGCGCCGCCACCGCGGCCTTGTCCTTCGCCTCGACCACATAGCTCTGCGCCACGCGATCCGGCCCGGTCACCGTGGCGGCGACGCCATGCTTCGGGCAGAGGCCGAGGCAGCGCACGCGGGCGACCCGCACGTCCTTTTTATGCCCGGCGTCTTTCAGCGCCTGCTTGAGGTCGGATGCGAGCCCGATGCCGCGACCGCCGTCACATTCCGAGCAGACCAGCACGAGGCCCTGCTGCCAGTCGGGTTCGACCGGCTGCAGCGGCGGGGATTTGCGCGACTGGGATGACATGGGGAGGACCAGACGTAAAAGCGGCGGCGGGATTCATCATTTAGGCAGTTCCGCCGCAATCTCAAGCGGCGGGAACATCGCCATGGCGAAGATGTGACAAAGCCATAACAAGCCGCCGGTACGAGGTTGCGTGCCACGATTCGGGCCCGGGCCGACAATAGCCTCGGATCAGACGCCGCACCGGCCGGGTTTTCTTTGCCCGCCGGCAGCGGCGCAACCCTCCGTCCGCCCCGGTACAAGGATCGCCCACATGACTGCATCCCGCCTGTTCCCGACCCGTGCTCTCGTCGCCGGCGCTCTCGTGCTGCTGGCCGCGCCGGTGCTGCTCCCGGCTCCCGCCATGGCGCAGTCGTCCTCGTCATCATCGTCGATGGCGAAGTCAGTCTCCTACGACACCCTGCAGCCGCATGTCGGCTGGTACGGCACGCTCGGCGGCAGCGGCATCCAGCCGCGCGACACCGACGGCACCGTCAACGGCACCGACAGCACACTCGAATACAACATGGGCTACGGCCTGTTCGGCGCCGGCGGCTATCGTTTCCGCAACGGCCTGCGCCTCGAAGGCGAGATCGGCTATGGCAGCGTCGGCCTCGACAGCTTCCGCTACGGCGGCACCGGCGGCAATGCCGACGGCGACCTGCAGCTGTGGTCGGCGACCGGCGCGGCCTATTACGACCTGCCGACCGCCGGCCGCGTCTCGCCCTATATCGGCGGTGGCGCCGGTGCGGTGCGCGAGAGCATCGACCGCGTCTCGGCCAGCTCCGGCGGCACGACTGTCAGCGCCGAGGGCGATACCGACACCAACCTTACGGCGTTTGGCGAAGTCGGCCTGAACATCGCGCTGGCGCCGGCTTTCGACCTGGTGCCCTCCTACCGCTATCAGTGGATCGACGACGGCCGCGACGGCTTCGACGACACCCAGATGCACGTCTTCCGGGCCGGCCTGCGCTACTGGTTCTGAGCCGGTTCCGCCCGATCCTTCAGGGCCCGGTCCTTCAGGGCGAGGTCCTCGAGGATCGGGCAGTCCGGCCGCGCATCGCCGTGGCAGGCTTCGGCCAGATGCTGCAGGCTGCGCTTCATCGCCTGCAGCTCGGCGATCTTCGCGGTCAGCTCGTCGATATGGCGCACGGCGATCTCCTTCACCGCCGCCGAGGGTCGCTCGCGGTCGCGCCACAGGCCGAGCAGCAGGCGGATGTCGTCGAGTGCGAAGCCGAGGTCGCGCGAGCGCCGGATGAACCGCAGCATATGCACGTCGTTGTCGGAATAGACGCGATAGCCGCTCTGGCTGCGCCCGGCTTCGGGCATCAGGCCGATGCTTTCGTAATAGCGGATCATCTTGGCCGTCACGCCGGACGCCGCGCTCGCCTCGCCGATGTTCATCACTTCATCCTCCTCACTGGCCGGGCCGCCAGCGTTTCAGCAGCAACGCGTTGGTCAGCACCGATACCGAGCTTAAGGCCATCGCCGCGCCGGCGATCACCGGGCTGAGCAGGCCGAAGGCGGCGAGCGGAATGCCGACCAGATTGTAGAAGAAGGCCCAGAACAGGTTCTGGCGGATCTTGGCATCGGTCGCCCGCGCAATCGCGATGGCATCGGCCACCAGCGCCGGATCGCCGCGCATCAGGGTGATGCCCGCGGTCTGCATGGCGACATCGGCGCCGGTCCCCATGGCGATGCCGACATCGGCCGCCGCCAGCGCCGGCGCGTCGTTCACGCCGTCGCCGACCATGGCGACCGGACCGCCGGCCTCCTTGCGCAAGGCCGCGATCAGCGTGGCCTTGTCCTGCGGCTGCACTTCCGCCTCGACCCGGTCGATGCCGAGGCGTTGGGCAATCGCCGTTGCCGCGCCACGACTGTCGCCCGACAGCATCACCGTGGTGATGCCGAGCGCCTGCAGCCGCGCGATGGCCTCTTTCGCCGTCGCTTTCGGTTCGTCGCCGAAGGCGACCAGGCCGAGCAGGCGTTGCCGCGGCGCGGCTTCCGCCAGCCACGAGACGGTACGACCGGCCTGCGCCAGCGCCTCGGCCCGCGCCTGCAGGGCGGCCCGGTCGATGCCGTTCTCGTCCAGCAGCCGGCCACTGCCGAACAGCAGCGCGCGGTCGCCGATGCGGCCGCCGATGCCGCGCCCGGCATGATCGCGGAAGTCCTCGACGCCTTCGATCGGGCAGGCATCGCCGGCTTTCGCCCGCACCGCGGCGGCCAGCGGATGCTGCGAGCCAGCCTGCAACGCCGCGGCATCGGCCAGCAGCGCCGCGTCGTCGACGCCTGCGGCCGCAATCAGATCGGTGACCACCGGCTTGCCCTCGGTCAGCGTGCCGGTCTTGTCGAAGGCTACCAGCTTGAGGTGGCGCGCCTGTTCCAGTGCCTCGGCATCCTTGATCAGGATGCCGTGCTGCGCCGCCATGCCGGTGCCGACCATCAGCGCCGCCGGCGTCGCCAGCCCGAGCGCGCAGGGGCAGGCGATCACCAGCACGGCGATGGCCTGCACCAGCGCGGCCTCGGTGCCGAGGCCACCGATCGTGATGGCGACGACGAAAGTGATGAGCGCAACGACCAGCACGGCCGGCACGAAGATGGCGCTGATGCGGTCGACCAGCTGCTGGATCGGCGGCTTGCTCGCCTGCGCCGTCTCGACCAGGCGGACAATGCGGCTGAGCGCCGTCTCGGCGCCGGTGGCGGTAATCCGCGCGACGATGCGGCCATCGCGGTTGATGGTGCCGGCATGCACGGCATCGCCGGGTCCGCGCTCGACCGGCAGGCTTTCACCGGTCAGCATCGATTCATCGACACTGCCATGGCCTTCCGCGATCTCGGCATCGGCGGCAAAGGCTTCGCCGGCGCGCACGACCAGCAGCTGTCCGGCCTTCAGCGTCGCGGTGGCGACATCCTCTTCGCGGCCATCCGCCTGGCGGATGCGCGCGGTCGCCGGCTTCAGTTTTTCCAGCGCCCGCAGCGCCGACACGGTCTGGCCCTTGGCGCGCGCCTCCAGCCACTTGCCGATGCGCACGAAGGCGATGATCGCCGCCGAGCCCTCGAAATAGAGATGCGGCATGCTGCCCGCCGGCGCGGTCAGCAGCAGCCAGGTACTGAGACCCCAGGCGGCCGAGGTCCCGAGCGCCACCAGCAGGTCCATATTGCCGGTGCCGGCGCGCAGCGCGCTCCAGCCGGCGCGGTAGAAACGCCAGCCGAGGATGAACTGCACTGGCGTGGCGATGGCAAGCTGCGCCCAACCCGACAGCATCAGGTCATGCCGGCCGGCCAGCTCGAAGCCCATGCCGGCGAACAGCGGCAGGCTGAGCACGAGCGCCAGCAGGGCGAGATTGCGTTCGCGCGCCACGGCTTTTACGCGCGGATCGGCCGCCGCATCGTCGCCCGCTTCTGCCGTGGCGCGGTCCTCAAAAGGGCGGGCGTGATACCCCGCCTTTTCGACCGCGGCGATCAGCGTCTCCAGGCTCGCCGCGCCGCGCGGCAAGGTCACCTCGGCGGCCTCGCTGGCGAGATTGACACTGGCGGCGGTCACGCCGGGCACCTTCAGCAGGGCCTTTTCGACGCGGCCGACGCAGGACGCGCAGGTCATGCCCTCGATCTGCAGGCGCAGATGCTGGTCCGGCACGCTGTAGCCGGCTTTCGCCACCGCCTCGACCAGCGGCTGCAGGCCGCCGCCGGGGCCGAATTCGACATGGGCGGTCTCGCTGGCGAGGTTGACGCTCGCCGCGGTGACGCCCGGGACACCGCGCAGGGCTTTTTCGACCCGGCCGGCACAGGAGGCGCAGGTCATGCCGGCGACCGGCAGGTCAACGGTTGTGGCGTGGCCCGGATCGGGCGGCGGGGACAGCGGCTGGAGGGCGGTCATGACGGATGCCTTTCTGCGGCAGCAGGATTGCCTGCCTCTATAGATAAGGGTTCCCATCATGGGAAGGTCAAGGGCCGCCACCCCTGCGCCCGGCCCGGCCGCGGGATTGCCGGGATTCCGCGGCAGGTTATCGCTATTTAATCTGTAGAAGGACCGTCTGTTGATCCATCATGGCCCCGTGATGATGGCTGTGGTACATAGCGCCCGATCCATGACCCTACTGGATACCCTGCCCGGTCCGCTGACGTCGCCGAGCCGCCGTTTCCTCACGCTGTGGGACGGCTGGCGCGCAGGCAGCCTGCTGCCGCGCCGCAGCCGGCTCGATACCGATGCGCTGGGCGACCTGCTGCCGCATTGCGTGCTGCTGGAAATCCGCGGCCGCGACGACATGCCGATCCGCTTCGCCGGCAACTGGCTGCGCGAACGGCTGGGCGGCGAGCTCGCCGGCACCAACTATCTCGACCTCACCGCACCGGAAAACCGCCAGCGCCGCGCCGACCTGCTGCTGACCGAGGTGGCACAGCCCTGCGCCGCAGTGATCTATTACTGGGTGCAGTTCGATACCGGCGGCATGATGCCGGTCGAGGTGGTCTCGGCGCCGCTGCTCGGCGACGAACCCGAGGCGCCGGCCCTGGTGCTGGCCTGCGTCTCGCCGCTGGCGCGCGGCGACAGCAACGGCGATGCCGATCCGTCCTCCTATGCGGAAGGCGACGGCCTGCTGTACATTGATATCGGTGCCGGCCTGCCGCCGGCGATTGCCGCGATCGGCCAGCCGGCCGGCCAGGTGCAATAAAGGTCATGAACAGGATCATCCAGTCCCTGCTGCACGGCGAAACCGGCAAGATCGTTCCGATCCTGCCGGCACCGACGCCTGCGCCCGGACGCGGCGCGCCGGGCACGGCACCGGCGAACGACATGCTGTCCGCCGACAGCCGCAAGCTATTCGAGGCCTGGCAGGGCTGGCGCGGCGACCGCCTGCTGCCGCGCCGCGCCGACATGGATCTGGTGTCGATCAGCCGGCTGATGCCGCGACTGGCGGTGGTCGACGTGAAGGCACCGGACAATGCCCTCTTCCGTCTCGCCGGCACCGAGATCGAGCATCACTTCGGCGAACGCCTGACCGGGCGCAGCTATATCCGCATGGTACCGGCGGAACGCCGGCAGCGCCGCGGCGATCTGCTGTGGCGCATCGCCATGCAGCCCTGCGCGGTGGTGCAGCATGTCGCCTGCGACTGGCAGTCAGGCCGTCATGGCGTCGTGGAGGTTTTTGGCGTCCCCCTGCTGGCCGACCGCGATGGCGAACCGGTGCAGATCCTTGGCGTGGTCAGCCGTCTGCCGCCGCTGATCTGGGATGCGAAAGACTGCATCATCGCCATGCACAGCGTGACCATGCGCTTCATCGATATCGGCGCCGGCCTGCCGGCCTTCTGACTTTCGGCGCCCTGCTTTTCCGAAAGCCTCAGTCTTCCGGCAGCGCCGGTTCGATCCGCACCTTGCAATGCAGGGCGGCAAAGGCCTCGGCAAGCTGATGCACGCTGCCCGGCCGGTCGCCGCCGCGGCAGCCGGTCAGGGTGATACTGTCATGGTCCGGCTGCAGGCCGGTCGCCCGGATGACCGTCATTGCCACATCCACCGGCAGGTACAGGCCGCGCTGGTTGCCGAAGGCACCGTCCGGGATGGTCAGCACCCGCTGTCCGCGCTCGACCAGATGGGCCAGCGGCTGCCGCAGGGCCCGCTGGATCATGCCGCGGCGGCTCTCCAGCAGCAGCACGACGCAACGGCCGGAAAAACCCTCGATGCAGTCGGTCTGTGCCGGTCCGAAGGGGCTGGCATCGTCGGGATGCACGACAACCAGTATCCGCCGGAACCGGGTCCGGCCGGCGGCAGCAATGCTTCTGGCTAGGGCTGTTGGCATGATGGCTCAGCGGAAATGCGCGTCGATCGTCTGCGCGCTCGTCTCGATCTCAAGCATCGCGCGCCACCGGCGGCGGCACGGCGAGGGCAATCAGCGCGGCGACAATGCGGATGCGCAGGGTTATGCAAAAGCGTGGAGCGGTGCCGGTTGCGACGGACATTCGTTGTGGGCCTTATTGGCAGGGCTTCGGTATCCAGTCTTTCCCACCAGCGGGGCGCCCGTAGGGTGAGAATTGGCTGGCTGAAGCTACGCCTTACCTTCAGTCGCAAAACAAGTTATCTATTGATTATGTTACTGGTTGAATAGCGCGGATCGGCTGCAAAATGATCCGGGAAATCGCATGATCCGGATCAATACGACATCCGCGCGGGCATGCTAGGAATTAAAGAAACTCCGGGGCAGGGACCATGAGCAGTGACATCGTGTCCATCCTGATTGTTGAAGATTCCAAGCCGGTCCGGGCTGCCTTGCAGGCGGCGCTGACCGCTGCAAGTTACACCGTGCTGCAGGCGGCGAGCGGCGAAGAAGGCCTGGCACAGGCCGGCGCAGCGACTCTGGTCCTGCTCGATCTCGGCCTGCCCGGCATCGGCGGCTTCGAGGTGCTGGCAACCCTGCGCCGGGACTCGCAGATCCCCGTCATCATCCTGTCCGGCCTCGACGAGACCGACGCCAAGATCCAGGCCCTTGATCTCGGGGCGGATGATTACGTCACCAAGCCCTTCGACCCCGGCGAACTGCTGGCCCGGGTGCGTGCGGCGCTGCGCCGCCACGGCGCGGCCGCCGCCGGCCCTGTACGGATCGGCCCCTTCGAGATCGATTCTGTCACCGGCGAGACCCGGCGCGGCGAACGGCCGGTGCGGCTGTCGCCCATGGAGGCGCGCTTCGTGCGCATGCTGGCGCAGAAGGCCGGCCAGCCGGTCGGCACCCATACCCTGGTGCTCGATCTCTGGGGTGCCGACAGCCAGGAGCAGCGCCAGGCCCTGCGCGTGCTGGCGCGCAAGGTGCGCTGCAAGCTGGAGAAAGATCCGGACGCGCCGGAATTCGTGCTGACCGAACCGCGGCTCGGCTATCGCCTGGTCGAGGCCGGCGAGACCGCCGCCGCCACCTGACGGCCTGCCGCTCCGCCAATTTCAGTAACCGCTCCGTTCTTTGATATATGGCGAGCCCCCATGCGGCCAGCTTGTCCGATAATCATGAAACACCTATGCTCATCGAAATGGCGAAACGCAGTTATACCCTGAAGAAACGCGCGGAAAACCGCGACGAGACCCATGCGCGCATTGTCGCCGCCGCTGCCGCCTTGCATGAAGAGCTGGGGCCCGCGCAGACCACCATCAGTGCCGTGGCCGACCGTGCCGGGGTGCAGAGGCTGACCGTCTACCGGCATTTCGCCGACGAGGCGGCGCTGTTCGCGGCCTGCACCGCCCACTGGCTGGACCGGCATCCGCTGCCCGACCCGGCGCGCTGGCAGGACATCGCCGATCCTGCCGAAAAGCTGCTGACCGCACTGACCGCGCTCTACACCTACTATCGCGGCACCCGGCGGATGTGGGCGGCGAGCCTGCGCGATGCCGAGGCGGTGCCGGCCCTGCAGGGGCCGCTGGCCGAAGCGGCCGCCTCTCTCGCCGATTATGCCGCGCGGCTCGCCGCCGGACCCGTCAGTGCCGGGGCGGCCGGGCCGGCGGCGCGGGCGACGCTCGGCCATGCCGTGCAGTTCGCCTGCTGGGCGTCGCTGGATGCCCAGGGGCTGGACGATGGCGAGATGGCGGACCTGGTGCTCGGCTGGCTCGGCGGACTGCGGCCGGCCCGGAAGGCATAATGGTGAAACAGGGTGTTTACGGACGCTGCTGGGCGGCGCGCTGGACCCGGCCGAGCAGGTCGAGCAGCTGGCTGCGCTCGGCCGGAGTGAGCCCGCCGGCGATCTTCGCCTCGTGGCGGTCGACCAGGGTCAGCGCCCGGCGATAGACCCGCTGGCCTTCGGCGGTGAGCGTCAGCGCATGGGCGCGGCGGTCATGCGGCACCGGCCGGCGTTCGACCAGGCCGCGGTTTTCCAGCTTGTCGACGGCGGCGACGATGGTGGAGCGGTCGACGCCGAGCGCGGTGCCCAGCTCGATCTGCTTCAGCCCGGGATTGGCAACCACAATGGCCAGCACGCCGAACTGGCCCGGGGTCAGCCCGGCGGAGTCGAGCTTGCCGGTCACCATCTCCATGAAGGCGCCGAACACCGCTTCCTGGGTGCGGCGCAGATTGTAGCCGACGAGGCCCGGCAGCACGCCGAGATCGTCGCGGCGGCCGGAAGCAACGGCCCCGGCAGGACTGGCATCGACAAGACTGGCATCGGCGACCTCGCCCGCGACGCGGTTTCTCACGGAAATGTTCCCTTCACCCACTTGGCAACCCTGTCTGATCCACCCATATCGTTACAGACGCAGCGACACGTTCGGTCGCTGCGCGGGACCGGAAATCCCCCCTTTCGGCCCCCTCAATGGCGCAACCGTTTCTTTTGCGCGTAACGCCCGGTCCTCCCCCCGACCGGGCGTTTTTTCTGCCCTGCTGCACCCTTACCTACCCGATCCCGGGGAAATCGGCAAATGTCCTGATTGTTTGTCACACGAACAATTTGACGTTCCCCCGCGCCGCGCCCTAGTATCGGCCGCAATGAGGACCCGCCCCAGACAAGCCGGACCAGGGCAAGCCGGACCAGGGCAAGCCGGGCGGGAAGAGGACAACGCCATGACCCAGCACCCCAGTATCGATCGCACCCAGACAGACTCTGGCGTGATGCAGCAGCGCAAGGCCTATTACGACAGGATCGGCCAGCACAAGCTGGCACCGCTGTGGGAGGTGCTGCACGGCCTGGTGATCCCACAGCCGAAAAGCGCCTGCCAGCCGGCGCTGTGGCACTACGCCGACATCCGCGACGAGATCATGGAGGCCGGCCGGCTGATCACCGCGAAAGAAGCCGAGCGCCGGGTACTGATCCTGGAAAATCCCGGCATGCCCGGCCAGTCGCGGATCACGACCTCACTCTATGCCGGCCTGCAGCTGATCCTGCCGGGCGAAGTGGCGCCGTCGCATCGCCATACCCAGTCGGCGCTGCGCTTCGTCGTCGAGGGCAGCGGCGCGTTTACTGCCGTCGACGGCGAGAAGACCATCATGGAGGAAGGCGACTTCATCATCACGCCCTCCTGGACCTGGCACGACCATGGCAACGACAGCGACCGGCCGATGGTGTGGATGGACGGCCTCGACATCCCGCTGGTGCAGGCGCTCGACTGTTCCTTCTCGGAAAAATTCCCCGAAGACAGCCAGCCGCTGTCCAAGCCGACCGGCGACAGCCTCGCGCGCTATGGCGCCGGCCTGCTGCCGGTCGACCACGAGGTGACGACGCCGACCTCGCCGGTGTTCAACTATCCCTATCGCCGCACCCGCGAGGCGCTGGAGACCATGCGCCGGGCCGAACAGTGGGATGCCTGCCACGGGCTGAAGCTGCAATACGTCAATCCGGCGACCGGCCAGAGCGCCATGCCGACCATCGGCACCTTCATGCAGCTGCTGCCCAAGGGCTTTGACGGCGCGACCTATCGCTCGTCGGATGCCACCGTGTTCAGCGTGGTCGAGGGCACTGGCCATACCATGGTCGGTGAAGGTGATGCGGCGCAAAGGTTCGACTGGGGCAAGCGCGATACCTTCGTGATCCCGAGCTGGGTGCCCTATCGCCATGTCGCGCCGGACGGCGATGCCGTAGTGTTCAGC
Source organism: Ferrovibrio xuzhouensis (assembly GCF_042648965.1). Lineage (NCBI taxonomy): Bacteria > Pseudomonadati > Pseudomonadota > Alphaproteobacteria > Rhodospirillales > Rhodospirillaceae > Ferrovibrio > Ferrovibrio xuzhouensis. Next base: position 1,636,974 of record NZ_JBHRYJ010000001.1, read on the forward strand.
TTCTCTGACCGGCCGGTGCAGAAGGTGCTCGGCCTGTGGCGCGAAAGCCGGGGCAACCGCTGATGCCGAAAATCACCAAGATCGTCGAGGTCGCCAATGACATCGAAGACGAGGACGACGATCTCGGCTTCGAGCTGGATGCCGATGACAGCGACGCCAATGACAGCGATGGCGACGATGACGACGACGCGGCGATGAGCGGCGACCTCGACGGCCTGCGCGCCGTCGCCCGGCTGGCGAAGCTGGCCGGCCGGATCGACTGGTTCGCCGCCGTCGGCCGCCCGCTCGCGCCCGCCGAACACGCTGATGCAGCAGACTATGTCGCCGGCCTCGGCTTTCCCGATGTGCAGGTCGGCCGCGTCGAGGACTGGCGCGCCGCCGCAGCCGTCGCGGCCGAGACGCCCGACTGGGGCGAGGACTGGTGGCAGGCGGAAGAGCAGATGCGCAAGGCGCTGCTCGACGAGGCGCTGGCGCTCAACCCCGAACACGACCTGATGGTGGCGCTGACCCATGTCTCGGCCATGGCCAAGGAAAACGCGCAGGTGCGGGCCACTGCCGCGGCCGCGCGCCAGGGCATCAGCAACGCGGTGCTGGTCAAGGCGGCGGCCGATGCCGCGGCCCAGGCGGCCTATCAGGCGGCGCTGGTGCTGGCCGCCGACGGAGAGGCCGACCATCCCTTCGCGGTGAAATTCCGCCTGTTCGAGGCCGGCCGCCTGCCGCTCGGCATCACCGGCAGCACGTTCAACTTGTTTTAAATTTACAAGGCCCCGTATATTGCTACTATTAGTATGCGGGTTTGGGGGGCGGATTTACCGAGAAGTCGCAACGGGTCAGAGACCCGCTACATGGGTTGATAGTTTTTGACCACACGGATGATGCTGACAATTTGGCTTGGAGGTTAATTAACACTCCAGAATTTCAGCGACTTCGTCGTGTCAAACAACTTGGCTTTTCAGATCTAGTATATCCAGGCGCCACTCATTCGAGGCTTTCGCACTCGATTGGAGTCTTCCATACGGCGCGTCGATTAATTCGCATAATTGAAAGCAAATGGAAGGACCGCCACGATCCCGACAGGGCATTTGTCGTGAAAATCGCAGCCTTACTTCATGATATTGGCCATGGCCCCTTCAGTCACACATTTGAAGGAGCCGTTAAGGCTGTCTACAAACGCAAGGAAGTTGGCCGGAAACCTGAACTTCATGAAGATTGGAGTATGAATATTATTACTGATGACACTGAGGTCGCCAGAATACTGCGCGATGCGCGCGGAATCCCAAGTCACTCAAAGCGGTTTCTTGTTCACGACTTTTTATTCGGATGCTCCTGCTCCGGATATGATTGGCAAACTTCCCGCAGCGACGGCGAAAGAAAAGCTGAAAATTATAGAAGGCTACTCTGACGTAATTCTGGAACTTGCGGCTACCATGGTTTTCTTAAGCCGGAATGGTTATCCAGATAAATATATTGATGAGACAACTGCTCGCAAACCGCTCAAGAGCACAACTCAGCGAGTCGAAAAAGCGCAGGAGTTGCTCAAGCGTTTAGAAATCGAAATGCCGCAGCAGCATTAAAGTGATCTTCGATTAGCTCTCAATTTTCGGCGTCGATTTCCTTGCGGCGGCCGTAGAGATAGACGCCGACCACGGCCCCGCCGACGGCGAGGCTGAACAGGATGCCGAGCGTCATCGGCACGGTGGCGGCATCGTCGAGGCCGAACGGCATGCCCTGCCAGAAATCCAGCGCCATGCCGGCGGCGACCAGCAGCGCGCCGACCATGGCGAGCGTCATCACGATGGCGAAAATACGGTCCGTGCGGGTGATCATGACAAGTCTCCTGCGCGGCCGGTCTGCCCTGTCATCAGGCGTCCTGTCGTCAGGACATGCCGCAACGGCCGCGCTTGTCTATGCCTAAAGCTTGTGCACAGACTGGGCAAAGGCCAGAGCCGGCGGCAAAATGCCGCAAAGCTGCCAGATAAGCCGAAGTAAAACCGAGGAAACCCAGCCCGATGCCCGACCGCGCCACACTGGAAGCCTTCATCGCCGCCGTCGAATCCAACGACCATGTCGGCGCCATCCGCGATTTCTATACCGAGGATGCCACCATGCAGGAAAACCTGGCCGAGCCGCGCCGCGGCCGCCAGCTGCTGATGGACCACGAGGCCGCCGTGCTCAAGCGTGTCGCCGCCGTGCGCAGCCGCTGTGTGCGGCCGGTGCTGGTCGAGGGCGACACCGTGGTGATTCACTGGATCTTCGAATTCGACCTGCCCGACGGCAAGCAGCGCCGCATCGAGGAGCTGGCGCAGCAGACCTGGAGCGGCAACCGGATCAGGACCGAACGCTTCTATTACGATCCGGCGCAGCGCGAGGCGAAGTGATGATGCTTCGGCCAGCGCCGAAGCATCGCCGCAACCGCCACCGCTAGTGTGCGCCTGTCACATCTGTCTCTGTCACAGACGACCGCCGCCATCCGTCTTTGCCTTGCACGATCATCACGAGGGCCACATGACCGCACAGCATCCGTCGCAGGCCGAGAAGGCCGCCCGCTTTGCCGCCCTGCACAAGGACGGCTGTTTCATCCTGCCCAATGCCTGGGATGTGCCGAGTGCCGGCCTGATCGCCGAGGCCGGCTTTCCCGCCATCGCCACCACCTCGTCGGGCATCGCCTTTGCCGGCGGCCTGCCCGATGGCGAGAAGATCGGCGTCGAGCGCATGTTCGCCATGGTGGCCGAGATCGCGCGCCGCGTGCCGCTGCCGGTGACCGGCGACCTTGAATCCGGCTATGGCCCGACGCCGGACCATGTCGCCGCCGCGGTGACGCGCGCCATCCGGTCCGGCATGGTCGGCGCCAATATCGAGGATACCGATCCGGAAACCCGCAAGCTGTTCGACTTCGACCTGAGCGTCGCCCGCATCAGGGCCGGCGTCGCGGCGGCCAAAGCGGCCGGCCTGCCGGACTTCGTGCTCAACGCGCGGACCGATCCGGTGCTGTTCAACATGGGCGGCCCGGAGGCGGCCTTTGCCGAGGCGGCGAAACGCGCGAAGGCCTATCACGCGGCCGGGGCGCAATCAGTCTTCGTGCCGGGGCTGTTCGCGGAAGACGCCATCGCCCGCATGGCCGCCGCCATCGCGCCGGCGCCGCTCAACGTCATGGTCTCGACCGGCCAGCCGATGCCGCCGCTGGAGAACCTGCGTCGCGCCGGCCTGCGCCGGCTGACGCTGGGCGGCAGCCTGATGCTGGCGACCTATGGCTTCACCCGACGCCTGCTCGCCGACCTGGCCAAGCCGGAAGCGGGTTTCAGTTATGCGACAGACGGCATCACGCATATGGACATGACAAAGCTGGTGCAGAAATACCACTGAAGCGCGCCTGACTGCGGCGGCGGTTTCCGCAACGGCGGCTTTGTCTTGCCTTGATGGCGCAACGGCCATAGATAGGCGGACATCGCTTCCATGGCTGCACCTTGCGGCCCCAGCAGATCACGAGACCCATGTCCACTTCCGCTTCGCCGCGGCCGGCGTTCCTGCGCAATGCGCTGATCCTCGGCCTGCTCACCGCCATCGGCCCGTTCGCCATCGACATGTATCTGCCGGCGCTGCCGTCGATCGGCGCCAGCCTGGCGGCCGATCCCGATGCGGTGCTGATGAGCCTGACGGCGTTCTTCATCACCTTCGCCGGCGGCCAGCTGGTCTATGGCCCGGTCAGCGACATGGTCGGCCGCAAGCCGCCGCTGTATTTCGGCCTCGTCGTCTTCGTGCTCGCCAGCCTCGGCTGCGCGCTGGCGCCCAACATCCATGTGCTGATCGGCTTCCGCGCCCTGCAGGGCGTCGGCGGCGCCGCCGGCATGGTGATCGCGCGCGCCGTGGTGCGCGACCTGCACAGCGGCCTCGACGAGGCCCGCCTGCTCGCTCTGCTGATGCTGGTCTTCTCGGTCTCGCCGCTGCTGGCGCCGATCACCGGCAGCCTGGTGATCGAGGCGGCCGGCTGGCGCTACATCTTCTGGGCGGTGCTGGTCGCCGCCCTGCTCGGCCTCGTCATGGTCATGCTGCTGGTGCCCGAGACGCGGCCGCGCGAACAGCGCGCCGACAGCAGCGTGGCGGCATTGTTCGCCGCCTGCGGCCGGCTGCTGACCGACCGGCATTTCCTCGGCCTGACCTTCATCAGCGCCTTCGGCATGGCCGGCTTTTTCATCTTCCTGGCCAATTCCTCCTTCGTGATGATGGGCCAGTACGGCCTGTCGTCGCGGCTCTATTCGCTGGTCTTCTCGGAGAATGCCGCCGCTTTCTTCATCGCCGCGCAGTTCTCCAGCCGGCTCGGCGCCCGCTACGGCCTGCACCGCATCGTGCGGCCTGCCGTGATCGCCTATGCCGCCATCATGGGATCGCTGTTCGCGCTGACCGCCGCCGGGGTGCACAGCCTGCCGGTGCTGCTGGTGCTGCTGTTCTTCGGCTACGGCTGCCTCGGCATCATTCTGCCGGCGACCTCGGTGCTGGCGCTGACCGCCTATGGCGCGGCAGCCGGCACGGCGGCCTCGATGATGAGCACGCTCCAGCTCGGCCTCGGCGCCGTGCTGATCGGCGTCAGCGGCCGCTTTGCCGACGGCACGGCAACGCCGATGGTGGCCGGCATCGCCGTCTGCGGCGGCATCGCGCTGCTGCTCGCCCTGCTGACCCCGATCCGCGCCGGCGACGCGATGGCGCCGGCAGGAGCCGCCGACTAGCCCACCCGAGCTACTCCACCCAGGCTACTCCACCCAGGCTACTCCACCCAGGCGCCGTGCCGTTTGTGCCAGTCGGCCAGCGATAGCTCCGGGTATTCGTCGAACACCTCGTCGCGCGGCCCGAGCTGCGGCCGCACCCAGGCCGGCTTGTAGCGCAGCATCAGATGCACGCGCGACGGCGCCGGCGGCAGCGGCGTGTCGATGGCCGACGCAAAAGGATGGATCAGCTCCGGCCAGCTCGGGTCGTAAAGCCACAGCGCGGTTGCGCATTTTTTGCAGAAATGCCGCTGGCCGCTGGAGGTGACGCAGTTGCTGCCGTCGTCCTCGCAGATCACCGCCTGGTAGAGGCCGATGCTGCGCTTGCCTTTCAGCGTCAGGCTGGCGGAGATGCCGCCCAGATTGATCGCATAGCCGCCGCCGCCGGCGGTCTTGCGGCAGATCGAGCAGTAGCAGAGCTGGTAGGGCACCGGCGTATGGCTGTCGAGCGCGAATGTCACCGCGCCGCAGCGGCAGGAGCCTTCGAGATGCATCGGCATGATGGTCTCTCCCTGATCGGTTACGGCATGGTCGGTAACGGCATGGCCGAAAACATCGGTGGGGCGGTCCGGCAGGGTACCCCGGCGGCGGCCGGACCGGAACCCGCAAATCGCCGCAGCTTTTGCGTCCGGACTTTGTGCCGGCGGCCGGATTGCGCTAAAACGGCGCCATGCCGAAGAAAACCGCCGCCAAGCCGATCTCGCTCGCCACCTGGAACATCAACTCGGTGCGCGCCCGCCTGCCGCTGATGAAGGCGTTCCTCGACGCCCATGACCCGGACATCCTGTGCCTGCAGGAAACCAAGGTGCGCGACGACCAGTTCCCGCACGAGCTGTTCGAGCAGCATGGCTACACCACGCGGCTGATCCGCGGCCAGCCCGGCTACAACGGCGTCGCCATCTTCTCGCGCCTGCCGCTGCAGCTGGCCGGCAAGCTGAACCTCGCCGGACGCGACGACTGCCGCCATATCGCCGCCACCCTGCCCGACGGCACCGTGCTGCACAACTACTATGTGCCGGCCGGCGGCGACGTGCCGGACGTGACGAAGAACGACAAGTTCGCCCACAAGCTCGACGTGCTGGCCGAGATGACGAAATGGTCGGCGGCGCTGAAGAAGAAGGCCGGCCGCGAGATCCTGGTCGGCGACCTCAACATCGCGCCGCTGGAGACCGACGTCTGGTCGCACAAGAAACTGCTCGACGTGGTCAGCCATACGCCCATCGAGACCGAGGGCCTGCTGAAGATGATGGCGGCGCGCGGCTGGGTCGATGCGGTGCGCCACTTCGTGCCGCCGGCCGAGACGCTGTTTTCCTGGTGGAGCTATCGCTCGCCGGACTGGGAGGCCGCCGACAAGGGCCGCCGGCTCGACCATGTCTGGGTCAGCCCGCAGTTGCAGGACAGCCTGAAAAGCGCCCGGGTGGCCAAGGCGATGCGCGGCCTGGAAAAGGCCTCCGACCACGCGCCGGTGATCATCACGCTGGATTCCGCCGGCTGATCAACGCCGGCTGAATTCCCCTGCCGCCGCAACCGCCGGCCTGCTAGGCTGCGGCACCGAAACAGGGGATCATCATGACGACATTCGGACGGTTCCGCGCGGTGGTCCTCTGCGGCCTTGCCATACTGGCAACGCCCATGGCGCTGTCGCCCGGCGCCCGGGCGCAGGTGAAAACGCCGCAGGCCGCCAATCCGCAGCTCGCCAGTCCGCAGCCGGCTGCCGTGCAGCCCGGCCTGTCGATCGTTTATTTCCGCAACACACCGTTCGATTCCGTGCAGGAGGTCGTGCGCTTCGGCAAGCCCGGCAAGGGCAGTCCCGGCGCGCCGATCCCCGACATCAATGCCAAGGGCGGCAAGGGCGACCTGTGGGAATCGCATGGCACCAGGTTCTTCGGGGTCCGCATCGACGGCCTGATCAAGCTGGAGGCCGGCAGCACGGCGTTCAGCGCCAATTCCAATGACGGCTTCCGCCTGCTGATCGGCGGCGTGCAGGTGCTGGAGGATGCCGACGTGCATCTCGACCGCATCGCCGGGCCGGTCACCGTCACCGTCGCCCAGGCCGGCTGGTATCCGCTGCAGCTGTGGTATTTCCAGAAGCGCGGCGGCGCCAGCATGGAGCTGTTCTGGCAGCCGCCCGGCGCCACCGCCCGCGCCCCGGTGCCGCCGGCCGCCTTCGGACATCCCTGATCCGAGGACCAAAGCGCGGCAAACCGCCACGCGGCCGTCACCGATCCATCCTTGTGCCCGATCCGCCCTTGTGACCGGCGGCGCCGGCTTGCTAGTCTGGTCCAAAGATAAAAACAGGGACCTGACGCATGACACAGAACCGCCGCGGCCGGCTGCCGGCCGGCCTGCTTTCCGCAGTGCTGTTTGCCCTGCTGCTGCTCTGCGGCACGGCCCTGCCGGCCGCCGCCATGCAGATGACGCCGCAGCCGCTCAACCCGCAGCCGACGAGCGTGCAGCCCGGCCTGATGCCGCTCTATTACCGCAATGTCACCTTCAACATGATCGACGAGGTGCTGCGCTGGGCCAAGGACAACAAGGGCGAGCCCGGCAAACCGATCCCCAACATCGATGCCTTTGGCGACGGCGAGATGTGGGACTCCGGGATGAAGCATCTTTATGGCATGCGCATCGAGGGCGCGGTGAAGCTGCCGGCCGGCAGCACCCTGTTCGCGGTCAGCTCGAATGACGGCGTGCGCGTGCTGCTCGGCGGCGTGCAGATTCTCGAAGATGGCGACGTGCATGCCGACCGCCTGACCGACCCGGTCGAGGTCAAGGCCGCCAGCGCCGGCTGGTATCCGCTGCTGATCTGGTATTTCCAGAAGAAGAATACTGCCGGCCTGCAGCTGCTGTGGCAGCCGCCGGGCGCCAAGGACTTCCAGCCGGTGCCGCCCGAGGCGCTCGGCCACCTGTAAGACTCAGCGCCGGCCGCCGGCGAGTCTGGCCGCTTCCGGCCGGCCGCGCAGGCGCAGCATGGCGGCAATGCCGATGGCCGGACCGAGGCACAGCGGCATCAGCGCCCAGCGCCAGCCGAGGTGATCGGCCAGCACCGGCACCAGATGGATGGTGATGAGCGTCAGCGCGAAGCCGGCGCAGACCTGCACGGTCAGCATGGTGCCGACCAGGTGGCGGTCGGAGAGTTCGGCGACGCTGGCCGAGAACTGCGCGGAATCGGCGACCACCGCGATACCCCAGACGAGGCAGAGCGCCAGCAGCCAGATCGGCGATGCGCCGAAGACAGCCGGCGACAGCGCGGCGCAGCCGCCGCTGACCGCCATCGCCACCGACGTGACCACGGTGCGGCCGACGCGGTCGGCGAAGAGACCGGCGGCCAGACTGCCGAGGCTGCCGGCGGCAATCACCGCGAAGCCGGCGAAGCGCGCCCAGAGCGCCGCGGTGTCGGCCGGCAGGCTGAGGGCGAAACTGGTCTGCAGGAACACCGCGATCCACGCCCACAGCGCGTAGAGTTCCCACATGTGGCCGAGGTAGCCGATGTTGGCGAGCCGCAGCGCCGGCGTGGTCCAGGCCCGCAGCATGGCGGCGGCCTCGAAGCGCGGCGTGCGCGTCAGGCCCGGCCCCGGCTGCACATGGGCGACGAGCCAGGCCGCCAGCAGCGCGGCCCCGGACGTCGCGGCGATCACCAGCTGCCAGTCGAGCGCGCCGAACAGGCCGATGAACAGATGTGGCAGCGCCGAGCCAAGCGTCAGCGCACCGACCAGCAGGCCGACCAGCAGGCCGAGATCGCCCCGGGATCCAGGCCGGGCATCGGTGCGCGCCCAGCTTGCCGCCAGCTTCATGCCGACCGGATAGATGCCGGCCATGCAGATGCCGGTGACCAGTCGCGCAGCGATGGCGAGCGGCTGCGCCAGCATCGCATCCTGCAGCGGCAGCAGCAGCGCGGCATTGGCGGCGGCCGCAATCCCTGCGGCAATGGCGAAATAGCGGCGCGGATCGAGGCGGTCGGCGAGGCCGAAGACCGCCGACAGCAGGGTGCCGAGGATGAAGCCGACCTGCACCGCGCTGGTCATCGCGGTGACGCCGAAGTCGCCGAGATGAAAGGCGGCGCGCAGGCCGGGCAGCACCGCGGTGCCGGAGAACCACAGCGACAGCGCCAGCACCTCGGCTGCGATCAGCAGCAGGATCGCGCGGTTTTTTCCCGCCGGCATTTTTTCTGTGTTCCCTCCCATCCTGATGGCCCGGTCAGAGCCCCCAGTCGGGATCCGGGATGGTGCCGAAGACCTTGCGCAGGCCCTCGCCCCACAGGCCGCGGATCGAGGAGAAATAGGCGTCTTCCTCGGTCAGCCGCTTGCGCAGGGTGAAGCGCTGCTCGCCCTGGCGCAGGATGACGAGGTCGAGCGGCAGGCCGACCGAGATGTTCGAGCGCAGGGTCGAATCCATCGACACCAGCGCGCATTTCGCCGCCTGCAGCAGCGGCATGTCGGGCTGGATCACGCGGTCGAGGATCGGCTTGCCGTATTTGATCTCGCCGATCTGCAGGAAGGGCGTGTCCTCGGTGGCGCGGATGAAGTTGCCGGCGTAGTAGAGCATGTAGAGCGCGTGCGGCCGGCCGGCGATCTGGCCGCCGAGCAGCATCGACAGGCTGGGCTCGAGGCCCTGCTGCTTCAGCCCCTCGCCGTCGCGCCGCGCGACCTCGCGGATCGCCGAACCGACAATGCCGGCGGCCTCGAACATGGTGGCCGCCTGCATCAGGTCGTGGCCCTTGCCGTCTTCGCCGATAAAGCCGTCGCGCAGCAGGGTGACCACCGCCTGGCTGAGCGCCAGGTTGCCGGCGGTGCACAAAGCCAGCGCGCGGTCGCCGGGCTGTTCCCAGACATGCAGCTTGCCGAAGGTGGCGATCGAGTCGACGCCGGCATTGGTGCGGCTGTCGGCCAGCAGCACGATGCCGTCGTTGAGATAGAGGCCGACGCAGTAGGTCATGGGATCACCGCACAGGAAACATCGCCGCATTTAGAGAGGCGGTGCAGGCCGGGTCAAGGGGGGTGCGGCGCCGGCCGCAACACAAGTCCGTCATGCCCGACGCGGGGCAGCCCTCCCGGCCGGACATCCCATTAACCGGACATCTAGATCAAGTGCAAAAACGGAACCTGGATAGCAGGCCCGGGAAAGACAGGAGAAACGGCCGATGCCGCTTGCGTCAGGCGACCTGCATGAAGTCGCGGGCGAGCTGGGCGCCGAGCTCGATATTGGCGTCGACCACCTCGGTGAGATACTCGTGCAGGCCGCGATGGAAGATGTCCTCGATGTCGCCGTAGCGCAGCTTCATCAGCATGCTTTCCGCCATGCGTACCGACAGGTAGTTGCGGCGATAGCCCTCGCGCAGTTCCTGCAGGATGTTGACGATCTCGGCAAAGCAGGCATGCAGGCTGCGCGGCATGTCCGGGCGCAGGATCAGCAGTTCGGCGACCCGGGTCGGCTGGATCGTGTCGCGGTAGATCTGCCGGTAGATGCGGAAGGACGACACCGAGCGCAGCAGCGCCGCCCACTGGTAATAGTCGACGGCGCCGCCGACCTCGGCCACCGAGGGCAGCAGGATGTGATACTTCACATCGAGGATGCGCGCCGTGCTGTCGGCACGTTCCAGCAGGGTGCCGAGCCGCATGAAATTATAGGCATCGCCGCGCGGCATGGTGCCTTCGGCAACGCCGCGGAACAGGTGGCTGCGCTCGCGCACCCAGTCGAAGAAGATCGAATAGCCGTCGGCCTCGACGCTGGCATGGCTGAAGCCGCGCACCTCCAGCCAGGCGGCATTGATGCTCTGCCAGGCTTCCGAGGTGATCTGCGCCCGCATGGCCCGCGCATTCTCGCGCGCCGCCTTGAGGCAGGCGAAGATCGACGAGGGATTGTCCGGCGCGAAGGACAGGAAGTCGATCACGTTGCGCGCGCTGGCCGGGCCGCCGTGCAGGGCGAAGGCCTTGTCGCAGCCGGCGATGATCAGGGCCGGCTCCCACGGGCCGCCGCGCTGTTCGCCGACATGACCCTGCAGCGCCATGCGGTGCGCCACGTCGAGGATGCGCGCCATATTCTCGGCGCGCTCGACGTAGCGCATCATCCAGTAGAGGTTGTCGGCGGCGCGGCTCAGCATCAGTCTTCACCGGCACGGATGTCGGAGATTTCGTCCTCCAGCACCCAGGTGTCCTTGGTGCCGCCGCCCTGGCTGGAGTTGACCACCAGCGAGCCTTCGCGCAACGCCACACGGGTCAGCCCGCCGGGCACCACGCGCATGGTCTCGCCGGTCAGCACAAAGGGCCTGAGGTCGACATGGCGCGGCGCGATACCGCTCTCGACGAAGGTCGGGCAGGTGCTGAGCGCCAGGGTCGGCTGGGCGATATAGGCTTCCGGCTTGGCGATGATCTTGGCGCGGAAGGTCTCGATCTCTTCCTTCGTCGCGCGCGGACCGACCAGCATGCCGTAACCGCCGGAGCCATGCACTTCCTTGACGACGAGTTCGGGCAGATGCTCCAGCGCGTATTTCAGGTCGTCGGGCCGGCGCAGGATATGGGTCGGCACATTCTGCAGCAGCGGCTCTTCGCCTAAGTAAAAGCGCACCATGTCAGGCACGTAAGGATAGACCGACTTGTCGTCGGCGACGCCGGTGCCGACCGCATTGGCCAGCGTCACGTTGCCGGCCTTGTAGGCCTGGAAGATGCCGGGCACGCCGATCATCGAATCCTTGCGGAAGGCTTTCGGATCGAGGAAGGCGTCGTCGAGGCGGCGGTAGATCACGTCGACGCGCTTCAGCCCGCCGACCATGCGCATGTAGACCTTGTCGTCCCTGACCACGAGGTCGTTGCCCTCGACCAGCTCGATGCCCATCTGCTCGGCGAGGAAGACATGCTCGAAATAGGCCGAGTTGAACACGCCGGGCGTCAGCAGCGCCACGGTGGGTTCCTCGTCGCAGTTCGGCGGCGCGCTCTCGCGCAGGGTCTGCAGCAGCGAATCCGGGTAATGGCCGACGGGGGCGACGCGCACCGCGCCGAACACGTCGGGGAACAGCCGCATCATCGCCTCGCGGTTTTCCAGCATGTAGCTGACGCCGCTGGGCGTGCGGGCATTGTCCTCGAGGACATAGAACTGGTCCTCGCCGGTGCGCACGATATCGATGCCGGCGATATGGGTATAGGTCTGGCGCGCGATGGTGACGCCCTGCATGGCCGGCAGATAGGCCTCGTTGCGGGTCACCAGCTCGGCCGGGATCTTGCCGGCGCGCAGGATGTCCTGGCCGTGATAGATGTCGTTGAGGAAGGCGTTGAGCGCGCGCACGCGCTGCTTGAGGCCGCGGCGCAGGCGCCGCCATTCCTTGGCCGCGATGATCCGCGGCACCAGGTCGAAGGGGATCAGGCGTTCGGTGTCGCCGCCCTCGCCATAGACGGCGAAGGTGATGCCCAGCCGGCGGAACAGCAGGTCGGCTTCGAGCCGGCGGCGGGCCAGCAGGTCGGCGGGAATGGTGTCCAGCCAGCGCTTGTAGGCCTGGTAGGGCGGGCGGACCGCACTGGTCCCCGCAGGTCCGGCACCGGCAAGGCCGGTATCCATTTCGTCGAAGGCCGTCATGGCAACACCTCGGGCTTCGACCATGAGCAAATCAGGGTGCCGTGAAAAAGGCAACCGCCAGTGGCGTGGGTTCTGCTGTCGTATCCGGAGAGGAAAGGAGAAATCAGGCGGACGCTGTCCTGATGACACTGTACCGATACTGAAGGCTGCGCGGTGAAGACAGCCCGGGCCGGCGGGTGGGTGAGCCGGCCCGGGAGTCTTCGCGCTAACCTGTTACTGCACCGTCTCGCCGTGCAGGTTCAGGTCGAGACCATCGCGCTCGGTGGCCTCGTCGACGCGCAGACCGATCGTCCAGTCGATGATCTTGAGGATGATCAGGCTGACCACCGCGGTGAACACGATGGTGATCGCCACGCCCTCGATCTGGGTCAGCACCTGGCCAGCGTTGCCGTCGAGCAGGCCCTTGCCGGCGGGATTGACCGCTTCGCGGGCAAACACACCGGTCAGGATCGCACCGACGATGCCGCCGACGCCATGGACGCCGAAGGCATCCAGGCTGTCGTCGTAGCCCAGCGCATTCTTCACCGTGGTGGCGGCGACGAAGCAGATCACGCCGGCAACGATGCCGATGATCAGGGCACCCATCGGGTCGACGAAGCCAGAGGCCGGGGTGATGGCGACGAGGCCGGCAACGGCACCCGAGGCAATACCCAGCACACTCGGCTTGCCGCGGGCGAGCCATTCGGCGAACATCCAGGCCAGCGCCGCAGCGGCAGTGGCGATCTGGGTGACGGCCATGGCCATGCCCGCGCTGCCGCCGGCGGTCAGCGCCGAACCGGCGTTGAAGCCGAACCAGCCGACCCACAGCAGGCCCGCACCGGTGATGGTGAGCGTCAGGTTATGCGGCGCATGGCTGACCTTGCCATAGCCCTGACGCTTGCCGAGCACGAGGCAGGCGACCAGGCCGGCAACGCCGGCATTGATGTGCACCACGGTGCCGCCGGCGAAATCCAGCACGCCCATGTCGAACATCAGCGAACCTGCGCCACCCCACACCATATGCGCGATCGGCGCATAGATGAAGATCGACCACAGGCCCATGAACCACAGCATCGCCGAGAACTTCATGCGATCGGCGAAGGCACCGGTGATCAGGGCCGGAGTGATGATGGCAAAGGTCATCTGGAAGGTCATGAAGACCGTTTCCGGGATGGTGCCGCTGAGCGCGTCGACGCCGACGCCCGACAGGAAGATCTTGTCGAAGCCGCCGACGAAGGGATTGCCGCTGGTGAACGCCAGGCTGTAGCCGACGATCATCCACAGCACGGTGACGAGGCAGGTGATGGCGAAGCTCTGCATCATGATGGCGAGCACATTCTGCTTGCGCACCATGCCGCCGTAGAACAGGGCGAGGCCCGGGATGGTCATCATCAGGACCAGCGCGGTCGAGGTCAGCATCCAGGCGGTATCGCCGGAATCGAGTTTCGGCGGCGGCGCGTCAGCGGCGAAGCCGGCCGTAGGAAGCAGGGCAAACAGGGCCGCGAGAGCCAGCATGAGCCAGCCAAGCTGCCGCTGATCAACCGCGGGCGCGGGGCGCGCGACGGACGAGACGGTGGTGAGTTGCATGACGATTTAATCCTCCTGTCAGTGCAGGGCTGCGCCAGTCGCCGGGCCCCGACCTTCGGGACCGGAAGACCGTTCCGGTTCCCCCCAAATCCGGGAACTTCTCCGGCCCACCCCTGGCGCAAACCTCTCGCACGGCGAGTTACAAGAAGCGTGCCAGCGCTTTGCACTGCGGTAGAAGGCGATTCCGCTGTGTCCGACAGCAGAATCGCGGATTCGCCCCGGAGGGGATGTCTAAATTATAGGCTATTGCCGTAAATTTGGCGACTTTTTAGGCGCGTAGCCCGCACGGGCGGTATACTGGCAGGACGCCTGCTATTTCGGCTCGAAATCGAGCGCGGCGCCGTTGATGCAGTAGCGCAGGCCGGTCGGCTGCGGGCCGTCCGGGAAGACATGCCCGAGATGGCCCTGGCAGGTGGCGCAGTGGACCTCAGTGCGGGCCATGCCGTGGCTGCGGTCGGTGGTGGTCGCCACGCCCGCGCCATCGCCGGCCGGGGCCCAGAAGCTCGGCCAGCCGCTGCCGCTCTCGTATTTGGTCTCCGACGCGAAGACTTCCGTGCCGCAGCCGGCGCAGCGAAAGACGCCCGGCCGCTTTTCGCGGTTCAGCGGGCTCGAGCCCGGCCGTTCGGTGCCATGGCGACGCAGCACATGCTCGGCTTCCGGGGAGAGGGGCTTGACGGCGGCTTTCGTGTCGGTCATGGCGGGCTCCTGCGGTCTGTGCCGATGATATGGGGTCGCGGCGGATTTTTTCGAGAGGCATTGCCACCGCGCCGCGCGCGTTGCCATAGTCGTGATCACGGCACGGGGGAGGCAGCATGCGACGGGGCATATTTTCGGTGGTGATTCTGGCCGCACTCGGCGGCTGTCAGACCATGAAGCCGAAAGATGCCACCCCGGACATGCAGATGCCGCCGAAGCCGGCCGACACGGCCCGCATCGTGCTGTTCCGCAAGGACGCCATGACCGGCGCGCCCTCCACGGCCCCGGTTGTCTCGCTGGACGGCGAGGCGCTTGGCGAGATTGATGACGAAACCCTGTTTATCCGGGATGTGCCGCCCGGCGTGCACCGCATCACGCTGGCCATGGCCGCCGGCGCCGCGCACGACAATGTGGAGATCGATCCGCCGCTGCTGATTGCCGACATCAATGCTGGCGGCGAATGGTATATCGAGACCGTCCTCACCCAGCCCTGCAGCGCCGGCACGCGACCAGTCAACCTGATGTCGGCGCCGACCGGCACCATCGTCGGCGATGCAGCCCTGGCCGGAATCAGCCTGGCGAGCGCGGCGCTGGCCCGCGCCACCCTGTCCTGTCGCGAAGTCTATGTCTCGCAGCCGTCCTGGCCGCTATCCACCTGGAATCTCAATCCGCTGCTGGCCAAGGCCGGAGCGAAGCCGGCAGAGCCGGCCGCGGACCGGACGCTGCCGCAATCGGGCCTGTCGTGGACTGCCGTGAGCGAGAAGATTCAGGACGACGTCACCAGCCATGACGATGACTACAAGAGTCGCTTCGGCTTTGGCGAACACACCAACCTGCTGGTGCAGGAGATCGGCTTTGTCAGCGACGATGCCAGCGGTACGCCGAAGCGGCCTCGCATAACTGTGACGCTGGATTACCTGCAGGTGGATCAGGAAACCCTGGTCGGCCAGCATGCCCGCCGCCGGCTGCAGTACACGCTGACCCGCGACGGTGACACGCTCGCCGTGGCGAGCTGGCAGGTGGTGGCCCCATGACGACACTGATCATCCTCGGCGGCCTGCCCGGCAACGGCAAGACCGCGCTGGCCCGCGTGCTGGCGAAGCAATTGCCGGCGGCGCATCTGCGCGTCGATGCCATCGAACAGGCTTTGCTGGCGGCGGGATCGTTCCCGGACGGTGTCGGCCCGCTCGGCTATGTGGCAGCGCAGCGGCTCGCCGTCGAGAACCTGCGCAACGGGCTGTGCGTGGTCGCCGACAGCGTCAATCCGGTGGCGGCCAGCCGCGCGGGCTGGCGCGCGGCGGCGGCCGAAGCCGGCGCGCCGTTCCTTGAAGTGGAAGTGATCTGTTCCGACACCGCCGAACATCGCCGCCGGATCGAGACGCGCGCAGCCGATATTCCCGGCCACCGCCAGCCGACCTGGGCCGATGTGCAGGTGCGGGACTATGAGCCGTGGGATGCCGCACTCGTCATCGATACCGCCGGCCTCTCCAGCGCGGACGCCGCCGCGCAGGTGATCGCGCGGCTTTAGCGCCGGCTGAGCTTCTTCGCCAGGTCGTCGAGCTGCTCCAGGCTCTGGTAATGCAGCACCAGGCGGCCGGCTTCCGGGTTGCCGGCCTCGCCCTCGATCTCGGCCCTGAGCCCGAGCGCCGCAGTCAGCCCGCGCTCGAAGGCCAGCGTGTCGGCGTCTTTCTTGACGGCTGCGTCGCCGGCGGGTTTCGCGGACGGCGCCGATGCCGGCCGGCCGCCCTTGGCTCGCGCGGCATCGCCGAGGCCGCCGACCTCGCGGCCGACGGCGACGAGTTTTTCCACCTGGCGCACGGTGAGCGCACCTTCGGCGATGCGCTGGGCGAGCTGTTCGGCGAGCGGATGGCCGATCAGCGGCCGGGCCTGTCCGGCGGTCAGCTTGCCGGCGCCGATCATGTCGCGCACGGCTTTCGGCAGCTGCAGCAGGCGGCTGATGTTGGCGACATGGCTGCGGCTCTTGCCGATCACCTGGGCGATCTGGTCGGCGGAATAGCTGAACTCTTCGGTCAGGCGCTGGAAGGCGCCGGCCTCTTCCAGCGGGTTGAGGTCCTCGCGCTGCACGTTCTCGATCAGGCCGATCTCGAGCGCGTCGCGGTCGGAGATCTCCTTGATCACCACCGGCACGGCATGCAGCTTGGCGATCTGCGCGGCGCGCCAGCGGCGCTCACCGGCGATGATCTCGTAGGTCGCGCCCTCCGCCGAACCGGCCTTGACGCGGCGGACCAGCAGCGGCTGCAGCACGCCTTTGTCCTTCAGCGAACGCGCCAGTTCGTCGAGCGCTTCCGGATTGAACATCTTGCGCGGCTGGTATGGGTTGGGGCGCAGCTGCTCGATCGGCACCTCGCGGGTGCCGCCGCGCGGGCCGGCCGCCGCGCCCTCGCCGGCTCCGCTGCCGTCCTTCGGCACGGTGTCGCCCATCAGGGCGGCCAGTCCCCGGCCCAGGCCGCGGCGTTTCGGATCGTCGATCATACTCTGTCCTCTATACCAGACTCGTCACCCTCGGACCTGATCCGAGGGTCTGGTGCCAAATGGGGCCCCTCTCTCTGCGTGAGATCCTCGGGTCGTGAAGTTTACCGCCGGGCTGGCCTTTGGCCAGACCCGGTGGCCCGAGGATGACGGAGAAAGGGTATGACTCACGCCGCGCTGCGCAGCAGCTGCTCGCGTTTGATCACTTCGCGGGCCAGCGCCATATAGGCGGTGCTGCCCGGCGCGCGGTGGTCGTAGATCAGCGCCGGCACGCCATGGCTCGGCGCTTCCGAGATGCGCACATTGCGCGGGATCACCGTCTCGTAGACCTTCTCGCCGAGAAAGCCGCGCACATCGGCGGCGACCTGCTCAGACAGGTTGTTGCGCTTGTCGAACATGGTCAGCACCACGCCCTGCACGTCGAGCGCCGGATTGAGCGTGGTGCGGATGCGCTCGACCGTGCGCAGCAGCTGCCCCAGGCCTTCCAGCGCGAAGAACTCGCATTGCAGCGGCACCAGCACCGCATCGGCCGCCACCATGGCGTTGACGGTCAGCAGCGTCAGCGACGGCGGGCAGTCGATCAGCACGTGATCGAACTCCGATACCCGGCCGTCGATGGCGTCCTTCAGGCGATGCTGGCGCCGGTCGAGATCCATCATCTCCAGCTCGGCGCCGGCCAGCTCGACGCTCGCCGGCACAATGAGAAGATTGGGGACTTTCGTCGGCCGGATCGTCTCGTCCAGTACCGCCTCGCCCATCAGCAGCTCGTAGGTGCCAAAGGCGCGTTCGTCCTGGGTGAGGCCCAGCCCGGTCGAGGCATTGCCCTGCGGGTCGCTGTCGATCAGCAGCACGCGTTCGCCGACGGCAGCCAGCGCCGTGGCCAGATTGATCGCGGTTGTGGTCTTGCCCACGCCGCCCTTCTGGTTGGCCACCGCCAGCACGCGGCCCATGCGCTGCGGGATGTCGAGGACGCGCGGCGTCTCTTCGGGGTTGGCATCCGGCGCGCCGGCGTCCAGCTCGGCCGCCACGGTGTCGTCGTCACCCCAGCCCGAGCCATTACCATTATGTTCTTGTTCTGTACTGGTCACGCGGGTTCCAATCCCCTGATGCTCAGAATCCGCGCTGCCGGGTCGGTTTTGCTCGGCAGCAGCCTGAGGTCGCGGATTGTCCAATATCGCCGGGCCCCGGTCAATTCATCCTCGGCCTGGCGGCCCTTCGGGAACAGATACAGCGTATCGGGCCCGGCCAGGCGATGCGCCAGACCGAGCAGGTCGCCGAGCGGCGCCAGCGCCCGGGCCGAGATCACATCCGGTGCCCCGCCCATGGCGGCATGCAGCGCCGCCGGCTCCATCGCCTCGATGCGTTTCACGTGGACGGTGACGCCCGGCAGATCCATGGCGCGGGCCGCCTCGCGCAGGAAGGTCGCCTTGCGCTGGTCGCTTTCCACCAGATGCACGGTGGCGATGCCGGCCTCGACGCCAAGGGCTGCGATCACCAGGCCGGGGAAACCGCCGCCGGAGCCGAGGTCGAGCCAGCGCGCCGTTCCCGGCGGCGCCAGGGCGAGCAGCTGGGCGGAATCGAGGAAGTGCCGCTGCCACAGGTCCGGCAGCGTATTGCCCGCCACAAGGTTGATTGCCACCTGCCATTTGGCGAGCAGGGCCGCATAAGTATCCAGTCGCGCGAGGGCGGCCGCGTTGCAGCCGGTGGCGGCCTGAAAATCCGCGGGAGAGAGGTGTTTTGTCATCACGGCCGGTTATCGCGCAATCGCGGCCGCCTGTCATGTATCCACAGGAAAGCCCCCCAACTCTGGGACGAGTCCGCCTGTGGCAGGATTGTGGCGGCCGGTGTTTCACGTGAAACAGCCGTTAAGGGCCTTAGCCGACCTCCTGCACCCCTTCGGCCGGCGGCGCCCAGGGGTCGTAGGAGCCGAAATTCCAGACATGGCCTTCCGGGTCGCGGCAGGTGTAGAGCTTGCCGCCGTAATCCTGCGGCTTCAGTTCCATCAGGATCTCGGCGCCCTGCTCCACCGCCCGGGCGTAATGGCTGTCGATCTCCGGGACCACCACATAGGTGCTCTGGGTATTGAAGCCGCCCAGTTCGCCGGGCCGGCGGATCAGTCGGCCGTATTCGCTCTGGCGGCCGTCGTCGGTGTCCGAGCCCAGCATGATCATGCCGCTGCCGAGCGTCAGCTGGGCATGGGCGACGGTGCCGGCCGTCTCGCCGGGCACCACCAGATGCCGGCTGAAGCCGAAGGCGCGGCAGAGGAAGTCGATGGCAGCCGGCGCATCGCGATAGCGCAGGGCCGGAATCATCGAGCAGGACGGACGGGCAGCAGACATGGCGGTCTCTCCGGCGGTCGCAGGCTGGGACCGGGACAGACTGGGCGGTAAAGATGACGAAATTGGGGTCCCGAGACCCCGATTTCGTCACCCTCGGGCTCGACCCGAGGGTCCCATTGAATGGCATGCCGGCACGGGGTGTTTCACGTGAAACACCCCGTTTTCAGGATATAAACGGCGGAAAACCGCTATTCTGCGGCGTCGAGACCCTGGCGGCGACGCTTTTTCACATGGCCCAGCAGGGCCGAGAGCGCCGCGGGGGTGACGCCGGAGATGCGTGCCGCCTGGCCGAGGGTCCCCGGCTTGTGCTGCTGCAGCTTGGCGCGGACCTCGTTCGACAGCCCGCCGATGGCGGCATAATCGAGGTCGTCGGGCAGGGTCAGGCCCTCGTCCTTGCGGAAGGCGAGGATATCGGCCTGCTGGCGCTCCATGTAGCCGGCGTAACGCCCGTCGATCTCGACCTGCTCGACCACATCGGGACGCAAGCCGGCCAGTTCCGGCCAGATCTGGCTCAGCCGGGCCACATCCATATCGGGATAGCCCAGCAGCAGGGCGGCCGAGCGCATCTGGCCGTCCTGGTTCACCGCCAGGCCGCGCTTGACCAGCTCCGGCGGGGTCATTTTCAGGCCCTGCACCAGCGCGCGACCCTCGGCCAGGGCTTTTTCCTTGGTTTTCCAGGCTATTTCACGTGAAACACCGACGCAGCCGATGGCCAGCCCGAGCGGCGTCAGGCGCTGGTCGGCATTGTCAGCGCGGAGCGACAGGCGGTATTCCGCCCGGCTGGTGAACATCCGGTAGGGCTCGCGGGTCCCCAAGGTGACCAGATCGTCGACCAGCACGCCGATATAGGCATCGGCGCGGTCGAGAATGAAGCATGCCCCCTCCCCTGCCCCGGCCGCCCCGATATTTCCGGCGGAAAGCGCGGCATTGAGGCCGGCGATCAGGCCCTGCGCCGCCGCTTCCTCATATCCGGTGGTGCCGTTGATCTGGCCGGCGAGATACAGGCCGGGCTGGCGCTTCGTCTCCAGGGTCGGCTTCAGTTCGCGGGGATCGACGAAGTCGTATTCGATGGCATAGCCCGGCCGCAGCATGACGGCATGCTCCAGCCCGGGGATGGTTTTCAGCAATTCCGCCTGGATTTCACGTGGCAGCGAGGTCGAGATGCCGTTCGGATAGACGGTATCGTCGTCCAGCCCCTCGGGCTCCAGGAAGATCTGGTGGCGGTCGCGCTGGCCGAAGCGAACCACCTTGTCCTCGATCGACGGGCAGTAGCGCGGCCCGGTGCCCTCGATCTGGCCGGAATAGATCGGCGCGCGATGCAGGTTGGCGCGGATCAGGTCGTGGCCGGCCTGCGAGGTATAAGTGACGCCGCAGTCGATCTGCGGCGTGGTGATCTCGCGGGTGAGAAAGCTGAAGGGCACCGGCGGATCGTCGGCCGCCTGCATCTCCAGACCGGACCAGTCGATGGTGCGGCCATCGAGCCGCGGCGGCGTACCGGTTTTCAGCCGACCAAGCGAAAAGCCGCATGTTTCAAGGGTTTTCGAGAGGCCGAGCGAAGGCTGCTCGCCGACACGACCAGCGGGGATCTTCTCCTCGCCAATGTGAATGAGCCCGCGCAGAAAAGTGCCGGTGGTCAGGATCACTTTCGGTGCCGGATAGAATGTGCCCTCGCCCGAGACGACGCCGCGCACCGCGCCGCCGTCGATGCGGATGTCTTCCACCGCGGCGCCGATGATGGTCAGGTTCGGCTGCGCGGCCAGGATCGCCTGCATGGCGCGGCGATAGAGCTTGCGGTCGGCCTGCGACCGGGGCCCGCGTACCGCCGGGCCCTTCGACTTGTTGAGCATGCGGAACTGGATGCCGGCGGCATCGATGGCGCGGCCCATCACGCCGTCGAGCGCATCGATCTCGCGCACCAGATGGCCCTTGGCCAGCCCGCCGATGGCGGGGTTGCACGACATCTCGCCGATGGTCTCGACCTTGTGGGTCAGCAGCAGGGTGCGCGCGCCGAGCCGCGCCGAAGCGGCCGCGGCCTCGCAGCCGGCATGGCCGCCGCCGATCACGATGACATCGAAATGCGTCTCAGGTCCGCTCATGGCGCGGGTTTTACGGGGGCCGCCCGCTATCGTCAAAGGGAATCGCAGACGGGCCGCCACAGGGGGTGTTTCACGTGAAACACCCTGGCGCGCTCTATCCTGTTTCACGTGAAACATGCCGGAAGGAGCCATTTGTACTCTATTTGTTCATTCAATATGGGGCGATATCCCGCGAATGCGTCCATTCAGAACGAAAAGCGTTCAGTTATGGCAGCAGGCGGACCAGCACGGCGGCCACCGCCACGATCTGCACCAGGTTGACGATCATGCTGGCGCGATGCAGCCGGGCGAAGCTTGCCTGCGCATCCGCATCGCCGGCCTCTTTCAGCGGCCGCAGGACATCGAGGCGCGGCAGCAGGCCCTGGCGCAGCAGCGCGGCCGCCGCCGCGACAAAGGCCATCACGCCGCCATGCAAAGGATCGCCCGCGATCCCGAGCGTCAGCGCCGCCACCGCACCGAGCCCGAGGATGACAAGGTAATAGAGCGGGAACAGCGCCTGCATCAGCTTTGCCGCCTGCGGCCGTTCGAGGGCGCGAAACACCATCGGCGCCACGGCGAACGAGAAAAACAGCATCGCGCCCAGCAACAGGGCGGTCGCGATCAGCGCAGCATGGACAAGCGTCATGGTCTTTCGTCTCCTGCGCCGCAGAGTGACGGCAGATTGTCATGCTGACAATTGCCGCGTTGACCGGCGCGGCACCGCGCGGGCAATCTGCCGGCCATGACAGACACTGCTTCGCCTGCTTCCGCTTCGCTGCTGCGCATCGCCCGCTATCCGGTGAAGGGCCTGACCGGCCAGCCGCTCGATCACGCGACACTGACGGCCGGCCAGCCGCTTGCCGGCGACCGCCGCTTCGCGCTCGCCCATGGCAGCTCCGCCTTCGATCCGGCGGCGCCCGCCTTCCAGAAGAAGGCGCATTTCCTCACCTGGGTGCGCAACCCGCATCTGGCCAGCCTGCATTGCGGCTTTGATGCCGGCGGCACGCGGATCACCGTGGCCGATCCGGAACCGGAGACCTCGGACGACGGCATCGACGATGCGGATCTCACCACGCCTGCGGGCCGCGCCGCCCTTGAAGCGCTGGTTGCCCGCACGCTGACCACGGCGGAAACGCGCGGCAAGGTCACTGTCGCCGAGGCGCCGGGCGTCTGGTTCAGCGATGTGCCACCGCCCTATCTGTCGATCCAGAACACTGCGACCTTGGCCGAGATCGGCCGCATGCTCGGCCCCGTGCATGCCGGCGCCGCGCTCGACTGGCGCCGCCTGCGCGGCAATCTCCTCGTTGACGGCTTTGCCGCCTGGGCCGAAATGGGCTGGATCGGCCGCCGGCTGCGCATCGGCACGGCGGTGCTCGAAGTGGCCGAGATCATCGGCCGCTGCGCCGCCACCCATGTGAACCCCGATACGGCGGAGGTCGACGAGGATGTGGTCGGCACGCTGAACCGGGTCTGGGGCCACAACAAATGCGGCGTCTATGCCCGGGTGGTCGAGGGTGGCGAGATCCGCCCCGGCGATGCCATTCATATGCTTGATTAGGGCACCTGCTCGACTGACGCCATCGCCCCGGGCTGCCGCGAAACTGCCTTGTGCCGGCCGGCGGACCGGCGCAGATTACCGCCATCGGGAGCGCCGCTTCCCCTCGGTCGGCATCGCCGGCACCGCCATTGCGCTGGCCCCGCAGGCCGTGCTTGCCGGCTCCAACGTACTCAGCAGCCTGCGCGACATGGCCTGCCCCTGCTGCGGCCAGCCGCTGGTGCTGTTCGGCAGGGCCGTCTGAGCAGCCGGACACCCCCGGGCGGCAGCCCCCCGGCCTGAACAGGCCAAAAGGTCATAGGCCAAAAAGTCACAAGACCGGCCGCGGAATCACCGCCGCTCCGCCGCTGCATCGCCATAATCGGGCACCAGCTTGTCTGCGATGGTTCGACACGTCGACACGTCGACACGCAACACGCCGATATGGAGGTGCGCCGATGAACCGCCTCAGCGGACCTTTGCTGGTCCTCACCCTGCTCTTCATCCTGCTCGGCACGGCGATGCTGGCGCGCGCCCAGGACGCCATGCCCGGCACCCAGCCCGGCCAGAGTCCCGGGGGCCCGCCGGCCGGATCGCTGTCGCTGTCGCAGATCATCCTCAAGGTCGAGGGCCAGCCGGATTTCGGCTTCGTCCAGCAGGTCACCTGGCAGAATAACGGGGGGCAGAGCAACGGGGGCGAGACCGGCAGCTACCGCATCGCCTATCGCACCCGCGCTGGCGAGCTGCGCCTGGTGCAGGCCGATGCCCGTACCGGCATGCCGCGTCCGGCCGCCCGCGATGGCATGTCCCCGAATGGCATACCCAGGGATGGCGTGCTGCCGCCGCCCCCGGCCGAGATGCCGCCGGAAAAGACCGAGCCGCCGAAGTAGGGCCTTATGCCAGGCCCGTCTTACGCCAGGTCGGTGGCCGGGCCGTTCGACGAATCCCATTCGGCCCGCAGCAGGGCGAACAGGTCGCTGTCGCGCCATTGCCCGCGCACCCAGAAATTCTGCCGCAGCAGGCCCTCGCGGCGGAACCCGAGCTTGCCCAGCACCGCATGGCTGCGGTCGTTGTCGATATCGGCCAGCGCGGTGATGCGATGCAGCCCCAGCTCGCCGAAGCCAAACGACAGCAGGGCCCGCATCGCCTCCGACGCATAGCCCTGGCCGCGGATGCGATGGTCGAACGAGAAACCGATATTGCCCTGGCGATGCTCGGCCGAGGCAATGCCGAGCCGCACCATGCCCACGGGACGTCCTGGGGCCCGCCCCATCGCCGTTTCCTCGACGCAGAAGATCCAGTCGCGCATGTTGGGCGTCTCGGCATCGGCGACGCGGGCGGCGACGAAGCGGGCGACCAGCTCGCGGTCCAGCGCCGGGCCGGGCAGGAAGCGCCAGAATTCCTCATGGGTGGCGAAGCCGGCAAAGGCCGCCTCGTCGCTGCGGCGGAAGCCGCGCAGGCACAGGCGGGCGGTATCGAGCTGCGGGAAATGGTCGGTGGTCATAGTGGCTCTGCTCCCGGCACAGCTTTGGCCAGCATCAGCCAGAAGACAAGCAGCAGGCCGATGAAAGCCGGCCAGCCGAGCAGGAACCAGCGCCGGATATAAGTGTAGTAAAGCGGCGGCAGGGCCGTACCATCGCGCAGCGCCGCCGTCGCCATGTCGCGGATGCGCAGCTGCAGCCAGACCACCGGCGCCCAGCACAGGAAGGCCAGGCCGTAGATCGCATAGGTCAGCAGCAGCCAGTCCTCATGCGGGTCCCAGCCGCCCAGCCGGATCAGCAGGGCCCCGCTCAGCGGCTGCACGATGCCGGCGGTGGCCGTGAAAATCCAGTCGGCGCGCACCACCAGCCGGCTGACCCCGGCGATGGTGGCGACATCGCCGCCCAGATGCGCCGCCCACAGGAAGAAGGCAATGCCGATGCCGGTGCCGAACAGCACCGTGGCGCTCAGCACATGCAGCCATTGCACCACGAGATACAGGTCCGTCATCGCCGCGCTCTCATCGGTCGTCATCCAGCGCCCAGTGAACGCAGACCAGTACCAGGATCGGCAGGTTCTTCAACAGCGGCCCGTAAGCCTCCAGCCACAGGCCCGGCTGCGCCGCCGTCAGCACCAGCGTATAGCCCAGCACCACGCCAAGCTGGGCCAGGGTCAGCCAGCCAATACCCGGCCGCCGGAGCAGCAGCCCGAGGCCGAGCGCAATATCGAGGACCGAGAAGCCGGCCGCCAGCGGCAGCGCCAGCGACGCCGGCAGGCCGAGCCCGGCCAGCACCGGCCCCGTTAGCACCGTCAGGGCCGCCGCCGTCGATTGCGGCAGCAGGCCGACGAGGCCCGAGGCGAGCCACAGCAGCGCCAGCACGAAACGCACCGCCGGCCGCAGCCAGTAAAGCCGGGCCTGCCAGCGGTCCTGCACATGGGACGGCTGCCGCGCCAGCGCCTGCGCCATCGTCTGCGGCACCCAGCCGATGGCGCGGGCAAAGCCTGCGGCATCGCCGGTGTTGCCATGCCGCATCTGGCGTAGCGCGTTGCTGCTGACCGGGCCGCGGCCAAACACATCGCCCAGCCTTGCCAGCAGGGCGACCAGTGGCAGCGGCACGGCCACGATCAGTCGCGGCGGCGGCAGGTCGAGCCAGTCGCGCAGCCGCAGCAGGATGGTGCGTAAGCACAGCACCTCCGGCCCGGCCGGCTCCAGGGTTACCTGCCGCAGACGATGGTCGGCCAGCAGGTCGCCGACGCAGCGGGCCAGATCGTCGGCATGGATCGGCTGGAACGCCGCATCGCCCGCCCCCGGCAGCAGCAGGATGCCCGGCAGGCCGGCGAGGCCGCGCAGCAGCGATGTGCCGCCATAGCTGCCGGCATGCCAGACCAGCGAGGGGCGCAGGATCACCCAGTCGAGCGATGTTTGCGCGCGCAGCGCCGCCTCGCCCCGCAGCTTGGTGGCGGCGTAATCGGTGCCGGCGGCATCGTCGGCACTGATCGCCGAGATATGGATCACGCGCGTCACCCCGGCCGCCGCGCAGGCGGCAAACAGCGCCGCCGGGCCGGCGGCATGCACCGCGGCGATGTCCGGCCCGCGCAGCAGGCCGGCCGCATTGACCACCGCGTCGATGCCGGCGAGCCGCGGCACCCAGACCGCCGGGTCGGTGTCGCGGGCCAGATCGCAGGCCAGCGTCCCGATGGCGGGAAACCGCCGCCGCGCTTCTTCGGCCCGCCGGCCGCCGGCGACCACGTCATGGCCCGCCGCCAGCAGGGCGGCGGTGACATGCCGCCCGATGAACCCGGTGGCACCAAGCACGAGGACGCGCATGCGGGCTCAGCCCAGGCTGCGGACGGAAAGAACGGGCGGGAGCATGGCGAGGGGCATGAACGGGTCCGGCATAAGATCGCAGGCCCGAGCCTGCCAGCCGGACCTTACCGCACCGTAAATCCTGGAGACAGCGCCAAACGGTGCCCATAGGATTGGTGCAGGGGGAATCAAAGAGCGCGGATGGGGAAAATGCTCAAAGGCAATTGGCTGCGCCATGTCGTGATCGGGGGTATAGCCGCCCTTCTCGTTGTTGTTGGCCTGTCGATATATCAGGCCCCGCGCTGCTTCCCTTGGAGCGATCATCTTTTCCCAAAGATTGGAAGCGCAGATAAAGAGTATGACGCCGCCGCCAAAGAGGCAGCCGCATGGGCAACGGCCATTCAAAATGATGGCATGCCTCAGATACCCTGCCCGGATAATGCCAAAGATTGCGGCCAGCCTTATCACGACGCACTCGATTTGAAGGCCCAGTGGGCAGCGGCCAAAGCTGCGCTCGATATGGCCTGTTTAAATATCTACCAGTTCATAATCGGGTTAGCCGGCTTGATGGCACTTCTCTATAGTCTGGAGCTGACCAGAGAAGGCGCTAATGCAGCGCTTGTTGCTGCGGAAGCCGCTAAAACAGCCAACGAAATTAGCCGTAAAGCGTTTGTCGCCGGTAACCGTGCATGGTTGAAGATCGAAGACGTTAATCTCATTCACCCAATGGAAGTTGGGCCAAATAACATCGCCTTCTCGGTGAGGGCTACTGTTAAGAATATTGGCAAAACGCCAGCGACCAGCGCTGAAGTCCATTTCAAAAGCCTTGTCCTTCATAAAGAAGGCATGCCGTTTCCAGCCCTCAAAAAGGAGTTTCTGGAGGAGCTGAAGAATAATACCCCCAAACTCGGCTATATCCTGTTTCCGGAAGATAGGATGATGGAGGTCCTTCATTGGAATGACCGCGCATTTCCACCCGGCCAGACGAGCGTCAACTTCATATTATTAGTTGGTGTCACCTATAGGGTGGAGGGCGATCCTATAGCCCACGTCACTTATCATTCCTATTCCAAGCTGAACGTGCCAGTTCCGTATAAAGTGCACGAGGGTAATGAGATCAGCCTTTCGCGGATGGCCTTCACTGACGGAGAGGTTGACTGACGCGGCTATCACCAGAAAACAAACCAGTCATTTCACGCCCTGAGCACAGGGCGTCTGGCTTGTGGATTCGGCCTTACCGCAGGTGCGGTTGCTACCTAATGCCGCTCACTTCCCGATACAGAAATCTCTGAAGATCACGTCGAGCAGGTCTTCCACGTCAACACGCCCGGTGATGCGGCCGAGCGCGCGGGCGGCGAGGCGGGCATCCTCGGCGGCGAGTTCGGCGGAGGGACCGGCGCCGCCGGCGAGGAAACGGTCGAGCGCGGCGACGCAGTCGGCCAAAGCCTCGCGGTGGCGCGCGCGGGTGATCGTCACTCCGGCGGTCAGGCCGATGCGGTCTTTCACCTCTGCCTCCAGCGCGGCGAGGAAGTCGGTCATGCCGGCGCCCGACTGCACCGAGATCGGCCAGACGGCGCGGCCCTGGACCGGCGTCGCCGCCATCGTGGCGATCTGCGAGGCGACGGCGATGTCGGCCTTGTTGGCCGCCACCACGGCGTCGGTGTCGATCAGGGCGAGCGTCTCGGGCGGGATGGCGCTGGCCGGCTCGGCGGCGTCGATCACCACGATCTTGAGGTCGGCGGCCTCGGCGCGGGCCAGCGCGCGGCGCATGCCCTCGCTCTCGATTTTGTCCGCACTTTCTCGTAACCCTGCCGTATCGGCGAGGATCACCGGATAGCCGCCGAGATCGAGATGCACCTCGATCACGTCCCGCGTGGTGCCGGGACTCTCCGAGACGATGGCCGCCTCGCGCCGCGCCAGCGCGTTGAGCAGCGACGATTTGCCGACATTGGGCGCGCCGACGATCGCCACCATCAGGCCGTCGCGCAGGCGCTCGCCGCGCCGGCTGTCGGCCATATGGGCGAGGATCTCCTCGCGCAGGCGGGCCAGCTGCGGCTTCACTTCCGCCGCCACGCCCTCGGGCAGGTCCTCATCCGAGAAATCGATATCGGCTTCGAGATGCGCCAGCGCATGGACCAGCCGGTTGCGCCAGCCGTCGTAGAGCGCGCTTAAGGCCCCCTGCATCTGGCGCAGGGCCTGGCGCCGCTGCGCTTCGGTGTCGGCCGCGATCAGGTCGCCGATGCCCTCGGCGGCGGTCAGGTCGAAGCGGCCATGCTCGAAGGCGCGGCGGCTGAACTCGCCGGCTTCCGCCATGCGCAGGCCGGGCAGGCTGCCAAGCCGCGCGAACAGCGCCGCCAGCACGGCACGGCCGCCATGCAGGTGCAGTTCGGCGACATCCTCGCCGGTGAAGCTGTGCGGCTGCTCGAACCACAGCACCAGCGCCTCGTCGATCAGGGCGCCGGCTTCGTCCTTGAGCTGACGTAAAGAGGCAAGCCGCGGCTTCGGCACTTCGCGCCCGGTGAGCGCCAGCACTGCCTCGGCGGCATCGGGGCCGCTCAGCCGCACCACGGCGACACCGGCCGGGCCCGGCGCGGAGGACAGCGCGTAGATGGTGCCGGCCGCGCTCATTGCCCCATCACCCTCCGGTCAAGCCTTGGCTGGCGGCGGCCCGTCCTCGGGCTGCAGCATCAGGCGGGCGACGCGGCCGCCGCCCTTCACATGGGTTTCCAGGATCTCGTCGATATCGGCGAAGGTCTCGGCGCGGTACCAGATGCCTTCGGGATAGATCACCATGGTCGGCCCGAGTTCGCAGCGGTCGAGGCAGCCGGCAGTGTTGATGCGCACGCCGCCGAGCCCGAGTTCCTTGGCGCGCACCTTCATGTAGTTGCGCAGCTTCTCGGCGTCCTTGTCCTTGCAGCAGCCGCGCGGATGGCCCGGCGGCCGCTCGTTGGTGCAGACGAAGACATGGGCGGCATAGAACGGGGCGGGATCGGCGGGCAAACTCGTCATCTGTCTGGATTTCTTCTACTTTTTCTTGTCGCCGTTGCCATTGCCGCCGCCGCCGGGAAACTGGCTGAAGAAGAATTTCTGGATCTGCTCGAAATTCTGCAGCCCCATGGGCGCCCAGGTCTTCAGCAGGGTTTCCGGGTCCATGGCATGCATGGACGACATGACGCGGTCCTGCATCTGCTGCATGACGGCATCCTGCAACGGCTGCACGTCCGGCAGGCCGAGGAAACGGCGCGCTTCCTCTGGCGTGCACTCGACATTGACTGTTATCTTCATATCCGTGCGCTCCGGAATGGGGGCGTCAGCCCGAGAAGCAAGCAGGGACAAATACCTAGCATGGCCGGCGACCCGTTGTCAGGGATCAACCCGCAGAATCTGGATACCGGTCGGAACAATCTCGACCGCGCCGCCTCGCCCTATCTGCTGCAGCATCGCGACAATCCGGTGCACTGGCAGGTCTGGGGCCCCGCGGCGCTGGCCGCCGCCCAGGCCGCCGACAAGCCGATCCTGCTGTCGATCGGCTATGCCGCCTGCCACTGGTGCCACGTGATGGCGCACGAGAGCTTCGAGAATCCCGCGATCGCCGCAGTGATGAACCGGCTCTATGTCAACATCAAGGTCGACCGCGAGGAGCGGCCGGACATCGACACCATCTACATGAACGCGCTGCACCTGCTCGGCGAGCAGGGCGGCTGGCCGCTGACCATGTTCCTGACGCCGAAGGGCGAGCCCTTCTGGGGCGGCACGTATTTTCCGGCCGAGGCCAGGTTCGGCCGGCCGGCCTTCACCGAGGTGCTGGAAAAGGTCTCCGAGGCCTATCACCAGAACAAGTCCGCCATCGCCCAGAACGTGAAGATGCTGGTCGGCGGCCTGCGCAACATGGCCAGGCCGCAGTCGCGCGACCGGCTCGATTTGAGCAACGATACGCTCGACCAGGTGGCCGGCCAGCTGCTCGGCCATGTCGACCCCCGGCATGGCGGCATCGGCGGCGCCCCGAAATTCCCGCAGACCGGCCTGTTCGACCTGCTGTGGCGGCATTACCTGCGCAGCGGCAGCGCCGAGGCCAGGCGCGTCGTGGTCAACACCATCACGAAGATGGCGCAGGGCGGCATCTACGACCATCTCGGCGGCGGCTTCGCGCGCTATTCGACCGATGCCGAATGGCTGGCGCCGCATTTCGAGAAGATGCTCTACGACAACGCCCAGCTGCTCGCCCATATGGCGCTGATCGAGGCCGAGACGCAGGATCCGCTGCTGCGCCAGCGCATCGACGAGACGGTCGGCTGGCTGTTGCGGGAGATGATCGCCGGCGGAGCGGCCCCGGGTGATGGTGGCGGTGGCTTCGCGGCGACCCAGGATGCGGATTCCGAAGGCGAGGAAGGCAGGTTCTACGTCTGGCAGAAGGCCGAGATCGACAGCCTGCTGGGCGATGCCGCACCGGATTTCTGCGCCGCCTATGACGTTACCGAACACGGCAACTGGGAACACAAGACCATCCTGCGCCGCAGCCTCGCGCCGGACCTCAAGGACGATGCAACGGAAGCGCGGCTTGCTGCCGCGCGCGCGGTGCTGTTTGCGGCACGCGACAAACGCATCAAGCCGGGCTGGGACGACAAGGTGCTGGCCGACTGGAACGGCCTGATGATCGCGGCGCTGACCAACCTGTCGATGCAGTACGACCGGCCGGACTGGCTGGCCGCCGCCGAGCGCGCCTTCGGCTTCGTGGTGGCGACGCTGGGCATCGGCGACGACAAACTCGGGCACAGCTGGCGCGCCGACCAGCTGGTCTTCCCCGGCCTGCTCGACGACTACGCCAACATGATGGAGGCGACGCTGGCGCTGTATGAAGCCACCGGCAGGCCGGACTACCTGGCGCAGGCGAAACGCTGGGGCGGCACGCTCGAGGCCGAGTATGCCGATGCAGTCAACGGCGGCTATTTCCTCACCGCACGCTCAGCCGAGGCGCTGGTCGCCCGCACGCGCACCGCGGCCGACAATGCGACGCCGGCCGGCAACGGCACGCTGGTCGGTGTGTTTGCAAGGCTGTGGTACCTGACCGGCGAGATCGACTGGCGCGAGCGGGCGCAGAGCCTGCTCGATGCCTTCGCCGGCGACGTGCCGCGCAACTTCTTCCCGATGGGGTCGTATCTGAACGGCTTCGACCTCTATGCCAATGCCGTGCAGGTGGCGATCATCGGCCGGCGCGGCGAGCCGGCGACCGATGCCCTGGTGCGCGCCGCCTATACCGTGTCGGTGCCGAACCGCGTGCTTGATGTGATCGCGCCCCAGTCAGAGAACGGGGACACCGCCCTGCCGGAAACCCATCCGGCCGCCGGCAAGACCCAGATCGACGGCCGACCGACCGCCTATGTCTGCATCGGCGCCACCTGCGGCCTACCGGTGACGACGCCCGGCGAACTGGCGTCTTCCCTGAAAGCAACACGGGCGGTGTAAACACCGCCCGCGCTTTTCACTCCTGATATCGTTCGGTCGTTACGCCGCCACAAACGCCGTGCTGCCCTTCTTGCCGCGGATCAGCAGGGCGAGCACCGCGGCCACCACGCCGGTGATGCCGGCGATGATGAAGGCGTCGAAATAGCTGCCCTGCTCGGTCCGCACATAGCCGGCGAAATAGGCCGCCGAGGCGGCGCCGAGCTGGTGGCCTGCCGCGATCCAGCCGAACACGATCGGCCCGTCGCGGTCGCCGAAAGCCTCGACCGCCAGCTTGACGGTCGGCGGCACCGTGGCGATCCAGTCGAGCCCGTAGAAGACCGCGAAGATCGACAGCGAATACAGCGAGAAATCGGTATAGGGCAGATAGATCAGCGAAATGCCACGCAGGCCGTAATACATGAACAGCAGCTTGCGTGGATCGTAGCGGTCGGTCAGCCAGCCCGAGCCTGTCGTGCCGATCAGGTCGAAAATGCCCATCAGCGCCAGCAGGCCGGCGGCCTTGACCTCGACGATGCCCATGTCGCCGCAGAACGAGATCAGATGGGTGCCGATCAGGCCGTTGGTGGTGAAACCGCAGATCCAGAAGGTGGCGAACAGCAGCCAGAAATCGGTCTTGCGCGAGGCGCGGCTGAGTGCCCCGAAGGCCAGCACCAGCGGATTGACCGCGGCGGCCTGCACCGGCGGCGCATTCGGGTCGGCACCATAGGGGATCATGTCCATGTCGGCCGGCCGCTCGGGCAGCAGCCACCAGACCAGGGGGATCAGCGCCGCGGCGCAGGCCGAGACGGTCCACACCACCGGCTGCCAGCCGTAGCCCTCCGCGATGGCGGCAAGGCCGGGCAGGAACACCAGCGTGCCGGTGGCGGTGCTGGCGGTGAGAATGCCCATGATCAGGCCGCGGTGGCTGACGAACCAGCGATTGACGACCGTCGCCCCCATCACCAGCGCGACGCAGCCGGACGCCACGCCCGACATCACGCCCCAGGTCGCCATCAGGTGCCAGGATTCGGTCATGAAGCCGCTCAGCCAGGTCGAGAACGACATCAGCACCAGGGCGCAGAGCAGGGTCCGCTTGATGCCGAAGCTCTGCATCAGGGCCGCGGCAAACGGCCCCATCAGGCCGTAGAGGAAGATGCCGATGGCAGCCGCCAGCGAAATGGTGTCGCGCTCCCAGCCAAACGCCTTCTCCAGCGGCAGGATCAGCACGCCGGGCGTGGCGCGCAGGCCGGCGGCGGCCAGCAGCGAGAGGAAGATCACGCCGACCACGACGAACGCGTAGGACTGGCCGGGGAAAAACCTGCGTGCTATGTTCATGTGACTGACCGGTACGTGTTATGGGCTGCCCCATATAGGTACCGATCGGTTACATGGTCAAGTCCCAAAATTGCACTGGTGCATTCAGACCAATGGCACGCAAACTCCAGACAGGTCGGCCGCAGACCGACCAGCACACCGCCCGGCCGCCCGCCAGCGCACAGCCGGGGAGCGCGCCGCCGCGCGCCGCCGACCGCATCCGCCAGAGCGCCCGCGACCTGTTCTACCGCGAGGGCATCCGCGCCGTCGGCGTCGACGAGATCGTCACCCGCGCCGGCGTCACCAAGCCGAGCCTGTACCGCAGCTTCCCGTCCAAGGACGAACTCGCCGCCGCCTACCTGCGCGACTACGAGCAGGAATTCTGGCAGCACTTCTACGCCGCCATGGACAAGGCAGCCGGCGCCGATCCGCGCAGCCGCCTGCTGGCCTATTTCGAGCGGCTGTCGAAACGCGCCGCCATGGGGGGCCATTACCGCGGCTGCGGGCTGAGCAATGCCACGGTGGAATATCCCCATGCCGGCCATCCGGCCCGCGAGGTGGCCGAGGCGCACAAGCGCGACCTGCGCCAGCGCCTCGCCGCCATGGCCGCCGAGATGGGCGCGCGCGATCCGGCCGCACTCGGCGATGCCCTGCTGCTGCTGATGGAAGGCTGTTTCATCACCGGCCAGCAGTTCGGCAAGGGCGGCCCGGCGCGGGTGGCGGCGCAGACCGCCGCGGCGCTGATCGATGCGGCGACCGCCGCGAAAGCGAAAAAGAAGAAAAAGGCCTGAGGCGTTACTCGGCCGGCACTGCCGCCAGCCTGCGGCGGCGCACCTGGTGCTCAAGGCCGAGCGCCAGCAAAGCCAGCAGCTCGATGCCGGCGCCGGCCCAGCCGAGCAGCTGCGGCCCCGGCCCGGCCATCACCAGGCCGCCGACCGCCGCGCCCAGTGCGCAGCCGGCATAGAGCGCCGAGGCATTCAGTGCCAGCACCACCGGTGCGCTCTGCGGCGCCAGGTCGATCAGCAGGGCCTGGCGCGCCGGCGCCGCCGAAAAGCCGGCCAGCGGCCACAGTCCGACCAGCGCCACGGCGAGCCATACCGCCGCACCCGGGATGGCCGGCAGCAGGCTGAACACCACGAAGATCGGCAGCAGCAACAGCACGGCATTGCGGGTGGTGGCGCGGCCGCCGATGCGGTCGGTGCTCCAGCCGCCGAACAGGTTGCCGGCGAAGGCGCAGCAGCCGAACAGCATCAGGACGGCGGCGAAGCCGAGGCCGGTGATGCCGCGCGGCATGAAATAAGCGGCGAGAAACGTGTAGAGCACATAGGCGCCGCCGACCCACAGTACGGTGACCAGCAGCGAATAGCGCACCGCCGGCATGCCGAGCGGCGCCAGCCGCTGGCGCAGCGACAGCACCATCGGCGGCATCATGCGCGGCAGGCCGACGGCGATGCCGAGGAAGGCCAGCCCGCCGAGCGCCGCCACCGCGACAAAGCTCATGCGCCAGCCGAACAGGTCGCCGATGGCGGTACCGAACGGCACGCCCACCGCGGTCGCCACGGTCAGGCCGGCGACCACGATGCTGAGCGCGCGGCCGCGCTGTTCCGGTGGCACCATGGCGCCGGCCAGCGCACCGGCGGCCGGCGTGTAGAGGCAGGCGAAGACCGCCATGCTGATGCGCAGGATCAGCAGGGTATGGAAGTCCGGCGCGAAGGCGGCGGCAAGGTTGGCGGCGGTGAAGACCGCCAGGCTGAGCAGCAGCACGCCGCGGCGCTCGAAGCGGCCGGTCAGCGCCGCCATGATCGGCGCCGCCACGGCGTAGGTCGCGGCGAACCAACCGATCAGGTGGCCGGCGGAATCGAGACTGACGCCGACATCGGTGGCGATTTCCGGCAGCAGGCCGGCGACCAGGAAGGATTCGGTCCCGATGGCGAAGGTGCCGAGGGCAAGCCAGACCAGGGCGAAGGACATGAAGGCTCCGGGCGGTTATGGTGTCTGGGGCGGGGTTAGTTCAAGGTTTTTTGAACTAATGGTGCGCCGCGGCCGCCGGGTCAAGGCGACAGGTACAATATTTATTGAACTATTGGATCAGGCCGGGATCTGACCTAGATTTGTCATCATGACCCGTCGCCTCTATCACCCGGACCGCGACCAGATCAGCCTGCCGGCCGTGCTCGACGCCCTGTCGGACCCGACAAGGCTGGCCATCGTGCTGCATCTCGACCGCGCCGGGGAATCGGTCTGCCGCAATCTGGCGCCCTGGGCGTCAAAGACCAGCCTCAGCTATCACTTTGCCCGGCTGCGCGAGGCCGGCGTCACCCGCGCCCGGCTGGAAGGCACCTTCCGCCATACCAGCCTGCGCCGCGACGACCTCGATGCCCGCTTTCCCGGCCTGCTCGACCACCTGATCGCGGCGGCGCGCCAGGATCCGGCGATTGCCGCCCTGCCCGACCTGATCACCCAGCACGACGAGCCGGGCCGGCCGAAGAAGCAGCCGGCAGCGAAAAAACCGGCGGCGGCAAAAAAGCCGGCGCAGAAAGCCGTGGCCCGGCGCCGCATCGCCTGACCTTTCCCCGTCATTGCCGCGTCACAAAGCCGTGGCGTATGTTTCCTCATCGCCGCGCATCAGGGAGAGTCTCGATGAAATCCTCGCGCCAGTGGGCCCGCGACATGTTTGCGTCCGTGCGCGGCCGCGAGGCCAGCGACTCCGAGGCCGACCGCTGGGTGATTGCGCAGATGGAGCAGAGCATCGCCCGCATCAAACGCGAGGCCTTTGCCGCCGGCGCCGACCGCTACAAGACCCGGCTGCTGCATTTCGCCACCCCATCGGAAAGCCTGCGCATCAACGCCCTCCGCTTCGAGGAGAAAGCGCCGGATAGCCGGCGGGGCGCCTGCGACTGACATCCTGCTGACAAAGCAGGGGTTTTCCGGCCCGCTTGCGATGAACTTTGTGTGTATCTGTGATGAATCACACCATCGTTCACGGTTTTCCCCTATACTTGTCATGATTCCGCGCTATCGTTGGAACCATCCTCGGGGACTAGGGTTAACCGGGGGATAGCCGGCCGCCGCCCGCGGCCTGACCGATCGACCTGT
The DNA here is from genome assembly GCF_042648965.1 of Ferrovibrio xuzhouensis. Classification (NCBI taxonomy): domain Bacteria; kingdom Pseudomonadati; phylum Pseudomonadota; class Alphaproteobacteria; order Rhodospirillales; family Rhodospirillaceae; genus Ferrovibrio; species Ferrovibrio xuzhouensis. The sequence continues at coordinate 1,673,135 of NZ_JBHRYJ010000001.1, forward strand.
CCCAGCGGCTCTGTCCAGTGGGGCAGGACCAGTCCGACGGGAGACGGACCATGAGCGAGAACCTGGCCGGCGATTTCCGCGGCGCCCCCAACAGGCCCGACAGGGGCAAACCAGCCGACGGCACGGCCGCGGCAGACCTGACCGACCGCTACCGCGCCGTCCGCCGCCTGACCGAAACCCTGGCCGCGCCGCTGAGCGCCGAGGACCAGCAGGTCCAGTCGATGCCCGATGCCAGCCCGACGAAATGGCACCGCGCCCATGTCACCTGGTTCTTCGAGACCTTCCTGCTGAAGCCCAACCTGCCGGGCTACGCGGTGTTCGATCCGCAGTTCCACTACCTGTTCAATTCCTATTACGAGACTCTGGGCGAGCGGCAGGCGCGGCCCGAGCGCGGCCTGATCAGCCGGCCATCGGCCGAGACCGTTACCCGCTATCGCCGCCATGTCGACAGCGCCATGGCCGAACTGCTGGAAAGTGCCGATGCGGCGCAACTCGCGCGGCTCACGCCGCTGCTCGAACTCGGCTTCGCCCATGAGGAACAGCACCAGGAGCTGATCCTCACCGACATCAAGCATGCCTTTTCGCGCCATGCCTTCGCCCCGGCCTATCGCCCGGCGCAGATGCTGCGCCAGACCACCCTGCCGGCGGTCGAGTACATCGCCTTTACCGGCGGCATCCACCCGATCGGCCATGATCCGGACGACGGCTTCGCTTTTGACAATGAAAGCCCGCGCCACCAGGTGCTGCTGCAGCCCTATCGCCTCGCCAGCCGGCCGATCAGCTGCGGTGAATATCTCGCCTTCATGGCCGACGGCGGCTACGCGAAGTCCGACCTGTGGCTGTCGGACGGCTGGGCGACGGTGCAGCGCGAGGGCTGGCAGGCGCCGGCCTACTGGCGCCGCGACGGCGCGGCCGGCAGCAAGGATGGCGACAGCTGGCGCATCTTTACCCTGCAGGGCGAACGCGCCGTCGATCCCTCCGAACCGGTCTGCCATGTCTCGTTTTACGAAGCTTCGGCCTATGCCGCCTGGGCCGGCCGGCGCCTGCCCACCGAAGCGGAATGGGAGCATGCCGCCGCCTCGCGCCAGGCCCGCCGCCAGGGCGGCTTCCTCGACCCGATGCATCCGCATCCGCGCCCGGCCGCACCGGGACCCGACGGCGGCCTGCATGTCTGCGGCGAGGTCTGGGAATGGACCCGCTCGGCCTATGAGCCCTACCCCGGCTTCCGCCCGCTCGAAGGCGCCGCCGGCGAATACAACGGCAAATTCATGATCGGCCAGCAGGTGCTGCGCGGCGGCTCCTGCGCCACCCCGGCCGGCCACCTGCGGCTCAGCTACCGTAATTTCTTTCCGCCGGCCGCGCGCTGGCAGTTCTCCGGCATCCGCCTCGCCGACGACGTCTGATCTCCGGCGCCGTCGTCCATAAATCAAGTACGGGAGACCGTCATGAATTCCTTTGCCATCCTGCCGCGCAACGGCCTGCAGCCCCAGCCCGACAGCCAGGACGCCCGCGGCTTCGCCGCCGATGTGCAGGCCGGCCTGCGCCGCCGGCGCAAGGCGATCCCGTCGAAGTATTTCTACGATACCCGTGGCTCGGCGCTGTTCGAGCAGATCTGCGAGCTGCCGGAATACTATCCGACCCGCACCGAATGCACCCTGCTGGAAGGCCATGCCGCCGCGATCGCGGATGCCATCGGCGCCGATGCCGAGATCGTCGAGTTCGGTGCCGGCGCCACCCGCAAGGTGCGTTACCTGCTCGATACGCTCGACCGCCCGCGCGGCTATCTGCCGATCGACATTTCGGGCGAGCATCTGGAGGATTCCGCCGCCCGGCTGCGCGCCGATTATCCTGGCCTGCCGGTCACCGTGGTGGCCGGCGACTATACGGCGGGTCTCGACCTGCCGGCGCCGCCCAAAGGCACCAGGCGCCGCGCCGGTTTCTTTCCCGGCTCGACCATCGGCAACTTCACCCCGGCCGAGGCGCTCGGCTTCCTCGCGGCGGCCGCCCGCCTGCTGAAAAGCAGCAACCGCGACGGGCTTTCCGCCGGCGGCCTGCTGATCGGCGTCGACCTGGTGAAGGACCCGGCGATCCTGCATGCCGCCTACAACGATGCCGCGGGCGTCACCGGCGCTTTCAACCTCAACGTCCTGCACCGCATCCGCCGCGAGCTCGACAGCGACATCGACCCGGCCGGCTTCGACCATTACGCCTTCTACGAGCCGCGCCTGCAGCGCATCGAGATGCATCTGGTCAGCCGCGCCGCGCAGACCGTGCGGATCGGCCGCGCCCGGCACAGCTTCGCCGCCGGCGAATCGATCCATACCGAGAATTCCTGCAAATACACGCTGGACGGCTTCGGCAAGCTGGCACGCCGCGCCGGCTTCCGGCCGGCAGCGGTATGGTGCGATCCGGACGAATTGTTCAGCATTCACTGGCTCGAACTGTGAGGCCGGCGGACATATCCGAAAAGTAACGGCACGTATCCGGATGGTAACGCGCGCGGCGGGACGGCTTCTGCTTCTATCCCGCCATGCTTATCGATCCGAAACTGCTGCACCCGGAACCCGCTCTCGGCGACGGCTGGCAGGTCGTCGGCGACCATACCGATACCAGCGGCTGGCATCCGCAGGTCGCCGCGCTGCTGTGCTACTGGCGCACCCGGCGGCCGGCGGGCCGCCTGCCCAGCCGCCAAGCCATCGACCCGTTCAGCCTGCGCGGCATCCTGCCCTGCCTGTGGATGCTCGACATCCAGCGCGAGCCCGGGACACAGCATGCCTGGCGGTTCAGCTACCGGCTGGCCGGCACCCGCTTCACCGCCCTGCTCGGCTTCGAGGTCACGCGGCGCTGGTATGACGAGGTCCGGCCACAGGCCTATGCCGCCAACCGCATCCGGCTGATCACGGTGGCGCGCGACGGCGTGCCGACCTGGCGGCGCGGCCCGATGCCGCTGGAAGACGGCAACTGGCAGCAGACCGAGAACCTGATGCTGCCGCTGGCCGCCGATGGCATCACCGCCGACATCATCCTCGGCATCTCGGTGCGCTACACCCGCGATGGCACGACGCTGGCCTGAAAATCCTGACCTGACGGCCGGCCCTATTGCTGCCGTGCCAGAAAGGCGCGGAAGCGGCTGAGGCTGAAGCCGAAAAACGCCGCGCCCATGGCAAGGATGGCGAGGATTTCCGGCCAGACCGTATCCAGCCCGGCGCCGCGCGACAGGATCGCCTGGGTCAGCGCCACGTAATGCTTGGTCGGCAGCAGCTGCACGGCATACTGCAGCCATTGCGGCATGCCCTCCAGCGGGGTCAGCGCACCCGACAGCAGGTACATCGGCATCTGCACCAGGATGAACAGCAGCGCGAACTGCGCCATGGTGCCGGCCAGGGTGGCCAGGAAGATGCCGAGCGATGCGGCGAAAAACAGGTACAGCGCCGTCGCCGCCACGAACAGGCCGACCGAGCCGGCGACGCGCATGCCGAGCACGCCCTCCAGCACGCTGTAGAAGCACACCATCGCCATGACGAGGATCACCCCGCCATTGGCGATGATCTTGGCCAGCATGATCTCGACCGCGCGCACCGGCATCACCAGCAGGTGTTCCAGGGTGCCGTGCTCGCGTTCGCGCATCAGCGCCGCACCGGTCAGCAGGATCGCCAGCATGTTGATCACCTGCAGCAGCGCCATGCTGCCGGTGAACCAGGTCGATTCCAGCGTCTGGTTGAAGGCGACCCGCAGCTTCAGGTCGACGGCATCGGGCGGTGCTTCGCCCTCGCGGCGCAGGAAGCGGCCGATCTCCTCGGCGGCGATCTGCTGGATATAATTGGCGCCGATGCCGGCCTGCATCACCGCGGTGGCATCGACCAGCAGTTGCAGCGACGGCGTATGGCCGGCCAGCACATCGGCCTGGAAATCCGGCGGGATGTCGAGCACGAAGGTGAACCTGGCGCGATCCATGGCGCGGTCGACTTCGGTCGGTGCCAGCGCCACGGGCTTCTGGAAGCGCGGTGGCAGGAAGCCATCGACGATGCGCTGCGACAGGGCCGAACGGTCCTCGTCGACCACGCCGAGCGAGGCATGCACCAGGTCATGCGACGTGCCGGTGGCCTGGGCATAGACCATCAGGGTGAAGGCATAGAGCATGAAAATGAACAGCACGTGATCGCGCCGCAGGCTGGTGATCTCCTTGCCGCAGAGCCGCAGGATGTTGCGCAGCGACTGTCGCAGTTCGCCCAGCATGGTCCCGGCCATGCTCAGCGCTCCTGCTTGCGCAGGAACAGCCAGGCCAGCGCCAGCAGCACCGGCCAGAAGGCGGCGGTGGCGAGAATGAACGGCATCAGTTCCGCCAGCCCCAGCCCCTTGGTGAAGGCGCCGACGCTGGTGCGCAGGAAATAGGTGGCGGGAAACAGCGCGCCGATCAGCCGGGCGCCGCCCTGCAGAGTCGAGACCGGCTGCATCAGGCCGGAGAAATGCACCGTCGGCATGATGGTCAGCACCGCCGTGCCGAACAGCGCCGCCACCTGGCTGCGGGTGAAACACGACGTGACCAGCCCGATGGCGGTGCTGCAGAATACGTAGAGCAGCCCGCCGGCCAGCAGTCCGACGATGCTGCCCTTCAGCGGCACGCCGAACACGAAGATGGCCAGCCCGATCAGCAGCAGCAGGTTGACACCTGCCAGCGCCACATAGGGCAGCTGCTTGCCGAGCAGGAATTCCAGCTTGCGCACCGGCGTGACGTAGAAATTGATGATCGAGCCGCGCTCGCGCTCGGAGACGACGCCGAGCGCGGTGAGAATGGCCGGGATCAGCATCAGCAGCATGGCGAACAGCGCCGGCACCATGGCGTCGATGCTGCGGAAGGCCTGGTTGTAGCGGAACCGCACGGCGATATCGGCGACGGCCGGCACGGTTCGCCCGGCCTGTTCGGCGACCAGCGCCAGGAAGCGCTGGTGCACGGCGGCGACATAGCCCTTGATGGTCTCGGCACGGAACGGCATGCCGCCATCGACCCAGACCGAGATTTCCGTCGGCCGGCCGCGATGCAGGTCGGCACCGAACCCGGGCGGAACCTCGATGGCCAGCGCCACATGCCCGCCGCGCAGGTCGGCGATCAGCGCCCCGGCATCGGCCAGATCGGGATCGCGCCGGAAATACGGCGAGCCGGCGAATTCATCGATATAGGCGCGGCTCTCCGGCGTGCGGTCGCGGTCGAGCACGGCGAAGGCGACATGGTCGACATCGAAGGTGATGCCATAGCCGAACAGCAGCATCAGCATCACCGTGCCGAACAGCGCGAAGACCAGCCGCACCGGATCTCGCAGCAGCTCGGTGCCCTCGCGGCCGGCGTAGGCCCCGAAGCGACGCAGCGAGAACCAGCCGCGCCGGCGCGGCCTGCTCTCCGGCGGCGTCGCCGCCACCGCGGCAACCTCCGGCGGCGGTGCTTCCTCCAGGCTGCGGCCGCCCTGTTCCATATAGGCGATGAAGGCGTCTTCCAGGGTCGCCGCGCCCTGCTGCTCCTGCAAGGCGGCCGGCCGGCCGGTGGCGATCACCCGGCCCGCATGCATGAAGGCGACGCGGTCGCAGCGCGCGGCTTCCGCCATGTAATGGGTCGAGATGAAGATGGTCACGCCGCGCTCGCGCGACAGCCGCAGCAGATCCTGCCAGAACATCTCGCGGGCCACCGGGTCGACGCCCGAGGTCGGCTCGTCGAGGATCAGGATTTCCGGCTCGTGGATGATGGCGACGGCCAGCGACAGGCGCTGGCGCACCCCCATCGGCAGCGCGTCGGCGACGGCATCAAGGTAGGGCACCAGATCGAAGCGTTCGGCCAGGGTCTGGCTGCGTTGCGCCGCCGTCGCCGCATCGAGACCGTAGAGCGCGGCGTGCAGCGCCAGATTCTGCCGCACGCTGAGTTCGCCATAGAGCGAGAAGCTCTGCGCCATGTAGCCGATGCGCCGGCGGATGGCGAAGGCGCCCGCCGCCACCGTCTCGCCGAACAGCCGCCCCTCGCCCTCGGACGCCGGCAGCAGGCCGGTCAGCATCTTCATCGTCGTGGTCTTGCCGCAACCGTTCGAGCCGAGGAAACCGAAGATCTCGCCGCGGCGCACCGCCAGATCGACATGGTCGACCGCGGTGAAATCGCCGAAGTGCCGGGTCAGACCCCTTGCTTCAATAATAATGGGCGCCTCGATCACCACCGGCGCCGCGCCATCCGTCGCCGGCGGCGGCGGGGCATGGCCATCGGCGCCGAGGCCGCCGCGGCGCTCCGGCGGCAGCAGCGCGATGAAGGCCGCTTCCAGCGAGGCGGCGCCGCTTTTCGCTTTCAGCGCGGCCGGGCTGCCTTCGGCGAGAATGCGGCCGCGATCCATCAGCACCACGCGGCCGAACCGCTCGGCCTCGTCCATGGTCGAGGTGGCGACCAGCAGGGCCAGCTGCGGCCGGTCCCGCCTTATGCTGTCGACCAGCGCCCAGAACTGCCGGCGCGACAGCGGGTCGACGCCGGTGGTCGGCTCATCGAGGATCAGCAGGTCGGGATCGTGCACCAGCGCACAGCACAGGCCGAGCTTCTGCTTCATGCCGCCGGACAGCTTCTGCATCGGCCGGCCGGCGAACGGCGCCAGGCCGGTCACCGCCAGCAGGGCGGCGATGCGCCGTGTCCGCTCGCGCCGGCCGAGGCCGAACAGGCGGGCGAAGAAGGCGACATTCTCCGCCACCGTCAGCGCCGGATAGAGATTGCGCCCGAGGCCCTGCGGCATATAGGCGATGCGCGGCTGGACGTCCTCGCGCGCGCGGCGGTTCGCCATATCGGCGCCGAGCGCCAGGATGCGGCCCCGCTGGATTGCCCGTGCGCCGGCGGCGAGCGCCAGCAGGGTCGACTTGCCGACGCCGTCCGGCCCCACCAGCGCGAGCGTCTCGCCCGGCGCCAGCGCAAGGCTGACGTTGTCGAGCGCCGCCAGCTTGCCGTAAGCATGGCCGACGCCTGCGATGCTGAGTCCTGCCGCGGTCATCCGCGCCGCCGTCAGTGGTCGCCGCGGGTCAGATCGGATTCCAGCCAGTCCGGCCAGACGGCGCTGTCGTCGAGCCGGATATAGGCCATGCCGGTGACGCCGGTCTTGACCTGCGCGATGTAGCGCTGCACCAGCGTCTGCGGCACCCGCACCTTGACGCGGAACATCATGCGATCGCGCTCGCTGCGGGTCTCGACCTCCTTGGGCGTGAACTGGGCGCGCGGCGACACGAAGGAGACCTTGCCCGGCACCGGCGTGCCGGATGCCGCGTCGATGACGATGCGTGCATCGGCGCCGACGGCGATGCGGCCGGCCACTTCGGAGGGCATGAACACCGTCATGTAGACATCGGTCAGATCGAGCAGGGTGGCGACGCGGCCGCCGGCGGCCAGCACCTCGCCGGGCTCGGCCAGGCGAAAGAGAATACGGCCCGAGCGCGGCGCGGCCAGCACGCCGTCGGCGACCAGGTCGCGCAGCCGGTCGGCATCGGCCTCGGCGGTGCGGATTGCCGCCTCGGAGGCGCCGAGCTTGGCCTGTGCCGCATCCAGCGTCGCCTGGGCGGTACGGCGGATGTTGCGCTGCTGGTCGACCTTCTGTTCGGAGACGTAGTTCTTGCCCACCAGCACCAGGGCGCGCTGCAGGTCCTTGTCGGCCAGATCAAGCTCGCTGCGGCGCTGGGCGATTTCCGCCTGCACCTGGGTGCGGTATTGCAGGGCCTGCTGGACCTGCGCCTCGGCCGAACGCAGTTGCGCCTCGAGATCGCGGGTATCCATACGGGCGATCACCGTGCCGGCCTTCACCAGGTCGCCCTCGTCGACCGCGATATCCTGCACCCGTGCCGCGTATTTGGTGGCGATGTCGATTTCGCTGGCCTCGATGCGGCCGTTGCCGGCGACGAAGCCCGGCGGCAGCACCTGCCGGTGCTTCAGGTAATACCAGCCCCCTGTGGCGGCAGCGGCCGCCAGCAGCAGAACGGCGATAACAGCGAACAGGCGCCGCATGCGGGCTCCGGGGGTGGATATCTGGAAGGCTCAGACTGCCGGCCGCGCGGCCGTATTGCATTGCGGCAGATCAATCGGGCAGGATGGTTCGCAAAAGGCTCCGCCATGACATCCGCCGCCGCCATCGTGCCGCATTTCCACCGCCAGGCCGCCTATTGCACGACGCTCGGCTCGCCGCTGACCGCCGCCGTCCTCACCACCATTGCCGACCTGCTGGAGCGTGCCGATGCGCCAGCCTGGACCGCCGTGCTGCGCGACTGGCCGGGCGATCCGGGCGCCGATGCCCTGGCGCTCAGGGTCGCCGGCGCGCTGCATCGCGCGGTGCTCGACGGCGATGCCGAGCTGGCGGTCGCCTATGCCGCCGGGCGGGTCGACGCCGCGCTGATCGATACGGTCTTCACCCGTCACCCGGGGCTGCTGACACGCTACCTGCAGGGGCCGCCGCAGACCAACGACCCGCTGCGCTCGGCCGTGCTGCTCGGTGGCTTCCTGACCATCGCTGCCGCAACCGGCCGGCCGCTGGCGCTGCGCGAGATCGGCGCCAGTGCCGGCATCAACCTGATGTGGGATACCTACGCCTATGATTTCGGATCATGGTGCTTCGGCGATCCGCTGGCGGCGCCTTTCCTGCTGCAGGCGCAATGGCAGGGGCCGCAGCCGCCCGCGGCAAAGATCGCGGTGCACAGCCGCGCCGGCTGCGACGTGCAGCCGCTGGATGCGCGCGACCCGGAGCAGCGCAAGCGGCTGCTGTCCTACATCTGGGCCGACCAGTGGCCGCGGCTCGAGCGCGTCGCCATGGCGCTGGAGCATGCCGGGCGCGGCGGCCCGCCGCCGGAGCAGATCCATGCCGGCGATTTCGTCGCCCGCGAGCTGGCCGCCCGGCCGCGCGATGCCGCCCTTGTGCTCTATCATTCGATCGTCTGGCAGTATGTCGATCCGGCCGAACAGCAGCGCATCGCCGCCGCCATGGCGGCAGCCGGGCAGACCGCCACGGCAGAAGCACCGCTCGCCTGGCTGCGGTTCGAGCCCGGCACGGCGAAAGACGGCGCCGATCTCAGCCTGACCCTGTGGCCGGGCGGCGAAACCCGCCGGCTCGCCGAGGCGGATTATCACGGCCGCTGGATCCGCTGGCTCAACGGAACCGCTTGACCGATCCATAACTGTTCGGTTATACATCTATCCATAATCAACGGGTTATGGATCACAGATGCCGAACACCCAGGATATCCTGTTCAAAACGCTCGCCGATCCGACCCGGCGGGCGATCTTCGAGCGGCTGTGCCGCGACGGCGAACTGACGGTCGGGGCCCTGACGGCGCAGGCCGGCATCTCGCAGCCGGCGGTCTCCAAACATCTCGCGGCGCTGAAACTGGCCGGGCTGGTGCGCGACCGCCACCAGGGGCGCCAGACCCATTACAGCCCGCAGCCCGGCGGCCTTGCCCCGCTGAACGACTGGACCGGCCAGATGGCCGGCTTCTGGCAGGCCCGGTTCGACGACCTCGAAAACCTGCTCAACCGGATGGATCAATGACCAGCAGTGCCACCGAAATCCGCTCCGTCGTCGTCGAGCGCGACGTCCCGCATCCGCCGGAGAAGATCTGGCGCGCGCTGACCCAGCCGCACCTGATCGAGGACTGGCTGATGAAAAACGATTTCGCGCCGGTCACCGGGCACCGCTTCAGCCTGCGGGTCGAGCCGCAACCGCACTGGGACGGCGTCATCGCCTGCGAGGTGCGCATCGTCGAGCCGAACAGAACCCTGTCCTACAGCTGGGCCGCGCTCGGTCTCGACAGCGTGGTGACCTGGACGCTGACGCCGATCCCGGCGGGCACCCGGCTGCGCATGGAACAGACGGGCTTCCGGCCCGATCAGCCGCAGGCCTACACCGGCGCCCGGCATGGCTGGCAGAAATTCTTCGCCGGGCTGGAAATCCTGCTGGCGCGGGAGGCATGACGCGCATGGGTACATGGATGCGGCAAAGCCATCGCTGGCTGTCGATCGTCTTCACGGCAACCGTCGTCGCCAATTTCGCGGTCCGTGCCTTCGGCGAACCGCCGCTGTGGCTGACCTATGCGCCGCTGCCGCCGCTGTTCCTGCAACTGTTCAGCGGCCTGTATCTCTTCGCGCTGCCCTATGCCGGCAGAGGACGCGCCGGGCACTGAACCGGCAGGCCGCCGGTCAGCCGGCCGCCGTCGCCGCGCGGGTGCGTTCCTTCAGGCGGCCGATGAAATCGCGCAGCGCCGGCTGCAGATCGGCGAACAGCGGATCGTCGCGATGGGCCAGCATCACCTCGGTGAACAGTTTCAGCCCGATCGCCAGCGCGGCGGATTCGTCGCGGGCATAGCGGAAGCCGGCGGTGACGCGCTCGGCGATGCCGAGCACGTCGTCATGGTTCACCGCCTCGAAGCTGAGCGGCGGGCGGATCGTGCCGTCCTCGCGCGGGGTGGCAAGATGCTCGACGGTGATGCGGTAGCGGTGGCCTTTTTTCATGATCTCTGGTTCCGTCAGGATTGAAGGGCCGTCACTCGCCGCGGATCTCGCGGATGGCGCGGACCAGGATGTCGATCACCCGGCGCTGTTCCTCCGGCGCCGCATCGGCCTTGTCACGCAGCAGGTGGCGCAGGGTGTGGCGGATGCCGCGCAGGCTGCGCGGATCGGCATCCGGCGCCTCCTCAGCCTCCTCGCCGCCGGCGAAGAACTGCCGGACGCGCGCCATGCGCTCGCCGACACGGGCAAGCTCTGCCAGCATGGTGCTGGCCTGGGTGCGGCGGTCGGCCAGATGGGCGCCGCCCTCGGCGGTGAGGCTGTAGAGCTTCTTGCTGCCTTCGGCGACGACGGTGGCGAAGCCGATCTCTTCCAGATAGGTCAGCGCCGGATAGATCACGCCGGGGCTCGGCGCGTAGAAACCGTGGCTGTGCTCTTCCAGCGCCTTGATGATCTCGTAGCCGTGGCGCGGTTTCTCGGCCAGCAGGGCGAGGATCAGCAGCTGCAGGTCCTCGGCGCCGACCATGCGGCTGGCGCGGAAACCGCGGCCGCCCATGCCGGCCTCGCCGAACATGCCGGCGGCGAAACCGCCCGGGCCGAAACCGCCGCCATGGCGGCCGCGCCGGCGGTGCATCATCTTGTGGGCGATATGCTCACGAAGAGCTTCTTTGAATCCATGCATTTACGGGGTGACTCCTATCACTCGTTGTGTCTTTTGATGTATCGTAAGATACACTGAGCGATATGGGAGTCAACCCGATTTGTTCAAGAGCCCGAATTTTCAGGCCATGCCGCCGTTGGCGCGCAGCACCTGGCCGTTGACCCAGCCGGCCTCGGGTCCGGCGAGGAAGGCGACCACGGCAGCGATGTCTTCGGGCTGGCCCAGCCGCCCGAAAGGGTTCAGCCCGGCGAGGAAGCGGATCTGCTCGTCGGTCTTGCCCGCCGTGAACAGCTCGGTCTCGACCGGGCCCGGCGCCACGGCATTCACCGTGATGGCACGGCCCTTCAGCTCCTTGGCCAGCACCCGGGTCAGCATCTCGACGGCAGCCTTGGTCGCCGTGTAGGGGCCATAGCCCGGCAGGGCCAGCGCAATCGCACTGGTCGAGAAGTTGATGATACGGCCGCCATCGCGCAGGCGGTTCGCCGCCTGCTGCATGGTGTTGAAGCTGCCCATCAGGTTGACGGCAAATTCGCGCTGCACCGCGCCGGGATCGGCATTGGCGATCGGCAGCATGGTCATGATGCCGGCGTTGTTGACCAGCACGTCGACGCCGCCGAAGGCCTGCGCGGTCTCGTCGAACAGCCGCGCCGCATCGGCGGGCAGCGACACATCGGCCTTCACCGCGATGGCGCGGCCGCCGGCCGCCGCGATCTCGGCGACGGCCTGGTCGGCATCGTCGCTGCGGCTGGCGTAATTGACGGTGACGGCGAAGCCATCGGCGGCGAGGCGCAGCGCGATGGCCCGGCCGATGCCGCGCGAGGCGCCGGTGACGATGGCGGCCCCAGTCTGGGATGAGAGGGTCTGGGTGGTGGAAACGGTGGTCATGGGAAGGTCCTTTCTCTTTTATAGCCGGCAGGGCCGGCAGGACAGACGTTAGGGCTTGACCACTCCTGACTCCAACGCAACTTTGTCATTCCATGAGTGATCTGGAGTCATCCATATGGCCTTCGACAGCCGCCTGCTGACCGGCATCGGCGTGCTGGTCGCCGTGGTCGAGGCCGGCAGCTTCGTGCGCGCCGCCGACGGGCTCGGCCTGACCGCCTCCGGGGTCAGCCGCGCCATCGCCAGGCTGGAACAGCGCGTCGGCGTGCGCCTGCTGCACCGGACCGCGCGCGCCGTGTCGCTGACCGACGAGGGCCGCCGCTTCTATGACGAGGTGGCGCCGCTGCTGTCGGGCATCGAGGACTCCGCCACCCGCACTGCCGGCGCGGCGGCCCGCGTGCACGGCCGCCTGCGCATCAGCGTCGATGCCGCGGTAGCCAGCTTCATCCTGCTGCCGCACATCGGCCGGCTGCTCGACCGGCATCCCGATCTCGAGGTCGACATCGAGGTGCGCGACCGGCTCGGCGACCTGGTGGCCGACGGCTTCGACCTGTCGCTGCGTTTCGCCGATCCGCAGCTGCCGTCCGGCCTGATCGCCCGGCGGCTGTCGACCACGCGGGTGGTGACCTGCGCGACGCCGGACTACATCACCCGCCATGGCCGGCCGCAGCATCCGCGCGACCTCGAAGCCCATCGCTGCATCCTGCTGCGCGATGAATCCGCTGCCGGGCGGCCGTTCGGCTGGGAGTTCCGGCGCGACGGCGAGACCGTGCCGGTGCTGGCGCGCGGCCGGCTGATGGTCAACGATACCCACAGCCTGCTGGCCGGCTGCCTGTCGGGCTACGGCATCGCCCAGCTGCTGGAGTTCTACATCCGCGACCGGCTGGCCGACGGCCGCCTCGTCGACCTGTTCCCCGACTGGGCCGAGGAAACCTTCCCGCTCTATGTTTTCTTCCGCTCGCGCAGCCTGCCGCCGGCCAAGGTCTGCGCCTTCCTCGATTTCGTGCAGGAAGAAATCACCGCGTAAATCGCGGGTTTTCGCGCCTCAGCCGGTTGGGCTCAGCCGGGCAGCGGGATATTGTCGATCAGCCGGGTGCGGCCAAGCCGCACGGCGAGCGACAGCAGCGCGCCGGCACTCACCGTCTCCAGTTCGGACAGCAGCTCCGGGTCGGCCACCGAGACATATTCGATCCCGGCCAGCGGCTCGGCCGCCAGCACATCGCGCATCGCCTGGCGCAGGCGGCCGGCATCGCGTTCGCCTGCCTTGTACAGCGCGGCGGCGGCATCAAGCGCGCGGCTGAGCGCCGTGGCCGCCTGGCGCTCATCGGGTTGCAGATAGACATTGCGGCTGCTCATGGCGAGCCCGTCGACCTCGCGCACTGTCGGGCAGACGATGACCTCCAGCGGCATGTCGAGATCGCGCACCATGCGGCGGATCACCACGCATTGCTGCGCGTCCTTCTGGCCGAAATAGGCGCAGCTCGGCTGCACGATGTTGAACAGCTTGGCCACCACGGTGGCGACGCCGCGGAAATGCCCGGGCCGCACCGCGCCTTCCAGCGTGTCGGTCACTGTCGTTACTTCCACGGCGGTCAGGCTGCCCGGCGGATACATCTCGGCGACGCCAGGCGTGAACACGAGGTCGCAGCCGGCCGCGCGCAGCAGCGCAAGGTCGCGTTCCATGTCGCGCGGATAGCGGCTGAAATCCTCACTGGGGCCGAACTGGGTCGGATTGACGAAGATGCTGGCGGCGACGGCGCCGCACTCTTCCCTGGCCCGGCGCACCAGGCTGAGATGGCCCTCGTGCAGGAAGCCCATGGTCGGCACGAAGCCGAGCCGGCCAAGCCGGCCGCGGGCCTGGCGGAATTCCGCGATGGTGGCGGCGATCTCCATGTCTCTCCCGCCCTCCCTGGCCGGTCAGTCTGCTGGTGCCCGCTGCCGGACTCGAACCGGCACGGCCTTGCGGCCTCGGGATTTTAAGTCCCGTGCGTCTACCAATTCCGCCAAGCGGGCAGGCCCTCCTGCATAGACGGCCGCCGGCCCAAGGGTCAATCACCGGGGTCAATTGCCGGACCGGTCCGGGACCGGGGCGCCCTACCCGGTTGGCTGCCGGTCCGGTAACCGTCTCGCCGGTTGCAAAGCCCGGACGGCGCCACCGCCGGCTGCCGCGCTGCATACGCTGGCGGCAGGGATCGGCGGTTTTTTTGTCAGCAGCATGAAAAAGCCGGCAGACTCCGGATTGTAGCGGCCATCACACCGCCCTATATGCTGCGGCCATGGACCCCGCCGCCTTCGCCCGGATCGCCCGCCGGATCGCCGATGCCTCGCTCGGCGGTCTCAACGAAGGCGAGATCCTCGCCGACTTCTGCACCGCCCTGAACGAGGTCGACATCCCGGTCAGCCGTGCCGTGCTGGGCGCCGATACCCTGCATCCGGTGCTGGCCGGCCGCATCTTCGGCTGGAAGCGCGACGAAGCGGGCATCATCCTGCATGAATTCGGCCGCTCGACCACCGAAGAGGGCGAGCGCAAATGGCGCGAAAGCCCGTTCCATCACCTCGAGCAGACCGGTGCCGCCCAGCTGCGCGTGCGCATCGACGGCCATAACGGCGACTTCCCCTTCCCGGTGGTCACCGATCTGGCTGCCGAGGGCTATACCGATTTCCTCGTCACCATGACGCGCTTCGGCGACAAGGCGATCATCGGCCAGCTCGACTCGATCTATGCCTCATGGTCGACCGGCACTGCCGGGGGCTATACCGAGCGGCAGATCGAGATGCTGGAATCGCTGATCCCGTTCGCCGCCGCCGCGATCCGCTCGGCCAGTGTGCGCCGCATCGCCGACACGCTGGCCGAAACCTATCTCGGCCGCGACGCCGCGCGCCGCGTGCTCAGCGGCACCATCACCCGCGGCGAGGCCGAGCGCATCTCGGCCGCCCTGTGGTTCAGCGACCTGCGCGGCTTCACCCGGCTGTCGGATACCGTGTCGCCGGAACTGATCATGCCGCTGCTGAACGACTATGCCGGCGCCGCGGTGGCGGCGATCCACCAGCATGGCGGCGAGGTGCTGAAGTTCATGGGCGACGGGATTCTGGCGATCTTCCGCAACGACGGCGAGCGCCATACCGATCTCGAAGCCGCCACCCACGATGCCCTGCGCGCGCTCTGCCAGGCGCAGAAGAACCTGCGCGAGGTGCGCAACCGCCGCGCCAATGCCGGCCTGCCGGTGGCCGACATGACGGTCGCCCTGCATGTCGGCGATGTGCTGTATGGCAATTTCGGCGGCGAGGACCGCCTCGATTTCACCGTGGTCGGCCCGGCGGTGAACGAGCTGTCGCGCATCGCCGGCATGGTGCGCGTGGTCGACCAGCCGGCGATCCTGTCGGCCGCCTTCCGCCAGGCCGCCGGCGGCATGAAGGACAAGGCGGTCTCGCTCGGCCGCTATGCGCTGCGCGGTGTCGAGACGCCGCAGGAGCTGTTCACGCTCGATCCGGAATTCCTGCGCGCCAAGCTCATGGCGGCGTAAGCCGCAAGCTCGTCGTCTTACTCGGCGGCCTTCAGCGCCGCCGGCTGCAACGCCTGCAGCACCGCCTGCGCCACCGCCTCCGACGAGGCCGGGTTCTGACCGGTCACCAGATTGCCGTCGGCAATCGCGTGCGGCTGGAAATCCGGCCCGGCGACAAAATCCGCAGCCAGGTCGCGCAGCCGGCTTTCCAGCAGGAAGGGCACGACCTCGTTCAGCCCGACCTTCTCTTCCTCGGCATCGGTAAACGCCGTCAGCCGCCGGCCGGCCACGATGGGTTTGCCGTCGCGGCCTTTCGCCGACACCAGCCCGGCCGGGCCGTGGCAGACGGCAGCGACAATGCGACCCTGCTCGAACAGGCTGGCGATCCGCACCGCCAGCGCCGCGCTCTGCGGCAGATCCCACATGGTGCCATGGCCGCCGGGCAGGAAGATCGCATCGACATCGGCGATATCGACATCGGCAATCGCCGGGGTCACCTGCACGGCTTCCATGGCGGCGCGGTCGGCGAGGAAGCGCCGCACCGTCTCGGGCTGCGGCTCGTCGCCATGCACGCTGCGCGGATCGAAGGGGATCGGCCCGCCCCTCACCGAAGCCAGGGTCAGCCGGCAGCCGGCGGCGGCAAAGGCCAGCCAGGGGGCCGCCAGCTCCTCGGCCCAGAGCCCGGTCAGATGGCCGTTATCCATGACATTGTGCGATGTGGCGACGACCAGGACATGCGCAGTCATGCGGAGCCTCCTGCTGGGGGTTCGTAAGCCGGTTTATGACCGATTTTTGAATGATTCCAGACTCTTGAGTCCGGTGGCGAGTCACAGATAGGAAGCCACCGGCGGGGTTTCAACGCCTCCACCGGAAAAGCGTTCCCTCCCCTGCTTCGTGGCCTGTTTTCAGGCGGCCCCGGACATCGGCCGCGCCGCCGCCGATCCCACCGCTGGCTGGCCGATATCGTCGAGCTGCTCCTGCAGGGTGAGGTCGGCGATGCTGTGGACTGGCAGGTTGATGAAAATGCCGATGCGGTTCGACAGGTGGCGATAGGCCTCGGCAAAGGCATAGCGGCGCTCGGCCTCGGTACCGGTGGCGGTCACCGGATCGGGCATCGACCAGTGGGCGGTCATCGGATGGCCGGGCCAGACCGGGCAGGTCTCGCCGGCCGCCTCGTCGCAGACGGTGAAGACGAAATCCATCACCGGCGCGCCGGGTTGCGCGAATTCGTCCCACGACTTCGACCGCAGCTCCTTCACCGAATGGCCGGTCGCCGCCAGCAGGTCGCGGGTATAGGGATGCACCTCGCCGCGCGGCCGGCTGCCGGCGCTGAAGGCGCGAAAGCGGCCGCGGTTGATGCTCAGGTTGTTCATGATCGCCTCGGCGATCAGGCTGCGCGCGGAATTGCCGCTGCAGATGAACAGCACGTTGTAGATGCGGGTGTCGGTCATGGTGCCCTGCCGGATGGTCGATCAGATTCTGGTTTTTCGCGGGCAGGCTAGCCCCGCTTGTTGACAGCCGCACGACAGAATCATGTCACAAAAAAAGCCGGCCCCGGATGAACGGGGCCGGCTGTCTTTTTGCTGTGTTGCGGCGCTTATTCGCCGGGCTGGCCCGGCAGACTCGGCGGCAGATGCGGCGCCGGTGTCGGATCCTCGACCGGCGGTCCGCGACGGCTGAGCTTGCGCAGCACCACGTAGAAGACCGGAGTGAGGAACAGGCCGATCAGGGTGACGCCGATCATGCCCGAGAACACCGCGGTGCCCAGCGCGCGCCGCATCTCGGCGCCGGCGCCGGTGGAGACCACCAGCGGCAGCACGCCGAGAATGAAGGCGAAGGCGGTCATCAGGATCGGTCGCAGGCGCAGGCGGCAGGCCTCGATCACGGCGTCCACCATGTCCCTGCCCTCCGCCTCGATCTGGCGGGCGAATTCGACGATCAGGATCGCGTTTTTCGCCGCCAGGCCGATCAGCACGACAAGGCCGATCTGCACCAGGATGTTGTTGTCGATGCCCGATGCCCAGACGCCGCCCAGCGCGAACAGCATCGAGATCGGCACGATCAGCATGATCGCCATCGGCAGCACCCAGCTTTCATACTGGGCCGACAGCGCCAGGAAGACGAACACGATCGACAGCGCGAAGATATACAGCGCGGTGTTGCCGGTCAGGCGCTCCTGCAGGGCGATTTCCGTCCATTCGAAGCCCTGGCCCGGTTCCAGGGTGTTCCTGGCCAGGCCCTCCATGGCATCGAGCGACTGGCCGGTCGACACGCCCGGCGGCGTGTTGCCCTGCAGCGGTACCGACACATACATGTTGTAGCGCTGCACCAGGTCCGGGCCGGCCGTCTCGCGGATCTGCACCAGGCTGCCCAGCGGTACCAGCGCGCCGGTGGCCGACTGCACCTTCAGCTGCAGGATATCCTCCTTGTTCAGGCGGTCCTTGGCATCGGCCTGGGCACGCACCTGGAAGACGCGGCCAAAGGCGTTGAAGTCGTTCACATAGGCCGAGCCGAGATTGACCTGCAGCACGCTGAAGATGTTGCTGATCGGCACGTTCAGCTTTTCGGCCTTGGTGCGGTCGATGTTCAGGAAGATCTGCGGCGAGGCAGCCGAGAAGGTGGTGAACACGCCCGTCACGCCCGGTGTCTGCTGCGCCTTGCCCATCATCTGGTAGGCGGCGGCGAGCAGCGGACGCACGTCGTCGCTGTTGCGGTTCTGCAGCATCATCTTGAAGCCGCCGCCATTGCCGATGCCCGGCACCGAGGGCGGCGGCACGGCGATCACGAAGGCTTCCTCGATGGATTGCAGCCGGCCGATCATCTGGCCGATGATGGCGGTGGCGGTCTCGCCCTTGGCCAGCCGTTCCTCGAACGGCTTGAAGGTGGTGAACATCACGCCGGAATTGCTCGAGTTGGTGAAGGTCGAGCCGTCGAAGCCCGGAATCGCCACCACATGGGCGACGCCCGGGATGCTTTGCGCGATCCTGGTCGCCTTCTGCACCACCTGGTCGGTGCGGTCGAGCGTGGCGCCGTCCGGCAGCTTCATCACCACGATGGCGTAGCCGCGGTCGAGCGGCGGGATGAAGCCCTTCGGCATGGCGCCGAAGATCCACACCGTCGCGGCAACCAGCAGGGCGTAGAAGCCGAGCATGAAAAAGCGCCGCCGCACCACGCCGCCGACCGACCGGGCATAGCCGCCGCTGAGGCGGTCGAAGCCGGTGTTGAAGATGTCGGCGCCGCGCTGGACAACGCGGAACAGGACGAAGCGCGGCTTGTGATGCTCGCCCTTCTCATGTCGCTTCAGCAGGATGGCACCCAGCGCCGGCGACAGGGTCAGCGAGTTGAAGGCCGAGATGATCGTCGCCACCGCGATGGTCAGCGCGAACTGCTTGTAGAACTGGCCGGTGATGCCGGGAATGAAGGCAGTCGGGATGAACACCGCCGAGAGGACCACGGCGATGGCGACGACGGCACGGCCGACCTCGTCCATCGTTTCGTGCGCCGCATCCCGTGGCGACATGCCCAAGGCTATGTTGCGTTCGATGTTCTCCACCACCACGATGGCGTCGTCGACGACGATACCGATGGCAAGCACCAGGCCGAACAGGGTCAGCACATTCAGGTTGAAGCCGAAGGCCGACATCACGAAGAAGGTGCCGATCAGCGAAACCGGGATGGCGAGGATCGGGATCACCGCCGCGCGCCAGTTCTGCAGGAAGATCAGCACGACGAGGGCGACGAGGATGATCGCCTCGACCAGGGTCTTGTACACCTCGTGCAGCGATTCCGAGATGAACTCGGTCGGATTGTAGATGATGGTGTATTCGAGGCCCGGCGGGAAATCCTTCTTCAGCTCCTCCATCTTGGCCATCACCTGCTCGGAGGTCTCGAGCGCGTTGGTGCCCGGACGCTGGAACACGCCCATCGCCACCGCGGTCTGGCCGTCGAGATAGCTGCGGCTGTTGTAGTCCTTGCCGCCGAGCTCGACGCGGGCGACATCCTCCAGCCGCACCAGGCGGCCGTCGGTGCCGGACTTGACGATCACGTTGCGGAACTGGCGCGGATCGGCGCCGAAGCGGCCCTGCGTGGTGACGATGGCCTGCAGCGGGGTATCCACCGGCGCCGGCTGGCTGCCCAGCGTGCCGCCCGAGACCTGGATATTCTGTGCCTGCAGCGCGGCCACCACGTCGGAGGCGGCGAGGCCGTAGGACGACAGTCGCGCCGGATCGAGCCAGATGCGCATGGCGTATTCGCTGCCGCCGAAGACGGTGACGTTGCCGACGCCATCGAGCCGCAGCAGCTGCTCGCGGATGCGCAGGTTCATGTAGTTGGCGATATACAGCTCGCTGTAGCGCTTGTCGGGCGACAGCAGGTGCACGACCATCAGGAAGTCACCGGCCTGCTTGGTGGTGGTGATGCCCTGGCGGCGCACTTCCTCGGGCAGTCGCGGCTCGGCGATGGCGACGCGGTTCTGCACCTGCACCTGGGCGGTGTCGAGGTTGGTGCCCGGCTTGAAGGTGACGGTGAGCTGCATGATGCCGTTGGCCGTCGAATAGGACGACATGTACAGCATGTTCTCGACGCCGTTGATTTCCTGCTCGATCGGCGTCGCCACCGTGCGCGCCACGGTCTCGGCATCGGCGCCCGGATAGTTGGTGGTGACGTTGATCTGCGGCGGCGCGATCTCGGGATATTCGCTGACCGGCAGCTGGAAGAAGGCGATGATGCCGATGATCACGATCACGATCGACACCACGGAGGCGAAGATCGGCCGGTCGACGAAGAAATGTCCGAATTTCATGACTGTGCCCCCTGCGGCATAAGCTGATGCGGCGACGGTTTAGGCAACCGCCGCCGCCGGGTCGCTGGTGCGTTTACTGCTTTTTCGGCTCGGCCGGCTTCTGGCCCTGCTGCTGGGCGGCCAGAGCCATCAGGCCCGGCCATTCCGGCGGCAGCGTGATCATCTGCGGCGTGACGTGGCCGCCGGCCAGACGCACGCGCTGCAGGCCGTTGATCACCACGGTCTCGTCGCCCTTCAGGCCGGTGCGGATGATGCGGTAGCGGTCGGTGCGCGAACCCAGCGTCACCGGGCGCTGCTGCGCCACGCCGTCGGCGCCGACGACATAGACGTAGCGGCGGTCGAGATCAGCGAGGATCGCCTCGTCGGGCACCAGCACGGCCTGGTATTCCGGGCTGCCCGGCACGGCGATGCGGCCGAACAGGCCCGGCGTCAGGAACAGGTCCTTGTTGGGCAGCACGGCGCGCAGGCGCATGGTGCCGGTGGCGGCATCGAGCCGGTTGTCGCTGAAGTCGAGCTTGCCCTTGTGCAGGAAGTCGTCCTCGTCGGTCAGCTCAACGCCAATGTCGAGCGACTTGCCGTCGAGGCTGCTGCTGCCGCCGGACTTCATCGCCAGGCGCTGGTAAGACAGATACGACCGCTCGTCGATGTCGAAATAGAAATAGATCGGGTCGAGCTGCACGATGGTGGTCAGCAGCGTGCTGTTCTCGTTCACCAGGTTGCCCTCGGTGACCAGCTTGCGCGAGATGCGCCCCGAGATCGGTGCGCGGATGTCGGTATAGGCCAGATTGAGACGCGCGGTCTCGATCGCAGCACGAGCGCCGGCGATATCGGCCTGGGCCTGCTCGAAGGCCTGGCGCTTCTGCTCGAGGTCACGCTCGGCGGCAGCGCCGGTCCGGGTCAGCCGCGTGTAGCGCTCGTAATCCGACTTGGCGAAATTATACTGGGTCTGCAGCGCGCCGAGGCTGGCCTGCGCCTGGTTGAGCGCCGCCTGGTAGGGCCGCGGATCGATCACGAAAAGCGGGTCGCCCTTCTTGACGATGGCGCCATCGGTGAACAGCACGCTTTCCAGATAGCCGTTGACGCGGGCGCGGATATCCACCGCAGCCACGGCATCGAAACGGCCGGTATATTCATCCATCTCGACAATCGGCTTGACCAGCGGCTTGGCGACGGTCACCGGCGGCGGGCCGCCCTGCGCCCGGGCCGCAGGGGCCTGGGCCATGGTGGCGGCCGTCAGTGTCAGCAGTGCAACGGCGGCGGTACGGCCGGTGCGGAACACGGAACTCAAAGACATTGGATAAACCCCCGCTGTTTTTTGCATGCGCGAAGAAGTAAATGCGCAGGACGGTATCGACAAGCTAAAGACGTGTGACTGACAACACGAAACCCTGACCTTGCGGCAATGCGGATCGCGCCACGCACGGCCAGCCGATAACTGCCTGTTTGATCTGCTTGTGCCGGGTGGCCGCCTCCCGGGTCCCGGACAAGTCTGGTGCCGGCGGAATCTAGTGCAGGTAACTTTCTTGCGCCTTAAAAATATTGTCCGGCGACATTCGTGAAAAAGGGCGTCGCACCAAAATTCCGCGCCTGCGGCAGATATCACAAGGCTGAATTGGTACACAACGGGAACATACTCCTAGCACCGGGGCTCAGGACAAGTCTTTTGTCCTGTCCGGCCGGTGTTCCGGATGCTATGAGGCGAAAACCGTCCCGCCTGCCGGAATCCACCAGAAATGATCCAGCGCCCATGATTCAACGTAATGCCCTCGATCGCACCGCTGTCGTCATCCTGCTGCTGTGCTGTGCCTGCTGGGGTCTCAGCCAGATCGCCATCAAGATCGCCAATGCCGGCATCAGCCCGGTGCTGCAGGCCGGCCTGCGTTCGATCGGCGCGGCCGTGCTGCTGCTGGCCTGGTGCCGGATGCACCGCATTCCGCTGTTCGGCCGCGACGGCACGCTGTGGTGGGGCATCGCCGCCGGGCTGCTGTTCGCGCTGGAATTCCTGCTGGTCTACTGGGGGCTCAGCTACACGACGGCCTCGCGCGGCGTGGTCTTCGTCTATACCTCGCCCTTCGTGGTGGCGCTCGGCGCCCATGCCTTTGTCGCAAACGACCGGCTGACGCGGCTGCGGCTGCTGGGGCTCTGCGCCGCCTTTGCCGGGCTGCTGCTGGCCTTCGCCGACAGCCTGCGGCTGCCGTCGCGCATCGAACTGGTGGGGGATGTGATGTGTTTCGCCGGCGCCATCGCCTGGGGCGCCACCACGGTGCTGATCAAGGCCTCGCCGCTGGCGCGCTGCCGGCCCGAGAAGACGCTGTTCTACCAGCTTGGAGTTTCCGCCATCGTGCTGCCGGCGGCGGCGCGGCTGCTGTTCGGCGAGCCATTCGCCCTGGTGCCGACCGCGCCGGTGCTGCTGGCGCTCGGCTACCAGATCGTGCTGGTCGCCTTTGTCAGCTATGCCACCTGGTTCTGGCTGGTGGCGCATTATCCGGCCTCGCGCCTGTCGGCCTTCTCGTTTCTCACGCCGGTGTTCGGCGTCGTCTTCGGTGCGCTGCTGCTGCAGGAGACGGTGACGCCGCTGCTGATCGCGGCGGTGGCGCTGATCTGCGCCGGCATTTATCTGGTCAACCGTCCGGCCCGGCAGGCCTAGGCGCCGCCGGGCCGGCAGGTACAGCCTGGCTTATGCAGCCATGTTTACGCTGCTTGGGCGATGTCGGAAAAGCTTTTCAGGAACAGCTTGGCATCGCCGGGTTCGACGAAGTCGACCACCATCTGGCTGCCATCGGAATCGACCGCGGCCTTGCCGGCAGAGAAATTCTGCAGATGCAGGCGGATCGAAATGCGGGTGTCTTCCGACATCGGTTCACGGACAAAAATACGCATGGGACGATGATCTCCTTATGTTGGGTGGACGGATCGCCGCGGGCTGCCTCAGACGGCTTCGTCCGCGGTGTCCGTCGCCGTATCGTCGGGGGCGATGCGTTCGCCGACCGGCAGCGGGCCGCTGCCGTAGACATTGACCATATCGTCGGTCTCGGCAGGCGATGTCTCGGTCTTCCGGGGGGTCTGCGACATGGTCGTCTCCTTGGCAAAAGGGTCGGCAACGGCATCGCCGGTGCGGCGATGCGACGAACCGCCGCTTCAACGGCGGCGGCATGAACAGCCTGGACTCAGAGCAGATGCGCACTGGGCGGATGGGCCACTGGGCGGATAGGCACTGGGCTGCTGGCGACAGGACCGGTTGATCCGGTCTCAGGTGCATTGCCGGGACAAACATCCGCTGCAAAAAGCCAGGGTGGCGGGCAGCAGAACCGGCGATGCGGGCCGCGGGCGGGAAGAACCGCAGGCGGCACTGCGCCTGATATAGCGGATCAGGCCGCGAAAAGACAGGAAAAACTGATTTCCTGTTGTATCAGAAGGGCTTGAGGACGACGAGGAGAACGATGCCGATCATCAGCACGGTCGGCACCTCGTTGACATAGCGATAGAAGCGCTGGCTGTGGATGTTGCGGTCCTCGGCAAAGGCACGGCGCCAGCGCGACAGCAGCGCATGGGTGATCTGCATCAGGATCACCAGCGTCAGTTTGCCATGCAGCCAGCCCTGGCTCCACCAGTTGCCCTCGATGGCGATGCAGATGCCGAAAATCCAGGTGGCGATCATCGCCGGATTGATGATGCCGCGCAGCAGACGGCGCTCCATCACCTTCAGGGTTTCGGACAGCTCCGATCCCGGTGCGGCAGCGGCGTGATAGACATACAGCCGCGGCAGATACAGCATGCCCGCCATCCAGCCGATGACGGAAATGATGTGCAGGGCCTTCAGCAGATCGTAGGGCAGCCAGTCAGGAAACATGCCGCTGTCTTAACCCCTAGCCGGCACAGGCGCAACGGCGCCAGGCATTGCCGCAGGGTCGCGGGCCGCTGCCGCAGCGCGGTTTACCGTCGAAGGCCCCGGCATGCTTCACCAGCCGCGCCAGCCCGCTGATGAATTCCGGCGCGCTGCCCACCGTGGGCACGCGGATATAGGCGGCGGCACCATTGTGCTGCGCCAGTTCGGCATATTCGATGTCGAGTTCGACCAGGGTCTCGGAATGCTCCGACACGAAGGCCACCGGCACCACGACGATGCGGCAGCCGTCGAGCGCGGCCTGGGCGATCTCGGCGTCGGTCCCCGGACCGATCCATTCCAGCGGCCCGACCCGGCTCTGAAAGCAGATGCGGCTGTCGATCTCGGGCCGGCCGAGCAGCCGCAGCATGGCGGCGACGCTGCGTTCGACCTGCATCTGATACGGGTCGCCGTCGGTCACCACCTTCTTCGGCAGGCCATGGGCCGAGAAGAGAATGCGGATCGGTGCGGTGGCCGGGCCCTGCGTTTCCGCCTGTGCCAGCGCCGCGCGCAGCAGGTCGACCTGCGCGGCGACGAAACCGCCCTCGTCGGCATAACAGCCGATCGCCGCGGTCGGCAGGTTCATGCCGGCCTTGGCTGCGGCGCGGTGCCAGTCGGTCAGCGACGATCCCGTGGTGGTGGTCGAGAACTGCGGATAGAGCGGCAGCAGCACGATGCGCTCCGCCCCCCAGTCGCGCACGGCTTTCGCCGTTTCATCGGCAAAGGGATGCCAGTAGCGCATGGCGATGAACACGCGGTAATCGTCGGACCCGAGCGCCACCTTCAAGGCGGCCGCCTGCGCCTCGGTCTGCGGCAGGATCGGCGAACGGCCGCCCATCTTGTCGTAGATGCCGGCGGCTACCGGCGCGCGGCGCGACGAAATCAGTTTCGCCACCAGCCAGCGCAGCGGGTTGGGCAGGCGGATGATCGCCGGGTCGCTGAACAGGTTGAACAGGAAAGGTTCCACGGCCTGCGGGCTGTCGGGCCCTCCGAGGTTGAACAGGATGACGGCGGTTTTATGGGGCATCGCCGCTCAATGTAAAGCACGGGCAGGACAGGGCAATACATGGAGGATCAGGGAAATCTTCCGGGATCGTCCGTGCCCTGCCGGGTTGGACGATCCCGTGCCCGGACTGACCTCGATCAAATGCAGACGCGGACAATCGTGCAGTAATGAAAATATCGGCGGGATTCTATCCGTCGGGACTGCATCCGATCCATACGGCATTCGAGATGTGTTCCCCAAAACAGGAGGTCGAGATGACCAGATACGCATTACCGTTCGCCTGCCTCGCCCTGATGTTACTGGCGGCACCGATTCCGCCTGCCGCCGCCAATGATGCCCCCATCCAGCTGGCCCAAGGTGGCGGCGGTGGCGGCGGTAGTGGTGGTGGCATGGGCCGTGGCGGTCAGGGTATGGGCCAGGGCACCGGTCGTGGTGCGACGACGACCGACGACAGCCAGATCTATGGCCGCCAGCTGATGACCCAGGAAGAGATGAATCGCTACCGCCAGCGGATGCGCAACGCCAAGACCACCCAGGAACGCGAGCAGATCCGGACCGAAAACCACAAGCAGATGCAGGAGCGTGCCCAGCAGCGCGGCATCACCCTGCCCGACGAACCGCCGGCCAATCGGGGCTCCGGCAGCATGCGAGGCTCCGGCCAAAATCAGTAACCACGCCATACAGCCAATTTGTCGTATTGGACACCAGGGTTTTAAACCCTGGTGGTTTTTTATTGATCCCGGGTATCGGGGCCGGCCGCCGGAAATTTGCCGTAATTGCACGCACACTGGAGCCACCACGCGCTGCGTGTGCCCAACTGACGAGGCCCAGATGACCAGCACCCGCCCCTTCGCCTCCGCTCTTGCCTTCACTATCGCCCTGTCCGTCGCCCTGCCGGCTTTCGCCGATCCACCGCCTGGCAAGGGCCGTGGCCACGAGGATTACCGCCGCGACGAGCATCGCGAATCGCACGAGCGTGGTCCGGAGCATGACCCCGATCGCGGCTCCTCGGTCAACATCAACATCGAATTCCATGACAACGATCGTGTCGCCGTGCGCGACTATTACGCCGATCTCGGCCGCCATGGCCATTGCCCGCCGGGCCTCGCCAAAAAGCACGACCGCTGCATGCCGCCGGGTCAGGCGAAGCGCTGGGAAATCGGCCGGCCGCTGCCGCGCGATGTCGTCTATTACAACCTGCCGCCCGAGCTGGTGATGCATCTCAGCCCGCCGCCGGCCGGCTACCGCTATGTGCGGGTATCCTCCGACATTCTGATGATCGCCGCCGGCACCGGCCTGGTGGCGGCCGCGATCCAGGATCTGGCCTACATCCAATAGACCGTTCAGGCGCTGACGGCGGATCCCTTCACCAGTCGCACCAGGTCCTCGACATGACGCACCGGGGTTTCCGGCACGATGCCATGGCCGAGATTGAAGATGTGGTTGCGACCCTGGAAGCTCTGCAGCAGGCGATGCACGCCATCGGCCATGGCCTGGCCGCCGACCACCAGCAGGCGCGGATCGAGATTGCCCTGCACCACCGTCTTCGGCCACAGCCGGTCGCGCGCCCAACCGAGCGGCACGGTGTAGTCGAGGCCGAGCGCGTCGGCGCCGGTGGCCGCCGCATAGCCATCCAGCAGCACGCCGGCGCCACGCGGAAAGGCGATCACCGGCACACCCGGGTATTTCTCTTTCACCGCCGCGATGATCCGCCGCACCGGCTCGAGGCAGAATCGGCGGAATTCGGCTTCGGGCAGGACGCCGGCCCAGGTGTCGAACAGCTGGACGACTTCGGCGCCGGCCTCGATCTGGCGGCCCAGATAGGCCACGGTCGCCTCGACCAGGATGTCGATCAGGCGGCTCAAGGCCTCCGGGTTGCCGAAGGCCCAGGTCTTGGCGGCGGCATGATCGGTCGACCCGCGCCCTTCCAGCATGTAGGTCGCCACCGTCCAGGGCGCCCCGGCAAAGCCAATCAGGGTACAGTCCGGCGGCAGGGCAGCCTTGATGAGCGCCACGGCCTCGTAGACCGGCCCCAGGCGCCCGTGGATGCCCTGCGGGTTCAGCCTGGTCAGTTCGGCGGCGCCGCGGATCGCATCCAGCACCGGCCCTTCGTTTTCCTTGAACGCCAGCCCCTGGCCCAGCGCCTGCGGAATGAGCAGGATATCGGCGAACAGGATGGCGGCGTCGAAGCCGAAGCGGCGGATCGGCTGCAGGGTGACCTCGGCAGCCAGCTCCGGCGTATAGCACAGGTCGAGGAAGCTGCCGGCCTTGGCCCGCAGTTCGCGGTATTCCGGCAGATAGCGGCCGGCCTGACGCATCAGCCAGAGCGGCGGTCGTTCGGAAGGCAGCCCGGCAAGGGTGCGCAGCAAAGGTTTGACGGGAATCGGACTGCTCGGGATCTGACTGCTCTGGGCCAAGGATCTTCTGCCTGGATTCTCTGCTGGAGGCCCTGCCTGCGGAGATTTCCGCGGCTCAGGCCCTGGGCGGGTCTGCACTCTTATCCCTTCCCTATAATATTTAATTCTAAAGAGATGTAGTGGTGGATGTGCGGTGTGAGTCGGGGATAAGCGGTTTTGCCCCGGTCGTCCGGCAGTATGTCCCGGCATCCCCCGGATTATCCGCAAGGGCCGTCTTGCCGGGATAAATGGCATCAAACCGTCGCCGGACCGCCACGGACCGCGCCCCGGAATCATGGGGATAACGGGGATGATCCGCCGCCGGCGCCGCCGTGCACGCTATCCACAGGCGACCGGTAAATTTGATCCTCCGGTGACAGGCTGGTTGCATGAAAGACAGCTTGCGGGCATGAAATTGGCGGTCCTGGGGACAAAGTGCCGCTTGTCCCCTTTATCCACGGAATTCACCGCACCTGCAGGTTCATGCCGAAGACCGCCCGGCCGCATATCCACCTGGTTTCCGATGCCACCGGCGAGACGCTGAAGTCGATCGCCACGGCAGCCCTGGTGCAGTTTCGCAAGTCCCACGACGAGGTCGAGGTGCATACCTGGGCGCTGGTCCGCACGCCGCTGCAGATGGAGCGCGTGGTCGAGGCAATCGCCGCCATGGGCGGCCTGGTGCTGTTCACCGTGGTCGACCTCGAACTGCGCGAGATCCTGGTGCGGCGCTGCGCCAAGGCCAAGCTGCAGATCGTGCCGGTGCTCGACCCGATCATGCATGCCTTCGGCAAGTATCTCGGCGAAAAGGCGCAGAACCTGCCCGGCCGTCAGCACGAGCTCGATGCCGAATATTTCTACCGCATCGACGCGATGCATTTCACCATCGCCCATGACGACGGCCAGCATCTGTCGGATATCGACAAGGCCGATATCGTGCTGGTCGGCGTGTCGCGCACCTCGAAGACGCCGACCTCGATCTATCTGGCCAACCGCGGCTACAAGACGGCGAATATCCCGATCGTGCCGGGCCTGCCGGTGCCCGAGGAACTGCATCACCTGAGCAACCCGCTGGTGGTCGGCCTGACCGCCTCGCCCGACCGGCTGATCTCGGTGCGGCGCAATCGCCTGATCGCCATGAATGAATCGGTCGAGACCGAATATGTCGATGCCGAGCGGGTGCGCGAGGAACTCAACATCGCCCGCAAGCTGTGCAGCCGCCATGGCTGGCCGATCATCGACGTCACCCGGCGCTCCATCGAGGAAACCGCGGCGGCGATCCTCAATCACTACGCGCGGCGCGAGGAACAGCACCGCCAGCAGGAACTCGGGCTGGCGCCGCCGCACGATGCGTCCGGGGCGGACGACGAGCCATGAGCCTGATCCCATGAGTCTGATTCTTGCTTCGGCCAGTACGGCCCGGGCCGCCATGCTGCGCCAGGCCGGCCTTGATTTCAGCATTGTACCGGCCCGCGTCGACGAGACCGAGATCAAGCGCGGCCTGCAGGCGGAAGGCGCCAGCGTGCGCGAGGCCGCCGAGGCGCTGGCCGAACTGAAGGCGCTGCGCGGCACGCCGCCCGCAGGTGGGCTAGGCGACGACAGCTTCGTGATCGGCGCCGACCAGATGCTGGCCTGCGACGGCCGCTGGTACGACAAGCCCGCCGATCTGGCCGAGGCGCGCGCGCAGTTGCTTTCCTTACGCGGCAAGACCCACGAGTTGGTCTCCGCCGTGGTGCTGATGCGCAACGGCAGCGCGATCTGGCGCCATGCCGAGACCGCGAAGCTGACCATGCGCGACTTCAGCGACGGTTTCCTCGACGCCTATCTGGCCCAGGCCGGCGACGCCGTGTTGCAGTCGGTCGGCTGCTACCAGCTCGAAGGCCTCGGCGTGCAGCTGTTCAGCCGCATCCAGGGCGACTTCTTCACCATCCTCGGCCTGCCGCTGCTGCCCCTGCTCGACATGCTGCGCAACCACCAGCTCGTCCGCACATGACCCGCATGGAGCATGGTGGCGACGAGATCATCCCGCGGGCTGCCGTGATCGGCTGGCCGGTGGCGCATTCGCGCTCGCCGAAACTGCACGGCTTCTGGCTGCAGCAGCATGGCATCATCGGCCGCTATGACCGCATCCCGGTGCCGCCCGAGGAGCTGGGCGACTTCCTCGCGGCGCTGCCGAAGGAGCCGGGCTTCCGGGGCGTCAATGTGACCGTGCCGCACAAGCTGGCGGTGCTGCCCTATCTGGCCGGGATCGACCCCGTCGCGCGGCGCATCGGCGCGGTCAACACCATCGTCGTGCAGCCCGATGGCAGCCTGACGGGCAGCAATACCGACGCCTTCGGCTTTCTCGAGAACCTGGCTGCGGGAGCTCCGGCCGGCTGGACCGCGGCGGCGGCGCCCGCCGTGGTGCTTGGCGCCGGCGGTGGTGCCCGGGCGGTGCTGGCCGCCCTGCTCGATGCCGGGGCGCCGGAGATTCGCCTCGTCAACCGCAGCGCCGGCAAGGCGGCCGACCTGGCGGCCGAATTCGACCCCCGGCGCATCCGGCCGGTCGGCTGGGACGACCGCGCCGATGCGCTCGGCGGCGCCGGGCTGCTGGTCAACACCACCAGCCTCGGCATGGCCGGCCAGCCGCCACTCGACCTTGCCCTCGACGACCTGCCGGCTTCGGCGCTGGTCAACGATATCGTCTATGCCCCGCTCGAGACCGACCTGCTGGCCCGCGCGGCCGCCCGCGGCAACCCGGTGGTGGATGGTCTCGGCATGCTGCTGCACCAGGGCCGGCCGGGCTTTGCGGCCTGGTTCGGGGTGGCGCCGGCGGTGACCCCGGCACTGCGGGCGGCGGTGCTGGCAGAGTGATCTTGCCAAACTTAGCTAACCTAGCTAGACTAAGCACGCATACTTAGCTTAGCTAAGGTATAAGCCCATGACAATCCAGGTTAATATCCACGAGGCGAAAACCAGCCTGTCGAAGCTGATCGACGCTGTGAAGCGCGGCGAGGAGGTCATCATCGCCCGCGCCGGCAAGCCGGAGGTGCGCTTGGTGCCGGCAGAACCGGCGGAAAAGCCGAAACGGGAGTTCGGCCTGCTGAAAGGCAAGATCTGGTTCGCGCCGGACTACGATCAGGCGGACGCCGAGATCGAGCGGGATTTCTATGCCAGCCCGTTGTTTCCGGATGACAAAGCGTGAGGCTGCTGCTCGACACCAATGCCTTTCTCTGGGCGCTGGACGATCTGGACCGGCTGCTGCCCGATGCCCGGACGGCTCTGCGGTCCAGCGACAACGACCTGTTTGTCAGCATGGCGAGCCTGTGGGAAATCGCCATCAAGGTCGGCACCGGAAAACTGACGGCCGGGCTGGACTGGGAAAGTTACCTGCCCCGGATGGGGGCGACACTGCTCGGGATTGAACCGGCCCACGCCCGCGCCGTTGCCGATCTGCCGCTGCTGCACCGCGATCCCTTCGACCGCATGCTGGTCGCCCAGGCCCGCATCGAGGATCTGATCCTGGTGACCCACGACCGGCAGCTGGCCGATTACGACATCACGGTGCTGCCCGCATGATGCCCGCTCGCATGATGCCCGCTCGTATGATGAAGGTGGCGCTGACCGGCTCGATCGGCATGGGCAAGTCCACGGTGGGCAGGATGCTGACGGCACGGGGCATTGCGCTGTTCGATGCCGACGCCGCCGTGCATGCGCTCTATGCCCCGGGCGGCGCCGCGGTCGAACCCCTGCGGGCCGCTTTCCCGGAGGCGGTCGGCGCGGCCGGCGTCGACCGTGCCATCCTGTCGAAACTGGTGCTCGGCGACGGCGATGCGATCCGCCGGCTCGAGGCCATCGTGCATCCGCTGGTCGGCCAGGTGCGGCAGGCCTTCCTCGAGGATGCGGCGGCGCGCGGCGATGCCTTTGTCGTGCTCGACATCCCGCTGCTGTTCGAGGGGCGCAACCGCGCCGGCTATGACGCCGTTATCGTGGTCAGCGCGCCGGCCGAGGCCCAGCGCGCCCGCGTGCTGGCGCGGCCGGGCATGACGGCCGAGAAATTCGAGGCCATTCTGGCCCGCCAGGTGCCGGACGAGATCAAGCGCGCCGGCGCCGACTATGTGATCGACACCGGCCTGCCGCTGGCCGAAACCGAAGCCCGGGTGCAGGCGGTGGTCGATGACCTCGCCCGCCAGGCCGCAGAGATGAACGGAAAGGCCCGCTGATGCGCGAGATCGTGCTGGATACCGAAACCACCGGCTTCGATCCGCAGACCGGCGACCGCATCGTCGAGATCGGTTGCATCGAGCTGGTCAACCACATCGCCACCGGCCGGCATTACCACGTCTACATCAATCCCGAACGCACGATGCCGGAAGACGCCTTCAAGGTGCATGGCCTGTCCGACGACTTCCTCAAGGACAAGCCGGTCTTCGCCAGTGTCGCCGCGGAGTTCGTCGCCTTCGTCGGCGAGGACCCGCTGGTGATCCACAATGCCGCCTTCGATATGGGTTTCCTGAATGCCGAACTGGCGCGGATCGAGGGCATGCCGCATCTCGCCATGGAGCGCGCCATCGACACCGTGCGCATGGCGCGGCAGAAATTCCCCGGTGCCCAGGCCAGCCTCGATGCGCTGTGCAAGCGCTTCAATATCGACAATTCGGCGCGCACCAAGCATGGCGCGCTGCTCGATGCCGAGCTGCTGGCCGAGGTCTATCTCGAACTGATCGGTGGTCGTCAGCAGGGCCTCGGCCTGGCCGGGCTCGATGGTGACGGCCGCACGGTGGTCGCCCTGCAGGCGCCGCGCGGGCCGGCGCGGCCGCCGCGGCCGCATGCCGCCAGCGCGGCGGAAACCGCCGCCCATGCGGCCTTTGTCGCCAAACTGAAGGATGCGCTCTGGCTGAAGAGCGAGTAGGGCGCGGCCGAGACCGTCCTAGGCGCGGTCTTCCACGTCGGCGCAGCAGAACACCATGTCGACAATGTCACCGTCGCTCGACAGCGGCAGCAGCAGGGTGCCGCGCTCCTGCACCGGGCGGCTGCCGAATGAGCCGTCGCCGCGCTCCGGGCCGGTCTTGATGCGATAGTCGTAGACGAAACGCCGGCCCTCGATGACGATGCGGTAATTCAGCATCACCTCGCCCTCGAAGACACCCTCGTTATGGCCGATGTAATGGCCGCTGACCGGCAGGCCGGTCGGATCATGGCCGCGGATCGCCACCTGTTTGGTGCCGACCAGGCGATAGCGCAGGAAGGGCGGGTCCGGCAGCACCTCGGTCAGCACCAGATAGGGCAGCAGGTCGGGGATCTCGGCCGGGTCGATGTCGCGGCGCGACGGCATCGGCCGGTCGCCGCGCTTGGCGGTCCAGTAGTCCCAGGCACGCCGGATGCGCGGCGAGCACTGATCGAGAAAATCGAGGGTCAGCAGCCGCGGATGAGACGATCTGGCGATCGCGTCATCCAGCGGGATGCTCATGTCAGGGCCGGGGTCAGGCCAGGTTCTGCTGCGCGGCCTCGACTTCCTTGCTGCGCTGGTACTGGGCGAGGAAGTCGATCGGGTCGAGCATCAGCGGCGGCATGCCGCCGTCGCGGGTGGTGTCGGCGACGATGCGGCGGGCAAACGGGAACAGCAGCCGCGGCGCCTCGACCAGCAGCAGCGGCTCGATATGCTCCTGCGGCACGTTGGCGATGGCGAACAGGCCGGCATAATAGAGGTCGACCACGAAAGCGGTCTCCTCGCCATGCTTGGCCTCGCACATGATGCGCAAGGTCACTTCGTACAGATCATCGCTGACCCGCTCGGCCTGGGTGCCGACATTGACCGAGATCTGCGGGGCGCCAGGCATGCTGAAGCTGCGCGGGGCCATCGGATGCTCGAAGGAGAGGTCCTTGGTATACTGGGCGTTGAGGCCGAACCGCGGCGCGGTATCCGGATTGAACCCTTCGGGCGGCATGGTGCTGTCGGTCATGACCGGCGGTCTTTCGCTATCTGGTACAGGGCGATCCGTCCCTAGCATGCTTTCGCGGCGGGCGACAAGCCGCCTCCCGGGTTACCGGCGAGGCGGCCGCGATGACGCCTTGCAATGGTTGCAATCGCCCTTATCTGACTGGTATTCCGCCATCGCCCCGGCTGGACCCGGCCGGGACGAGGCGTTACACTGAATATTCAGTCACAACAGGCATTTCCAATGGGTGACGGCGGCTTCCAGTTTCTCGATATCATCCTGCTCGGCGCGGTTGCGGGCTTTATCGTGCTGCGCCTGCGGTCGGTGCTCGGCCAGCGCACCGGTCACGAACAGCAGCGCCGCCGCCGCTTCGGCGGCGGGCCCGAGGCCGAGAGCGGCGAAACGGCCGACGAGAACAAGGTGATCACCCTGCCGCGCCGCGACCAGCCGGCCGCGCCCAGCGGCGATGCGAAGATCGACCGCATCACCAGCGTCGACCCCCGGTTCGATCCGGCCGAATTCGTCGCCGGCGCCACGGCGGCCTACGAGATGATCGTCACGGCGTTCGCCGCCGGCGACAAGGATACGCTGCGGCCGCTGCTGTCGCGCGAGGTGTTCACCGATTTCGCCGGCGCCATCGATGAACGCGCCAAGCGCGGCGAGATCATGGAAACCAAGGTGGTTGGCATGCGCGGCGCCGAGATCACCGAAACCCAGGTCAACGGTCGCATCGCCGAGGTGACGGTCAGCTTTCGTAGCGAGCTGATGACCGCGATCCGCGACGCCCATGACCATGTGGTCGGCGGCCATGCCAACAAGGTCGAGGAGGTCACCGATGTGTGGACCTTCGCCCGCGACACCGGTTCGCGCGATCCGAACTGGACCCTGATCGCCACCTCCGCCCCCGCCGCGCCGACCACACCGGTATAATGGTGCCGCCGCTGCTGCGCCGGTTCGGCGCCGTTGTCCTGCTGGCGCTGCTCGCCGCCTGCGCCGAGGCGCCGAAGCCCCCGACCCTATCGTTCCAGCCGGCCAGCTTCGCCGGCCTGCCCGGCTGGCAGGCCGATGCGACCGCGGCCGTGCTGCCGGCACTGGCGCGCTCCTGCACGAAGCTGATGGCGCGGCCGGCCGATCGCGGGCTCGACGGCTTCGCGCAGTATGGCACGCCGGACGACTGGCGGCCCTTCTGCACCGCGCTCGGCACCCTGCGGCCGGGCGACGACGCAGCCTTGCGCGCCTTGGTCGAGGCACAGCTGCAGCCGATGGCGGTGCTCGGCGACGGCAGC
This sequence comes from Ferrovibrio xuzhouensis, assembly GCF_042648965.1. Lineage (NCBI taxonomy): Bacteria > Pseudomonadati > Pseudomonadota > Alphaproteobacteria > Rhodospirillales > Rhodospirillaceae > Ferrovibrio > Ferrovibrio xuzhouensis. The sequence goes on from NZ_JBHRYJ010000001.1 coordinate 1,707,957, forward strand.
GTCCAGGGGCTGTTCACGGGCTATTACGAACCGCTGGTGCACGGCAGCCGCAAGCGCCATGGCGCCTACCAGATTCCGCTGTATCGCCAGCCGCCGGATCTGGTGCAGGTCGATCTCGGCGAATTCCGCGACAGCCTGAAAGGCCAGCGCATCGCCGGCCGGGTGCGCGGCGGCCGGCTGAAACCCTATGACGACCGCAGCGGCATCGAGGCCGGTGCGCTGGAGGGCCGCAATCTCGAATTGGTCTGGCTCGACGATGCAGCCGATGCCTTCTTCCTGCAGGTGCAGGGCTCAGGCCTCGTGCAGCTCGACGACGGCGGCCAGATGCGGGTCGGCTTTTCGGCGCAGAACGGGCATCCTTACGTCGCCATCGGCCGCGTGCTGATCGCGCGCGGCGAGATGACGCGCGACCAGGTTTCGCTGCAGACCATCCGGGCCTGGCTGGCGGCGCATCCGGCGGAAGCACCGGCACTGCTGCGCGAGAATCCCTCCTACGTGTTTTTCCGCGAACTGCCCAAGCCGAAGGACGACAGCGATGGTCCGCCCGGCGCCGAGGGCGTGGCTTTGCTGCCCGGCCGCAGCCTTGCCGTCGACCGCAAGCATTTTGCGCTGGGCGTTCCGCTGTGGCTCGACACCACGCGGCCGGCGCTGCAGGCCGGCGCGGCCGATACGCCGTTGCAGCGCCTGATGGTGGCGCAGGATACCGGCGGCGCGATCACCGGCGGCGTGCGCGGCGATGTCTTCTGGGGCCATGGCGCCGCGGCCGAGGCGCTCGCCGGCCGCATGAAACAACCGGGCCGGCTGTGGCTGCTGCTGCCGAAGGCCGTGGCGTCGAAGCTGACGGCACTCTCCTGATTCCGCCGGAAATGACCCCAAAAGGGCGGCTTGTGATTTAAAGACCAATCGGTCTAATATATCGCCATGAACCGCCAGACCGCAGAGCCGTTACCCCGGGGCCGTCCGCGAAGCTTCGACATGGATACCGCCGTCGAACGTGCGATGGGAGTGTTCTGGTCGCGCGGCTATCACGCCACGGCGCTGCCGGACCTGCTGCAGGCAACGAAGCTGTCGCGCGGCAGCCTTTACGCCGCGTTCGGCGACAAGCATGCGCTCTTCCTGCTTGCGCTCGATCGCTACATTGCCGATGCCGTGGCGCGGATGGATCTCGAACTTGCTGCCCGGAGAGAACCGGTCGAGGGCCTGCGGGCCTATCTTGCCGGCTATGTCGACCGCACCAGCGGCGCCCGTGGCCGGCGCGGCTGCCTGCTGGTGGCCACGGCCATGGAACTGGCCGGCCGTGATGCCGAGGTCGATCTTCGCATCGGGCGCTTTTTCAAGACCATGGGGGCCAGGGTGGCGGATGCCCTGTCCCGCGCGCAGGCGGCGGGCCGGCTGGCCGATGATGTCGAGCCTGCAATGGCCGCCCGCATTCTCGTCTGTTTCGTCGAGGGACTGCGCGTGACCGGCAAAACCGGGCCGGCCCGGACCACGGCGCAAGCCACTGCCGACGCGCTTCTCGACCGCTTCATCATCTAGACACGCCTATGGACGCCTGTCCCGTCAGCGCGCCCATATCTGGACCAAACAGTCTTTAAAGGGAGTTGCCATGTCTGTCCTCCAGATTCTCTGCGCGGTGGCCGTCCCCTTGCTCTGGGGCTATCAGTTCGTGGCCATCAAGGTGGGCGTTCAGCAGTTTCCGCCGCTCTTCTTCCTCGCATTGCGCTTCCTGGCCATCGCACTGCTGCTGGTTCCGTTCGTCAGGCGGCCCGCACGGCAACAGTTCGGCGCTGTCGCAGCCATTTCGGTTTTCCTAGGCGGACTGAACTTCGGGCTTTTCTATGTCGGCCTCGGGCTCGGTTCGGGCAGCATGTCGGCGATCGCCTATCAGCTCGCCACGCCCTTCACCATCCTTCTGGCTTGGCCGCTGCTCGCAGAAAAGCCGTCCCTGACCACGTCCATCGGCGTGGTGATTGCGTTCGCCGGCGTGGCCGCACTGGCAGCGGGGCCACGCCTGACGGCAAACGCGCTGCCGCTGCTGCTGGTGGTCGGGGCTGCCTTCGCGTTCGCGATGTCCAACATCCTGACCAAACGCCACGGTCCGTTCGATCCTTTGATGTTGATGGGCTGGTCGTCGCTGCTGACGGTGCCGCAGGTCGTGTTGATGTCGCTGCTGCTTGAGCATGGACAGCTGGCGAGCCTTGGCACGGCGGATCAATGGGGCTGGCTGGCGCTCGCCTATACGGTTTTCATCGGCGGAATCCTGGGCTTCGGCCTGTGGTTCTGGCTGATCGCCCGCTGCTCCATGGGGCGCATCGCACCCTTCGGCCTGCTGCTTCCGGTCTTCGCCGTAATGGCGAGCGTGCTGTTCCTCGGCGATCCCGTGACGGCGAAACTGGCTCTTGGTGGCCTGCTCGCGATCTCCGGCGTCGCCATCACACAGGTGAGGCCGAAGGCCCGGCCGATGTGAGACTTTACGGGTCCGTGTCCTGGCCGCCGGCGAAGGCGCCGGCACCGAAAATGCAGTCGATGCTGGTGCCGTCGGATGCCAGCGGCGCATGCAGGCCCTCATAATGCATCCAGCTATGGCTCTCCATCCAGGTCACCTGGCCGCGATTGATCACCGGTGCGCGGCGACGCACCACCGCGGCATAGAGCCGGTTGAACTCGGCCGCCACCGCCGGCGGGAAGATGTCGTCGATGATGCGGCCAACCTTGCCGGCACCGTAGACCTCGACATGGGCCTCGCCGAGCAGGCGGATGCGGAAGCGCCCGTCCGGCAGCACGTCGATCAGGTAGATGTTCGGCAGCAGGCCGCGCAGCTCCAGCGGATCGAGATCGGCGCGTCCGGGCAGCCGGTCGCCGGGCCCGCATTTCGACTGCCAGTAGGCCAGCAGGCTCTGCAGCACCGGGGCCTGCGGCATGTCGGAAGCGGCGCTGCCGGTCTCGCGGAAACGCAGGCTGGCGGCGGCCGGCAAGGCATTCTCGCTCATGGCGTCTCACTCATGGCCGCGAGTCTGGGCTGCCGGCGGAATCCCGACAAGAAAAACTTATGTCCTGTTCCATTACCGGCTATGATTCCACCGGCCCGGGCCGCCATGCTATGCTGTTTCCGGTGTTTCACTGTTCCGGTTCTCGCTCCCCATGCCGACGACTGCCGCCGCCCCGCTGATCCGCCCGTCGGATGACCGCGACCTGCCCGCCATTGCCGCCATCTATGCCCATCATGTGCTGCACGGCTATGCCAGCTTCGAGACGGAGCCGCCCGATGTCGCCGAGCTCGGCCAGCGCCGCGCCGCCATTCTCGGGAAAGGCCTGCCTTACCTGGTGGCCGAGATCGACGGCGCGGTGGTGGGCTATGCCTATGCCGGGCCCTACCGGCCACGCATCGCCTACCGCTTTTCGGTCGAGGATTCGATCTATGTGGCGCAGGACGCGCCGCGCCGCGGCATCGGCCGCGCGCTGCTGGCCGCGCTGATCGAGCACTGCACGGCGCAGGGTTATCGCCAGATGGTCGCGGTGATCGGCGATACCGGCAACATGGGCTCGATCGGCCTGCATGCGGCGCTCGGTTTCCGCGTCGTCGGCACCCTGCCGTCGATCGGCTTCAAGCATGGCCGCTGGGTCGACAGCGTGTTCATGCAGCGGCCGCTGGGCGACGGCGACCGCGACCTGCCGGGCGGTGACCCGGGGCCACGCTGAAACAGGGGCCGTGCTGAAACAGACTATCCGCCGGGCCGCAGGCGCTGCTGGTCGGCCGCGGTCAGGCCGACATCGTCGAGCAGCCGGGCATCCAGCTCGCGCAGCGCGTCGAAACTGCGCCGCCGCGCCACCCGGGCCTTGTGGCCGGCCCACAGATATGTGACGAAACGGCAAAGCAAATCCCTGGCGGCGGGCGTCTGCCGCGCCGGCCGTTCAACCGCGAAAGCCATGGAAAACCTCGCTTGATCAGGCTGTCTGCGGCCGTATGATAGGCAGCGACGGCGCCACCACCAGCCGTCATTTGCTCACCTGTCTGTCAGGAAAACTCACAGATGCGGCCCCTGCCGCCCCTCAATGCCCTGCGCGCCTTCGAGGCCGCCGCCCGGCTCGGCAGCTTCAGCCGCGCGGCCGAGGAACTCGGCGTCACCCATGGCGCGGTCAGCCGCCATGTGCAGACGCTGGAACAGTTCCTCGGTGCCGCGCTGTTCCGCCCGCAGGGCCGCGGCCGGGTGCCGACCGAACGTGCCGCGGTCTATCTTGCCGAGGTCAGCGCCGCGCTCGACCGGCTCGGCAGCGCCACCGAACGCATGCGCGAGCCGGCCACCGTGCGCACCGTGCGGGTCAGCATTGTCGCCACCTTCGCCATGCGCTGGCTGATCCCGCGGCTGTCGGCCTTCCAGATCGCACATCCGCGTGTCGAAATCCGGCTGGTCACCTCGACCGAGGCCGTCGAGCATCTGCAGGACGAGTTCGACGTGGCGATCCGCCGCCACGCCATGCATCGCCCGGGCTATGTCTCGCGGCATTTCCTCGCCGATCCGAACCTGCCGGTGGCGGCGCCGGCGCTGCTGGCGCGCTGTCCCGTCGCCACCCCGGCCGACCTGCTGCAGGCGCCGCTGCTGCACAGCGACTCAAAGCCGAATGCCTGGCTCGAATGGTTCCGCGCCGCCGGCTTTTCCTCGCGCCAGCTGCCGACCGGCGGCCAGCGTTTCGAGAATTACTTCTTCGCGCTGGAGGCGGCGCTGCGCGGCCTCGGCTTCGCGGTCGGCGCCCTGCCGCTGGTGGCCGACGATCTCGCCGCCGGCCGCCTGGTGGCGCCGCTGGCGGGCCCGATCTTCGTCTCCGAAGGCTACCACGTGCTGTATCCGGCCAACCGCAGCAACGGTACGGTGATGCAGTTCGTCGACTGGCTGGTCGCCGAAGGCGCGCGCGTCGACACGGCGCCAGCCTGACGGCATGGCCGAGGAATCCCTCGCCCTGATCGATGCGACGGGCACGCTGCATTTGGAGGGCATCGCCGGTGCAGTGCCATGGTGGAGCTTCACCAAGACGGTGATCGCCATCGCCGCGCTGCGCCTGGTCGAGCGCGGTACGCTGGCGCTGGACGCGCCGCTGGCGGGCGAGGAGTACAGCCTTGCGCAACTGCTGCGCCACGAGGCCGGCTTGTCCGATTACGGCGGCCTTGCGCGATATCATGCGGATGTGGCGGCGGGCGCGGCGCCATGGCCGGTCGACCGCCTGCTGGCCGAGACGGAAGCGGATCGCCTGCGCTATGCCCCAGGTCATGGCTGGGCCTATTCCAATATCGGCTATATGAAGGCGGCGACGCACATCGCGCAGGCCGCCGGCCTGCCGCTCGCCGATGCTTTGCGGCAGCTTGTCTTCGCACCGGCCGGACTGGCGGATACGCGGCTGGCGCTTGAGCCTGCCGATCTTGCCGATGTCGCCATGGGCGGCGCACGCGGCTATCACCCGGGCTGGGTCTATCACGGTCTGGTCGTCGGCCCGGTGGTGGAAGCGGCGCGCCTGCTGCATGCATTGGTCACCGGCGGTCTGCTGCGGCCGGAGAGTTTCGCGCGCCTGCTGGATGGCCGGCCGCTGCCTGAACAGCGCAGCGCGACCTATCCCGATCCGGCTTACGGTCTGGGGCTGATGTTATGGGCACACGAGCCGCTGGGTCATCCGCTCGGCCATACCGGCGGCGGTCCCGGCAGCAGCATTGCCGTCTATGCGCTGGGGCATCGGGTCTGTGCAGTGTGGAGCGCGGCATCCGTTCCGGTCGATCCGGCGGCGCGAGCCTTTGCCCGGCTGGCAGAGGCGTTGCCAGCGGCGACCAAGGCGCTAGAGTGACGACGAGGAGACCCCGTTCGCCATGACCAGTCCCGCCGCCCCCGCCGACGCGAAACCGCACGTCGCCCTGTTCGTCACCTGCCTCGTCGACCTGTACCGGCCGAGCGTCGGCTTTGCCGCGATCCGGCTGCTGGAAGATGCCGGCTGCAGCGTGACAGTGCCGGACGCGCAGGTCTGCTGCGGCCAGCCGGCCTATAATGCCGGCGACCGTGCCGATACCACGGCCATCGCCAGACAGGTGATCGCCGCCTTCGAGGGCTACGACTATGTGGTGGCGCCGTCCGGTTCCTGCGGCGGCATGATCCGCGACCATTACCCGGCATTGTTCGCCGCCGAGCCGGCCTGGCAGGCGCGCGCCAATGATCTGGCCGGCCGCACATACGAGCTGACCAGCTTCCTGGTCGACGTGCTCAAGGTCGACAGCCTCGCCAATGTCGCCTGCGACGGCACGGCAACCTATCACGACAGCTGTTCGGGTCTGCGTGAACTCGGCGTGAAGGAGCAGCCGCGCAAGCTGCTCGACTCCGTCGCCGGGCTGGAGCTGGTCGAGATGGCGACGCCGGAGACCTGCTGCGGCTTCGGCGGCACCTTCTGCATCAAGTACGGCGAGGTCTCGACCGACATTGTCGGCCGCAAGACCGCCGACATCGCCGCCACCGGCGCCGGGATGCTGCTGGCTGGCGACATGGGCTGTCTGCTCAACATGGCCGGCAAGCTGAAGCGCGAGGGCAGCAAGGTGCAGGTGCGCCATGTCGCCGAGGTGCTGGCCGGCATGGCGGATACGCCCGCCATCGGCGAAGCCGAGTAAGGGAGCGCAACGCCATGAGCATGCAGGTCACCTCCCAGGATTTCCAGGCCAATGCCCATAAGGCGATGGCAGACCCCAACCTGCGCAAGGCGATGGACATCATCGGCGGCCCGATGGCCAGCCGCCGGGTCGAGACCGCCCGCGAGCTGCCGGAATTCGAGGCCCTGCGCGACGAGGGCGTGAAGATCAAGAACCACGTGCTGCAGCACATCGACCTCTATCTCGAAAAATTCGAGCAGCAGGTCACCGCGCGCGGCGGCAAGGTGCACTGGTGCCGCACCCCGCGCGAGGCGCGCGAGACCATCCTGGCGCTGTGCCGCTCGCGCGACGCAAAGGTCGTCACCAAGGGCAAGTCGATGGTGACCGAGGAGATCGGGCTGAACGATTTCCTCGAGGAGCATGGCATCACCCCGGTCGAGACCGACCTCGGCGAATACATCATCCAGCTGGCCCATGAGCCGCCGAGCCACATCATCGGCCCGGCGCTGCACAAGACCCGCGAGCAGGTCGCCGAACTGTTCGAAGATCACCACCCCGACTACGCACCGCATGGTGTGAAGCTCGGCGCGCGCAGCAGCGACCCGCAGGCGCTGGTCTCCGAGGCGCGCAGCGTGCTGCGCGACCGCTATTTCCAGGCCGAGGTCGGCATCACCGGCGCCAATTTCCTGATTGCCGAGACCGGCGCCACGGTGATCGTCACCAACGAGGGCAACGGCGACCTGACCCAGTCGCTGCCGAAAATGCACATTGCCGTGTCCAGCATCGAGAAGGTGATCCCCAATCTCGAGGACCTCTCGACCATCCTGCGCATCCTTGCCCGTTCGGCGACCGGCCAGGAGATGAGCTGCTACACGACCCTGTCCTGCGGCCCGAAGCGGCCGGAAGACATCGACGGGCCGGAAGAATTCCACGTCGTGCTGCTGGATAACGGCCGCAGCGAGATGCTCGGCACCGCGCTGCAGCCGCTGATGCGCTGCATCCGCTGCGGCGCCTGCATGAACAACTGCCCGGTCTATCGCTCGGTCGGCGGCCATGCCTATGGCTGGGTCTATCCCGGTCCGATCGGCGCCGCGCTCGACCCGCATATGATCGGGCTGGAAACCGCGCGGCACCTGCCGAATGCGTCCACCTTCTGCGGCAAATGCGAGGAGGTCTGTCCGATGCGCATTCCGCTGCCCGCCATCATGCGGCACTGGCGCGAACAGGCGCACGAGCAGCAGATCACCCCGCCGCTGCAGCGCTGGGGCATCGAGGCCTGGGCCTTTGCGGCGCGGCGGCCGTGGCTGTACCGGCTGGGCACGCGGCTGGCGATTGCCGCCCTGCATATGCTCGGCGCAAAAAAAGGCGGCCGCTTCACGGCGCTGCCGCTGGCGTCGGGCTGGACCGATGGCCGCGACCTGCCGGCACCGCAGGCGGCCGAGACCTTCATGACGCAGTACAAGCGGCAGCGGAAGGGAAGCGCCCGATGAGCAGTTCCCGCGACCGCATCTTCGCCACCCTGCGCGCCGGCCTGAAAGAAACGGTGAACGATCCGGCCCGGCCGAAAACCGTCGCCGACCGCATCAGCGGCCATCCGCGCAACCTGGTGCCACAGCGCGCGCAGATTCCGCATGACGAGCAGGTCGCCCTGTTTGTCGCCAAGGTCGAGGCGCTGACGGTCACCGTCGACCGCGTCGACAGCGCAGCCGATGTTCCGGCCAAGATCGCCGACTATCTGGCGCAGCACAATCTGCCGACCACGCTCAAGGTCTCGCCCGACCCGCTGTTGGAAGCCCTGCCGTGGTCCGACCGGCCGCTGCTGCAGGTCGAGTATGGCCGCGGCCGCAGCGAGGATCTGGTCAGCGTCACGCCGGCCTTTGCCGGCATCGCGGAAACCGGGACGCTGATGCTGCATTCGTCCGCCACGACGCCGACGACGCTGCATTTCGTGCCGGATCATCATCTCGTGGTGATGCGCGAAAGCCAGATCACCGGCGCGCTGGAAGACGCCTTCGCCCGGCTGCGCGAAAAACTGGGCAGCGTGGACAACTGGCCGCGCACGGTGAATTTCGTCACCGGCCCGTCGCGTACCGCCGATATCGAGGGGGTGCCGGTGCTGGGTGCCCATGGCCCGCGCCGCCTGCATATCGTGCTGGTCAAAGATGGCGCCGCGCAAAGCTAAGGCGCCGCCTGCGCCGCTGATACCGGACCACGAGGTCTGGCAGCAGGTGGCGCAGACGGCGCGGCCGCTGAAAAAGGCCGATGTGGTACCGCAGCCGCTGGCGCCGCTGCCGAAGGTCTACCGGCCCGAAGGCGCCGGCGTGGCCGCCTATGCCCGCGCCGAGGCGCGGCAGAAGACGCCGCTGGCGGCTCATGCGCCGCTGCCGGCCCACGCGCCGCTGCAGATGGACAAGCGCCTGCGCCAGCGGTTCGAGCGCGGCGAGCTGCCGGTCGAGGCGCGCATCGACCTGCATGGCCTGACGCTCGCCAATGCCGAACGGGCGCTGTCGCGCTTCCTGCGCGACGGCATCGCCCAGCAGAAGCGCTGCCTGCTGGTGATCACCGGCAAGGGCCAGAGCGGGTCCGGGAACACTGCCGTGGAGATGGGCTTCCATCCGGGCCGTGGCGTGCTGCGCGCCTGGCTGCCGGAGTATCTGCGCCGCGGTCCGTGGCGAGAACAAATACTGGGCGTGGCGCCGGCCCGGCCCGACATGGGCGGCACGGGGGCCTTCTACGTACTGCTGCGCCGCCAGCGCGAGCCGCGCTGACCCGGCCCGGGCTGGCAAATCCGGCCGGGTGGGCTGTCTGTACAAGGGGACCGGGTTTCGCTTTGTGCAATCAGACCGGTAATTGCATATGGATTTTGTCACGTGTTTTGACGCAGAGTGCGGCTGCAGAAGCCGGCATTATTTGCAACCGCCACTATTCAGTATACGGTCGCTATCAGGCCCGATCCCCCATCCGCAGAACCGCGGAGTAAGAGTGTATCCATGTCTCTTCATGACCATTTCTCCCCCGACTATGTCGCCGCCCGCAGCAAATTCCTCGCCACCGCCAAGGCCGCCGCTGCCCAGACCGACAGCATTCCGCATCCGCTGACCGGCATTGCCGGCGAAGACCTGTTCACCGATACCGCCTGGCTCGGCCCCCGCGATGCCAAGGCGGTGCTGGTCACCGTGTCGGGCACCCATGGCATCGAGGGGTATTACGGCTCCGGTTGCCAGACCGGCTGGCTGGCCGACGGCCATGCCGCAAAGCTGCCGGCCGGCACGGCGATGCTGATGATCCATGCCAGCAACCCCTACGGTTTTTCCTGGGGGCGCCGGGTCAATGAAGACAACATGGACATCAACCGCAACTTCATCGATTTCGCCGCCGGGCCGCCGCCGTCGAACCCGGCCTATGCCGAGGTGCATGACTGGCTGCTGCCGGCGGACTGGACCGACGCCAGCATCGCCGCGCTCAAGGCCAGCCTCGCCGCCTATTACGAAAAAGTCGGCCGCCGTGCCGCCGATGCGGCGCTGGTCAGCGGCCAGCACAGCCATCCGCAGGGCATTTTCTACGGCGGCATCGAAGCCTGCTGGTCGCATCGCACGGTGCAGGCGATCTGCGAAAAATATCTCGGCACGGCGAAACGCATCTGCGTGCTCGACCACCACACCGGTCTTGGCCCCTTCGGCTATTCGGAAATGATCTGCCGCCATGCACCGGGCTCCGAGGCGCTGACCCTGGCGCGGCGCTGGTTCGGCGATGCGGTGACCTCGCCGGCCATGGGCCAGTCGGACTCGCCGGTGATCGAGGGCAACCTGCGCATGGGCATCGCCCGCTTCTGCCCGCAGGCGGTGACCGTGGCCTGCGCCATCGAGGTCGGCACCATCCCCTCGCCCGAGGTGCGGCTGTCGGTGATCGCCGACAACTGGCTGCACCTGCGCGGCAATGTCTTCTCGCCGCAGGGCCAGGCGATCAAGGCGCAGATCCGCGCCGCCTTCTATCCCGACAGCGACGACTGGCGCGGCCAGTGCTATCCGCGTGCGGTGGAGATCCAGCGCCAGGCGCTCGACGGCCTCGCCAGCACCTGACGGCGCCTATCCCGGACGGTGGTAGCGGATCGGCGTGGCGCCGGCGGCTTCCAGCGCGGCCTCCCAGCTCTGCCGGATCGCGTCGTAGCGGCCGTCGCCGCGGATGCGGCGCAGCCCGTCATTGAAGGCGGCGCAGGCGGCTGGCTTGCGGAAGGCGACGCCGTAGTCGCTGGGCGGGAAGATCACATGCTCGGCCAGTGGTGCCGCGGTGTCGACGCCGGCCTCGCTGCTGTGCATCAGGAAGCGGAAGATGCGGCGGTCGGCGATCACCACGTCGGTGCGCCCGGTGAACAGCGCGCGGACCTGCAGCATCTGGTTGGCCACCTCGTGATAGCGCGTGTTGATGCGCTGCGCCTGCAGCAGGGCCGGGCCGAGCAGGCGGCTGGCGTTCTGGAAGGCCATCACGTCGTAATAGGCGAGGTCGGCGATCTCGTTGATCGGCAGCCGGTTGCGCTCCAGCGTGAAGGCAATGTTCTGGTAGGTCAGTACGGTGTCGCTGAGGCAGCCGGGCAGCTGCATCGCCGCGCCGGCCGGTGTGAAGGCATCGATGTGGCCGCGCCGGAAATCCTCGGGCAGCCGGCCGTAGGGTGCGACATCCGGCGTGACCGCCAGTCCCCCGGCGGCAGCGGCGGCCATCACCAGCTCGTATTCCAGGCCCTTCAGGCGGCCATCGGGCGGGGCGATCACATAGGGCGGCGCGACGCGGAAACCGATGGTGACGGGCGTGGCCGCCGGTGTCCCGGCGCGACTGGCTGCCGGCACCAGCAGCGCCAGCGCCAGCATTACGATGGCCACCCTCCAGGGGCGGATCAGGCGATTGCGTTTCCCCATGGCAAGAGCATAGGTTGATCGCCATGACGCGGCAATTCGCACACATACGATTAGCGGAGCGGTGGTCGTGACCCCGTTCGGCGCCCGCATGCGCAGCCTGCGTCAGGCGCGCGGCATCACGCTGAAGCAGATGGCGGCCGACCTCGGCGTCTCCTCGGCCTACCTCTCGGCGCTGGAACACGGCCATCGCGGCCGGCCGAGCTGGCTGCTGCTGCAGCGCATCTGCGGCTATCTCAACATCATCTGGGACGATGCCGATGCGCTGGCCGATCTGGCGCGGCTGTCGCATCCGCGGGTCACCATCGACACGGCGGGCCTGTCCCCGCGCGCCACCCTGCTGGCCAACGAACTCGGCCGCCGTATCGACAAGCTCGACGAGACCAGGCTCGAACAGATGCTGAAGCTGCTGCGCGGCTAGGCGGCAGCATTCATCCGCGGCGGTTTTCCGCCCCGGCCATGATTTTGACGCATCCGCGCCATACCGGCGGCGCGAACCGCCGCCAGACTGCCGCTTTCACATTCGCATGGCGGCGGGAGGCGAGCGAGGCATGCTCAACCAGACCGATACGGATCCGGCAGAACAGGACGGCGACAGCGCCGCCCGCGGCCTGCTGCGGCCCGGCCGCAACATCTGGCGGCAGGCGCCGGCGCGGCGCGCCGCCGTGCTGGTCGATGCGGCGGCCTATTTCGGCACCCTGCGCCGCGTTCTGCGCGATGCCCGCCACAGTATCGTGATCGTCGGCTGGGACATCGACAGCCGCATGCGGCTGGTTGGTGCCGATGGCGAAACCGGTGACGACCTGCCGGCGACGCTGGGGCCCTTCCTCAGCGAACTGGCCGCCCGGCGGCCGGCGCTGACGGTCAAGCTGCTGCTGTGGGATTACGCCGCGCTCTATGCACTGGAGCGCGAAAAGATGCCGGCGCTGGCGCTGCAGTGGAGCACGCCGCCGCAGGTCGAGCTCTGCCTCGACAAGATGCTGCCGGTCGGCGCCGCGCATCACCAGAAGCTCGTCGTCGTCGACGATGCCGTCGCCTTCATCGGCGGCCTCGACCTCACCATCCGCCGCTGGGACACCAGCGAGCATGCGGCCGACCAGCCTTTGCGCACCGATCCCGCCGGCCGGCCCTATACGCCCTTTCATGATGTGCAGCTGATGCTCGATGGTGCGGCCGCCGCGGCGCTTGCCGAAGTGGCGCGCGGCCGCTGGCAGCGCGTCACCGGCGAACGCCTGCCGCCCGCACCGGACAAGGACGCCGCCGCCGGTCTGTGGCCGGCCGATGTCGCGCCGGGCTTTCGCGACGTGGCGGTCGGCATCGCCCGCACCCAGCCGGCTTTCGACAGCGAACCGGAAATTCGCGAGATCGAGGCGCTGTATCACGACATGATCGCCGGCGCCGAACGCAGCCTCTATATCGAGAACCAGTTCCTCACCTGCACCGGCGTGGCGGCAACCCTGGCCCGCCGGCTGCAGGAACGGCCGGAACTGGAAGCCGTGCTGGTCAGTCCCGACAGCTATGCCGGCTGGTTCGAGCAGCAGAGCATGCTGGCCGGCCGCATCCGCTTTATGCAGGTGCTGCGCGAGGCCGGCGTGCAGGATCGCGTGCGCCTGCTGCATCCGCGCGTCGGCCATGGCGCGGCGGCGGCCGAGGTGAAGGTGCATGCCAAGCTGATGATCGTCGACGACCGCCTGCTGCGCATCGGCTCGGCCAACCTGTGCAACCGCTCCTTCGGCCTCGATACCGAATGCGATGCCGTGCTGGCGCCGGCGGATGCCGCGGGCCGCGCTGGCATCGCGGACTTGCGCAATGCCCTGCTGGCCGAACATTGCGGTACCACGGTCGATGACGTCGCGGATCTTCTGCGGCGCCATGACGGCGCGTTGTTCGCGGTACTCGATGCACTGGCGTCCGACGGCGACCGCCGCCTGCTGCCGGTCAGCGACGGCGGTCCCGGCGATATCGGGCAGTTCGCCGCCATCGGCCAGATGGTCGATCCGCCGCATCCGCTGGAGGCCGAAAGCTATCTCGCGGCACCGCTGCCGGCAGCGGACGGGCCGCCGCGCCAGAGCCGGCTCGGCGCCGTGCTGAAACTCGGCCTGCTGCTGCTGGTCGTCGCCGCCTGCGTGCTGGCCTGGCGCTACACGTCGCTGGCCGATGTGCTGTCGCTGGAAAAGCTGACCGGCCTGTTCACCCGGCTGGGCGCCAGCGGCTGGGCCTGGCCGGCGGTGATCGGGCTGTTCGTGCTGGGCGGCCTGGTTGCCTTTCCGGTCACCCTGATGATCGCTGCCACCGCGGCCGCCTTCGGCACCTGGCCCGGCCTGCCGCTGGCGGCGGCCGGCGCCATGAGCAGTGCGCTCGTCACTTACGGCATCGGCCGGGCGATCGGCACCGGGCCGCTGCGGCAGCTGATGGGACCGCGCATCCATCGCATCGCCGCGCGCGTACAGCATCACGGCATCTTCGCCGTCGCCGCGATCCGGCTGGTGCCGACGGCGCCGTTCACCCTGATCAACCTGGTGGCCGGCGCCACCGGCATCCACCTCGTGGACTACCTGATCGGTTCGGCGCTCGGGCTGGCGCCCGGCGTCATCGTGCTGTCGGCGCTCGGCCATGGCCTGTGGCAGCTGCTGGACTCGCCCTCGGCGATGCAGGTGGTGCTGTTCGCCGCCCTGCTGCTCGGCTGGGGCGTGCTGTCCTTCGGCCTGCAGCGGCTGGTCAGCCACCTGCGCGGCAGTGGCAGCGGTGACGGCAAGGCGGCGGCATGAGCGGCACGGTACGATGAGCGGCACCGAACGGCCGGACGACACGGCGACCGTCCGCCTGCTGACCTGGAACCTGCATGCCGGGATCGGGCCGGACGGCCGCTACGACCTCGACCGCATCGTCACCCTGGTGCGCTACCACGATCCTGACATCGTCGCGCTGCAGGAAATCGATTCCCGCGGCCGCAGTGGCGATTCCCCCTTCGACGTCCTCGCCGCTTCGCTCGGCAGCCATGCCGCCGAGGCGCGCACCATCACGGCGCCGGATGGCTATTACGGCCATGCCCTGATCAGCCGCTGGCCGCTGCACGATGTCGCCGTGCATGACCTGTCGGTGCATCGCCGCGAACCGCGCAGCGCCATTGAGGCCACGGTGGCGACACCCTGGGGGCCGCTGCATCTCGCCGCCGTGCATCTGGGCCTCGGCTGGCGCGAACGCCGCGCCCAGGCAGCCATGCTGGCCGCCATGGCCGGCACGGCGCGGCGTACCACGGTGGTGCTGGGCGACTTCAACGACTGGTTCTTTTTCGGCAGCGTGCGGCGCGCGCTGGCCGCCGTGCTGCCGGCGCGCACCATGCACCGCACCTTCCCCGCGCGCCGGCCGCTGCTCCGTCTCGACCGGGTTTACTGCCGCCCGGCTGCCGCCCTGCGCCACAGCCACGTGGACACCACGGCGCGGCGCATCTCCGACCATCTGCCGGTGATCGCCGACATCCGCCTCGATGCCGGCGACGAGGCCGGTGCGGCGCCGCTGCCGCTCAGCCTGGCGCGCACTGCCTAGCGTGAAACCGGCGGCCGCGGCGCCGCCAGCCGCATGCCGGCATCGATCATCAGGGTCTCGCCGGTGATATTGGGCGCCGCGGTCAGGAAGAAGGCGATGCTGGCGGCGACATCCTCCGCCGTGTTGGCGCGGCCCAGAGGCGCCAGCGCCATCCAGGTCTGCCGCGTCGCCTCATAGGCCGCCTCGCCCATGCCCTGCTTGAGCCATTCGCCCTCGACGAAACCGGGGCAGACGCTGTTGATGCGCACCTCGGGGCCGAGCACGCGGGCGAGGCCGAGCGTCAGTCCGTTCAGCGCGGCTTTCGAGGCGACATAAGCCAGCGACGAGCCCATGGCGAGGATGGCGGCGACCGACGAGACATTGACCACGGCGCCCTTGGTGGCGCGCAGGTAGCTTTCGGCGGCGCGCACCATCTGGAACGGCCCGATGGTGTTGACCGCATAGATGCGCTGGAAATCCTCGGCCGAGAGACCGGCGAGATCCTTGTGGGCGACGAACTTGGTGGTGCCGGCATTGTTGACGAGGAAGTCGAGGTGGCCGAAATGCGCCACCGTCTCGTCGACGATGCGCCGGCAGTCGGTATCGTCGGCGACATCGCCCTGCACCAGGAAGGCGCGCCCGCCGGCCGCCTCGCAGGCCGCCAGCACGGCTTCCGCCGCCGGACGGCTTTTCGAGAAATTGATCGCCACCGCGCAGCCGCGCCCGGCCAGCAGTTTCGCCGTCGCCGCGCCGATGCCGCTGGACGCGCCGGTCACCAGCGCCACGCGGCCCTTCAGGTCTGCATTCATCAGGCTTTTCCTCCCGCCTTTATCGGATGTCGCCTCCGGTTTTAGGGCATATCGCGCCCGGCTGCATGGGATTCCGCCGACCGTCTGCTTAAAAATTATACATATGAATCAAGGGTGAAAATCGGCAATTGCGTATCATTCGCATTGACAGGGCTGCTTCGGCGATGATACGGCAGGGCCTTCCCGTTCCCGGGCGTTAGCCAGTGTCCTGCCCCGCCCCGGCAGTCGCCAGCCAGGTCCCTCCTCATTGTCAGGATGTCACCATGGCGCGTCTGCCCGGCCTGCAAACGGCAACCCTTGTCTCCCTCTTCGCCCTGGCCGCCGCGCCTGCGGCCCTTGGCCAGACGGCCGATACGCCGGCCGCCCCTCCTGTCACCGCCGGGCCGGCGGTGCTGCCGGCCCTGAAGGTCGAGGGGCAGGCGCCGGCCGAATTCGCCGACGGGCCGGTCGAGGGCTACCGCGCCACCCGCTCGGCCACCGGCACCAAGACCGACACGCCGCTGAAAGACGTGCCGCAGGCGGTGAACGTGGTGCCGCGCAGCGTGATCGAGGACCAGCAGGACAACCGCCTGACCGACGTGCTGCAGAATGTCAGCAACGTGCAGCCAGGCAGCACCATCGGCAATCGCGCGGAGAATTTCACCATCCGCGGCTTTCGCGGCGAGACCTTCGCGCGCGACGGCGTGGTCAACAATCCGCTGTTCACCAACGAGACCTTCCTCGACCTGTCGAATGTCGAGCGTGTCGAGGTCCTCAAGGGTCCGGCCTCGGTGCTGTTCGGCCAGGGCGATCCCGGCGGCCTCGTCAACATCGTCACCAAGAAGCCGCAGCGCGATTTCGGCACCAGCGGCAGCCTGGAAGCCGGCTCCTTCGACTATCGCCGCGGCGAGGCCGATGTCACCGGCCCGCTCGATGCCGAGGGCAGGCTGACGGCGCGGCTGACCGGGGCGTACCAGAAGAGCGATACCTTCCGCGACTTCTTTACGGAGTCCGAGCGCAAGGCGGTGGCGCCGACCCTGCAGTGGCAGCCGCGCGACACCACGACGCTGACGCTCGGCCTCGACTACACCGAGCAGAGCCTGCCTTTCGACCGCGGCCTCGTCGCCATCGGCGGCAAGGTGGCGGCGATCCCCTCCGATCGCTATCTCGGCGAGGAATTCTCGCGCTTTGATTCCAACAAGCTGGCGCTGCAGGCCAAGCTCGAGCATGAGGTCAACGACTGGCTGACCATCCGCCAGGTCAGCCGCATCGACCGCGGCGAAAGCCTGCGGGTCAGCGCCGACCCCCGCAGCATCAGCGCCAGCGGCGTGCTGGCGCGCCAGGCGCGCATCCAGAACGACGACACCGATTATGCCGATTTCACGCTGGACGGCACCGCCCGCTTCGATACCGGCCCGTTCGGCCACACCGTGCTGCTGGGCGGCGAATACGGCCGCGCGCATCGCGACATCGACTGGCGCACGGCGACGCTCGGCAGCATCAACATCTACGACCCGGTCTATGGCGCCCTGCCCGGCGTCTACGGGGCGCAGACGGTGCAGACCGCGGCGGTCGACATCTACGGCGTCTATCTGCAGGACCAGATTGCCCTGACCGATACGGTGAAGCTGCTGGCCGGCGGCCGCTTCGATTCTTTCGACCAGGTCAATGCCCGCAACGGGGCCGAGACCCAGCAGTCGGGCAATGCCTTCAGCCCGCGCGCCGGCATCGTCTGGGAGGTCCTGCCCGCCCTGTCGCTCTATGCCAGCTATACGGAATCCTTCAAGCCGCAGACCGGCACCGACGTCAACGGCAGCCCGTTCGATCCGGAAACCGGGCAGCAATACGAGGTCGGCGCCAAGGCCGACATCCTGCCCGACCGGTTGTCGGCGACGCTGGCGGTGTTCAACCTGACCCGGCAGAACGTCACCACCGATGATCCGAACAATGCCGGCGAGTCGGTCGCCACCGGCGAGCAGCGTTCGCGCGGCGTCGAGCTCGATGTCACCGGCACGGTCCGGCCGGGCTGGCAGGTGATCGCCTCGGGGGCCTTCCTCAATACCGAAGTGACCAGGGACACCGCTTTCAAAGGCGCCCAGCTTGCCGGGGCACCGCGCTGGAGCGGCAGCCTGTGGTCGACCTACAAGATCGGGGACGGTCCGCTCAGGGGCCTCGGCTTCGGCGGCGGCATGGTCGCCGTCGACCACCGCAACGGCGCGCTCGACAACAGCTTCTCGGTGGCCGGCTACATGCGGGTCGATGCCAGCGTCTTCTACGACCTGAACGATCATGTCCGCGTCTCGGTCGCCGGCAAGAACCTGTTCGACACCGATTACATCGAGACCCCGGTCAGCACCACCGAGATCTATGCCGGCGAGCCGCTGACCGTGCTGGCGCGGCTGACCGCGCGCTACTGAGCGAACAGTCACCGCGATGCGCCGGATCATGCATCGGCTGCACGGCCTGGTCGGCTTTTACGGCTGCCTGGTGCTCGGCTTCCTCTGCCTGTTCGGCACGCTGACCAGCATCGGCCATGAGCTCGACTGGCTGGCCGATCCGGCGCTGCGGGTGGACCCCGCGCCAACGCTGGCCGGCTGGGGTGCGCTCGACGCCGCGCTGCGCCGCGCGCATCCGGACTGGGTGCTGCAGCGGATCACCGCGCCGGAAGGACAGTATTTCGCTGCCGAGGCGCGCATGGTGGCGCCGGATGGAACGGCGCGGCTCGTCTATGTCGATCCGTACCATGCGGTCGTGACCGGGGCGCGCGACCGCGAGACCATCCATGCCATGCTGCGGCGCATCCACCGGCAGTTCTACCTGCCCAATGCCATCATCCTCGATGGCCGGCGCATCAATGTCGGCGTCTATCTCTCGACGCCCTTCGGCTTCGCGCTGCTGGTGATGCTGGTCAGCGGCGTCGTGATCTATCCGCAATTCTGGCGCGGCCTGTTCCGCCTGCGGCTGCGGCAGGGCAGCGCGGTGCTGTTGCACGACCTGCACCGGCTGGTCGCCGGCTGGGCGGTCTGGTTCCTCGCCGTCATCGCGCTGACCGCAAGCTGGTATCTCGCCGAACGCCTGCTGGCCGACACCGGCATGCGGCTGGAGCCGCCGCCGCCGGCGGCCAGCAGGCCGGCCGGTGTCGCCGTATCCATGCCGCTCGACGACCTGGTCGCCCGCGGCCGTGCCGCCTTTCCCGGTCTTGAGGTGCGCGCTGTCTATTTCCCGGCACGGCCGGGCGCGCCGCTCGCGCTGGCGGGCCAGGCCGGCGACCTGCTGGTGCGCGATCGTGCCAACCGGGTCTGGCTCGATCCGGCCGATGGCCGCGTGCTGCGCGTCGACCGCATCGATGGTGCCGGGCCGCTGCGGCGCTGGGATGCCATGGCCAATCCGCTGCATTACGGCGATTTCGCCGGCACCGCCTCGCGGCTGGTGTGGTTCGTCTTCGGCTGCGGGCTGACCGCGCTGGTCTTCACCGGCGCCTGGATGTATCTCGCCCGCCTGCGCCGCGAGCGCGCCACCCGGCGCCGGCTGGATGCCATGCGCGCGGCCCGGGCGGCGTCGCGGCGGGTGTCAGCCTAGAGGATATACTTGCTGAGGTCGGCGTTGCTGGCGAGATCGCCGATGCGCTGCGTCACGTAAGCCGCGTCGATGGTGATGGTCTGGCCGGAATGGTCGGCGGCCGTGAAGCTGATCTCCTCCAGCACGCGTTCCAGGATCGTGTGCAGGCGCCGCGCGCCGATATTCTCGACGCCCTCGTTCACGTCATGCGCCACCTGGGCCAGCGCGTCGACGGCATCGTCGGTGAACACCAGCGTCACATTCTCGGTCTGCAGCAGGGCGACATACTGCTTCAGCAGGCTGGCCTCCGGCTCGGTCAGGATGCGCTTGAAATCGTCGCGGGTCAGGCCCTTCAGCTCGACGCGGATCGGCAGGCGGCCCTGCAGTTCCGGCAGCAGGTCGCTCGGCTTGGCCACCGAGAAGGCGCCGGACGCGATGAACAGGATGTGGTCGGTTTTTACCGTGCCATGCTTTGTATTGACGACGGTGCCTTCGATCAGCGGCAGCAGGTCGCGCTGCACGCCTTCGCGGCTGACATCACCGCCGCCGCGGTATTCGCTGCGGGCGCAGATCTTGTCGATCTCGTCGAGAAAGACGATACCGTTCTGCTCGACCGCGGTGATCGCCTCCTTGGTCAGGCTGTCCTGGTCGACCAGCTTGTCGCTTTCCTCCTGGGTCAGCGCCTTCATCGCCTCGCCGACCTGCACCTTGCGCGGCTTGCCGCGCGGGCCGCCGAAGGCCTTGCCCAGCATGTCCTGCAGGTTGGCCATGCCCATCTGGGCACCGGGCATGCCGGGAATCTCGAACATCGGCATGCCGCCGGCGCCGCCGTCCTTCAGCTCGATCTCGATCTCGCGGCCATCGAGTTTGCCCTCGCGCAGCATCTTGCGGAATTTCTGCCGCGTCTCGACGCTGGCCTTGTCGCCGACCAGGGCGTCGAGCAGGCGCTCTTCCGCCGCCAGCTCGGCGCGGGCGGCGACCTCCTTGCGGCGCTTCTCGCGGGTCATGGTCAGCGCGCCTTCCAGCAGGTCACGCACGATCTGTTCGACATCGCGGCCGACATAGCCGACCTCGGTGAACTTGGTCGCCTCCACTTTCAGGAACGGCGCATTGGCCAGCCTGGCCAGCCGCCGCGAAATCTCGGTCTTGCCGACGCCGGTCGGGCCGATCATCAGGATGTTCTTCGGCAGCACCTCTTCGCGCAGGCCCTCGGGCAGCTGCTGGCGGCGCCAGCGGTTGCGCAGCGCGACGGCGACGGCCTTCTTGGCATCGGCCTGGCCGACGATGTAGCGGTCGAGTTCGGAGACGATCTCACGCGGGGAAAACGAGGTCATGACAGCTTTTCGATGATGATGTTGCGATTGGTGTAGACGCAGATGTCGGCGGCGATCTCGAGGCTGCGCCTGGCAATCGCCTCGGCATCCATGTCCGGCCGGTCGATCAGCGCGCGCGCCGCGGCCAGTGCGTAGTTGCCGCCCGAGCCGATGCCGATCAGGCCGTCCTCGGGTTCCAGCACGTCGCCGGTGCCGGTCAGTACCAGCGAGACGGATCGGTCGGCCACCGCCATCATGGCTTCGAGGCGTCGCAGGTAACGGTCGGTGCGCCAGTCCTTGGCCAGTTCGACGCAGGCGCGGGCGAGCTGGCCCTGGTGGCGCTCCAGCTTGGCTTCCAGCCGCTCGAACAGGGTGAAGGCATCGGCGGTGGCGCCGGCGAAGCCGGCCAGGATGCTGCCGTCGCCGATGCGGCGCACCTTGCGAGCATTGGATTTGATCACGGTCTGGCCGAGGCTGACCTGGCCGTCGCCGGCCAGCACCACCTGGCTGCCCTTGCGGACGGCAAGGATGGTGGTGCCGTGCCAGACCGGCACCTGGTCATTACTGCTGCTCATGCGGGAGGAATCCTTATCTGCGACAGGCTGTTCATGTAGGGAGGGCGGTCGCGCGCTGCAAGCGGGCGAAAGATACACCGCAATACGGTTGCGTAAGCCTTTGACGTTGCGACTTTCTGGTGCGGAAGGCGCTCTCGACTCCCTGCCGGGGCTGCCCTAGACTCCTGACCATGCGGTCAGGCTGGGGCCGCGTGGGGGTGGGCATGAACTATCTGATCGATACGTCCGGTCGCTGGTGGCGCTGGCCGTCCGAGCTGCTGGCGGAAAAACTCGGTTATCCGAATCCCGATTTCGATCTCGCCGGCTATGCCGCGCGCAATCTCGGCTATGTCTGGCTCGAGGTGCGCGAGGACGTCACCCTGCTGCAGTTCCGCGCCGGCATGCTGTCGCCGGCGGTGCTCTCGACCCTCGAATCCTATCTGGAGAGCGCCGTGAAGACGACGCCGGTCGGGCTTGTCTTCTACCTGATGGGCTGGATGGAGGAGGTTTTTCTGGAGGCCGGGGCAGTGTCGCCACGGCTGCGCGAGCTGGCCAATCTGCGCGAACCGCGCATGCGCGACAAATTCATCCGGGCACCACAGCAGCTTGACAGCTGGCGGCACAGCGGCCAGCAACGGCTGGTCGGGCTTTACGACCTGTGGCGCGCCAACAGCGGCCTTTATGACAAGAGCGTCGACCGCTATCTGCAGAGCAGCGAGATGATCAACCGCACTCTGCTGGTTGAGGATCAGCCCAATATCGGACTGACGCTGAAATTTTCCGGCGATGGCTTCTCGATCTACGACAATTTCAAGCTCAAGCAGATGGTCGGCCGGCGGCTGACCGATCAGCCGGATCCGCAATACGGCCAGTGGACGGCGGTTTCCTATCTGGAATGCATGCAAAAAGGCGATCCGCTCGCCGACGACATCGATGCCATCATCGAGGCGGAGGGTCATGATTCCCGCCGTCGCCGCTACCAGCGTCTGATTCTGCGCTGGCGCGACGGCAACGGCGGGCGGTTTTTGTCTGGCAGCTCTCTGGTCACACCGCATATTTCTGTGCCGCTCGGACTAGAGGGCGCCCGGAGCGTCAGTTCGGTCTGACGGCGACGGGTTCAGCCGCCGGCAGCGGCTGAAGCGGCCGGGCCTCGTGGTTCTCCGCGTCGGCCAGCAGTTGCGGGAAAGCCAGCATATCGGCCAGCATTTCCATCCGCGGCATCCAGACCAGCGATGCCTCGCAGCGATCCGCCACCGGCGCCATGAACCACAGGATGCCCGGCTCGACGCGGTTATAGCCATAGGCCTGGGCTACCCCTTTGCTGACCAGCGCGTTGCTGACCAGGCTGAAGGTGTATTCGGTATCCCACTTGGTCAGCGCCAGCGCCCGCGAGATGCGAGGCAGGATCATCGGCATCAGCCGCTTGCGGTATTCCGGATGGATCCAGGTGCCGCCGGAGAAAACCGCCTTGCCGCGGATCGTACGCGCGCTCGGTGCCTCGACCGAGCAGGATTCGCCGTCCCGCTTCTGCCGTTCGGGATGCGGATAGAACAGCCGCAGGCTGGTCAGGTAATCGGCCAGCGTTTCGTCGCCGAAGTCGAAGAAGCGGGCAGCCTGGGTGCTGATGATCTCGCCCTCCTCGTTACGGCCGATCAGGCAGAAGCCGTTGCCGGCATTGATGCCGCCGACATGATGCTCGAAGGTCGGCACCAGGCGGTGCCAGCTCGGCCGGTTCTCCTGGTTGATGGCTTCCAGCATCTCGAAATCGGTGCTGAGCGACAGGAAGACGCCGCGGTCGCGGGCCGCCTTGTCGGCTTCGAGAAAGAAACGGCCGAGCTGATCGCGCGGACCGTGATCGAGCGTGAGCTGGTCGGGCAGACGCTGCCGGCGGGCCTGCAGGATCTGGGTTTTGAGCGTGTGAATGGTCATCCATGCCTCCTTTAAGTGTGGACGGCAGGATGATTGCACTTACCTCCGCAAGATTCTCACGGAGATGACAGCCGAAAGGCGATCTCCTGTGGACAACTACGTCAGAGCGGATTGTCCGGCCGGTTGTGAAACCGGTGGCAGGTATTGCGCGCGGCAATCACGGCTGGCGCCAATAAAGTCGGCGCCCATAAAAACGGGCCGCGGCGATGGCCGCGGCCCGGAAGGCAAAACAGGCGGGAGGAAAAGACCGTGCCCGGATCAGGCCGGTTCGTCGCCGGCCGGGGCCGCGACGGCAACGGCCGCCGGCTGCTCGTCCTCGCCCTCGGCCTTGCCGCTGTAGGAGGTCGCGGCGGCCTTGATCAGCTGGAAGATGCGGTCGCGCACCGTGGGATCGCTGATCTTGCCGAAATTGCGCACCAGCTCGAGCGCCTGACGGCGCGATACCGGGCTCTTGTCCTGCTCGATCTCGGACACGACGGCATGCTCGGGCCGCGCCTGCGGCTGCTGCTCGACGCCAGGCATGTCCTCGAAGAAGTAGGACGGCGGCACGTTCAGGATCTGGGCGAACTGCTGCAGGCGGCTGGCGCCGATGCGGTTCAGGCCCTTCTCGTACTTCTGGATCTGCTGGAAGCTCAGGCTGACCGCCGTCCCAAGCCGCTCCTGGCTGAAGCCCGCCAGTGTCCGGCAGGCCCGCAGCCGCGACCCGACATGGGCGTCATAGGGGTTCGGTTTGCGCATGACCTTCTCCATTACAAGTGAGTCAAAGGTTGTAATAATGATAGCGTCTTTACCATTAGTTGCCAGTCTCTGCTACCGGGTTGTAAATCGTCCGGGGCACAAAGCTGCGGCGATTCCGGTAACTTATACATTGGTGCAGAGCGGCAAATCCGCAAGACGCGAGAATGGTTTAGGGCTGAGCGACCGTGGCTTGTATTCGCGCCGGGCGTCTAGGCAACGGCCCGCGACATAATGTAAATATTCGATAACATGGGCGCCGCCACCAGGGTTGTGGCGGCATCGGAACCGGTCGGCCGGGGTTGCAAGGGTCGACACGGAATCCGGGGGGAGACATCGGGAGCGGCATTGCTGGGTGAACCCCGCAGCCCTGGCTGCGGGCCTGTTCGGAAGTCCTGATGGTGTCCTGCCGCGTCTGTCCTGTGCCGCCCGTACCGCTGCCGTGGCGTCATTCCGTCCATAAGACATTCTTATCCGCCGGCATCCGAACTGACGATTGGACGCCGGCCGCTCCGTCATGCTGCCATGCCGGCCTGTGCGGCCACCGCACAGCCTGCCTGCCTGCCCCTCATCCCGCCCATCCCTCTTCTGTCCGGCCGGCCCGCTGTGCCGGCCGGTCCCGCTGATTCAGGAGCCTGTTCCATGGTGCATGCCGATATCGCCGCCGCCGATGCCGCCTCTGATCCGGTCATCGGCACCGATGCCGACAGTCATGTCGTGACGGAACATGCGCCGCGCCGCCTGCCACCGGTGCTGGCCTGGTTCGCCGGGCTCGGCATCCGCGTGCGCATCGCCATCGGTTTCGCCGTCGCGCTGGTCCTGCTGGTGGTGGTGGCGGTGGCCTCGGGCATCGGCATCCAGCGCGGCGATCGCGCCTTCACCAATTACGATGCGATCTCCGAGAACGGCCGCCGCATCCAGCAGTTCGAGCGCGACATCGTCGACCTGCGGCGCAACCTGCTGCTCTACATCGAGCGCGACAATCCGCGTGGCCTGCTGGCGACCCGTCATCTGGAACCCGACCTGCGCGAGACGCTGAAGGCGGCGACCGAAGCGGAGGGCGACAGTGCGCGTCATGCCCTGATGGAGCAGATCCAGCCTTTGCTCGATCGCACCTTCACCAACCTCGCCAAGGCCATCGAGGCGCGCAACAAGATGAAGGCGATCAACGGCAGCCAGCTCGACGTCTATGGTCCCAAGGCGCATGAAGAGCTGCTGCAGCTGATCCGCACGGCGATGCGCAGCAACGACATGGCCACCGCCACCGAGGCCGGCCTGGTACTCGATGCCTTCGCCGATATCCGGCTCGCCGCCACCCGCTTCATCGGCCAGGGCGAGATGAGCATGGCCAACGAGGCGCGCGGCAAGGTGAAGACCTTCGTCGACCTGATCGACACGCTGAAAAGCTCGCTCGACAAGCCGGCGCTGGTGCAGTCGGCCGAGGATGCCGAGAAATTCGCCCGCCTCTACGAGACCGGCATCATCGACGCCGCCAATGCGGCGCAGGACATGAACACCCTGATCTACCAGACCATGGAAGACGACATCGCCAAGATCGCCGACCTCACCCAGCAGGTGAAGGTGAGCGAACTGGCGCAGCTCAAGGCCGAGCAGTCCGGTGCGGCGCTGGCCTTCCGCGCCACCTTCATCACTGTCGCCGTGCTGTCGGTGGCGGCGCTGGTGCTCGGCCTGCTGTTTGCCCTGCTGATCGGTCGCGGCATCGCCAACCCGATCGCGGCCCTGACCGAGGCGATGACCGTGCTGGCCGGCGGCGACTACGGCGCTGCGGTGCCGGGCCTCGACCGCCGCGACGAGATCGGCCGCATGGCCAGTGCCGTGCAGGTGTTCAGGCAGAACGGCACCGAGAACGAAAAACTCCGCCAGGATGTCGAGAGCGAGCGACAGGCGTCCGAGCGGCACCGCCAGGCGCAGGATGCCCTGCTCGACCGCGCGGTCGGCGAGATCGTCGCCGCCGCCGCCGCCGGCGACCTCGCCCAGCGCATCGACACGGCATCACTCGATGGCGTTGCCGGCAAGATCGGCAGCGGCGTCAACCGCCTGCTCGATGCGGTGGCCGGTGCGGTCGACGAGGTCGGCCGCGTGCTGGCCGGGCTGGCCGAAGGCGACCTGACCCGCCGTGTCGCCGGCGAGTATGCCGGCGTCTTCGCCCGGCTGAAGGAGGACGTCAACAGCGCCAGCACCACGCTGGCCGAGGCGATGCAGCGCATTGCCGAGAGCGCCAATACCGTGCGCGCCGCCGCCGGCGAGATTTCCACCGGCAGCCAGGATCTGGCCAGTCGCACCGAAAGCCAGGCGGCGACGCTGGAACAGACCGCGGCCGCGATGCACGAGGTCACGATGACGGTGAAGCAGAATGCCGACAACGCCCAGGCCGCCAACCAGCTCGCCACCGCGGCGCGCGATACCGCCGATCGCGGTGGTTCGGTGGTGGCCGAGGCGGTCCGTGCGGTGACCCGCATCGAGGAGAGCGCGCAGAAGATCGCCGACATCGTGTCGCTGATCGACGAGATCGCCTTCCAGACCAACCTGCTGGCCCTGAATGCCAGCGTCGAGGCGGCCCGCGCGGGCGAAGCGGGGAAGGGCTTTGCCGTGGTGGCGCAGGAAGTCCGCGCGCTGGCCCAGCGGTCGGCCAATGCGTCCAAGGACATCAAGGGGCTGATCGCGGAGTCGAATGCCCAGGTGAAGACCGGGGCCCAGCTGGTCAACCAGACCGGCGCCTCGCTGGTCGAGATCGTCACCGCGGTGAAGAAGGTCTCGGACATCGTCGCCGAGATCGCGGCGGCCTCGGCTGAGCAGTCGCGCGGCCTTGAGGAGGTCAACGGCGCCGTGGTCAACATGGACGAGATGACCCAGCGCAACGGCGCGCTGGTCGAGCAGACCTCGGCCTCGGCCCAGGCGCTGTCCGAGCAGGCCGAGGAGCTCGCCGGCCTGCTCGGCCGCTTCCGGGTCGCCTGATCGCCCCTGGCCTCTCGCCCGGCGCCGGCCTTCCCCTTTTTCCCGTGAACCGGTTGCATATCCCGGAGCCGCGTTCCATTTTGACCCCCATGACGCATACAAGGGTATCTCCGCAACTGATCATAAAAGAGGAATCTTTTTTGATTTCTACTCGCCAAAAAAGAGTAATGCCGCTAGTATGGACTCGTAGAACGAGTCCGATGGCCTGTAATTAAAGGGATTTTTGCTGCTTCAGGCTGTGGACGAGGCAGGACGTTCTGTACGCCGACCACCCGAGAGCCGAAACTGGGCGATGGTGATGCGAGGAAACTTTTCCGGCAGGTTTGAGCAGGCGGCGGCGGCCTTCGCCCCGGCTGTTTCGCTGCGCGTGGCGTGACCGGAGCCGATGAAATGGCAGATCGGCTCAATCGCGCCCTCATCCTGTTGCAACCGGCACCCTTACCGGTTGATCTGATCGACAACCCATACCGCACGGACCAGTGGCTCAGCATCGTCAACACCCTGCACCAGGCGGTGCTGGTGCTGCTGGTCGATGCCGCCTCGGGCGCGCTTCCGGCGGCCCGGGCCCCGGAAAGCCGCGGCGACCAGCTGATGCGGCGCTTCCGCCGCCTGACCGACGGCCTGCCGGTGGCCTGCCTCAGCGGCGTGCCGCCGGTGGCCAAGCTCGGCCTGCTGCGGCCGCTGCTGGCCGATCTCGAGGCGCGCGTCCGTCGCATCGCCGAACAGAACAGCCTCGAGGCCGGCGCCATCGAGGCCCGGCTGCGCCAGTACCGTACCGCGCTCGGCATCATGGCGGCCCGGCTGGCTTCGGCCGAGCCGCTGCCGGCCGAAGCCGGCCTGCGGCAGCCCCGGGTGGTGCCCGGCCACTGAAGCCCGGTCACTGAGCCGGCCGACCGCGCCCGGCCGGGCCTGCAACCTGCCTAGCCTCGCCCGCCGGTTCCTGCTATACCGCGCGCGGACCGGTTCCCGGGCCGGCCCGCAGGCCGGGCCACAGGAGGCCGGCCCGTGCTGGAAGGAGACCGTCGATGGCCGCACGTAAGGCCAGTGTTGCCCGGAAAACCAAGGAAACCGATATTACCGTCAGCGTGAATGTCGACGGCACCGGCAGCTACAAGGTGGCGACCGGGGTGGGCTTCCTCGACCATATGCTCGAGACCTTCTCGCGGCACAGCCTGATCGACCTCGAGGTCCAGGCCAAGGGCGACATCCATATCGACTATCATCACCTGACCGAGGATACCGGCATCGTCATCGGCGAGGCGGTGGCCAAGGCGCTCGGCGACCGCGCCGGCATCCTGCGCTATGGCGATGCGCTGATCCCGATGGACGAGGCGCTGACCCGCGTCGCGCTCGACATCTCGAACCGCCCCTACCTGATCTGGAAGGTGGCGTTCAGCCGGCCGAAGCTCGGCGAGATGGATACCGAGCTGTTCAAGGAATGGTTCCAGGCGTTTGCCCAGAATGCCGGCATCACCCTGCATGTCGAGAACCTGTACGGCGAGAACAACCACCATATCGTCGAGACCTGCTACAAGGGTCTCGCCCGGGCGCTGCGACACGCCTGCACCGTCGATGCGCGCAGCCCGCAGGCTGTGCCGTCGACCAAAGGCTCGCTGTAAGGGGCTTTCATGCGCTTTTTCACATTGCATGAGCGCCCCGGCAACGGCGGCGATGTGATCGCCGTGGCCTCGGGATTCTCCTGGGCCGCGGCGCTGGTTCCCCTGCTGTGGCTGCTGTGGCACCGGCTGTGGCTCGGCCTCGCCGGGTATGTCGTCTTCAGCGTTGCGCTCGGCCTGGTCACCGAGTTCGGCGGCATCGCCGACCCGGCCGCCGCGCTGATCGCCCTGGCCGTCGGCTTCCTGATCGGCTGCATGGCCGCCGATTTCCGCCGCTGGACGCTTGCCCGCCGCGGCTGGCGGCTGGCCGGCGTGGTGCTGGCCGGCTCCGCCGCCGAGGCCGAGGCCCGCTGGTTGCACGCGCCGGAAAACCGGAGGGCCGCAACCGCGCGCCCGGCCGGTGCACAGCCGTCGCCCGCCGCGGCCCGGCCCGGCCCGGCCGACAGCGCCTTCCCGAGGCTGGTGTAAGATGAAGCTCGCCCTGATCGATTACGGCTCCGGCAACCTGCGCTCCGCCGCCAAGGCGCTCCAGCGGGCCGCCGCCGAGGATGGCATCGCGCTGGACCTGGCGGTGACCAGCAATATCGCCGATGTGCATGCGGCCGACCGCATCGTGCTGCCCGGCGTCGGCGCCTTCGCCGACTGCTATCGCGGCCTTAGCCAACTCGACGGCATGATCGAGACGCTAAACGATGAAGTTCTGCGCAAAGCCAAGCCGTTCTTAGGCATCTGCGTCGGCATGCAGCTGATGGCGACCGTCGGCCGCGAGCATGGCGAACACAGGGGACTGGGCTGGATCGACGGCGCGGTGGAGCTGCTGCAGCCGTCTGATCCGGCGCTGAAAATCCCCCATATGGGCTGGAACCAGCTACGCCTGCTGCAGCCGCAGCACCCGGTGCTGGCCGGCCTGAAAGACGGCGACCATGCCTATTTCGTGCACAGCTACCACCTGAAGCCGGCGGATCGCGGCGTGATCCTTGCAGAGGCCGACTATGGCGGCCCGGTGGTCGCCGCCGTGGGCCGCGCCAATATGGTCGGTACCCAGTTCCATCCGGAAAAAAGCCAGGCGACCGGTCTGCGGCTGCTGGCCAATTTCCTGCGCTGGACACCTTAGGGAAGCGTCATGACGATCAAGGTCAAGGACATCACCCCCAATGCCGTGGTCGAGAAGGTCGCCGCGCTCAGCGACGACGAGCTCGACGAGCTGTGCGAGGCCGCCGAGAAGGCGATCCTCGACGGCAATGGCTTCGGCTGGCTGACGCCGCCGCCGCGCCGCGTGCTGGAAAGCTACTGGCGCGGCGTGCTGCTGATGCCGCAGCGCGACCTCTTCGTTGCCCGGCTCGACGGCGCCATCGTCGGCTCGACCCAGCTGCTGCGACCGCCGCCGAACAACGAGGCGCAGGCCCATGCCGCGCAGCTCACCACCTTTTTCATCGCGCCCTGGGCGCGCGGCCATGGCCTCGCCCGCGGTTTGCTGAAGGCCGTCGAAGAGACCGGCCGCGCGGCGGGCTTCCAGCAGATCGATCTCGACCTGCGCGCCACCCTGGCCGCCGCGATCCAGCTGATCGAGCAGGCCGGCTACAAGCGCTGGGGCATCAAGCCGCGCTATGCCTTCATCGACGGCAGCCATATCGACGGCTATTTCTACACCAAGCTGCTGGCGGAGACGGCCGCATGAACCTCTATCCCGCCATCGACCTGAAGAACGGCGAATGCGTCCGCCTCAAGCAGGGCGACATGGCGCAGGTCACCGTGTTCAACGCCGATCCGGCAGCACAGGCGAAGGCTTGGGCCGCGGCCGGTTTCCGCTACCTGCATCTGGTCGATCTCGACGGCGCCTTCGCCGGCAGGCCGGCCAATGCGGCCGCCGTCAGGGCGATCCGCGCCGCCATCGACCTGCCGATCCAGCTTGGCGGCGGCATCCGTGACGAGGCCACCATCGAGGCCTGGCTCGACGCCGGCATCACCCGGGTCATCCTCGGTACCGTGGCGGTGCGCAACCCGGAGCTGGTGAAGCGAGCCGCGAAACGCTGGCCCGGCCGCGTCGTCGTCGGCATCGATGCGCGCGGCGGCCGCGTCGCCGTCGAGGGCTGGGCGGAAGCCAGTGACCTCGATGCGCTCGAGCTGGCCAGGAAATTCACCGATGCCGGCGTCGCCGCCATCGTCTACACCGACATCGACCGCGACGGCCTGCTCAAGGGCGTCAATGTCGCCGCCACCGCCGCGATGGCGCGGGCCGTGCCGATCCCGGTGATCGCGTCGGGCGGCCTGGCCGGCATCGAGGATCTGGTGGCGCTGAATGTCGAGATCGCCGCCGGTGCGAAAATCGACGGCGCCATCCTCGGCCGTGCGCTGTATGACGGCCGCATCGACCCGGCCGCGGCGCTGAAGGAGGCGGCATGAGCCTCAAGGTCCGCATCATCCCCTGTCTCGACGTCAAGGACGGCCGCGTCGTCAAGGGCGTCAATTTCGTCAACCTGCGCGATGCCGGCGATCCGGTCGAGCAGGCCGCGGTCTATGACGCCGCCGGCGCCGACGAGCTGACCTTCCTCGACATCACGGCATCCTCGGACGCGCGCGACACGCTTTACGACGTGGTCGCCCGCACGGCGGAACGCTGCTTCATGCCGCTGACCGTCGGCGGCGGCGTGCGCCAGGTCGAAGACGTGCGCAAATTATTGCTGGCCGGCGCCGACAAGACCTCGATCAACACCGCCGCCGTCAACCGCCCCGAATTCGTGCGCGAGGCCGCCGAGAAATTCGGCAGCCAGTGCATCGTCGTCGCCATCGACGCCCGCCAGGTTGCGCCCGGCAAATGGGAAGTCTTCACCCATGGCGGCCGCAACGGCACCGGCATCGACGTGGTCGCCTGGGCCAGGCGCATGGCCGAGTATGGCGCCGGCGAGATACTGCTGACCTCGATGGACCGCGACGGCACCGAAAAGGGCTTCGATCTCGCCCTCACCCGCGCCGTCGCCGATGCGGTGACCATCCCGGTGGTGGCGTCGGGCGGCGTCGGCAATCTGGACCATTTCGTCGAAGGTGTAGTCGCGGGCCATGCCTCGGCGGTGCTGGCAGCCTCGATTTTCCACTTCGGCCGGCATAGCATCGGCGAAGCGAAGCGCCATATGGCCGAAGCCGGCATACCGGTGCGGCAGCAGTAAGGGGAGAGACCGGAGCGATGAGCGACAACCGCGATACGCTGGAACGACTCTACGACGTCATCGTCAGCCGCAAGGGCGGCGACCCCGCCGTGTCGCATACCGCCAAGCTGTTCGCCAAGGGCCGCGCCAAGATCGCCCAGAAGATGGGCGAGGAAGCCGTCGAGCTGGCGATTGCCGCGGTGTCCGAGACCCGCGAGGCGATGGTCTCGGAAAGCGCCGATCTCGTCTTTCACCTGCTGGTGCTATGGGCCGAATGCGGCATCACCATCGATGACGTGCGCGACGAACTGACCAAGCGCGAGGGCCAGTCGGGCATCGAGGAAAAGAAGGCCCGCCAGCTCACCTGATTTCCGCAGCCCCAGAGCGAGAGACGACCGATGGCCAAGGCCTATGACAGCAGCAACGTGTTCGCGAAAATCCTGCGCGGCGAGATTCCCTGCAAGAAAGTGCACGAGACGACGTACAGCCTCGCCTTCGCCGATATCAATCCGCTCGCCCCGGTGCATGTGCTGGTGATCCCCAAGGGCGCCTATGTCGATTTTGATGATTTCGCCGACCGCGCCTCGCCCGAGGAAATGGCCGATTACGTGAAGGCGATCGGCGACACGGCGAAGATCGCCGGCGCGGCGGACGGCGGCTATCGCCTGCTCAGCAACTGCGGCGTCAATGCCAACCAGGAAGTGCCGCACCTGCATGTCCATATCTTCGGCGGCCGGCATCTCGGCCGCATGCTGAAGAAGGACGGCGACTAGCGGCGCGGCGGGCAAGGGAGAGCCGCGCCATGCGCCTCTATGCCGCCGCCCTGTTCACCGAAACCAACACCTTCTCGCCGATCCCGACCGCGCGGGCCGGCTTCGAGGAGGGCTGTCACGCCGCGCCGGGCCGCTATCCCGATTATTCCTCGCCCTATGGCGCTCCGCTGTGGGAGGCGCGCCGCCGCGCCAAGGCCGACGGCCATATGCTGGTCGAGGGCCCGGTCGCCTATGCCCAGCCGGCCGGCACCACCACGCGCGCCGCCTATGAATCCTTGCGCGACGAGCTGCTGGATCATCTGAAACAGAACCTGCCGGTCGACGTGGTGCTGCTCGGCCTGCACGGCGCCATGGTCGCCGACGGCTATGACGATTGCGAGGGCGACCTGCTCGCCCGCATCCGTACGCTGGTGGGCCCGGATACGGTGATCGGCGCCGAACTCGATCCGCATTGCCAGCTGTCGCAGGCGATGCAGGACAACGCCGACATCCTGATCTGCTTCAAGGAATATCCGCATATCGATTTTGCCGAACGCGCGGTCGAGCTGGTCGATCTCTGCCTGCGCGCCGCGGCGGGCGAGATCCGCCCGGTGATGGCGAGCTTCGACTGCCGGATGATCGATATCTACCACACGACGCGCGCGCCGATGCGCGGCTATGTCGACCGCCTGTCGGCACTGGAAGGCCAGGACGGGATTCTGTCGGTCTCGGTGGCACATGGCTTCCCCTGGGGCGATGTGCCCGACCTGTCGACGAAACTGCTCGTCGTTGCCGACAGGGATGCCGGCAAGGCGGCGGCGCTGGCCGAGACTCTCGGCCGCGAACTCTATGGCCTGCGCGGCACCACCGCGCCGAAGTATCTCACCATCGACACGGCGCTCGACCAGGCGCTCGCCCACAACAGCGGTACCGTGGTGATCGCCGAATCCGCCGACAATGCCGGCGGCGGCGCGCCGTCGGATGCGACCTTCCTGCTGCGCCGCGTGCTGGAGCGCGGCATCGCCGGGGTGGCGCACGGTCCCTTCTGGGATCCGGTCGCGGTGTCGCTGTGCTTCGCCGCCGGTCCGGGCGCGCGGCTGCCCTTGCGCCTCGGCGGCAAGACCGGGCCGATGTCGGGTGCGCCGCTCGATCTCGAGGTTGAGGTCCGCTCGCTGGTCCGCAACGCGATGCAGAGCTTCGGCGCGGCGCAGATGCCGCTCGGCGATGCGGCCTGCCTGCGCGTGCTGTCGTTCGACGGCCAACCCGCCGGCGATGATGTCGAGGTCGTGGTGAATACGCTGCGCAACCAGGCCAAGGGCCTCGAGCTGTTCACCGCGCACGGCATCGACCTCGCGCAGAAACGCATCGTGGTGGTGAAGTCGAGTCAGCATTTCCATGCCGCCTACGCGCCGGTCGCGCAGGATGTGCTGTATGTCGGCGGCCCGGGCGCCATCGCCGCCGACATCGCGCAGCTCGATTATCGCCGCATCACGCGGCCGAAATGGCCCTTCGACGCCGATCCGCTCGGCGCCTGACCTCTTCGGTGACTGTCGTCACTCCATGAACCAGCCGTGGCTGACCACCAGCGACTGACCGGTCAGCGCGTTGGAGGGGAAGCTGGCGAAGACCAGCGCCACTTCGGCGACATCCTCGATGGTGGTGAATTCCTGGTCGACGGTCTCGCCCAGCATGACGCGGTTGATGACCTCCTGTTCGGAAATCCCCAAGGTCTTGGCCTGTTCCGGAATCTGCTTGTCGACCAGCGGCGTGCGCACGAAGCCCGGGCAGATCACATTGGCGCGCACGCCCTTCTTGCCGCCTTCCTTGGCGATCACGCGGGCGAGGCCGAGCAGGCCGTGCTTGGCGGTCACATACGGCGCCTTCAGCGCCGAGGCGACCTTGGAATGCGCCGAACCCATGAAGATCACCGAGCCGCTACCGGCCTTGTACATATGCGGCAGGCAGGCCTTCGAGGTCAGGAAGGCGCCATCGAGATGGATCGCCAGCATCTTCTTCCATTCGGCGTAGGTGAACTCCTCCACCGGGTGCACGATCTGGATGCCGGCATTCGACACCAGCACGTCGACGCCGCCCCAGGCCTTCACCACCTCGGCGACGCCGGCATTGACCTGCTCCTCGCTGGTCACGTCCATCGCCACCGCCATCGCGGTGCCGGGACCCATCTTGGCCAGTGCCGCCGCGGTCGCCTTGGCGTCGTCGAGCTTGAGGTCGGCGATCACGACTTTCGCGCCCTCCTCGACATAGCGCTTGGCGATGCCGTGGCCGAGGCCGCTGGCGCTGCCGGTGATGATGCAGACCTTGTCCTTGAGTTTCATCGGGGAGTCTCCTTTACGGTCAGTATGTAGGACGATCAGGATTCGGCGCGGGTCAGGTCGAAGATGGCGACGCCGGCTTCGGGTTTCTTGCGCTCCAGCCAGTCCTTGCGCTGCAGGCCGTGGCGCACGTCGTCGCGGCCGGCGGTCCAGCGTTCCTCCATCGACAGGCGGGAGAATTCGTAATCCTTCGAATCGGTGTCGAAAGGGCGGCGCCGGTTGATCAGATGCGCAATCGTAATGGCCGCGTTGCAGCTCCAGTACTCCAGGCTGACCGCATCAGGGTCATCGCGCAGCTCCGGCGGCAGTTTTTGTACCAGCCGCCGCGCGGCGCGGCGCATGGTCTGGGTCTGACGGAACTGGTCGGTGTTCAGCCGGGTGCGGCTCGAATAGCGGATTTCCTTCTCGCGCTGGGCGACGTCGAAGATGGTCTCCGGCATGGGGCCCTTGGCGCTGAACAGGTCGACCTGGAAGATGCACATGTCGCTGCGGTCGCCGGTATATTCCAGCACGTAGTTGAGCGGCGTGTTCGAGACGATGCCGCCGTCCCAGTACAGCCGGCCCTCGATCTCCACCGGCGGCAGGCCGGGCGGCAGCGCGCCGGACGCCATGATGTGCTCCGGCCCGATGCGGGTATGGTGGCTGTCAAAATACGTGAAGTTGCCGGTCTCGAGGTCGACGGCGCCGACGCTGAGCCGGATGCCATCATTGTTCAGCCGGTCGAAATCGACCAGCTTTTCCAGCGACGCGCGCAGCGGCGCGGTGTCGTAATAGCTGAGTGCTCCCTTGCTGCCCTGCCAGACGGCAAACGGCGGCGGCATGCGTGGCCGGAAGAAGCCGGGGATGCCGAACAGGCTGCCGGCCCAGGCGGCGGTCTGGCTCAGCAGCCGGCGTTCGGCATCGCCGCCGAGGATCGGCTGCTGCATCAGGCTGGACGAGGCGGTCTCCCAGAAGCTGCGCAGCGCGGGCAGGCGTTTTTCCGGCGGATTGCCGGCGATCAGCGCGGCATTGACGGCGCCGATCGAGATGCCGGCCAGCCACTGCGGGCTGTAGCCGGTTTCCGCCAGCGCCTCATAGGCGCCGGCCTGGTAGGCGCCGAGCGCGCCGCCGCCCTGCAGCACCAGCACGGTCTGCTCGCCGGGGCGCGGCCCTGCAGGGTCGGGCACGGCAAGCGGTGCGGCAGGAGGGGTGTCGGATGCCATGAACAGCTCCGGGGAAACTGCCGCCGGAACCGGCGGCCGGAAGGGGATGCGGTGTCGATAGTCTAGCGTATTTGTGACAGGGCAGCAGCGGCGTAAGGCAGGAATGTGGCAACCCTGCCGTCTGCGCGCAATTGCCGCAAGCCCGCCGGCGGCTTGACCTCCATCAAGGCGGCGCGGGCGGCAGGACGGGCAGACTGCGGCAATGCAGGCCACCCTTTCTCCCGACACGCCGGTCCATACCCTGTCCGCGGCGGCGGTGCTCGAACGGCTGGGCAGCGATCCGGGCGGCCTGAGCATGGCCGAGGCGGAACGCCGGCTGCAGCAGTACGGCCTCAACCGCCTGCCCGATGCGGCGGCGCGCAGCCTGCCAGCCGTCGTGCTCGGCCAGTTCCGCTCGCCGCTGATCTACCTGCTGCTCGGTGCCGCGCTGGTTTCCCTGCTGCTCGGGCATCTCGCCGATGCCGGCTTCATCGCTGTGGTGCTGGCGATGAATGCGGCGATCGGCAGCTGGCAGGAATGGGGGGCCGAGACCCGCGCCCGGGCCCTGCGCCGGCTGGTACGCGGCCATGTCGAGGTGCGGCGCGACGGCCGCGTCTGCGCGCTCGACACCGAACGGCTGGTGCCGGGCGATATCGTGCTGCTGCAATCAGGCCTGAAGGTGCCGGCCGACCTGCGGCTGATCAGCACCGAGGCCCTGTCGGTCGACGAAAGCCTGCTGACCGGCGAATCGCTGGCGGTGACCAAGGATGCGCGGGCCACGCCGGCTGCCGATGCGCCGCTCGGCGACCGCATCACCATGCTGCATGCCGGCACCCTGGTGCAGGCCGGCCGCGGCCTCGCCGTGGTCGCCGCCACCGGCCGGCACAGCGAGGTCGGCCGGCTGGCGCTGGCCATGCATGCCGCCGCCAGCGCGCCGCCGCTGGTGCGCCGCATGGCCCGGTTCAGCCGCCAGATCGCCGGTGCCGCCCTGCTGCTGATCGGTGTCATTGCCGCGCTGCAGCTGCTGAGCGGGGCCGGCGCCGCCGAGGTCTTCCTGCTCGCCGTGGCGCTGGCGGTCTCGGCGATCCCGGAAGGCCTGCCGGTGGCGATGACCATCGCGCTGTCGATCAGCGTGCACCGCATGAGCCTGAAGAATGTCGTGGTGCGCCACCTGCCTGCCGTCGAGGGGCTCGGCGCCTGCACGGTGATCGCCACCGACAAGACCGGCACGCTCACCGTCAATCGCCTCGGCGTCGAGACCCTGTGGCTGCCGGATGATGCCGGCGGCCATCTCGCCGCGCCGCGCGATGCGGCGGTTGCCACGCTGGCGCTGGCCGCCGCGCGCTGTTCGGAAGGCCATGTCGGCCATGGCGCGCCCGACCATGCCGGCGAGGAAACCGGCGACGCCGTCGACCTCGCCTTCCTGCGCCTCGCCCTGCCCTTCGATTACGATGCGGTACTGGAAGCCGCCGGCCATCGCGGCCGCATCGCCTACGAACCGGCGCTACGCTATGCCGCCGATTTCCATGCCGAGGGTGACAGCCTGGTCGCCTATGTGAAGGGCGCGCCGGAAACCGTGCTGGCGCTCTGCGATCCCGCCGGCCGCGCCGCCGCCGAGGCAGCCGTGGCGCGGCTCGCCGCCGGCGGTTATCGCGTCATCGCCGTCGCCGCCGGCCCGGTCACCGAACCGGAAGCGGAATCCCTCGATGGCCTCACCCTGCTCGGCCTCGCCGGCCTGATCGATCCGCTGCGGCCGGAAGCCGCCGGCGCGGTGCAGGGGGCGCAGGCCGCCGGCATCCGCACCGTGATGGTGACCGGCGATCATCCGCTGACCGCGCTGGCCATCGCCCGCCAGCTGCATATGGCCGACGACGAGGCCGATGTGGTGACCGGCACACAATTGCGCGCACTGGCCGCCGACGCAGCCGCCTTCGATGCCGCAGTGTATCATGCCCGGGTGTTTGCCCGCATCGAGCCGTTGCAGAAGCTCGCCATCGTGCAGAGCCTGCGTCGTCAGGGCGAGGTGGTGGCGGTTACCGGCGACGGCATCAACGACGCGGCGGCGCTGAAGGCCGCCGATATCGGCGTCGCCATGGGGCGCAGCGGCACCGATGTGGCGCGCGAGGCCGCCGACCTGATCCTGGTCGACGACAATTTCGCCGCCATCGTCGCCGGCATCGCCGAGGGCCGCAGCGCCTATGACAACCTGCGCAAGGTGATCTGGCTGGCGATCTCGACCGGCGCCGCCGAGATCATGCTGATGCTGCTGGCGACCTTGGCCGGCCTGCCGCCGCCGCTGACCGCCGTGCAGCTGCTGTGGATCAACCTCGTCACCAACGGCATCCAGGACGTGGCGCTCGCCTTCGAGAAAGGCGAGCCCGGCGTGTTGCAGCGCCGGCCGCGGCCGCGGCATGCCGCGATCTTCGACCGCGCCATGATCACCCAGGTGCTGGTCGATGGCGGCGTGATCGGCCTGCTCAGCTTCGCCGGCTATCTCTGGGCGCTGCAGGGCGCGGGTTACGATCTCGTGACGGCACAGGGCCTGACGCTCTGGCTGCTGGTCTGGTGCGAGAACATGCAGGTGCTGGCCTGCCGCTCGGAGCGCCGCTCGCTGTTCCGTATTCCCCTTGCCGCCAATCCGCTGCTGATCGGCGGCGTGCTGGCGGCCCAGGCATTGCAGTTCGCGGTGCGCGACCTGCCCGGCATCGGACCGCTGCTGCGGCTCGAAGGCATCGGCTGGCATCACGGGCTGGCACTGGCGCTGCCGGCCCTGGCGGTGGTGGCGGTGAGTGAAATTCGCAAGGCGTGGATCCGCAGGACCGACGCGCGAAAGGCCGGATCGCTGCCGTGAAGATCGGTGGCGGCGGGCCGGGCGCCGTGGCAGATTGCGCCCGCGCCGCCCGCCTTTCGCTGAGCCGGAGACCCGCCATGACGATCATCCAGACCCTCGCCGAGCTTGAAGCCATCTATGGCGTGCCGGGCGAGACCTCGACGGTGAAAGAGGTCGACCATATCACCCCGGCATACCGCGCCTGGATCGAGGCGGCACCTTTCGTGGCGCTGGCCACCGCCGGTCCCGAGGGCCTCGACTGCTCGCCGCGCGGCGATGCGGGTTCCGTCGTCCGCGTGGCCGATCCGCGCACCGTGCTGCTGCCCGACCGGCGCGGCAACAACCGCACGGACTCTTTACGCAACATCGTGCGCGATCCGCGCGTCGGCCTGCTGTTCCTGATCCCCGGCGCCGGCACCACCTTGCGCATCAACGGCCGCGCCCGGCTCGATACCGATGCGGCGCTCTGCGACAGTTTCGCCGTCGACGGCAAGGCGCCGCGTTCGGTGATCGTGATCCGCACCGAGGCGGTCTATTTCCAGTGCGCCCGCGCGGTGATCCGCGCCGGCTTGTGGGATGCAGCAAGGCAGGTCGATACCCGGGCGCTGCCGACGCCGGGCCAGATCCTGCAGTCGATGAGCGACAGCCGCATCGACGGCAAGGCCTACGACGACGAATGGCCGGCCCGAGCGGCAGCGAGCATGTGGTAAGCTGCGCCGCCGCCAGCATGTGGTGAGCGACAGCCTGCCTAGAGGTCGCCCAGGCGGATCTCCTCGACCAGCCAGTCGCGGAAGGCGATGAAGTCGCGGCTCTGCGCCACCGCCGGCGGGCAGACCAGATAATAGGAAAACCGGTTCTGCAGTTCCGGGCCGAACGGCCGCACCAGCAGGCCGGCGGCGAGATCGTCGGCCACCAGCGCGCGGCGGCCGAGTACCACGCCCTGGCCGGCGATGGCGGCCTGGATCGCCATGGCGCTGTCGCTGAAGCCGGCGCCGCGCGTCGCATCGATGCCGCGGATGTCGGCGCCCTGCTGTGCGGCATGGGCGAGCCAGTTGCGCCAGACCGGCGCATGCTCCTCGGGCAGGACCCACATGTCATGCAGCAGCGCGTGATGCTTCAGGTCCTCGATGCGGCGCAAAGGCGGATCGCCGTCGACCAGGCCCGGCGCGCAGACCGGAAACACGAAGTCGTCCATCAGAGGCTCGACATGCAGGCCGGGATAGTTGCCGGCGCCGAGCCGGATGCCAAGGTCGATCTCCTCGCGGCGGAAATCCACCGCATGCTCGCCGGTGGAGATCAGCAGGTCGAGGCCGGGATGCCGCGCCTGGAACCGCGGCATGCGCGGCACCAGCCATTTCGCCGCCAGCGACTGCAGGGTGGTGATGCGCAGCTGGCGCGGCCCGCCGCGGCGGCCGAGCGCGCGGGTCGCCGCATCCATGGCATCGAAGGCGTCGCGCAGCGGCGGCAGATAGGCCTGGCCCGCCTCGGTCAGCACGAGGCGCCGGTTGAAGCGGCGGAACAGCGGCTGGCCC
Source organism: Ferrovibrio xuzhouensis (assembly GCF_042648965.1). NCBI lineage: Bacteria > Pseudomonadati > Pseudomonadota > Alphaproteobacteria > Rhodospirillales > Rhodospirillaceae > Ferrovibrio > Ferrovibrio xuzhouensis. Next base: position 1,748,245 of record NZ_JBHRYJ010000001.1, read on the forward strand.
AGCGTGTCTTCCAGCAGCTTGACCTGGTGGCTCACCGCCGTCTGCGTCACATGCAGTTCCTCGGCGGCCTTGGTGAACGACAGGTGGCGCGCGGCGGCCTCGAAGACGCGCAGCGCATTCAGCGGCGGCAGCTGGCGGGCCATGGCGGGCGATGCCTCGTCGCATGAGGAAAACTGATGCGAATATGAGACATGATCGTTTGTCCGTCCAGCCGGACAGGCTTATTTCTGCCTCCACGGCGGCCGGTTTCGGTGCGGCGGCCGGATGGAGGACGACATGGCAAACTGCAGCGATATGACCCTGAATACCGCGATTTTCCGCGCCGATGCGCGGCCCTCCCTGGCGCTCCGCGCCTTCGATGCCCTGCTCGGCTGGCAGCGCCGCGCGCGCCAGCGCGGCCAGCTCGCCGGCATGAGTGATTCTGACCTGAAGGATGTCGGCCTCAGCCGGTCGGACGTCGCCGCCGAAGCGGACAAGCCGTTCTGGCGGGGGTGAGGGGCGCCGCCCGTCGCCCCAGCCTCCATCGTCACCCCCGGGCTTGACCCGGGGGTCCACGGTTCAGCCTTTCAGCCGGAACCGGTTGCGGATACCGAGCAGCAGGAAAAAGAACAGCACGATGGCAATCGTGGTGTGGCCGGCGATTAGCGTCGATGTCCATGCCGATGGATCACTACCATCAAGCGTCGGAAACCTGTCGGCGGTTTTCAGGACCGGTAGCAGGAACGGCGCCGTGTGCTCCAGGGTGAAGACATAGAGTTTGCCAATGCGCTCAGCCCCCGTTGGCGTGACCACCTCGTCCAGCCGGCCATTGAACAGGATCATCCAGTACCAGATTAGGAAGAAACAGAAGGTGCCGAGCAGCATGACTGCCGGCCGCGCTATGCTTTGGCCGTAGTCGCTGCAGGCTTCGTAAATCAAATAAAGCGCTTTCGATGGCCATTTTGTTTTATAGCGACGTGCCTGCATCTCAAGTCCGAAAAACATCATCTCTTCGGCATGAGCATGATGTTTGTTCATCGCTAGCTTTAGTGTGCTGTACGCTTTTTCCGCTTCATCAGTTTTGATGTCCGTGAACTGCTCTTTCAGGAATTCCGTGCCCTGATGCAGCTCACTGTTATGAAAAAAGGGAGCAACCTTGAATACGGATCTTCGGAATGAGGTGGAATCACCAAACACACGATTTTTGAAAGATGCAGTTTTATTAAAGATGCAAGAATGAAAACGGATATGGCCAGTTCTTGGAAGGGAATGCCGCATTTCTGCTGCGCATGAAATATCAAAGTCTCGAAATTTACAGAACGAGAAATTCGTTAAGTTTAGAAATTCAGAATTTATGAAGCTCGATGTGACCAGGAACTGCCATCGCCTTCTCCCCTTTGTAGTGACGATACGGCGCCTACCTGACTAACACCACCTACCTTTCTGCCTGTATAAGTACAAAGACAGCCGATGCGGATGCCGCGTGCTACCGCCCCAGCACCCGCTGCATCTTCTTGAGCAGGCGCCGTCGGTCGAGGTCGGTTTTCGCCTCGCGCAGTTCCTGCTGCACCTGCAGCATCAGGCGGGCGTAGTCGTTATGCCAGTCATGGCCGCCCAGCGCCTCGGCGCGGGCATAGCGGTCGAGGCGCGGCCGGGCGGCGGCCTTCACGGTCTTCAGCAGTTTCGGATGCGGCTGCAGCAGGCTGTAGCTCTCGTCGAGCTGCGGCACCAGCATATGCGGCGCGTCGGGCTGTTTCCACTGCGCCACGGCGGCGCGCAAACTTGCGATGGCATCGGGATCGCCATGGGTGAGGAACAGGCCGCGCCGCACCGGACAGCGCTCGCGCAGCCAGTCGAGCAGCTCGTCATGGTCGGCATGGCCGGAATAGATCTCGAGCTTGCGGATGTGCGCCCGCACGCTGATCTCGTCGCCCTGGATACGCACCATCTTTTCGCCGTCTTCCAGCAGGCGGCCGAGCGTGCCCGGCGCCTGGTAGCCGATCAGCAGCACGGTGGCATTGGTGCGCCACAGGTTGTTCTTCAGGTGATGGCGGATGCGGCCGGCATCGCACATGCCGCTGGCCGAAATGATGATGGCGCCGCCGGTGACCTGCTCGATCTGCATGCTTTCCTGCACCGTGCGGGTGAAGCGCAGGTTGCCGCCCTCGAAGGGTGACCTGGTCGTCGCCTGCACGCCGTTGTCGCGGTGCAGGTATTTGGCGAACACGTCGGTGATGTGCAGCGCCAGCGGCGAGTCGACGAAGATCGGCACCTTGGCGATGCCGCCATCGGCCATCAGGCGGGCGAGATCGGCCAGCAGCTCCTGGGTGCGCTCGACGGCGAAGGCCGGGATGACGAGGTTGCCGCCGGCCTTGAGCGCGGCATTGACCTCGCCGGCCAGCACGGCGCGGCGCTGCAGGGCATCGAGCTTGGGTCGCGGCCGGCCGCCGTAGGTCGATTCCATCACCACGATGTCGAGGTCGTGCGGCGCCTCCGGGCTTTTCTGCAGCCCCTTGTGCTCCGGCCCGATATCGCCGGAGAACAGCAGGCGCAACGGTGCCGCGCCCGGCTTTTCGGTGGCTTCGAGTTCGATCGAGGCCGAGCCGAGGATATGGCCGGCATTCCAGAACCGCGCGCGCAGGCCGGGCACCACCTTGAACCAGGTCTCGTAGTCGCGGGTGCTGATCTGCTGCAGCGCGGCCTGGGCATCGGCCTCGGTGTAGATCGGCTCCACCGGGGCATGGCCGCGGCGCTGGTTGCGGCGATTGAGCCGCTCGACCTCCATCTCCTGGATGCCGCCGGAATCCGGCAGCATCCAGTGCAGCAGATCGGCGCTGCCTTCGGTGGCGATCACCGGCCCGCGCCAGCCGGCCTTCACCAGCCGCGGGATCAGGCCGCTGTGGTCGATATGGGCATGGGTCAGCAGCAGCGCGTCGATGCCGCGCGGATCGAACGGCCAGGGCTGGTAGTTCAGCTCCTTCAGCGTCTTGTCGCCCTGGAACATGCCGCAGTCGACCAGCACCTGTTTGCCGTTGAGCTCGAGCCGGTAGCACGAGCCGGTCACCGTGCCGGCGGCGCCGTGAAACGTCAGGGTCAGACTCATGCCGCGTCTTCTTTCTCTTTTCCGGTTGTCGCCCGCGGGCCCCATTTTTAACGAGATGCGCGGGTCAAGCCCGCGCATGACAATAAACAGAAGGTAACTAGGTGGCGGTTCCGTTGAAGCGGTAGCCGCTGTCCTGCGCGGCGAGCTCGGCGGCGAAGCCGAGATCGGACGAGAGTGCGGCATGGATGCGGTAGAGCGGCTCGCCCTTGCGGACCGCATCGCCGGTCTTTTTCAGCAGGTCGACGCCGGCGCCCTTGAACGCCGGCGCGCCGGCCATGCGGGCGACGCGGGCGATGCGCAGGCAGTCGATGCCCTGCACGATGCCGTCCCGCGGCGCCAGCAGTTCGTACCCGGCCCCGGCGGGTTCCAGCAGCGGGCTGCCATTACCCGGGGGCGGTCCCGGGGGTGGTCCTTGGGCCTCGATGATCTGCTCCATGGCGCGCATCCCGGCGCCGGTCTCCAGCAGGGTGCGGGCACGCGCGATGCCCTGGCCGCCCTTCACGCCCGGATCGGCCTCGATGATGCGGCCGGCCAGCAGCAGCGACCGGTCGCGCAGGTCGGCCGGTGCGTCGGGCTGGTTGCGCAGCACGGCCAGCACGTCGCGGGCTTCCAGCACCGGGCCGATGCCGCGCCCGATCGGCTGGCTGCCGTCGGTGATCATCACCTCGACCGGCAGGCCGAGTTCGCCGGCGACATATTCGAACAGCTTGCGCAGCCGGACGGCATCCTCGTGGCTGCGCACCTTGGCAGTCGGCCCGACGGGAATGTCGAGCACCAGGTGGCGGGCGCCGGCGGTCAGTTTCTTCGACAGGATCGAGGCGACCATCTGCTCGCGCGTATCGATGCCGAGCGGGCGTTCGACGGTGATCATCACGTCGTCGGCCGGCGACAGGTTGACCCGGCCGCCCCAGACCAGGCAGCCGCCGATCTTCTCGACGATGGCCCGCATCTCGTCGGTGCCGATGTCGACCCGCGCCAGCACCTCCATGGTATCGGCGGTGCCGGCCGGCGAGGTGATCGCCCGCGACGAGGTTTTCGGAATCGTCAGGCCATGTGCCATCACCAGGGGAACCACGATCATCGAGGTACGGTTGCCGGGAATGCCGCCGATGCAATGCTTGTCGACCACCAGCTTGTGGTCCCATTCGAGGCAATGGCCGACGCCGGCCATGGCGCGGGTCAGGTGCAGCACCTCTTCCGTGGTCATGAAGCCGGCGCAGGCGACCAGGAATGCGGCGATCTCCATCTTGCTGTAACGCAGGGCGGCGATGTCGCGCACCACGGCGGCATATTCGCCGGCATTGAGCGCGCGGCCCTGGATCTTGGCGCGCACCATCTCCAGGCTGTCCACCGGGCGCGGATGCGCGATGGCGACCGGCGTGCCGGCGCCGCGGCCGAACAGCCGGAAGGCCTCTTCCGACAGGCCGAGCTCGTCGGGGCCGAGCAGCACCGGATCGTCGACGATGTTGAGCGTCGCCTGGATGCGATGGCTGTCGGCGATCACCTCGACCTTGGCGAGCGCGAGGAATTCCTCGGCATGATACTGGCCGCAGGTGCGGCTCAGGTAGGCGATGTTCTCGCGGTGGGTGTCGACCGCGATGCGGCGCAGTTTCAGCATGATGGGTGAATCCGTTCAGGCCGGCTTCTGGCCGCTCTCCAGCCGCGCCAGCATCTCGGTGACGGCCCTGGTCAGGGTCAGGATCTCCTGCTCGCGCAGCAGGTCGATCTTCTGGTGCAGCAGCTCGATCTCCAGCTCCGCCTTCACGTTGACGTTGAAGTCGGTCTCGGCGTGCTGGCGGTCGATCTCGGCCTGGCGGTTCTGGCTCATCATGATCACCGGCGCCGTGTAAGCCGCCTGGAATGACAGCAGCAGGTTGAGCAGGATGAAGGGGAACGGGTCCCAGGCGGTATGGCCGGTAATGGCATTGCCGACGATCCAGGCGGCGAGCAGCACCGACTGCACGATGATGAAGCGCCAGGAGCCGACCGCGCTGGCCACCAGGTCGGCGATGCGCTGGCCGGCGGTCTGCGGATGGCGGCGGCGCTGTGCCGTCGCCTTGTGGCGGAAGTCGGCATGGCGGTGGCGCAGGTCGCGCAGCAGGGCGCGATCCTGGTCGGTCAGTACATGGGGGACGACGGTCATGGCGGGATGCTCCGGGCTGGCGGCGACGACGGCGCTCCAGTCTAGCAGAAACGCTCTCCCGGCGGGATTGATCGGGATCAGTCGTCGGCGGCCGGCATGTCCAGCGGCGTCGTCACCATCGGCATCGCCGCCTGTTCGGCGACCAGCACGGCCAGCGGCTCGGATTTGCCGCGCAGGGTGACGGTGGCACGGGTCCAGCCGGGATGGGCGCCATCGAGCAGGCCACCGCGCAGCGCCACCTCCTCGGAGACCACCAGTTCGGCACCGAACTCCTTGGTGGCGCTTTCCAGCCGGCTGGCGGTATTCACCGCGTCGCCGATGGCGGTCAGGTTCATGGCGCCGCCATGGCCCATCTCGCCGATGATCGCCGGGCCGCAGTGGATGCCGATGCCGATTTTCAGGCGCAGGCCGAGATCGGCCTCCAGCGCGGCGTTGAGCTGGGCCAGCCCGGCGCCCATGCGGCGCGCCGCGTCGAGCGCGCGGCGGCAGCCGGCATCGGGGCCCTCCTCGATGCCGAACAGCGCCATCACGCCGTCGCCGATGAATTTGTCGAGCCGGCCGCCGGCGGCTTCCACCGCCTCGCCCATGGTCTTGAAATACTGGTTGAGCAGGAAGACGACGTCATAGGGCAGCCGGCTTTCCGACAGCTTGGTGAAGCCGCGCAGGTCGGCGAACAGGATGGCGATGCGCCGCTCGGCGCCCTGGGCATGGCTGGCGGCGCCATAGACGGCTTTCGGCGGCACGCCGGCGGGCAGCAAGGGCATCACCGAGATGTCCTCGCGCGGCCGGATCTGGCAGGCCAGACGCACGCCGGGGCTGGCCATGATGCGGTCGAGCACCTTCTGCTCGGCGGTATCCGGCGGCGGCAGGCTGGTCGCGCCCGGCCCGGTGATGCGGACCCGGCAGGTCGAGCAGCGGCCCTGGCCGCCGCAGACCGAGGCATGCGGATAGCCGATGGCGCGGCTGGCCTCCAGCACGCTCATGCTGCCGGCCAGGGTGCGGAAGCGGCGGCCGTCGGGCCAGGTGATGACGACACCGGCGCGGCGGCGGTGCCGCAGGGCGATCAGGCCGCGCGCCAGCAGCAGGCAGCCGAGAATCCCCGCCATCACCTGATAGGCGATCATGTCGACCGTGGTGCCGAAGCTGTAGGCGACGTCACCCGGCCAGTTCAGCCCGGCGCGGAACTGCGCCAGCCAGGCCGGGTCGCGCATCAGCAGCATCACCTGGCGGCCGCCCGACAGATAGCCGAGCATCGCCAGCATCGGCAGCAGCAGGGCGGCGCCGAACAGGAAGGGCCACAGGCGCTCGAAGAAAGGCTTCAGCCGCAGCCAGTAATAGACGCCGATGCAGCCGTGGAACCAGGCGATCAGGATGACGAGGTTGCTGCGCAGGCCGATCAGCGGCTCCTGCACGAACTGCACGATCAGCACATAGGCGTAACTGTCGTTCAGCCCCAGCACCGCATGGGCGGCGCGGGTGCCGAGCGCATGTTCGGCGATCAGCGGCGGCACGCAGAGCCCGAGCAGCAACTGGGTCCAGCCCTGCCAGGGGATGCCGCGGTAATGGCCGCGCCGCACCCAGTTGGACAGGGCGAGCAGGGGATGCAGCACGATGGCGCCATAGAGCAGGATGGTGCCGGGCCAGCTGCGCCAGACCGCCTTGAACAGCACGGCGCCGTCTTCCATCGCCTGCAGCGAGATCAGGCCGAGTGCATGGTTGCTCAGATGCAGGATCAGGTAGCTGTACAGCACCAGCCCCGAGCCCAGCTTGACCCGGCTGTAGACATCTTCCCACCGGCTGCCCGCCATCGCGGCACTCCCCGCATCCCGCCGCCCCGGCCGCAACGGCAGCCGGTTCCATCCATCGCCGGAGCCTAGGCGGCGGCCCCAAGGGCGGCAAGTCGCAAGCGCTTTACCGCCGGCAGGGGTTGTAATTCTCGCAGGGCTTCTTATCTTTTGGCGGTAAACCGAGAAAATCGAAATTTGCTCTGCGGCCCCATCCGGGCCAGACTCGGAACCGATGACTGAAACCACCTCCGCTGTCCGGCCGGCGCCCCCGCCGCCGCCCGGCCGTGACTGGGCGCTGTTCCTCGATATCGACGGCACCCTGCTCGACATCGCCGACCGGCCCGACCGGGTCGCCGTCCCGGCCGGCCTGCGCGACCATCTGGCCGGGGCCGCCGGCCGGCTCGACGGCGCGCTGGCCCTGGTCTCCGGCCGGCCGCTCAGCGATATCGACCGGCTGTTCGATCCCTTGCGCCTGCCGGCTTCGGGCCAGCATGGCGGCGAATGGCGCCCGGCCGCCGGCGCCGCACCGGCGCTGACCGCCGGCACCGAGATTCCCGCCGGCCTGCGCGCGCTGGCCGAAGCCCTCGCCGGCCGCCACCGCGGCATGATCGTCGAACAGAAAAGCCATGCGCTTGCCCTGCACTACCGCCATGACCCGGCGCTCGGCCCGGCGCTCGGCGCCGAACTTGCCGCGGCCCTCGAAGGCTGCGCCGGGCTGATGCTGATGCCCGGCCGTCTGGTCTGGGAGATCAAGGACGCCAGCCAGTCGAAGGGCACTGCGGTCGGCCGCTTCATGGCGCTGCCCGGTTTCGCCGGCCGTCGCCCGGTCTTTATCGGCGACGACCGCACCGACGAGGACGGCTTCCGCGCCGCGCTGGAACTCGGCGGCTTTGCCCTGCCGGTCGGCCGGCTGGCGCGCAGCGGCGAACCGGGCTTTGCCGATGCCGCCGCCGTGCGCGACTGGCTCGCCGGCTTCGCGGGGTCGGCGGCATGACGGCCGCGCCGGAACAGGCCCCCGAGAGCCTCGATCTCGGCATCGTCGGCAATTCCATCGTCGCGGCGCTGATCGATCGTGAGGCACGCATCGTCTGGCATTGCGTGCCCCGGCTCGACGGCGACCCGGTGTTCTGCCGGCTGCTGCGGCCGACCCAGCTGGAACAGGGCGTCTTCGAGATCGGCCTGCGCGACATGGTGTCCAGCACGCAGGATTACATCACCAACACCGCCGTGCTGGTCACCACCCTGACCGACAGCCGCGGCGGTGCCGTGCGCATCACCGATTTCGCGCCGCGCTTCAAGCAGTATGATCGCATCTACCGGCCGGCCATGCTGATCCGCCGCATCGAGCCCATTGCCGGCACCCCGGCGATCCGCATCCGCGTGCGACCGCTGTTCGGCTACGGCGGCGTGCTGCCGAGCCGTACCTTGGGCAGCAACCACATCCGCTTCACCGCGCCGGGTGCCGCGCTCAGGCTGACCACCGATGCGCCGCTCGCCTATGTCGACGACGGCAGCGAGTTCGTGCTCAACGAACCGGTCACCCTGGTGCTCGGTCCCGACGAAAGCTTCACGGAATCGCTGCAGCACATCAGCCGCGAATTCCTCGAGCGCACCATCGAATACTGGGTTGACTGGTCGCGCTATCTCTCCGTGCCCTTCGAATGGCAGGATGCGGTGATCCGCGCCGCCATCACGCTGAAGCTCTGCGCCTATGAAGAGACCGGCGCCATTCTCGCCGCGCTGACCACCTCGATCCCGGAAGCCGCCGACACGCCGCGCACCTGGGATTACCGCTATTGCTGGATGCGCGATGCATACTTCGTGGTGCAGGCGCTGAACCGGCTCGGCGCGACCAAGACCATGGAAGACTTCCTGCGCTACATCACCACCGTGATGGCGCAGCGGCAGCCCGGCGAGGAGCTGCAGCCGGTCTATGGCATCATCCCGAGCGCGGCGCTGATCGAACGCGAGCTCGACACCATGCAGGGCTATCGCGGCATGGGTCCCGTGCGCATCGGCAATGCCGCCTTCGCCCAGCGCCAGAACGACACCTATGGCAGCATCGTGCTGGCGGTGGCGCAGATGTTCTTCGACCACCGGCTGCCGCGCCGCGGCGACGCCGCCCTGTTCGCCGATCTCGAACGGCTGGGCGAACAGGCGGCGGCGCTGGCGCTGACCCCCGATGCCGGGCTGTGGGAATTCCGCGGCCGGGCCCGTGTGCATACCCATTCGGCGGCGATGTGCTGGGCGGCCTGCCGCCGGCTGGCCCGGATCGCCGGGGTGCTCGACCTGCCCGACCGTGCCGCCTACTGGCGCGAGCATGCCGACCGCATCCGCCATGCCATCCTCGAAAGGGCGTGGAACGCGGAACTGAACAGCTTCGTCGAGAGTTTCGACGGGGTGGACCTCGATGCGTCATTGCTGCTGCTGCAGGAAATCGGTTTCGTTGCCGCCGACGATCCGCGCTTTCTCGGCACGCTGGACGCCATCGGCAAGCAGCTGCGGCGCGGCAACCACCTGATGCGCTATGTGGCGCCGGACGATTTCGGCGAGCCGCATACCGCCTTCTCGATCTGCACCTTCTGGTACATCGACGCGCTGGCCGTGGCCGGCCGGCGTGACGAGGCGCGCGAGATCTTCGAGACCATGCTGGCGTCGCGCAACCACCTCGGCCTGCTGTCGGAGGATGTCGATCCGAAGACCGGCGCGCTGTGGGGCAATTTCCCGCAGACCTATTCCATGGTCGGGCTGATCCATTGCGCCATGCGGCTGTCGAAAACCTGGGAGGAAGCCTTTTGGCGCGGCTCGTGATTGTTTCGAACCGGGTGTCTATGCCGCGCGAGCGGCTGTCGCGCGCCGGCGGCCTGGCGGTCGCCTTGCGCGAGGCGCTGGCCGGCCAGAAGGACGGCGGCCTGTGGTTCGGCTGGAGCGGCGAGACCGTCGCCGAGCCGCAGCCGGCGCCGCGCCGTGCTTCCCTCGGCAAGATCGACTTCGCCGTGCTCGACCTCAGCCCGGCCGAACACAAGGGCTTTTATACCGACTTTGCCAACTCGACGCTGTGGCCGCTGTTTCACTACCGGCTCGGCCTGATCGATTTCCACCGTGCCGCCTGGGAAAGCTATCTCTCGGTCAACGAGCGCTTCGCCGAACAGCTCGCCGCCCTGCTGCGCCACGACGATGTCGTCTGGGTGCATGACTATCATTTCATCCCGCTGGCCGCCGCGCTGCGCCGCCGCGGCGTCAAGAACCGCATCGGCTTTTTCCTGCATATCCCGTTCCCGGCCCATGAGGTGCTGGCCGCCCTGCCGGCGCATCGCCAGCTGGTCGCCGATCTCTGCGCCTACGACCTCGTCGGCTTCCAGACCTGGAATGACGTGCGCGCGCTGACCGAATACGTGCTGCACGAGGTCGGCGGCCGGGTCGAGCGGCCGGACGGCGGCATCGGCGCGGTGCGCATTGCGGCCTTCGACCGCGAGCTGCGCGTCGCCGGCTTTCCGATCAGCATCGACACCGAAGGCTTCGCGCGGACCGCCGCCCACGAGGCCGAGGCCGAGGATACCGTGCGCCTGCGCGACAGCCTCGGCAACCGCAGCCTGGTGATCGGCGTCGACCGGCTCGATTATTCCAAGGGGATTTCCAAGCGCTTCGAGGCCTTCCAGATCCTGCTCGGCGCCCGGCCCGAGCATCGCGGCCATGTCACCTTCATGCAGATCGCGCCGATCTCGCGCGGCGAGGTCTCGCAGTACCGCCAGTTGCGTAACGAGCTGGACGGCCTGGCCGGCCGCATTAACGGCCGCTATGCCGAATTCGACTGGATGCCGGTGCGCTATCTCAACCGCTCGTTCACCCGCAACCAGCTCGCCGGCTTCTACCGGGTCGCCCGGGTCGGCCTGGTGACACCGCTGCGCGACGGCATGAACCTGGTGGCCAAGGAATATGTTGCCGCCCAGGACGGTGCCGACCCCGGCGTGCTGGTGCTGTCGCGCTTTGCCGGCGCCGCCGCCGAGATGTCGGGCGCGGTGATCGTCAATCCCTATGACACCGAGGGACTGGCCGAGGGCCTCGACCGTGCGCTGACCATGCCGCTGGAGGAACGCCGCCAGCGCTGGCAGGCCAACATGGCGGTGCTGCGCGGCAACACCATCACCCACTGGCGCGAAGGTTTCCTTGCGGCTCTGGCCGCCTAGCGGCGGCGGGGACGCAACAACGCGGCGCGCTCGCTTTCCTGGCGCATGACACGGCTGCGTACCGCCAGCAGATCCTTGCGGGTCATCAGGCCGAGCAGCCGCCGGCTGGCCGGATCGATCACCGGCACGCGCGCGTAGTCACCGGCCGCCATGCGATCGGCAAGATCGCCGACCAGTTCGCCGGGTGCCGCATGGAACAGCTCGCGGTCGGCCAACACCTCGGACAGCGTGACGCCCTCTTCCGCACCGTCGCGGCTCCAGCGCAGGATGTCGGCGCGAGTGATGATGCCAAGGCAGCGGCCGTCTGCGTCGGTGACCGGATAGGCCTTGTGCCGGCAGCGGCCGGCGGCGAAGGCGGCCACGGTGTCGGCCACCTGGGCGGCGCCGTTCAGCGTCTCGATATCGCGGATCATCACTTCACCGACCCGCTGAGTGGCGAAGGGATCGAGGCCATATTCCTGCAGGACATGCAGGCCGCGCCGCGCCACCTTCTCGGTGAGGATCGACCGCCGCATCAGCAGGCCGGTGACGGCATAGGCCGTGCCGCAGGCGGCCAGCAGCGGCAGCAGCGGCGGCAGCGAACCGGTCAGTTCCACGGCGAACAGCGTGGCGGTCAGCGGCGCCCGCATGGTGCCGCTCATCACCGCCGCCATGCCGAGCAGGGCGAACAGCCCGGCATGGCCGGGCACCAGCGCCGCGAAAACGGCGGCCAGCAGCGTGCCGAGCATGCCGCCGATGATCAGCAGCGGTGCCAGCACGCCGCCCGAGGTGCCGGAGCCGAGAGCCACCGACCAGATCACCGCCTTGACGAGTATCAGTGTCACGGCGGCGGCAAGTGGCATATCGCCGGCGAGCGCGGCGCCGATATTGCCGTAGCCGACGCCGAGTGCCGCCGGATCGGCCAGGCCGCCGAGGCCGACCACAATACCGCCGATGGCCGGCCACCACATCCAGTGCAGCGGCAGCCGCCCGAACAGGTCTTCGACGCCGTAGACCATCGCGGTCAGCACTGTTGACAGCAGGCCTGCCACGAGGCCGATGCCGGCCGCCCAGGGCAGTTCGCCGGCGGCTGTCATTGCCGCGGGCAGTACGACCGGAAACAGCGGCCCGGCCTCGAACAGCAGCGGCCGCAGGACGGCAGCCGCGGCGCAGGCAACGATGACCGGCAGGAAGCTGCGCGCCTTCCACTCGAACAGCAGCAGCTCCAGCGCTAGCAGCACGGCGGCAACCGGCGTGGCGAAGATCGCCGTCATGCCGGCGGCGGCACCGGCGACCAGCAGGGTTTTGCGTTCGACCGGCGTGAGATGGAACAGCTGTGCGAACAGCGAACCGAGTGCGCCACCGGTCATGATGATCGGGCCTTCGGCGCCGAATGGCCCGCCGGTGCCGATTGAAATGGCCGAGGACAGCGGCTTGAGGATCGCCACCTTCGGCTGGATGCGGCTCTGGCCGATCAGGATCGCTTCCATCGCTTCCGGGATGCCGTGGCCGCGAATCTTCTCGGAGCCATACCGCGCCATCAGCCCGATGATGAGGCCGCCGGCCACCGGGACCAGCACCGAAGCGAGACCGAGCCCCGTGATGTCGACGCCGCCCCCCGCGAAGGAAAACCGGCCGTGATAGGCGAGGTTGGTTGCCAGGGCGATCATTGCCAGCAGCAGCCGGCCGGCCAGCGTGGCAAGCATGCCCGCCACCACGGCCATCGCCATCAGCAGCAGGGTGCGGTGGTCGATGCGGATGTCGCGCAAAGCGGGACGGGCGGGTGGCGGAATCTGGGACATGACCGGGCCGGGCAGTTGCGGGACGGTGAGCGCCAGCATATATATCGTAATACGATATATATGCAAGGACCATCGAAATGGCCAGGAAACCGGGAAAAATCCGAGAGGCGAAAGGGGCGGCAGCCCTCGCCAAGGCGGAATACGAGGCGCTGGCGGCGTTCCGCTACACGCTCCGTCATTTTCTCGATTTCAGTCAGAGCGCGGCCGAAGGGGCGGGCCTGACCGCGCAGCAGCACCAGGCCCTGCTCGCCATCAAGGGCTATCCCGGCCGCGAAGTGGTGTCGGTCGGCGAACTGGCCGAGCGGCTGGCGATCCGCCACAACAGCAGCGTCGAACTGATCGACCGCCTCGCCGCCCAGGGGCTGATCGAGCGGCGCCACGACGCCACAGACCGGCGGCTGGTGCTGCTGGCCCTGACGCCGAAGGCGGAATGCCTGCTGGCCGAACTTTCTGCGGCGCATCGTGACGAATTGCGGCGCCTGCGGCCGACGCTGACAGAACTGCTCGACCGGCTGTCGTGATGTCATGGACGTGATCGCCGCGCCGCTTAGCGACGGCTGGTCAGGCGGCTAGACTTCCGCCATGCGACTGCTTGCCCTGTCCGGCAGCCTGCGGGCCGCCTCGACCAATACCGCCCTGCTGCGTGCCGCCGCCGCGGCGGCGCCGGCCGGCATGACGGTCGAAATCTATGACGGCCTCGGCCGCCTGCCGGTATTCAATCCCGATGATGACGAGGGTCCGGGCCCCGCCCCGGCGCCGGTGGCGGATTTCCGCCGGCGGCTGGGCGCCGCCGATGCCCTGCTGGTGGCCTGTCCGGAATATGCCCATGGCGTGCCGGGCGGCCTGAAGAACGCGCTGGACTGGGTGGTGGCGAGCGGCGAACTGGTCGACAAGCCGGCAGCCCTGCTGCATGCCTCGCCGCGCAGCGCCGTCAGCCGGGCGGCGCTCGCCGAGATTCTGGTGACCATGTCGGTGCGGCTGGTGAATACGGATCTCGTCACCCTGCCGCTGCTCGGCCTCGGCCCGGCAGAGCTGGCGGCACTGCTCGACCGGCCGGACAGCCGTGAGCGGCTGCGGCAGGCGCTGGCAGGTTTCGCCGCGGCGGTTACCGCCCCGGCGTCATTCCGTTAAGATATTGGAATTTATAAGTTTTAAGAGGCGGCGATCTGCTGGCGGGCGACGTCGTGCAGTTCGGTCAGCTTGACCCGCACCCGGTGCTCCGACAGGTCGATCTTGTAGATCTGCAGATCGGCCATGATCTTGCGCACCACGTCGTCGTCGCCGGCCTCTTCCAGGTCGGCGGCCACCACGTCCCTGGCATAGGCCTCGGCCTCGGCGCCGCTCAGGCCGATCTGCTCGGCCACCCACAGGCCCATCAGCTTGTTGCGCCGCGCCACGGTCTTGAAGGCCAGCTCCTCGTCATGGGCGTGCTTCTTTTCGAAGGCGTCCTTGCGGTCGTCGAAGGTGGTCATCCTGGCCTCGTTCGGGGCGGCAAATGGGTCGGTTCGGTGCCCGTTATATAGGGGGGCTGCGGGGTTGCCTGCAAGTCTCGGGTTGCAGGAAGCAGTGACGCAGGCGAAGTGGCGGAAAACTGGCACTTTGCGGCCGGGGCCGGCCGGCGGATCGGCGCCGCCATCCGGATTGCGGCGGAAGGCCCCTTGCGCTATCTAGAGGCCGAGCAAATTCCCCCGCTTTCCCCAACAGACACGGGTGTGCCATGACGCGCCGCAGACAGGTCTATGAGGGCAAGGCCAAGGTCCTGTTCGAGGGACCGGAGCCGGGCACTCTGGTACAGTATTTCAAGGACGACGCGACCGCGTTCAACAACAAGAAAAAGGGCACCATCACCGGCAAGGGGGTGCTGAACAACCGCATCTCCGAATACCTGATGACCCGGCTCGGCGAGGTCGGCATCCCGACCCATTTCGTGCGCCGGCTCAACATGCGCGAGCAGCTGATCAAGGAAGTCGAGATCATCCCGCTCGAGGTCGTGGTGCGCAACGTCGCCGCCGGCTCGCTGGCGACCCGGCTCGGCGTCGCCGAGGGCACCACCCTGCCGCGCTCGATCGTCGAATTCTATTATAAGAACGACGAACTCGGCGATCCGATGGTCTCGGAAGAGCATATCACCTGCTTCGGCTGGGCCAGCCCGCAGGAGATCGACGAGCTGATGCATCTGGCGCTGCGCATCAACGACTTCCTGACCGGCCTGTTCCTCGGCATCGGCATCCGCCTGGTCGACTTCAAGCTGGAGTTCGGCCGCTGGTGGCAGGGCGATGAGATGCGCATCATCCTCGCCGACGAGATCAGCCCCGACAGCGCCCGGCTGTGGGACTTCAAGACCAACGAGAAGATGGACAAGGACCGCTTCCGCCGCGACCTCGGCAATGTCGCCGAGGCCTATCAGGAAGTGGCGCGCCGGCTCGGCATCCTGCCCGAGGCCGGGGTGCGGGACATCAAGGGTCCCGACACGATGCAGTAATGGTGCCTGGCGGCACCATGTTGGTATGGCGCCTGACGGCGCCGGGGCAATAAGGGCAGTTCCGCTGCCGTGCGAAACGCGGCGGCCCCGGCAATGGTGGCCGCCGCAGCTTTTTCTGAAGCCGCAGCTTTTTTCTGAAGAAGGACGACCGATGAAAGCCCGTGTCCATGTGTCGCTCAAGAACGGCGTGCTCGATCCGCAGGGCAAGGCGATCGGCCAGGCGCTGCACAGCCTCGGCTTCGCCGAGGTCGGCGAGGTCCGCCAGGGCAAGCTGATCGAGCTGGAACTGACCGGCGCGCTGGCGGCGAAGCCGAAGGCCGAGATCGAAGCGGCCGTGAAGGACATGGCGCAGAAGCTGCTGGCCAACACGGTGATCGAGAATTACAGCGTGGAGCTGGTTGGATAATCGACGTGTCGATGGAGAAATCTCAGGCGTCATGGCCGGGCCTGACCCGGCCATCCACGAGTTTTTCTGTCGGCCCGAAAGACGTGGATGCCCGGCACGAGGCCGGGCATGACGGCGAGTTTCTGGTGATCTCTCAGGAGTGAAAGGCTGACATGAAAGCCGCCCTCATCACTTTCCCCGGATCGAACCGCGAGCGCGACATGCGCATGGCGCTGACCCGCGCCAACGGCGGCAAGCCACCGCTGGATGTCTGGCACGGCGACAGCGACCTGCCGCGCGACATCGACCTGATCGTGCTGCCCGGCGGCTTTTCCTACGGCGACTACCTGCGCTGCGGTGCCATGGCGGCCAATTCGCCGATCATGCGGGACGTGAAAAAGCGCGCCGAGGCCGGCGTGCGGGTGCTGGCGGTCTGCAACGGTTTTCAGATTGCGTGTGAAGCAGGCCTTCTGCCCGGCGCGCTGATGATGAACGCCGGACTGAAGTTCATCTGCCGCGAAGTGAACCTGCGCGTCGAGACGGCACAGAGCGAATTCACCGGCAAATACCGCCAGGGCCAGACCATCCGCGTGCCGGTCGCCCATCACGAGGGCAACTACACGCTGGCGGCCGACGACGTGAAGAAGCTGGAGGATGCCGACCGCATCGCCTTCCGCTATGCCGACCACCTCGGCAATGTCAGTGACGGCACCAACCTGAATGGTTCGGTCGGCAATATTGCCGGTATCTATAACGAGACCAAGACCGTGCTCGGCCTGATGCCGCATCCGGAAAACGCCACTGACCCGGTCTGCGGCGGCACCGACGGCCGCGGCCTGTTCGATTCGATTGCGGAGTCGCTCTCGTGAGTGAGACAAAAAAAGCCGTGCAGTATCCCAACGACCTGATGGGCCTGACCAGGGCTGAATATGACCTGGTGCTCGAGATCATGGGCCGGGTGCCCAACCAGGTCGAGCTCGGCATTTTCTCGGTGATGTGGTCGGAGCATTGCTCCTACAAGTCGTCGAAGAAATGGCTCAAGACCCTGCCGACCAAGGCGGACTGGGTGATCCAGGGCCCGGGCGAGAATGCCGGCGTGATCGACATCGGCGATGGCCAGGCCGCCATCTTCAAGATGGAAAGCCACAACCATCCGTCCTTCATCGAGCCCTACCAGGGCGCGGCGACCGGCGTCGGCGGCATCCTGCGCGACGTCTTCACCATGGGTGCGCGCCCGATCGCCAACCTGAACGCGCTGCGCTTCGGCGCGCCGGAACACGCCAAGACCCGGCATCTGGTCGCCGGCGTGGTGCATGGCATCGGCGGCTACGGCAACTGCGTCGGCGTGCCGACCGTCGGCGGCGAGGTGAATTTCCACTCCAGCTACAACGGCAACATCCTCGTCAACGCGATGACCGTCGGCCTGGCGAAACAGGACAGGATCTTTTATTCCGCCGCCGCCGGCCTCGGCAATCCGGTGGTCTATGTCGGCTCCAAGACCGGCCGCGACGGCATCCATGGCGCCACCATGGCGTCGGCCGAATTCACCGAAGACTCGGAAGAAAAGCGCCCGACGGTTCAGGTCGGCGACCCCTTCACCGAGAAACTTCTCATTGAGGCCTGCCTCGAACTGATGGCCACCGATACCATCGTCGCCATCCAGGACATGGGCGCGGCGGGGTTGACCTCGTCGTCCTTCGAGATGGCGTCGAAGGGCGGCATGGGCATCGACATCGACCTCGACAAGGTGCCGGCCCGCGAGACCGGCATGACGCCGTTCGAGTTCATGCTCTCCGAAAGCCAGGAGCGCATGCTGATCATCCTCAAGCCGGGCAGCGAGCCGCAGGCCGAGGCGATCTTCAAAAAGTGGGAACTCGATTTCGCGGTGATCGGCCATCTGACCGATACTGGCCGCATGGTGCTGCGCTTCAATGGCGAGCAGGTCGGCGACCTGCCCATTGATCCTCTGGCGGCGGCTTCGCCAGAGTATGACCGGCCGTGGGTGAAGACGCCGCCGCGGAAGCCTTTGGGCCGCGTCAATCATCCGCTGCCCTTCATCGAGGCGCTGGGCAAACTGATCGGTGCGCCCGACATGGCGTCGCGGCGCTGGATCTGGGAGCAGTACGACCATCTGGTGCGCGGCGACACCGCGCAGATCCCCGGCGGCGACGCGGCAGTCGTGCGCGTCGAGGACCATCCGAAGAAGGCGCTGGCGATGACGGTCGACTGCACGCCGCGCTATGTCTTCGCCGATCCGGTCGAGGGCGGCAAGCAGGCGGTGGCCGAGACCTGGCGCAACATCACCGCGGTCGGCGCCCGGCCGCTGGCGATCACCGACAACATGAATTTCGGCAACCCGGAACGCCCCGACATCATGGGCCAGTTCGTCGGCGCCGTGGAGGGCATCCGCGAGGCCTGCCTCGCGCTCGACTACCCGGTCGTTTCCGGCAACGTCTCGCTCTACAACGAGACCAACGGCAAGGGGATCCTGCCCACGCCGGCCATCGGCGGCGTCGGCGTGCTCGACGATGTGGCACTGATGGCGACGCTCGCCTTCAAGCTGCCCGGCGAAGCGGTGATCCTGATCGGTGCCACCCGCGGGCACCTCGGCCAGTCGGTCTACCTGCGCGACATCTGCGGCCAGGAAGATGGCCCGCCGCCCGCGGTCGACCTGAAGGCCGAAAAGACCAACGGCGATGCCGTGCGCATGCTGATTGCTAAGGGCATGGTCTCGGCGGTGCATGACTGCGCCGACGGCGGGCTCGCCATCGCGCTGGCCGAAATGGCCATGGCCGGCGGCATGGGTGCCGAGATCGCGCTGCCCGATGGCGATGCCTTCGAGATCGGCTTCGGCGAGGATCAGGCCCGCTATGTCGTCACCTGTCCGGACGAACAGGCCGAGGCGGTGCTGGCGGCGGCCGAAGCCGCCGGTGCGCCAGCGGTCCGGCTCGGGCTGACCGGCGGCGACCGGTTGACCTTCCGCGGTCTCGGTTCCATATCGGTGCAGGCGCTTGGCGAGACCCATGAGGGCTGGCTGCCGCGCTATATGGCCGGTGAGTTGTAAAATATAAAGGAATCAAGGGGATAACACGATGGCAATGGATGCCGCCGAGATCGAAACCATGATCCGTGAGGCTTTGCCCGACGCCAAGGTCAGCATTGACGACCTGCGCGGCGACGGCGACCATTACGCCGCCACCGTGATCTCCGCCGCCTTCGCCGGCAAGACAAGGGTGCAGCAGCACCAGATGGTTTATGCGGCGCTCAAGGGCCGCATGGGTGGCCAGCTCCATGCGCTGGCGCTCACCACGCAAACGCCATAGTTAATTGGCTCCGTAACTCACGATACGACCAGAGGAAGATCGCCATGAGCGAGAAGGAACAGACTTTCGAGCGCATCCGCGAAGAGATCGGCGGCAACGACATCGTGCTGTTCATGAAGGGCACGCCGGTGTTTCCGCAATGCGGGTTCTCGGCCATGACCGTGCAGGTGCTGTCGCATCTCGGCGTCAAGTTCAAGGGCGTCGACATCCTCGCCGATCCGGCGATCCGCACGCATCTCAAGGAATTCTCCGAGTGGCCGACCTTCCCGCAGCTTTACGTGAAGGGCGAGTTCGTCGGCGGCTGCGATATCGTGCGCGAGATGTACCAGTCGGGCGAGCTGCAGCAGCATCTGCAGCAGCAGGGCATCGCCGTCCAGGAAGCGCCCGCGTCCTGATCGGGGCGGCTTGCCTCCCTTTGCCATTCGCCGGATCGATCATGTGGTGCTGCGGGCCAGCGACCCGCAGCGCCTGATCGCCTTCTACCGCGACGTGCTCGGCTGCACGCTCGCCCATGAGCAGCCGCAGATCGCCCTCTGGCACCTGCGCGCCGGCACTGCGCTGATCGACATCATGGACCGCAGCGGCAAACTGGCGTCGGACGGCGACCAGGCCCCGGACCCGGCCCGCCGCAACCTCGATCATCTCTGCCTGCGCATCGATCCCTTCGATGCGGGCGCCATCCTCGCCCATCTCGCCGCCCATGGCGTGGCAGCCGAGCCGCCCGCCGACCGTTACGGCGCCGAAGGTGTGGGGCGATCCATCTACCTGTCCGACCCCGAAGGCAACAGGGTGGAGTTGAAGGGCGGCACGGCTTAGGGTATTCCGGATTTCCATCGCGCTTCCGGGTTCCGCCAATGCCGCATGCTGCCACCGCTGGCCTGATCGAGGCCTATTACGACGCCTTCAACATGCAGGATACCGAGCGGTTCCTCGGCTATCTCACCGACGACGTGGTGCATGACGTCAACCAGGGTGGCCGCGAGACCGGCAAGGCCGCCTTCCGCGCCTTCCTCGACCGCATGAGCCGCTGCTACGAAGAGAAGATCGTCGATCTCTTCGTCATGACCAACGCCGACGGCAGCCGCGCGGCGGCCGAGTTCACCGTGCTCGGCGTGTACCTCGAGACCGACGACGGCCTGCCGCCGGCGGAAGGCCAGCAGTACCGCCTGCCGGCCGGCGCGTTTTTCGAGATCCGCGACGGCAAGGTGGCGCGCATCTCCAACACCTACAATCTGACCGACTGGGTGAAACAGGTCGCCGGATGAGCGTTGCCGCCGTCGATAGCGGCGGCCTCCGCGTCCTGCGGTTGGCCGGCGACGCGCTGCGCGCCCGGCTCGATGATCTCGGCCGCCTGCGCATGACGGTATTCCGCGCCTGGCCCTATCTCTATGAAGGCTCGCTCGACTACGAACGCAATTACCTCGCCCGCTATGATGCCGCCAGTACCGGCACGCTGATCGTCGCCTTCGATGGCGAGCGGATCGTCGGCGCCTCCAGTGCGCTGGCGCTGGCCGAGGAGTTCGATTATGTCAGGGCGCCGTTCCTGGCGGCCGGGCTGCCGGTCGGCGATATTTTCTATTTCGGCGAAAGCGTGCTGCTGCCCGAATACCGCGGCCGCGGCATCGGCGTCGAATTCTTCCGCCAGCGCGAGGCGGCGGCGCGCGCCTTCGACCGGCCACTGTGCTGCTTCTGCGCCGTCGAACGGCCGGCCGACCATCCGGCCCGGCCGGCGGATTACGTCCCGCTCGACGCCTTCTGGATACGGCGCGGCTATCGCCGGCGGCCCGATCTCGTCTCGACCTTCTCCTGGCGCGACATCGGCGATACGGAGCAGACCGACAAGCCGATGGTCTACTGGCTGCGCGATCTGCGCCGCGAGCCCGAGGATGTCGCGCCATGAGCAGCCTGCGCCTCGCCGCCGCGCAATACCCGATCGGCCGTTTCGCCGATTTCGCCGCCTGGCACAGCAACGCTGCCGACTGGGTGGCGACCGCGGCGGGCCAGCAGGCACAGCTGCTGCTGTTCCCGGAATACGGTGCCATGGAGCTGACCTCCCTGCTGCCCGAGATGCTGCAGCAGGACCTGACCGGCCAGATCGCCGCGCTGCAGCCGTTCCACGACGATTTCGTCGCGGCTTATGCGGAATTCGCGAAGCGTCATGGCGTGTATATCGTCGCGCCGTCGCTGCCGGTGCAGCACAACGATGTCTTCGTCAACCGCAGCTACCTGCTGGCACCGAACGGGGCGATCACCTGGCAGGACAAGCGGCAGATGACGCGCTTCGAGCGCGAGGCCTGGATCATCACCGGCGGCGCCGACCTGAAAGTGTTCGATCTCGATCTCGGCGGCCCGGCACCTTTGCGCGCCGGCATCACCATCTGCTACGACGTGGAATTCCCGCTGATCGCCCGCGCGATGGCCGCGGCCGGCGCCGACCTGATCCTGTGCCCGAGCTGCACGGACACGCAGGCCGGCGCCAACCGGGTGCAGACCGGGGCGCGGGCCCGGGCGCTGGAGAATCAGGTCTTCGTCGCCGTCTCGCCCACCGTGGGGCTGGCGGACTGGTCGCCGGCGGTGGATGTCAGTGTCGGCTGGGCCAGTATGCTGGCGCCGCCGGACCGCGGCATGCCCGACGACGGCGTGATCGCGAAAGGCGACCTGTCGCAGCCCGGCTGGGTCCATGCCGAACTCGATTTCGCCGCGCTGGCGGAAACCCGCGAGGCAGCACAGGTCTATACGCGGCGCGACTGGCCGGACCAGGTGCAGCCGTCGCTGGATGTGACGGCGGTCTCGCTCTAGGGATTTTGCCGCCATAAATGGGATCCCCGCTTTCGCGGGGATGACGATTTATGGTGATTTACGCTGCCACACCGGATCAAACCCGGAAGGACGGCCGTACGAACCCGTCATTCCCGCAAAAGCGGGAATCCCATTTTCTTTTTTTACGCGTCGACCAGCTCGCGCTTGGCCTTGGCGAAGACGGCGGCCTTTTCGGCGACGCGCTTGCCGAGCACTTTCGCGGTTTCGAGGTCGCTGGCGATCGGGCCCTTGTCCGGGCCTTCATCGGCATTCGATTGCGCCATGGCGCCGAGGAAGCTGCCGAGCCGGTTGAGGTCGTTGACGCTGCCCTTGGAATTGTTGTTGCCCGGCAGCAGGTCGAGGCCGACCCAGATCATGCCGTGCTGGGCGGCGAAGATGGCGAGGCTGATCAGGCTGTTCAGCTTGTCGCCCGACTGCGAGGCGGAATTGGTGAAGCCGGCGGCGACCTTGTCTTTCCAGCCGCGGCCGTACCAGACCTTGCTGGTGGCATCCATGAAGGTTTTGAACGGGCCCGACACGCCGCCCATGTAGGTCGGGGTGCCGAAGATGATGGCGTCGGCGGCATTCAGCTCCTCGATGCGGGCCTCGGCCTCGGCCACGGGCACCAGGATGGCCCTGGCGCCGGCCACCGCGGCGGCACCCTCGGCAACCGCCTGGGCCTGCTTCTCGGTATGGCCGAAGCCGGAATGGTACACCACTGCAATGGTCGTCATCGGATAAGTCCTTGTTCTGTCAGGGTTATATATGAATTACTTTAAGTAATTCAGTTCCTTTACATGAGGGGAATTAGGGGGCTTGATTTCCGGAGTAAAGTAGGTACTTAAAAGTAACCACGAGAAATCGACCGGCCAGAAGAATCTGGCCAGAAGAACATCGACCTGATTGGGAATCACCCGTGCCGGCGGGACTGTCTGACACCCGGTAGTTTGTATCCCAAGGAGTGTCCGCCTCATGACTGCCCAGACCAGCCTCTCCCCCGCCTCCACCGCCGCTCCCACCCCGGCCGCGTCCTGCGGCAGCCCCGCTGCCGCCGGCAAGCCGACCTGCCCGGTCGATGCCGTGCTGCGCCTGCTGATGGGACCCTGGACCACCTATATCCTCTATGTGCTGCGCACCCAGGGACCGCGCCGCTTCGGCGAGCTGAAGCGCGAAGTCACCGGTATCTCGGCCAAGGTGCTGACCGAGCGCCTGCGCATGCTGGAGGAAGCCCAGCTGGTGCGCCGCGACTACCAGGCCACCATCCCGCCGCAGGTGACCTATTCGCTGGCGCCGCGCGGCGCCGAACTCACCCCGCTACTCGACATGGTCAAGGACATCGCCATCCGTTGGCAGTCGGAAGACGCCCAGCCGGTGCGCCAGGCCGCCGAATAACCGGACCGCATTCAGTCCTTCAAAAACGAAAGGCCGCCCGGAGCAATCCGGGCGGCCTTTGCTTTACGGTGTTCGAACGCCTGCAGGCCGATGGTTATCGCCGCCGGCGCTTTTCCTCACCGGCCATGGTGACGGTCCGGGCTGGTGCGAAGGCCTTGAGGCCGCCGTCAGATCAGATGGTGGTACTTCAGCAGCGCATCGAGGCGCTGCTTGAGGATGGCGAGCGCCACCGGCTTGACCAGATAGCCGTCCACCTTCATCTGCTTGGCCGACAGCACGGTCTCCTGCTGCTTGTCGGCGGTCAGGAAGATCACCGGCGTCGCGGCGATCTCGCCGTTGACGAAGCCGCGCAGCTTGGACAGGAAGGCCAGTCCGTCGACCGGCTCCATATGCACGTCGCACAGCACCACCTGCGGCCTGAGGCGCACCACTTCCTTGAAGCCCTGCCCGCCCTCGGCCGCCTCGTTGATATAGTTGAAGCCGATCTGCCGCAGCATGCCGGTGATCATCTGCCGGGTGTAGCCCTCGTCCTCGACGATCAGGATGCGCAGCTTTTCGTATTTCGCCTTGTCGTCGCTCATCGTCGCGCTGGTCTCCTCATGAATCCAGGATGGCCGGCAGGGCGGCCTGCAGTTCCGCCAGCGTCGGGCCGAGCAGTTCGGCCATCAGCTGCATGGTCTCGATGTCGCCGGCATCGCAGGCATCCTGCAGGTCGGCGGCAATGGTGCCAAGCCGCGTGGCGCCGACGGTGAGCGCGCCGCCCTTCAGGGCATGGGCGAGGCCGCGGGTCTGCGCCAGGTCGCCGGCCGCGGCCGTCGTCTCGATGGCGGCGACGCGGCGGGCAGCATCGGTGATGAAGTCGCGCAGGAAATCCTTCGCGGTGACTTCGAAGCCACCGAAGGTATCGCGCAGCATGGCCGGATCGAAAATGCCGTGATCCCAGCCGGGTTTTGCCGGCGCTGTTACTGCCGGCGCCGCGGCAGCAGCCGGGCGGCGCAGCTCGAGCCCCTGCGGCAGCCATTGCGCCAGCATGGCGCCGAGCCGGCGGCTGTCGACCGGCTTGGTCAGATAGCCGTCCATGCCGGCGGCGAGGCATTG
The DNA here is from genome assembly GCF_042648965.1 of Ferrovibrio xuzhouensis. Taxonomy (NCBI): domain Bacteria; kingdom Pseudomonadati; phylum Pseudomonadota; class Alphaproteobacteria; order Rhodospirillales; family Rhodospirillaceae; genus Ferrovibrio; species Ferrovibrio xuzhouensis. Next base: position 1,772,704 of record NZ_JBHRYJ010000001.1, read on the forward strand.
CTCTTCCACCCCGGTCAGCGCATCGGCGGTCAGCGCGATGACCGGCAGTCGTACCGCATCGGGCCTCGCCGCCTCGCGTTCGCGAATGTGCCGTGTCAGTTCGAAGCCGTCCATTTCCGGCATGTGGAAGTCGGTCAGCAACAGGCCGTAGTGGCCCTGCTCCCAGGCGGCCAGTGCCAGCGCGCCGTTGTCGGCGATCTCGCAGGCAAAGCCCATGCGGCCGAGCATCTGGCGGATCACCATCTGGTTGGTGGCATTGTCCTCAGCCACCAGCACCAGCGCGCCGGCATCGCGGGCTTCGTCCAGCGGCGGCGCGCTGAAGGCCATGTCCTCGCGCAGGTCGGTGCTGACCGCGTCGCCGCGGATCAGGCCGAGCGACAGCGCCGCCGCACGCCACAGCGCCGGGCGGCCGAGCGGATAGGTCAGCGTGGCGCGGAAGCTGCCGCGCTGTGCGGCATCCAGCGTCGAGACCAGGCTGCGCGGCGCGATCAGCACCCAGGCGGCATCGCCGTCAAATTTCTGCGGCAGGCCGAGCGCGCCGGAGAGCCGGGCATCGACCAGCACCAGGTCGCATGCGTTCGTGGCCAGCAAGGTACCGGCCGCCGCCGCATCGCCGGCCGCGTCGATCTGATGGATGCCGCCGGCGCGCAGGGCGGCGATGGCGGCCGGCTGCTGCGCGGCGGGCAGGCCGAGCAGCAGCACGCGGGCGGCGGCGATGTCATGGGCCGGCCGTAGCGGCGCGGCGTCTGCCTCGGCCGGCGGCAACGGCAGCTCGAACCAGAAGACCGAGCCGCGGCCGGGCTCGCTGCGCACCCCGATGCGGCCCTGCATCAGCTCGCAGAGCCGCTGGCAGATCGACAGGCCGAGTCCGGTGCCGCCGAATTTGCGGGCGGTCGATGAGTCTGCCTGGGTAAACGGCTGGAACAGTTTCGCCTGCTGTTCCGGAGTCAGGCCGATGCCGGTATCCGCGACGGCGAAATGCAGCAGGTCGCCGTTGGCATGGGCGGCGCCGATGGTGATCGTCACGCTGCCGGTTTCAGTGAATTTCGCAGCGTTGCTGCCGAGGTTGAGCAGCACCTGACGGATACGGGTCGGATCGCCCAGCCGGCGGTCGGCGAGGCCTTCCGCGATCTCAATCACCAGTTCGATGCCGCGGTCGTCGGCGCGCGGCGCCAGCAGTTCGCCGACGCCCTCGACCAGGTCACCGAGCGCGAAGGGGATCGTCTCGATGTCGAGCTTGCCGGCCTCGATCTTGGAGAAATCGAGAATGTCGTTGATCACCGTCAGCAGGGCGCCGGCGGAATCGCGGATCACCTTCGACATGCGGCGCTGCTCGGCATCCAGCGGCGTCAGGTCGAGCAGTTCCGCCATCGACATCACGCCGTTCATCGGCGTGCGGATTTCGTGGCTCATGGTGGCAAGGAAACTCGACTTGGCCCGCGTCGCCGCCTCGGCCTCGTCGCGGGCGGCCACCAGTTCGCGTTCGGCGCGGCGGCGTGCCGCCATCTCGAAGCGCAGCTTGACGGCATAGATGATCACCGCGCCGAGCACGGCCGCCACCGCCAGCAGGGCAATCAGGTTGCGGCGCAGGGTGGCGCGGGCGACCGCGGTGACATCGGCCAGATTCTGCGCCACATAGATGCGCAACGGCATCGAGGTCGCCGCCTGCGGCTCGGCCCGGGTGGCGATATAGTCGATATCCTCGAAATGCACGCGATAGGCCGGCCCGGTCTGCGCCAGCGCGTTGACCAGCACGCGCTCGAAGGTGCTGGGGTGGTCATACTGACGCAGGAAGCCGGCGATGTCGGGCTTGTCCTTTGACAGGATCTCGGCGAGGTCGGGGTGGCCGACCACATGGCCCTGGTCGTCGGCGGCAAACACCAGGCCGTTGCTGCCGGCCAGGCCGCTCTCGCGCTCCAGCAGGATGCGCGACAGCGCCTCGATGGTCAGGTCGATGCCGAGCACCGCCCACAGGCTGCCATCGGGCCGGTGCAGCCGGACCGCATAGGTGACGCCGAGCTTGCCGGTCGAGGCGAAGACATAGGGCGCGGTCCAGACCGGCTGGTCGCTGGCCAGCGCGGCCCGGTACCACGGCCGCTGGCGCGGGTCATAGGCCGGCGGCACCGCCAGCGAGCCGGTCCAGTCCTGGCTGTCGCGGTCGAAGTAATCCCAATGGTCGACCAGTCCGCCATCGGCCAGCCGTTCGATGCGTCGCCGCGTGCCCATGCCGGCCTCGAGATGGCTGCCGGCGCTCTGCCGCACCGCGTCGGGCACATACTGCTGCACGTGGATGAAGGTGCCGTCGGGAAAGCCGAGATAGATGCCGTTGACCTGCGGCAGGCGGCGCACCGGGCTGCTGGCGATGCCGTAGAACAGCCGTGGCAGGTCGTCGGCCCCGGTCCGGTCGAGTTCGGCGTCGCCCATCGCCTCGGTGATCGCGGCGACCGGCGCGAACAGCCCGTCGAAGGCGGCCGAGACCTCGCCGCCGGTGCGGTACAGGTTGCCCTCGGCATCGGCGAGCAGCGCGGTTTCCTGCCGGTCGTAAAGATACAGCGCGCCGAGCAGGCCGAGCAGCACGACGATGGCGGCGGCGATCAGGGGCGGCAGCAGGCGGCGCAGGCGCGTCATGTCAGGGGGTGCAACCGCTCAGGTAGAGATAATCGAACAGTAATGCCCGGCCTGCGTTTCCAAGGCAACTGAAAACCTTGGCCTGCCGAAAAGCCGGGCAACAAAAAAGGCCGCCCGATGGGCGGCCTTCTCTGAGATCGGGTAAACCGAAGGATCAGCGCGAGTAATACTCGACGACCATGTTCGGTTCCATCTTGACCGGATAGGGCACATCGGCCAGCAGCGGCACGCGGCTGAAGGTCGCCTTCATGGTGCCGTCCATGGTGATGTAGTCCGGCACGTCGCGCTCGTTCGATGTGATGGCCTCCTGCACGAAGGGATAATCCTTCGCCTTGCCACGCACCTCGATGACGTCGCCGAGCTTGATCTGGTAGCTCGGCACGGTGACGCGGCGGCCGTTGACCGAGATATGGCCATGGCTGATGAACTGGCGCGCGGCGAACACGGTGGCGACCACCTTCATGCGGTAGACCACGGCGTCGAGACGGCGCTCCAGCAGGCCGATCAGGTTCTCCGAGGTATCGCCGCGGCGACGGTTCGCCTCGGCATAGGCGCGGCGGAACTGCTTCTCGGTGATGTTGCCGTAGTAGCCCTTGAGGCGCTGCTTGGCCATCAGCTGGGTACCGTAGTCGGTCGGCTTCTTGCGCTTCTGGCCATGCTGGCCCGGCGGGTACTCACGCTTGTTGACCGGGCTCTTGGCGCGGCCCCACAGGTTCTCGCCCAGCCGGCGATTGATCTTGTACTTGGATTCCTGACGCTTGGTCATATTCAGTCCTGGTTTCGGCGCATGAGGGGAAGGCAGCCACGACAACCCGTCCATGCAAGAAATGCCGATCCCCCCGGTGAGGAGCCGGGGAGGGCGGCGGCATCATACGGATCACCCCCCGCCCGTCAAGCGCGGATTGGCGGGGCTTTTGCCCGGGCGGACCGCCCGGGGCTGATCCAGGGCCCTCGGGCAATCCTCCGGAGCCGGAATATTACCCCGGCGGGCTGGACTTTCAGGGTTTCTGCCCTTTCTGATCAACAGGTTAACTGAAGAAAGGCCGATCATGCTGCTGCATCTGTGCACCTGGGAAGAGGTTGAGACCTATCTGAAGCGCTCGACCGGCATCATCGTCCCCATCGGCTCGACCGAGCAGCATGGCCCGAACGGCCTGATCGGCACCGACGCGATCTGCGCCGAGGTCTTTGCCAAAGCCGTCGGCGCGGCGGCCGATGCCCTGGTGGCGCCGACCATCAATGTTGGCATGGCGCAGCACCATATGGGCTTCCCCGGCAGCATGACGCTCCGGCCCACCACCCTGATCGCCGTGCTGCGCGACACGGTGCAGTCGCTGGCCCGCCACGGCTTCGAGCGGGTGTTCTTCCTCAACGGCCATGGCGGCAATGTCGCCACGGTGAATGTCGCCTTTTCCGAGATCTATGCCGAGACCAGCCTGAACCCGGCCAGCAGTAACGGGACAGGTGTGCGCTGCACCCTGCGCAACTGGTGGGACGCCCCCTCGGCCCGGCGGCTGTCGCGCGAGCTGTTCGGCAGCGAGGAAGGCAGCCATGCCACGCCGAGCGAGGTCTCGGTAACGTACCATACCTATCCGGAAGCGGCGAAAAGCGTGGCCGAACTGAGCCCGCGGGTCGCCCCGTCCGGCGGCTTCGCCGATGCCGCCGATTATCGCCGCCGCTACCCCGACGGCCGCATTGGCTCGAACCCGGCCCTGGCCAGTGCCGCCCATGGCAAGACCATCATGGACACCGTGGTGCCGGAACTCGTCGAGCTCTATCGCGGCTTCGTCGCCGCATAGCATCACCGCGTATTCGTGTGCACCTGCAGCATCGCCTGCAGCAAAACGTCGCAGCGTGCCCGACGTCACGAAAAGACCGCAAACTGGTCACATGGTCAGCATGCTTGCCGCCCTACTATCACTGCCAGCCGCCCTACTATCACTGCCATAGGTGATGTCATGTGGGGGATGGCAAACCGGCAGCACGCGACACAGGAGGCAGCGATGCAGGACAGACTGGACCCGACGATGACAATGCAGGCCCTGGCCACCCAGGCTCTGGGTGAACGGGCCCTTGCCGCGCAGACCGCCGTGATCCTTCCGGTCCGCCTCGACCATACCCAGTGGTCCGAGGAAGAGCCGGCGCTGAGCGACATGCTCGCCGATCCCATCACCCAGCTGCTGATGCGCCGCGACGGCGTGCAGGAAGCCGAGATCCGCCGCCTCGCCGCCCGCCTGCGCGACAGCAGCGAACGTCGCAGTTCGGCACGCGGCCGCCGCCCGGCCAACGATCTCGTGCTCGACCAGCCGCTCTGACGATCTGGCCGTTCTGAATTCAACATCGTCTTCATGCTGAAAGGCGGGCCTCGGGCCCGCCTTTTTCATGGCCAGCTTTTTCATGCCCGCGCGGCATCCTCTGCCGGGAATTGCGGCATCCTGTGAGGCAATGCGCGCAAGCCTTGTGCAGACTGTGAAAGTGCTTTTATTCGCCGGCGGTCTATGGATATGGTTCGCGGCAACAGGGGGCAATTCACAACACGAGGGTAGGCATGCGCCATAGTCCGATGGCCCGGCTTTGCATGGTTCTGGTGACGTGTGTACCGGCGACAGGACCGGCCATTTCTGCAGCGCCCCTCCTCACCTCTGCCCGCGCGTAACCGTCATGAAAATTTCACTCACCTTTGTCGTCGGCATCGCCCTTGCCGCCGTGTTGGCCGCCAGTGCCGGCGTCGGCATCTACATGTCGCAGCGCTACGAGGCCCTGGTCGACGACTCCACCCTGCAGGGCGATGCGCGGGTGATGCGCGAGCTGGCCGCCGACCAGATCTGGAACGAGCATTTCGAGAAGGTCACCGAGGTCGTCCAGGCGATTGCCCAGGCCGGCTCGCTGCGTGCCGCCACGCAAGGGTCCGACGGCGCCGGCGTCGCCGCGTCGCTGAAGGCGGAATTCCGCTCCGGCGCCATCACCAGCGGCGAGGTCGCGGTGATCGGCGCCACCGTCTACGACCTCGAGATGAAGCCGATCGGCGCCGAATGGCTGAAAGCGGAAGTGCAGCCGCCGATGGACCGGCTGAAGCCGCTGGCGGCCCGCGAGGGCGGCGCCCGGCGCAACGTCGTGCAGTTCGGCTGGGCCTCGCCCGCCGGCCCGGTGCAGACCGTGGTGGCCGCGGTCGGCGGCTTCCGCCCGGCCGGCTATATCGCCCTGCATGTCGATCCGCTGCCGCAGCTGAAAGGCCTGGAAAAGCGGCTGGGCATGAATGTCGCGGTCCGCCCGCTCGGCGGTCCGCAGACCGTGCTGGAACTGACCGGCGTCGAGGCCACTGCGGGCAGCAAGATCGTGCAGGCGCAGACCCATCTGCTGGCCCCCGACGGCAGCCCGATTGCCGATATCCTGATCGGCCGTGATGTTGCCGCGCTGCATGCCGGGCTGCTGAAGACGCGGCTGACCTCGCTGGGGATCTTCCTCATCATTGCCGGCGGCATTGCCGCGGTCGCGCTGCTGATGGTGGCGCGCTACATCGCCGCGGTGCGCCGGCGCGAGGCCGCCCGCGAGGAAGCCGATGCCCGGATGGATGCCGAACGCGAAACGGCCGAGCAGGCCGCCGCCGAGCGCGAGGCAGCGCAACGTGCGGCCTTCGAGGCCGAGCGCCTGGCCCAGGAACAAAGGCTGGAGGATGCCGTCGCCGGCATCATCGATGCCGCCACCGTCGGCGATCTCGGCCGCCGCATCGACACGGCGGCACTCGAAGGCATCAACCGGCGGCTGGCGGAGGGCATCAACCGCCTGCTCGGCATGACGGAGACGGCGATCCGCGATGTCGCCGCGATTCTTGCCCGGCTCGCCGACGGCGATGTCAGCGGCCGCATCGAGGCGGCCTACGAAGGCCTGTTCGGCTCGCTGCGCGACGACACCAACGCGCTGGCCGAACAGCTCGACCGCATTGCCGCCCGGCTCAGCGAGGCCTCGGGCCGCGTGCAGGAAGCCTCGGGCGAAATCTCGTCGGGCAGCCTCGACCTGTCGCAGCGCACGGAATCCCAGGCGGCGATGATCGAGGAGACGGCGGCCTCGATGCATGAAGTCACCGCCACCGTGAAGCAGAATGCCGACAATGCCCAGGCGGCCAACCAGCTGGCGGCCGTGGCGCGCGACACGGCGGAAAAGGGCGGCAACGTGGTGGCCGATGCGGTGGCAGCCGTGACGCGGATCGAGGAGAGTGCGCAGAAGATCGCCGATATCGTCGGCCTGATCGACGAGATCGCCTTCCAGACCAACCTGCTGGCGCTGAATGCCAGCGTCGAGGCAGCGCGCGCCGGCGAAGCCGGCAAGGGTTTCGCCGTGGTCGCCCAGGAAGTCCGCGCGCTCGCCCAGCGTTCGGCCAATGCGTCGAAGGACATCAAGGGCCTGATCAGCGAATCGAACGCGCAGGTCAAGGCCGGTGCGGGACTGGTGAACCAGACCGGCAGCTCGCTCACCGAAATCGTCACCGCCGTGAAGAAGGTTTCCGATATCGTCGCCGAGATCGCCGCCGCCAGCGGCGAGCAGGCGCGCGGCCTGGAAGAGGTCAGCAGCGCGGTCGGCAGCATGGACGAGATGACCCAGCGCAATGCAGCCCTGGTGGAAGAGACCGCGGCCTCGGCCCGCGCGCTCGCCGATCAGGCCGTCGCGCTCAACGAGATGCTCGGCTTCTTCAAGCGCTGAGGCGGGCGATGAAGCCTGCAATCAGCGCCGTAACCTCCGCCGGCCGCTCCAGGCTCGGGACATGGGCGGTGCCGGGCAGCACCTGATGCGATCCCTGCGGCATCAGGGCTGCCGCCTGGCGGCCCCGATCCCGGATATGGGGAAAATCGTGCTCGCCGCAGAGCACCAGTGCCGGCACCGCGATCTCGCCGAGCCGCCGGAAGGCATCCGGCGTAGTGTCGCTGTCCGGCCCGGCTGGCGGTGCCCGCAGCGCGATGCCGTTCATCGCGAGGAACAGCCGGCGTGCCGCACCGGTGACGCGACCCTCGGGCGCCAGCGGACCGTCGAGCCAGAGCCGCGCCTTGACCGCGTTCACCCGGTCGAGGTCGCCGGCGGCTTCGGCATCCTTCTGCTGCGCCAGCAGGGCCGCGATCCCGGGCGGCAGCACCGGCTCGGGCGAACCGGTCACCGTGGGCGAGATCAGCACCAGGCCACGCACCGAGGCCGGATAGCGCAGCGTCGCATCGATGGCGATACGGCCGCCTTGCGAGCAGCCGACCAGGATCGCTGGCCGGCCCTCGGTGGTGGCGTCGAGCACTGCCATCAGGTCGTCGACGGCGGAATGCTCCTCCGCTTCGGCCCGGGTCTCGCCAAAGCCGCGCCGGTCATAGGCGATGGCCCTGCAGGCGATGGATTGGTGGCCGGCGCCGATGGCATCGAGCTGGTCGCGCCACATGCGGCGGTCGCAGATGTTGGCATGCAGGAAAATGACCGGATCGCCGCTGCCGATGGCCCCGCTGCCACTGACTTCTGCCGCCAGCACGGCACGGCCGGACGCAATCTGATGACTGGGACGCATGGGTTCATCCTGGCGGGGGCGCGAGTGACCACTTTTATCCCGAATGCCGCACCGGGCAATCGCCGCTTCCGGGGGTGCGGGGCATTCATGCGATTTATTCTTACTTGCATTCACCCCGATCCCTCCGTAAACTGAGAACCAGTCGCAGCTAGGCCGCCCCTGTGGGGCAGCGCGGCCGCCGCGCCAGGGGACAGATCGGAATGCCGGATACATCCATACCGTTACGTGTCGTGGGCGAGGCCCTGGGTGAGGCACGGGGCGAGACCGCGCCGGTGCCCGGGGGACTGCCCCAGGGCCTGCAGAGACTCGACAGCCGCGTCCTGTTCCAGGGCAGCCGCGAGGTCGTCATCCACCACGAGGGCGCCGATTACCGCCTGCGCCTGACCTCGAACGGCAAACTGATCCTGACCAAGTAAGTACCGCGTGCGTTGATGCCCCGCCTGCTCCCTGAAGGAGGCGTAACATGGTCCATCCAGTCCCAGTCTTAGTCCCAGGCCCGTTATCCGCTGCGCCCCGGCGCGGCACCCTGCAGCTGCTCGGCGCCGCCCTGCTCGGCCTCGCGGCCGCCTGCCAGGACATCCGGGGGATCAGCCGCACCGGCTAGACAGCATCGGCGGTATCGCGGAACTGCCGGCCGGCCTCTCCCACCCTGCCCGGTCGGCCCGCCCGCGATGCCGCAGCGGCCGGCCGGACCCTGGAAACCCGGCCGGCCGCATCGATCGTCAGGCGGTTTGATTCTCAGGTGGCGGGGGTGTCTTCCGCCACCACGACCCAGCCGTCGGCGTCGAGCCGCACCGGAAACCGGATCAGGCTCTTGCCCTTGCAGGGGCCGAGGAAGCAGTGGCCGCTCTCGGGCACGAACAGCGCGCCATGGGTGCCGCACTGCAGGGCATCCTTGCGCAGGTTGAAGAATTTGTCCGGCGACCAGTCGAGCGTGGTGCGCGCATGCGGGCATTCGTTGACATAGCCGATGGCACCGCCGAGCCAATGCACGACAAAACACTCGAAGCGTTCCTTGCCCGCGCCGAACGTAAAGGCTTTCGCGCCGGGTGCCGGGATTTCGGCCAGCGCGATCAGCCGCGTGCCGGGCGCCGGCTGGTTCGGGCGCAGGACGGCCATCCCGTTCCCTCTTACGTGTCATGCCCGGGCCTGACCCGGGCATCCCATTTGAAATGGGGTCCTCGGGTCAAGCCCGAGGGTGACGAAAACAGGAAAGAGAAAGAGGGACGTATCACGCCGTCACGCCGCCCATCCTGCAGATCAGCTTCCAGCTTGCCGCATCCACCGGCGAGACCGAGAGGCGCGACTGCCGCAGCAGCGCCAGCTCTTTCAGCTTCGGCTCGGCCTTGATCTGTGCGAGCGAGACCGGGTGTTTAAGCGGAAAGAGCGCTTTCACGTCGACCATGCCGAACCTGCCGGTCTCGTCGGTCGGGTCGGGGTAATACAGTTTGCAGATCTCGACGATGCCGACGATCTGCTTCTCGTCGACCGAATGGTAGAAGAAGGCGCGGTCGCCCAGCTTCATCGCCTTCATGTTGTTGGCGGCCTGGTAGTTGCGCACGCCGTTCCAGCTCTCGACCTTCTTCTTGACTTGGCTCTCCCACGACCAGGCCGAAGGTTCGGATTTCATCAGCCAGTAGTTCATCGCCTCATTCCTCGCTCTTGAACGGCCGCGCCAGCAGGGCGGCCAGCATGGCATCGATGCCGGCGTCGGCGTGCAGCACGGCATCGACGGCGGCGCAGATCGGCATCTCGATGCCGTGTTTCGCGGCCAGCGTGCCGATGGCGCGCGCGGTATGCACGCCTTCGGCCACCGTGCGCCGCGCGCCCATGATCATGGCGAGCGCCCTGCCCTCGCCGAGCGCAATCCCGAGCGACAGGTTGCGCGACTGCGGCCCGGAGCAGGTCAGCACCAGGTCGCCGAGGCCCGACAGGCCGGTCACCGTCTCGCGCCGGGCGCCGAGCGCCTCGGCCAGCCGCGCCATTTCGGCCAGCCCACGCGTAATCAGCGCGGCGCGCGCATTGTCGCCGAGCCGGCGGCCGATGACGATGCCGCAGGCAATCGCCAGCACGTTCTTCACCGCACCGCCGATCTGCGCACCGATCAGGTCATCCGACAGATAGGGCCGGAAGGTGGCGCGGCCGAGCCGCTGCACCAGGGCGGCGCCCAGCGCTGCATTCTCGCAGGCCAAGGTCGCCGCCGCCGGCAGGCCGTGGGCGACTTCCGCAGCGAAAGTCGGCCCGGTGAGCACGGCGAGCGGCCGGTCCGGCAGGACTTCGGCCAGCACTTCGGCCGGCAGCAGGCCGCTGCCGATCTCGATGCCTTTCGCCGCGATCACCAGCGGCGCGCTGCCGCCGATCTCGTCGCGGATGCGGGCGGCGAAATCGCGCAAGCTCTGCGCCGGCACGGCGAGGATCAGCGCGTCGCAGTCCTTCAGCGCCGCCAGATCGCCGGTCGCCTGCAGGGTGTTGGGCAGGGCGACGCCGGCGAGATAGAGCCGGTTGGTCTGCCGGGTGTTGATGTCGGCGATGACCTCCGGATTGCGGGCCCACAGCAGGCTGCGGCCTTCGGCCGGATCGGCCTCGCAGGCCAGCGCCGCCAGGGCGGTGCCCCAGGCGCCGCCGCCCACCACACCGATATGACGGATGCCGATATGTCTGGTCGGCGCCGTCATGCCTTGGCGCCGGCGAAGGGTTTCGCGGCCGCATCCGGATCGAGCGGCCAGCGCGCGCGCGCCGGTGCGTCGAGGGTGTCGACCAGCCCGAGGCGGAAACGCTCGAGCCCGGCCCAGGCGATCATCGCGCCGTTGTCGGTGCACAGATTCAGCGGCGGCGCGGTAAACGCCATGCCGTGTTTCTCCGCCAGCGCGACGAGGCCGCCGCGCAGGGCTGCATTGGCGGCGACGCCGCCGGCGGCGACGAAATGCCGCTGCGTACCGTCTTTTTGGCGCGCGCCATGCATGCCGTCGAACAGCGCGATCGCGTTGCGGGCGCGGTCGAGGATGATGTCGAGCACGGCCTGCTGGAAGCTCGCCGCGAGATCGGCCTTGTCCTGCTGCGTGGGCGCATCGCCGCAGCTTTCGAGCGCGAGGCGCACGGCGGTCTTCAGCCCGGAAAAGCTGAAATCGCAGCCGGGCTTGCGCCACAGCGGCCGCGGCAGGTCGAAGCGCGCGGCATCGCCGCTCCTGGCCAGCCGCTCGATCGCCGGGCCGCCGGGATAGCCCAGGCCGAGCAGCTTGGCGGTCTTGTCGAAGGCCTCGCCGGCGGCATCGTCGATGGTAGTGCCGAGCCGGCGGTACTGCCCGATGCCCTCGGCGACGATGAACTGGCAATGGCCGCCGGAGACCAGCAGCAGCAGATAGGGGAACGGCACGCTGTCGCTCAACCGCACCGAGAGCGCATGGCCCTCCAGGTGGTTCACCGCGATCAATGGCTTGCCGGTCGCATAGGCCAGCGCCTTGGCGGTGGTCAGCCCGACCATCACGCCGCCGATCAGGCCTGGCCCGGCGGTGACGGCGATGGCGTCGAGATCGACCAGGGTGACCCCGGCGGCGGTCAGGCTCTCGGCGATCAGGCCGTCGAGATGCTCGATATGGGCGCGGCTGGCGATTTCCGGCACCACGCCGCCATAGGGCGCGTGTTCCCTCAGTTGCGAGAACAGGCTATGACTGACGATGCGGCGGGCAGGCTCCGCCGCATCCCGCACCACGGCGCAGGCGGTTTCGTCGCAACTGGTTTCGATGCCAAGAACGAGCATGGGTCCGGGAATACAGGATAGAGACGACGCCAAGGTAGACGCGGAACAGGCCTAACATTATGACGCCAGTACAGCAAGTGAACCCCGGAAAACCGGTTCCGGTAACGCCGGTGCTGACCATCGGCACCCGCGGTTCGCCGCTGGCACTGGCCCAGGCCCAGGAAACCCGCCAGCGCCTGCTGCTGGCCCATCCCGCGCTGCGCGAGGCCGAGATCGTGGTCCGCGTCATCAAGACCACCGGCGACCGTATCCAGGACCGCAGCCTGGCCGACAGCGGCGGCAAGGGCCTGTTCACCAAGGAAATTGAAGACGCCCTGCTGGATGGCAGCATCGACCTCGCCGTGCATTCCATGAAGGACATGCCGACCAAGCTGCCCGAGGGCCTGACCATCGCCGCCTATCTGCCGCGCGAGGATGTGCGCGACGTGCTGCTGGCGCTCAAGCCCACCACCTTGGCCGGCCTGCCGCAGGGCGCCACCGTGGGGACGGCGTCGCTGCGCCGCAAAGCCTTCCTGCTGGCGCGGCGGCCGGATCTTTCCGTCGTCACCTTCCGCGGCAATGTGCAGACGCGACTGCGCAAGCTGGAAGACGGCAACGTCGCCGCCACCTTCCTGGCGCTGGCCGGCCTGCACCGGCTCAAGATCGCACCGCCGGGCATGCAGGTGCTGTCGCCCGAGGAGATGCTGCCCGCCGTCGCCCAGGGCGCCATCGGCATCGAATGCCGCGAGGACGATGCCCGCGTGCGCGACTTCCTCGCGCCGCTGGATGATGCGCCGACACGGCTGCGCGCCGAAGCCGAACGCGCGCTGCTCGCCGCACTCGATGGCTCCTGCCGCACGCCGATTGCAGCACTCGCCGAGATCGACAACGGCCACATGCGCCTGCGTGCCGCCATCGCGCGGCCCGACGGCACCGAGCTGATGGAAACCGAACGCGACGGCGCCGCCGGCGAGGGCATCGCGCTGGGCGCTGATGCCGGCGCCGAACTGCGCCGCCGCATCGGGCCGGACTTCTTCACGCCCTGACCATGGCAACAGCGAGGCGGGCGACGCGATGCGTGTGCTGATCACCCGGCCCGAAGCGGAAGCCGCCAGCTTGCGTGCAAGGCTGGCGGATCACGGCATCGCTGCCGACTGCGCGCCGTTGCTCGAGATCCGCATCCGCCGCGATGCCGTCCTGTCGCTCGACGGCGTCAGTGGCCTGCTGTTCACCTCGGCCAACGGCGTGCGGGCTTTCGCGGCCAATGCGACGCGGCGTGATCTTGCCGTCTGGGCGGTCGGCGAGGCCTCGGCGCAGGCGGCGCGCGCGGCGGGTTTCAGCGATCTGCATACGGCCGGCGGCGATGTCGAAAAGCTGGCCGCGCTGGTGCGTGCACAGGCGCGGCCGCAGGATGGCGTGCTGCTGCATGTGGCGGGCAGCGTGCTGGCCGGCGACCTGCAGGCCCTGCTGCAGGCCGATGGTTTTACCGTGCGCCGCGCCGTGCTCTACGAGGCTGCGGCAGCGACCGCCCTGCCGGTGCCGGTCGCAACGGCGTTTGCGGCGGGACAGTATGACGCGGTGCTGTTTTTCTCTCCCCGCACCGCAGCGACTTTTGCTACGCTGGCCCTTGCGGCCGGCTGCGGTGGCGGGGCAGTCTTGGCCATGGCGGCCTGCCTCAGCGCCAATGTCGCGGCGGCGGTCGATGCCCTGCCGTGGCGCCGGGTGGCGGTGGCCGCCGAACCGCGCGAGGCCGCTTTGCTGGCCCTGCTCGGCATCCAGACTGACGCCGGACCGGCGTCGGACCGGCATCCTGCCGGATCGCAGAACGGAGCAGAGCGAGAATGAGCGACACGCGCGACGGCAAGCGTTCCGGCGACGGCAAGGCGGACGGCGCAAAGGCGGCCGGGGCGAAAGCGGATGGCGCGACGATCATCGATGCCAAGGTCGAGCCGATCCGCAACCTGCACTGGACCGGTCGTCATACCCGCATCGCCGTGCTGCTGGTCGTTGCCATTGTCATAAGCATCGCCGTTGCCGTGGTGGTGCAGCTTGCCAGCACCGGCCGCCTCGACCTCGCGACCCTGACCGGCGCCTCGTCATCGTCTTCTCCCGTACAGACCATGCCGGTGCCGGCGAAACCTGCGCCGCCGAATCCCGGCGCCATCGCGGCGAAACCGGCCACTGCCCCTGTCACGGCCGCCGACGCGGCACTGGCGAAACGCGTCGACGATCTCGACCGGCGGCTCGCCGCGCTGACCGACGGCCTCGACCGGCTGCAGCAGCTGCCGTCCGGCGAGCAGGCCGCGGCGCGGGTCAGCCCGCAGCAGCTCTCCGATCTCGCCACCGGCCTGCAGGGCCAGATGCAGGCGCTGATGCAGGGCCAGACCCAGGCGCTGAACAAGCGGCTCGATGCGCTGGAGCAGGCGGTGGCCGCGCTGCAGTCGGCGAAGGAGGCGCAGGCCGCCGACCGCATCGTCGTGCAGCAGCGCATGGATGAATTCGACGCCCGCCTCCGTGCGGCGGTCGACAACCGCGCCGCCGCGCTGCGCGCACCGATCCAGCAGCTGCTGGCCTGGAGCGAGCTGCGCGACCACGCCCGCCGCGGTCTGCCCTTCGCATCCGAGCTGCCGCCGCTGCGCGCGCTGGCCGAAAAGGCCGGCGGCGATGCCGGCAATGGCCTGCGCGATGCCGTTGCCGCGCTGCAGCCCTTTGCCGACAGCGGCGCGCCGACCCAGGTCGACCTGCTGGCCGGTTTCCCGTCGGCGGCCGAAAAGCAGGCCGCCGCCTTCCGCGCGCCCGACGAGACGGCCACCGCGGCAAGGCCGTGGTGGCAGCGCGCCTTCGACAAGGTGGCCGGCCTGGTCAGCATCCGCCGCGTCGGTGCGGCGGCCGATGCCGCGACGCCGGAAGGCAAGCTGGAGGCTGCCGGTGCGGCCCTGCATGGCGGCAACCTCGCCGGCGCGACGGCGGCCCTCGATGGCATGACCCTGGTGCCGGCGCTGGCCGACTGGCGCCGGCAGGCCGAAACCCGGCTGCAGCTCGATGCCGCGCTGGAGAAAGCCGCAGCGGCGCTGCAGGCCTATTTCGCGGCGCCGTGAGAGCGCCATGATGCGGCTGCTGCGCACCGGTCTGACAATTGCGATCCTGATGGTGCTGGCCGGGCTGGCGGCCTGGCTGGCCGACCAGCCGGGGCGCGTGCAGATCAACTGGTTCGGCTATCTGGTCGAGACACCGGCGCCGGTGCTGGCCCTGCTGGTCATCCTGCTCGCCGTTGCCGTCTTCGTCGTTGCCTGGATCATCGCCTGGGCGGCAGCGCTGCCACAACGCCGGCGGCTGAAGCGGCAGGCGAAAGGCTATGCGAATTTCGCCGCCGGCATGGTGGCGGTGGCGGCCGGCGAGCCCGACCGCGCCATGAAACTGGCGGCGCGCGCCACCCAGCAGCTTGACGATCCCGCCCTTGCCCGCCTGCTTGCCGCCCATGCCGCCCAGCTCGGCGGTGACGAGGACGGCGCGCGCAAGGCCTTCACGGCGCTGGCTGCCGATCCCGGCACGGCATTCCTCGGCCTGCGCGGCCTGCTCGCCGATGCGCGCCAGCGCGGCGACCGCGCAGCCGCCCTCGATCTGGCAGGGCGCGCCTCGGTGCTGCGGCCGGCGTCGCCGTTTGCTGCCGAGGCCGAGCTGCGCCTGATGGTCGAGGCCGGCAACTGGCTGGCGGCGCGCCGCCGGCTCGAAGTGGCGCGCAAGAAAAAGGCCGTCAGCAAGGATGGCGCGCAGCAGCTTGGCGCCCGGCTCGATCTGGCCGAGGCGCAGGCCGAACTCGTCCAGGGTCACTTGCAGCCGGCCCGCAAGCTTGCCGAACAGGCAGCCAAGCAGCTGCCCGAGCATCCGGTGCCGCCGCTGCTGCTGGCGCGCGCCGCCGATACCCCCGCCAGCCGCGATGCCGCGGCAAAAGCCCTGCGCCGCGCCTGGGCACGCCAGCCGGCCGAGGCGCTGGCCGAGGCCTGGCTTGCCCTGCAGCAGGATCTGCCGGCCGACACCCTGGTCCAGCGCGCGCGGGATTTCGCGGCCGACCAGTCGCAGGCCACCGAGAGCCAGTTGCTGATCGCCGCCGCGGCCCTGCAGGCCCATGACTATGCCGGCGCCCGCAGCGCGCTGGCGGCCGCCGACCATGCCGGCCGCTGGGGCGCCCGGCTGATGGCGCGGCTGGCCGAAGAGGGCGATGGCGATGCGGCCGTCGCCGACACATGGCGCGCCAAGGCGTCCTATGGCGGCGATGTCGCGCTGTGGCAATGCGGCGCCTGCGGCATCGGCCAGGCCGACTGGATGCCGCTGTGTCCGTCCTGCGGCGGTTTCGATACGCTCGACCCGACCGCGCTCGGCGAGACCGCGCCGCTGGCGCAGCCGCCGCGGCCGCTGCTGCCGGCCGCCGAAATACGCTGACACCTAGGCGTTGCGATCCGCCTTGGGCAGCAGGTCGTAGGGCAACTGGAAACCCGGCAGCGCCATCATGCGCTCCCACCAGGCCCTGGTATGCGGCCAGTGCGCCGGATCGAACTTGGCTTCCGCCATATGCACGACCACGCCGAACAGCGCGATATCGGCGAAGGTCGGCCGCTCGCCGACCAGGAAGCGCTTGCCGTCCAGCAGGGTGTTGAGCACGCCGAGGCCGATCTCGGCGATATTGCGGCAATACTCCATCACGGCCGGATCGTTCTTGGCGAAGCGTTCGAAAAACCGTGTGCGGTTGAACCACGGCTCCAGCCGGTCGCTTTCCCAGAACAGCCATTCGCGGATGTTCTGGCGTTCCAGTACGGTGGCGCCGCCGAACTTGCCGGTCTGCTCGGACAGGTATTCGAGGATGCTGTTGGACTGGCACAGCGTGTATTCGCCATGCCGCAGCACCGGCACCTGGCCGTAGCGGTTGAGTTCAAGGAATTCCGGGGTCTTGTGCTCGCCCTTGGCGAGATCGACATGGCGGTAGTCGAAGGACAGGCCGCACAGGCTCAGCATCAGGCCGACCTTGTAGGTCGGAGCGGACAGAAAACTGCCGTAAAGCGTGTAAGCCGCGGCCATCCGTGAAATCCCCCTGTATCCTTCGCCGTATCCTTCGCACCGGCCTGCCCCGGCCCCCACTTTGGCCGGGTTTGCGGCTTGCCAAGTGCCGTCGAGGTCCGTATTTTCCGCGCGCCACCCGTCCGGGTCAACCGGTGCGGGCCCGGCGATCAGCCGGCGTAGCTCAGTTGGTAGAGCAAGACTTTCGTAAAGTCGAGGTCGGGGGTTCGAGTCCCTCCGCCGGCACCAGTTTCCCCCCGTTCCCCGCGCCCTTTGTTCCGTTCGCCCGGCCGGTCCTGCCGCTGCGGCAGGCTGCGGCCATGGCGATTGATCTGGGTCATGGAGCGGCTGTCCTGGTTGCGGCAGGTTGCCGGACTGCCGGCAGCGCGCTGCCGGTATCCGATAACCGACCGGAACCTCCCATGCCAAGCCCGTCCGCCGCCCCGCATCCGCAACCGACCCGGACCGAGCGCAGCTTCGGCGCCGACGAGATCATCGTCAGCAAGACCGATGCCCGCGGCCGCATCACCTACGCCAATGACGTGTTTTGCCGCGTCGCGCTCTACAGTGAACGCGATCTGATCGGCCAGCCGCACAGCATCGTGCGCCATCCCGACATGCCGCGCTGCGTGTTTCAGCTGCTGTGGCAGACCATCGCCGCCGGCAACGAGATTTTCGCCTATGTGAAGAACATGGCGAAGAACGGCGATTTCTACTGGGTCTTCGCCCATGTCACGCCGAGCTATGACGCGCAGGGCAGGCTCGACAGCTATCACTCGAACCGCCGGCTGCCGTCGCCGGCGGCGCTGGCCAAGGTCGAGCCGCTGTATCGCGCCCTGCTGGCGGAGGAGCAGAAGCATGCCGACCGCAAGCAGGGCCAGGCGGCCGGCTTCGCCCTGCTGGAAAAGCTGCTGGCCGATGCCGGCGTCAGCTACGAGGAATTTGTCTTTTCGCTGGACGACAGTCCGGCCGCTGCCGGTGTCGCGGCCTGAGACCGGCGACCGGCCTGCAGCATGATCCGAGGATAGAGCGATGAGCATCTTTGCCAGAAGCCGGCACCGCAGCGTGCTGCAGGCGATCGACGATGTCTGCGGCCGGGCTGCCGCGGGCGACCTGTCGGCGCGTATCGTCGATACCGAAAGCCACGGCGCCCATGCCGAAACCGCGCGGGCGCTCAACCGCCTGCTCGATCGTACCGATGCGTTCATCCGCGAATCCGGCGCAGCGCTGACCTATGCCGCCGCCGGCAAGTATTTCCGGCCCTTCCTGCTGCGCGGCATGACCGGCGATTTCCGCCGCGGCGCCGAGATCACCAACCGGGCGCGCCAAGCGATGCACGACAGGGCCGACGCCGCCACGCGGCTGGAGCGGCAGGTCGCCGAGCAGCGCGCCGCCATGGAGGAAGCCGCCCGCGCCGAACGCCAGCAGCTTGCCGACCAGTTCGAGCGCGAGGTGATGTCGATCGTCGAGGCGGTACAGGAGTCCGCCCAGACGCTGCACGGCAATGCCGCCACCATGAGTCACGAGATCGAGGCGGTGCACGGCAAGGCGGATTCCGTCGCGGCCGCGGCGCACCAGTCGACCACCAATGCCCAGGCAGTGGCGGCGGCGGCCGAACAGCTCAGCGCCTCGGTCTCCGAGGTCAGCCGCCAGGTCACCGATGCCCGCACCGCCAGCCGGGCGGTCACCGAGGAGGTGGCGCGCGCCTCGGACGCGGTGCAGGATCTGGCAACCGCCAACCGCAAGATCGACGAGGTGGTGGAATTCATCAAGGGCGTCGCCTTCCAGACCAACCTGCTGGCGCTGAATGCCTCGGTCGAGGCGGCGCGCGCCGGCGAGGCCGGCAAGGGCTTCGCCGTGGTGGCGCAGGAGGTGCGCCATCTCGCCCAGAAGACCGCAGAGGCGGCCAAAAGCATCGCCGACCAGATCGGCGCCATCCAGCGCGCCACGGACAACACGGTGAACGCCATCGCGGTGATCCGCAGCCAGGCCGATACGCTGAACGAGCGCGTCGGCACCATGACCGAGTCGATGCAGGAGCAATCCGGCGCCACCGTCAACATCAGCGACAATATCCAGGATGCCGCCGCCGGGATCGAAAGCGTGTCGTCGAATGTGCATGAAATTTCGGCAGCCGCCGGAACCGCCGGCGCCGCCGCCGCTTCGGTCAGCGGCGCCGTCGACGGCCTGAACGGACAGGCGGCGCAGCTCGGCAGCCGGGTGCGCGACTTCCTCGACCATATCCGCCGGCTGTGAGCCGGCCGGCGGTCATCGCAGCCGGACCGGACCGGTCCGGGACGAAATAATCGGCGTCATGGCCCACGGCCTATTGTGCTCCTTTCTGCGGGTAAATATAACTTGCAGTAGAGAAGCTTGATCGCGTGGCAATTGTGATTCCCTGGGTCATGAGCGGTTGGAACGCCGTGGCGTCGCGCTGCCGACCGCAGCGCCCCGCCCCGCCGCCATCTTGCCCGGGGCATGGTCGCCACGCCGTTGCGGACCCCCTGTCGCCATGGCGCTGAAGAAGAACAAGAAGGGCCGCAAGGCCATATCGCCGCTGCTCGAGAAGATCCTGTCGGACCGCTCGAACGTGGTGTTCAACGTGCCCAAGAAGGTCAAGCAGACCGAGCGGCAGTTCTTCGACAATGCCCGCCTGAACAAGGCGATCATCTTCAAGTATCCGAATTTCGACATGGAGATTTCCGAATTCGTGTCCTCGAGCGGCATGAAGAAGGAGCGCCCGGTCGAGACCTGCATGTATTTTCCCTACGATTCGGCCGTGCCGCAGGACGGCGGCCATGGCGTCTATCTGCGCGAAGATGATTTCACCGCCAAGCTGAAATACTTCATCGGCATCGATCTGGCCGAACCGACGGCCGAGAATGCGCGCGACCTGCAGCTGCTCAACCTGATCGACGATATCCCGTCGCTGGACCCCTTCCTGATGCGGGTCAAGTTCGACGAGGCGCAGGTGATGATCGATGGCGATTTCCTCGGGCTGGACAAGATCGAGGAGCTGAGCATCAAGAGCATCATCACCCGCGATGTCTACCCGATCATCACCAAGGCGTTTCCGGTGCAGCTGATCGAGAAGAAGTCGCGCTCGCTCAGCGATTTCATCAACGGACTGTGGAAGGCGCAGAGCGCCGAGGCCGAGATGTTCATCGAGGCCTTCGGCATCGAGAAGGCGCTGGCCAACCGCATCCTGACCGCCTGGAAGGGCGTCGCGTATTACGAATACAAATACGCCGAGAACATCACGCGCAGCATGGACATCATCCGCTGGCTGCAGTCGAAGGATTCAGAACCCTACGATCTGGCCATGTTCGGGCATCTGAAAGAGATGTACCAGATGCACAAGCGCAGCACGATCGACCAGATGAAGGCACTGACCTCCAGCACCGTCAACATCTTCAGAAGCTATCGGGAATGCCACTCGGTGTTTCTCGAGCGCAACGACCCCGGCCCGTTCCGTGTCTTCCTGCAGAATGCCAACGAGCGCTTCTGGGCGCTGGGCTTCTGCGTCAACGCGCTCGACCACTGCAACTACCTGTTTGAGTCGGACGTCGCCGACAAGCCGGGCATGAAGCTGCGCTATGACCAGTTCGAACTGTTCCTGAACAAGATCAAGGTCACCATCGAGCGCAACGTCAATCCGGAGAACCAGCTCGGCTGATTGCTGGGCTGACTGGCGGGCTGACCGGCAGCGGCCGCCTCAGTTGAGCAGCATCAGGTCGCGGCCGGCGACCTTGTCGACGGCGCTGGCCAGCGTGCTGATCAGCACGCGTTCGACCTCGCCGCCCTGGCCGGTGACATGCTGGGCCAGCAGCACGTAGAGCGCATCGATGTGGATCGAGATGATCTCGAAGGATGCCTCGCTCGGCATGGTCAGCGTGCCGATGAAGTCGTTCAGCGACTTGCCGAGCGCGGTCAGCAGCGGATAGCCGAACAGCCCGCCCATGCCCTTGATGTCGAAGGCGAGTTCCTGCACCGAGGGCAGCACGAAGGCGCGGCTGACCTCGTCCTTGCCGAGCCGGGCGATGATCTGCCGCATCTCGACCAGCTTGCCGAGCACCTCGGTGGCGAAGCTGTCGATCGAGGCGGCGATGACGCCCTCGATCTGGCCGCGCACCTCATCGGTCAGCATCAGCGGCAGGCCGGTGCGGTGATTGACCGCCTTCTGGCGCAGCGCCTGCGACGCTTTGATGATCTTTGCCCGTGGTGCCATTGGTCCGCCGCCTTTCTGGGACACACCATATGATAGAATAAGGGCAGAATATAATTTCCAGTTGAAATTTGATAAGCATTTTTCTTGCCCTATGTGTGCCATAAGAATGGCGAAAAATAGGCAAATTTGCTGTATTCTGGGGCGGGCGCAATAAAAAACCGGCCGGCAAGGCCGGCCGGGGGCGCAACCACTCGTTATGTCGCCAGCCACTGATGTGGCCGGCCGGCGGTCATTTCAGGGATCAGTCGGCGGCTTCGGCGGTCCGCTCGTCCGTGTCTTCGGCCTCCTCCGCGGGCAGGTCCGCGGCCGCTTCGGCCTCGTCCCGGGTCGCGTCGCTGCCGTCGATGCGGAAGTGACCGACCAGCTCGGCGAGCTGGCGGGCCTGGTCGGCCATCGCCTGGGCCGAGGCATTGGTCTCTTCGACCAGCGCGCCGTTGCGCTGGGTCATCTCGTCCATGTTGACCACGGCGCCGTTGACCTCCTCGAGGCCGCGCGCCTGTTCGGTCGAGGCCGCCGCGATCTCGGCGACGATGTCCGAGACCTTCTTCACCGCGGTGACGATCTCGTCGAGCGAGGTGCCGGCCTGGTTGACCAGCTGGGCGCCGCTCTTCACCTGGGCATTCGACGCCTGGATCAGCGTCTTGATCTCCTTCGAGGCATCGGCCGACCGCTGGGCCAGCGCGCGCACTTCCTGGGCAACCACGGCAAAACCTTTGCCGGCTTCGCCGGCGCGGGCGGCTTCCACGCTGGCATTCAGCGCCAGCAGGTTGGTCTGGAAGGCGATCTCGTCGATCAGCGACACGATGTCGGAAATCTTGCGCGCGCTGTCTTCGATGCCGTTCATCGCCGTCACCGCCTGCTCGACCACGCCGCCACCCTTCTCGGCGGTGTCGCGGGCGACGCTGGCCAGCTGGTTGGCGGCCTGGGCGTTGTCGGCATTCTGCTTCACTGTCGCCGTGACCTCGTGCATCGAGGCCGCCGTCTGCTCGAGGGCCGCGGCCTGGCTTTCCGTGCGGCTGGCCAGGTCCTGGCTGCCGGTGGAGATTTCCGCCGAGGCGTCGCGCACCAGGCGGGCGGCGTCGGACAGCCCGGCCATGGTGGTCGCCAGCCGGTCGCTGACCTGGTTGGCATCGCCGGTCAGCTTGGCGAACAGGCCGTCATACTGGCTGCGGATGCGATGGGTCAGGTCGCCATCGGCCAGCTTGTGCAGCATGGTGCCGAGATCGCCAAGCGCGCGCTCCACGGTGCCGAGCAGCTGGTTGACGCCCTCGCCGAGCTCGCGCATCACGCCTTCGATGCGGCTGGTGTCGATGCGCTGGGCAAGATCGCCGGCATTGGCGGCGGCAACGATGCCGCCGACCGCGTCCTTGAGCAGGGCTTCCTGCTCCAGCCGTTCGGCCTCGCGGGTCTTGCGCTCGCTCTCGATCTGCGTCTGCAGCTGTTCGGCTTCCTGGCCCTGTTCCTTGAAGGTCTGCACGGCGCGCGCCATGTCGCCGATCTCGTCGGTGCGCTCGATGCCCTTGACCTCGGTGTCCCAGTCCTTGTTGGCCAGCCGGCCCATGGTGCCGGTGGTGCCGACGATCGGATCGATCACGCGGCGGCCGATGTAAAGCCAGCCGATCACCACGGCAGAGATCAGGCAGATCGCCGCGATCACCGCCATGCTGGTCTGGGCGATGCGGATCGCCGTCATCGAGGCAGTGGTCGAGGCGTCGGTTTCGTCGCGGGCCGACTGCACGGTGCGGTCGACGGCATCGGCCAGCCAGGTGGCGGTGTTGCGGCTGCCGGACAGGGCGTCGGTGGCCCTGGCGATGGCGGCCAGTTCATGCTTGCGGGTGGCCAGCAGGCTGTTGTCGCCGTCGCCGAGTGCGGCGATTTCCTTGACCGCCTTTTCCATGTCGGCGTTGGGATAGATGTTATGGACGGTGTCGAGCATGTCCAGCATGTCGGCCTTGACGTTCACATAATCGGCGCCGACATGGTCGACCGCCTGCGGCGTCTCGGCCTGGGCGCCGACCGCCAGCAGGCCCTCGGCCTGGTTCACCTTGGCGACCAGCGCCTGGATGGCGCGCGAACCGGCGACCTGCTTGTCGAGGATGCTCTGGATCATCTCGCCGGCGCCCGGGCCGCTCGAGCGCGACACCAGCTCGAATTCCATGGTCATGTCCATGACCGCCTGGTCGACCGAGGGCTGCGCCAGCGACAGGAACTGCGCATGGTCGTCCGTCAGCGTCTTGGTCAGGGCAGCGCGCTGGTCGCGAATCTTCAGGCGCTCGACCACCGCCTTGTCGATGGCATCCATCGCGGCGATCAGCTTGTTGACGTTCTCTTCCACTTCCTTGCGCAGGTCGGCGGAGATGCCGCTGGCATCGACCTGGGCCATGGTGCGCTGGATCTGGATCTGCTTGCCCTGCAGGTTGCCGAGCGCCGCCTGGCGTTCGCCCTCGGCCGAGGCATAGGCCAGCGCCGGTGCGGCGGCGGCCAGATCGGCGCTCTGCGCCGACAGGGTGAGTGCGGCGGTGACGGCAGGGATGCTGCGTTCGGCGACGAGCCCGAGCGCCCCGCGCACCTGGCCGAAGAAGCCGAAGGAGATCAGGCTGGAAATCACGGCCATGGCGGCGATGACGCCGATGGCGAGGAACAGTTTCAGACGAATACCGAGCCGCATTCTTGCGTCCCCCCGGACTATAGGATCGTTCGCCGAAGTCTGCCGTCGACAGACCCGGTTGTGCAACCCTTCAATACGCGCAACGACGCGCGCGGTCGCCGCATCTTGCGGCGGGCCCGTTAACTATATGTTAGCGACGCGGGCCGCGACGGCCGTTCAGAATTCCTGCCAGTCGTCATCGGCGCCGCCGGCCACCTTCGCGGGGCGCGCCACTGGTGCGGGTGCTGGCGCTGCTTTCGCGGGCGCCGGCCGTGGCGTCGATGCGACCAGCACCGGCTTTGCCGCGGCAGATTTCGCTAGGGCCGCTTTCACTGGCGCCGCTTTTGCTGCAGCCGGTTTCGATACAGGGGCTCTCACAACGGCAGGCTGCGCGGCCGCAGCGCCGGACAGCCGGAAATGCCCGACCAGTTCGGCGAGCTGGCGGCCCTGATCGGCCATCGCCTGGGCGGCGGCCGAGGTTTGCTCGACCAGCGCGCCATTACGCTGGGTCATCTCGTCCATGTTGCCGACGGCGGAGTTCACCTGGTCGAGGCCGGTCGCCTGCTCGCGCGAGGCGGCGGCAATTTCGGCGACGATGTCGCTGACCTTCTTGATCGCGGTGACGATCTCGGTCAGCGCACTGCCGGTGCGGCCGACCAGTTCGGCGCCGGTCTTGACCTGTGCGTTCGACTCGTTGATCAGCGCCTTGATGTCCTTCGATGCATTGGCGCTGCGCTGGGCCAGGGCGCGGACCTCCTGGGCGACGACGGCGAAGCCTTTGCCGGCTTCGCCCGCGCGGGCAGCCTCAACGCTTGCATTCAGCGCCAGCAGGTTGGTCTGGAAGGCGATCTCGTCGATCAGCCCGACGATGTCGGAAATCTTCTTGGCACTGTCCTCGATGCGGCTGACCGCGGCGACCGCATCGCCGACCACGCTGCCACCCTTCTCGGCGGTGTCGCGCGCGGCAACCGCGAGCTGGTTGGCGGCCTGGGCGTTGTCGGCATTCTGCTTCACCGTTGTGGTGATCTCGTGCATTGAGGCCGCCGTCTCCTCGATGGCGGCGGCCTGCGATTCCGTGCGGCTGGCGAGATCCTGGCTGCCGGAGGAAATCTCCGCCGAGGCCAGGGCAATGGTGTCCGACGCCGATTTGATCTGGCCGATCACGCTGGTCATGTTGTCGAGCAGGGCATTCAGGCCCTCGCACAGCGCGCGGGTATCGCCGCTCATGCCGTCGAGCGCGATGCGCCGGGTCAGGTCGTTGGCGGTGGCCGCGGCGACCACGCCGTCGACGGCCTGCTTCATCAGCTGCGCGGCGCGCACCTGGGCGGTCACGTCGGTGGCGAATTTCACCACCTTGTAGGGCCGGCCGCCGGCATCCATGATCGGATTGTAGCTGGCCTGGATCCAGACTTCGCGTCCGCCCTTGCCGATCCGGCGATACTGCCCGGTGTCGTATTCGCCGCGCCGCAGCTTGTCCCAGAAGGCCCTGTATTCGGCGGACTGCGCATCGGCCGGCGCGACAAACATGCTGTGATGCTTGCCCTTCACCTCGGCGAGGCTGTAGCCGAGCGGTTTGAGGAAATTCTCGTTGGCATCGAGGATGGTGCCGTCGAGGCCGAAGCTGATCACGGCCTGGGCCTTGTCGATGGCGGCGAGCTGGCCCTGGAAATCGGCGGTCTGCTGTTTCTGCGCGGTGATGTCGGTGGCGAATTTCACCACCTTGACCGGCCGGCCGCGGCGATCGAGCACCGGATTGTAGCTGGCCTGGATCCAGACTTCGCGTCCGCCCTTGCCGATCCGGCGATACTGCCCGGTGTCGTACTCACCGCGGCGCAGCTTGTCCCAGAAGGCCTTGTATTCGGCGGACTGCGCATCGGCCGGCGCGACAAACATGTTGTGATGCTTGCCCTTCACCTCGGCGAGGCTGTAGCCCATCGCACCGAGGAAATTCTCGTTGGCATCAAGGATGGTGCCGTCGAGGCCGAAGGTGATGACCCCCTGCGACCGGTTGAGGGCGGTCACCACGCCCTGCAGGTCATTCACTTCTGATTTCGCGGTAAAATGGAACATCCAGCGCCCCCATCTAGATAGAGACTGCAGTTTAGGGTCAGCAGGGCGCCGAATACAATTCAGGATATATGCTAACTCTCAAAAATTATCTTTGAAGTGGGCAAGCTTATCGACTGCGGCGGCACCCCCGGATTGTGACAGGAATGCCGGACCGGCCAACCTGAAGGTGGCCGGCGGCCGCGTTTGTCACAGGCCGGAAGAGCAAAGAAACATGGCGGGCGCCGCTCAGCGGGTGCCGGCGTCGGTCTTGAAGAACTGGACCAGCTCGGCGAGCTGGCGGGCCTGGTCGGCGAGCGCCTGGGCCGAGGCCGAGGTCTGCTCGACCAGCGCGCCGTTGCGCTGGGTCATCTCGTCCATCTGGCCGACGGCAGTGTTGATCTGCTCGAGGCCGGTGGCCTGCTCGCGGCTGGCGGCGGCGATCTCGGCGACGATGTCCGATGCCTTCTTGATCGCGGTGACGATCTCGGTCAGCGACTGGCCGGTGCGGCCGACCAGATCGGCCCCGGTCTTCACCTGGGCATTGGACTCGGTGATCAGCGCCTTGATGTCCTTCGACGCATTGGCCGACCGTTGCGCCAGCGCGCGCACCTCCTGGGCGACCACGGCAAAGCCTTTTCCCGCTTCGCCGGCACGCGCCGCCTCGACCGAGGCGTTGAGTGCCAGCAGGTTGGTCTGGAAGGCGATCTCGTCGATCAGGCCGACGATATCGGCGATTTTCTGCGCGCTCTCCTCGATGCGGCGGACGGCGCTGACCGCATCGGCCACCACGCTGCCGCCCTTTTCCGCCGTATCGCGCGCCGCGGTGGCGAGCTGGTTGGCGGCCTGGGCATTGTCGGCATTCTGCTTCACCGTGGTGGTGATCTCGTGCATCGAGGCGGCCGTCTCCTCGATGCTGGCGGCCTGGCTTTCCGTGCGTTGCGCCAGGTCCTGGCTGCCGGTCGAGATCTCGCCCGAGGCCTCGCGCACCGCCATCGCGCTGGTGCCGAGCCGGCCGGCGAAATCGCGCAGGCGGTCGGTCATGGTGTTGATGTCGGAGACCAGTGCACCGAAGCGGCCGTGATACTGCGCGTCGATCTTGCGCCGCAGGTCGCCGGCGGCCAGGGCCGAGGTGATGCCGGTCACCGCGCCGAGCACCTCCTCGGTACGCGCCAGCAGGTCGTTGACCGACTGGCCGATGCGCTGCAGCACGCCACCGAGACCCGCGGTCTCGACCCGGCGCCCGAGGTCGCCCTCGGCGGCGGCCATCACCACCTCGCCGATCACCTGCTGGAAGCGTGCCTCCTGGGCCGCGCGGTCGGCGGCAAAGCGCGCCCGCTCCGCCTCCTGGTCGCGCTCCATCACCTTCTTCTCAAGCGCATTGGTCTTGAACACCGCGACCGCGCGGGCCATCTCGCCGAGCTCGTCGCCGCGCTCCTGGAAACCGATCTCGGTCTCGAGGTCATCGGCGGCCAGCCGGCGGGTGACCCCGGTCAGCAGCGGCAGCGGCCGCAGCATGGCACGCAGCACCAGGAAGGCGATGATGATGCCGGCGACCGCCGCGATGGCAGAGGCCACCAGCACGCCGATGGTGATGCGGTCGGCCAGCACGTCGATGCGCGATTTCAGGGCGCCGGCATAGAGGATGCCGATGGTCTTGCCGGCCGGATCGAGGATCGGCTGGTAGATGGTGTAATAATCCTTGCCGAGAATCTTCGCCTCGCCGAGGAAGGTGCGGCCCTGGCTGACCGGAGCAAAGGCGGCGCTGGTCTTGCCGAGCGGCGTGCCGGTGGCACGGCTGCCGTCATCCTTCTTGATGTTGGTGGTCTTGCGGATGAAATCCTGCTTGTCATCCTCCCAGCGGAACACCGTGGCGGTCTCGCCGGTCACCGTGCCGATTTCGTCGATCATGTCGTGGCTGGTGAAATCCGGAATCGTCTTCATCACCAGCCGGGTGACGGTGCCGCCGGCATCGATGGTGAACTGGGTGTCGGGATAGGCTTTGCGCAGCAGCACGGCCGCGGTGCGCAGGCTGGCGTTCTGGCGCTGGATCACCGTCTGGGCGACATCGCCGCGGATTTCCCAGATTGCCGCCCCGCCGACGCCGAGCGCGGTGAGCAGGATGAGCAGGACGGTGACGAGCGTGATCTTGCTGACAAGACCGAGGCGGCTGAGCATTGCAATTTCCCCGCGCGAGAACGAAAGGCCGTTTTCGCCAGCCATAGTAGCGGGTAAATATGACACGAGTGGTTAAAAGCCGGGAATATTGGGGAAAACCGGATTTATCCCCAAACTGGCCCGGTGCGCGGGCCTAACTGTCCAGCGGGGCGTATTTGCCGCTCTGGGCCAGGGTCTGCAGGGTGATCAGCCGTTCCTCGCCGCCGGGCTCGAGTTTGCGGATCGCCACATGCTCGGGCAGATTCGGCAGGGCGACGATGCGCTCGACCCGCCATCGGGCCTGCGAGCCGCTGGGCAGAAACCGCGAAAACTCGATGAAGACGCTGCCCACCTGGATTGCAGCCATCATGGTCATGCCTGCCTCTTTCTCCGTGCCTGTGGTCATCCTCTTTCCTGTGCATGGCCCGTGCATGGGGCCGCAGAGTGGAAGGAAAACTGTCGGGCGGGACCGATGCCGCCCCCCGGCACCGGTTACTGACGCAAGTTACTGACACGCTCATCCATCTGACGCGGGATGAGAGATACCGGACGGAACAGCCCGGGCCGGCAAATCAAATCCGGTTCGGCGGACCGGAGCCGGCAGGATCATCCTGCGGCGCTATGGTTAAATATATCTGAATAAAAAAAACCGGAAAACCGGCTTTTTTGCGCGAATAGTGGGGAAAACGATTGTGCCTGCGGTAGTAAACGGCGCTTTTCCGCCCGGATCGAGGGAATGCGGGGTGCAGGCCTGATGCAGGCCGGGCGCAGGCAGGATGCAGCATCGGGGGTGCGTGGCGTGGTGGGCGGTACAAGGATCGAACTTGTGACCCCTACCATGTCAAGGTAGTGCTCTACCGCTGAGCTAACCGCCCGTGCCACGCAAAAGATGTCCGGGGGTCGACCGGACCGCTGGGCTTTTAATCGCTGCGACGCCGGTTGGCAAGCCCTACCGGGGCCTCCATAATCCGCCCCAGTCCCGTTCTCCCGATTGGCCGGAAACCCGTATCCCGATGACCTCAGCAACCTTGCAAGCCCGCGTCCACCGGCCCGATCCGGAATTTCCGCTCGACCCGCCGATCCGCATCACCCGGCCGGCCGATGCCGGCGTGTCGGTGGCGACCGCCGTGGTGCTGTCCTCGCCGCATTCCGGCGCCATCTATCCGGCCAGCTTCCGCAATGCCAGCCGGCTCGACGCGCTGTCGCTGCGCCGCTCGGAAGACGCCTTCATCCACGAACTCTACGCCGCCGGCCCCGGGCTCGGCGCGCCGCTGCTGGAAGCGCTGTTCCCGCGCGCCTACTGCGACCCGAACCGTGCCGCCTGGGAACTCGACCCCGACATGTTCGACGCGCCGCTGCCCGAGCATGTGGTCACCGCCAGCAGCAAGATCGGTGCCGGCTTAGGGACCATCGCCCGCGTGGTCGCCGGCGGCATGGAAATCTACAAGGGCAAGATCGCCTTCACCGAGGCCGAGCGCCGGGTCGAGACCTGCTGGCGGCCCTATCACGACGCGCTCGACGACCTGCTGCAGGACGCGCGCGCCCGCCATGGCGTCGCCCTGCTGCTCGACTGCCACTCGATGCCCAGCGTCGGCGGCAGCCACCAGCCCGATGCCGGCCAGCGCCGCGCCGACATGGTGATCGGCGATTTCAACGGCGTCAGCTGCACGCCGCGGCTGGTGGATCGCGTCGAGGAATACCTGCAGTCCTGCGGCTTCGGCACCACGCGCAACAAGCCCTATGCCGGTGGTTACATCACCCAGCATTACAGCCGGCGCGATCGCGGCCAGCATACGCTGCAGCTCGAGATCAACCGCGACCTCTACATGGACGAGGAGCGCATCGCCAAGGCGGGCGGCTTCAGCCGGGTGCAGGCGGCGATGACCGGGCTGACCGAACTGCTGATCGCCTGCGCCACGCCGGATTTCCTGAACGGCTGATGGGATGGCAAGCCGCGGCAGATCGCCTCTCGGACTATCGCTCGCTGCGCTGCTGCTGATCGTTGCCGCCGCACCGTCCGGCCGCGCCGCCGAGGTGGGCGATTCCGCCATCGGCAAGCGGCTGGCGCAGACCTGGTGCAGTTCCTGCCATGCGATTTCCGGCACCCAGCGGCGCGACAGCGATGTGGCACCGCCGTTTGCCGCCCTGGTCGCCGGACCGCAGGGCCTGAGCGATGCCCGTCTGCGCGGCTGGCTGCATGACCCGCATCCGCCGATGCAGGGCATCACACTCAGCCGCCAGCAGACCGAGGATATCGTCGCCTACCTGCGCAGCCTCGCCTCGCACTAGGCGGGCTGCGCTTCAGCCGCCGACGTGATCGAGCGGCAGCGCCGTGGTCTGCTTGATCCGGTGCAGCACGATGGACGAGCGCACGCTGCGCACGCCGGGAATCCGCAGCACGCGCAAGCTGAGGAAATCGGCGAAGGCTTTCAGGTCGGCCGCGACGATGCGCAGCACGAAATCCGCCTCGCCGGTGACCGACCAGCAGTCGAGGATTTCCGGCCGCGCCGTCACCGCCTGCTCAAAGCCCTGCACCAGCTCCTCGGCATGACGTTCCAGCGACACATTGGAAAACGCCATGACCGTCAGGCCGACCGCTTCCGGCCGCAGCAGCGCGGCATAGCCCGCGATCACGCCGTCGGCCTCCAGCCGGCTCAGCCTGCGGCTGACCTGGCTGGCGCTGAGCCCCACCGTCTCGGCGAGCGCTGCATTGGGGCTGCGCCCGGCGCGCTGCAGGGCGGCCAGCAGGCGCAGATCGAAGATGTCGAGATCGGGCGATTGCATGCACAGATCATGCAATATTGGCATCAAGATGCAAGAAAATTGATGGAAATGGCGAAAATCAGCACCAGAACGCGCGGATCATGCAGGCGACCGGGCTTAAGCTGGACACAACGATCCATCAGCCGGGAGGCGACCATGGCGGTCCTTGAGCATCACGCGGATCTGCCGCTGCGTCCGGACTACACGCTCGACCAGCCGCGCCATCTCTATTCCGCCGAAGACCATGCCGTGTGGCGCGACCTGTTCCGCAGGCAGGCGGCGATCCTGCCCGGCCGCGCCTGCGACGAATTCCTCACCGGGCTCGCCGGCCTCGGTGTGGCGGCAGATGGCATTCCCGATTTCGAGCGGCTGTCGGATATCCTGGAGAAGACCACCGGCTGGCGCATCGTCGCGGTGCCGGGCCTGGTGCCCGACGACGTCTTCTTCGGCCATATGGCGGCGCGGCGCTTTCCGGTCACCTGGTGGATCCGCAACCGCGCCCGCATCGACTACATCCAGGAACCCGATGTCTTCCACGACATCTACGGCCATGTGCCCTTGCTGATGAACCCGGTGTTCGCCGATTACATGCAGGCCTATGGCAAGGGCGGTCTGAAGGCGGCCAAGCTCGGCGCGCTGCACCGTCTCGCCCGGCTTTACTGGTACACGGTGGAATTCGGCCTGATCGCACAGGCCGACGGCAGTTTGCGCATCTACGGCAGCGGCATCCTGTCGTCGAAGACCGAGAGCGTCTTCTGCCTCGACAGCGCGGCGCCGAACCGCATCCGCTTCGACCTGCGCCGCCTGATGCGCACGAAATACCGCATCGACACCTTCCAGAAGAGCTATTTCGTCATCCGCAGTTTCGACGAACTGTTCGACGCGACGCGACCGGATTTCGCACCGCTCTATGCCGGGCTTGCCGCCCTGCCCGACTTCGGCGCCGCCGGGATCGCGCCGGACGATGCCGTGCTCACCCGCGGCACGCTGGATGCGCGCGCTGGCGGCTGGGAGGCGGAGACGGCCGATGTGTGACCGGCGCCGCCTCCACGCAGCGGCGGGATTATTGCCCCTTCAGGTCCAGCGATGCGCTCTTGCCGCTGAAGGTGCCGGTCACCAGCACCGGCACCTGGTAGGTGGCGGCGACCGAACCGGCGGCTTCGACGAGAATCGCGCGCGGGCCAACCGGGGTGACCTTCAGGCCGGTGACGCTCGATTGCAGCACCGCACTGAAGGCATCGTTCTTGCCACCGCCCTTGATCTGGATGACCTGGCTGGTGCCGGGTTTTACCACCGCCGGGCTTACCGGGGCGAAGGTGATGTCGGCGGTGACCATGTCCGGCGCCAGGAAGGCGCAGGGCGCGAGATTGAAGCTGGCCGGCGCCGTACTGATCTTGGAATTCAGGAGGTCGACGATTGCCGCCTTGTTCTTCATATCTGCTACGGCGCTGGCGATGGCAGCAGTTTTCCGGGCGAGCGTATCGGCGTCGATATCCGTCGGTGGAGGCGGGGCCGGCAGGACGCTGTTGATCTTCGGTCCGTTTGCAGGCGCCGGAGCCGGTGCCGCGCCGCCGCCGGCATCAGCCAGTTTGGCGCCGCTGCCGCCGGGAAGACTGCCGGTGCCGAAACCGGGCACAGACTGCAGTACCGAGAAATACTGCTCGAGGCTGGGGCGGCGTGTCATGATCTGCTGGCTGAGCTGGTTGTCGACCGCGACCAGCGCCGGCAGGATCGAGTTGGCGAGATCCGGCTGGACGGCAATGCGCAGTTCGGCATCGCTGCGGATCTTGTCGGCCGCCTCGCGGCCAGCGTTTGCCGTATCGGCCGCCGCCTTGAGTTTGGTGGAATTGCTGCCGGGGTTGCTCCTCGCGATCTGCCAGGCATCCTGCAGCAATCCGTCGAGCGTGGTGATGGCGCCGTGCAGTGATGTCTTGCGGGTTTCCAGCATCGCATAGCTGCCGGCTGCGGGGCTGATCGTCGCGTCGATGCAGTTCAGCGCCACGATGCCGGCGAGATAGGCTTCGTCATAGCCCCGCTCGGTGGAGAGCTGGCCAATGCCATAGGCGAGGCCGGCGCCGCCGACGCCGGCGAGAATCAGATCGGTATTGGCGCCATAGGCAGCGCCGATGCCGGCGGTGGCCAGGCCGCCGAAGGTCAGCAGTCCGAGCGCAGTGCGGGCGGTTTCCTGGCGCTTGATGCGGCTGTAGAGGTCCCGCTTCTTGACGACCACCCTGGCCTTGACCTCGGCCACGGTCTGGAAGGCGGTAGGGCTGTCGGCATCTTCCTGGCCGATCGGGACCGTGGACGTCGTCATGTCCGGTATTGCCGAACAGCCGCCGAGCAGGGCCAGGACCGCGAAGGCCGCGACAGTCCGTCGCGGCCCCGCGACGATAGAAATTTCCTCCGGCGCCGCGCGCCGAATACCACTGCAGCCAGCCATGATTCCCCCCGGTCAGCACATTATACGTGCGATGTCAGGATTGGCTCGTTCTATAGTTGTGAGTCAACAGGTATGGTTTCTCACCGCGGAACGGTACGGCAACCATAGGTTGGTTATCGGCCGGGGCCGCTGCGGCTGGACCAGCCGCCCTCTGCGCGTTCTGATAGCGCTTCCCTGCCTCGCCCCCCGCCCCGCCAGAAGGAAGCTTCCCATGGATCAGGTCCGTTTCGGTTCCACCGGCATGAAGGTCTCGCGCCTCTGCCTTGGCTGCATGACTTATGGCACGCCGACATGGCGCGACTGGGTGCTGGATGAAGACTCGAGCCGGCCTTTCATCAAGGCGGCGCTCGAGCGCGGCATCACCTTTTTCGACACGGCGAATGTCTATTCGCTCGGCGAGAGCGAGGCGGTGCTCGGCCGCGCCATCCGCGATTTCGCACCGCGCCGCGAGGATGTCGTGCTCGCCACCAAGGTGTTCAACCCGATGGGCGACGGCGCCAACGACCGCGGCCTGTCGCGCAAGCATATCCTCGCCTCCATCGACGCCTCGCTGAAACGGCTCGGCACCGACTATGTCGATCTCTACATCATCCACCGTTTCGACTATGACACGCCCATCGAAGAGACTCTGGAGGCGCTGGATACCGTGGTGCGCACCGGTCGTGCGCGCTACATCGGCGCCTCGTCGATGCATGCCTGGCAGTTCATGAAGATGCTGGGGCTGCAGCGCGCCAACGGTCTGGCCCAGTTCGTCTCGATGCAGAATCACTACAATCTGGTTTACCGCGAGGAAGAGCGCGAAATGCTGCCGCTGTGCCGCAGCGAGGGCCTGGCGGTGACGCCGTGGTCGCCGCTGGCGCGCGGCATGCTGGCCGGCACCCGCGGTCGCCAGACCCAGCGCGCCGCGAGCGACCAGCAGTCGCGCTGGTGGTACACCCACGAGGCCGAGGAAGATGCCATCGTCGCCGCCGTGCAGGCGGTGGCTGCCGCGTGCGGCGTGCCGCAGGCCCAGGTGGCGATGGCCTGGGTGATCAGCCGGCCGGGCATCACCGGGCCGATCGTCGGCGCCTCCAAGCCGCATCACCTCGACGATGCCATCGCCGCGCTGGCATTGAAGCTGAGCGACGAGGAAGTGGCCAAGATCGAGGCGCCCTACCGTCCGCGCGAACCGGCCGGTCATAAATAGGGGCAGTCACAAGTAAGGCGGCCACAAACAGGGAACTCTTCGCGGCCAGCCGGCGTTGGCTTTGAATGATCCCCGCCTGGCTGCATCTCCTCGCCCTGCTCTCGCTCGGTCTCGGCCTCGTCTGTGCTGTCGTCATTGCCGTCGACGAGATCAGGCGGCCGCAGGCGATGTGGATCATGAATGCGGTCTGGCCGGTGACGGCGCTGTTCGGCGGCGGGCTGGCGCTCTGGGGCTACTGGCGCCATGGCCGCGCGGCAGATCATCCCCACGACGACGGCGGCGATCCGCCGATGCTGGTGATGGCCGGCAAGGCCGCCGCCCATTGCGGCAGCGGCTGCACCCTCGGCGACATCATCGCCGAGGTGCTGGCGCTGGCGTCGCCGGGCCTGCTCGCGGGGTTCGGCTGGCCCTGGCTGTTCGGCGATAAAATCTTCGCCGTCTGGGTGCTGGATTTCATCCTCGCCTTCGGCTTCGGCATCATCTTCCAGTATTGCACCATCCAGCCGATGCGGCAGCTGCCGCCCGGCCCGGCACTGGTGGCCGCACTGAAGGCCGATGCGCTGTCGCTGACCGCCTGGCAGGTCGGCATGTATAGCGTGATGGCGATGGCGCAGTTCGCGGTGTTCCGGCCGCTGTTCGGCCTGCGCGTCGATGCGGCGATGGCGGAATTCTGGTTCGCCATGCAGATCGCCATGCTGGCCGGTTTTGGCACCGCGCTGCCGGTCAACGTTTGGCTGCTGAAACGCGGCATCAAGGAGAGGATGTAGGCCGATTTTCTCCCCCGCAGATAGTTGAATACACCTGCATTCTCTGGTGCTGTGCCGCTGCACCAGGGGGCGGCAGTGGCCGTCGACTCGTGGCGGGTCGCTGCGATATTTCTATCTGGAATTGACCGGTATCAATTGCTTTTCTGGTGTGATCGGTCGGAAATGACGGCCAGCGGCAGAAACAACCGACATGAGTGATGTATGGCTCGCCCCGAACCCACCGGCAAAGAACGCAGCTTCAGCGAAAACGACATCATCGTCAGCAAGACCGATGCGAAGGGCCGCATCACCTATGCCAACAAGGTGTTCTGCGATATCGGCCTGTATTCCGAAGACGAGCTGATCGGCCAGCCGCACAGCATCCTGCGCCATCCCGACATGCCGCGCTGCATCTTCGCCCTGCTGTGGCAGCGCATCCAGTCGGGCCGCGAGATCTTCGCCTATGTGAAAAACATGGCGAAGAACGGCGATCACTACTGGGTGCTCGCCCATGTAACCCCGAGCTACGACGGCAACGGTGCGATTGACGGCTATCACTCCAATCGCCGGGTGCCGGATCGCAGGGCGCTTGCCGCGATCGAACCGCTCTATCGCGACCTGCTCGCCACCGAGAAAAGCGCGGCCGACCGCAAGGCCGGACTGGCCGCCAGCCATGCGCAGCTTGATGCCCTGCTGCAGCAGAAGGGCATCGACTACGACGAGTTCGTTTTCAGCCTCTGATCCGCTTCCCCCTTCCCCCTTCCCCCTTCCCCCTCAATCTCTCCCGCAAAACGGAGTCATCCATGTTCGGCAAGTCGAGGCTTTACCGGCAGGCGTTCGCGGAAATCGGTGCGGTCAGCGCCCGCGCCGCCAGTGGCGACCTGTCAGCCCGTATCGTGCACACCCAGAAATATGGCGATCTGGCCGGCATCCTGGTCGAGTTCAACCGCCTGCTCGACCTGACCGATGCCTTCATCCGCGAATCCGGGGCCTCGCTGGAATTCGCCGCCGCCGGCAAATACTACCGGCCTTTCCTGCTGCGCGGCATGCAGGGCAGCTTTCGCCGCGGCGCCGAGGTCATCAACAGCGCCCGCGAGGCGATGAAGGACAAGGCCGAGGCGGCGCTGCGCATGGAACAGGAAATGGCCGCGCAGAAGACCACGATGGAAGCCACCGCTCGCGCCCAGCGCGAAAAGCTGGCCGGCGATTTCGAGGCGCGGGTCTCGGCCATCGTCGGCACCGTGGCCGGTGCCGCCGACACGCTGACCAGAAATGCCGAAGTGATGTCGGGCGAGATCGGCGGCGTCAGCGAGCGGGCGCAGAGTTCGGCCGAGGCGGCGCAGCAGGCGACCCACAACACCCAGGCCGTGGCCGCGGCCGCCGAGCAGCTGGCCGCCAGCGTCGACGAGATCCGCCGCCAGGTCACCGATTGCCGCGTCGCCAGCCAGGCGGTCGCCGGCGAGGTCGGCAAGGCGGCCAACCATGTGCAGTCGCTCGATCACGCCAATTCGAAGATCGACGAGGTGGTGGAATTCATCAAGGGCGTCGCCTTCCAGACCAACCTGCTGGCGCTGAATGCCAGCGTCGAGGCGGCCCGCGCCGGCGAGGCCGGCAAAGGCTTTGCCGTGGTGGCGCAGGAGGTGCGCAACCTCGCGCAGAAGACCGCAGAAGCGGCGCGCAGCATCGCCGACCAGATCGGCGAGATCAAGCAGGCCTCGGGTCATACCATTGAATCGATCCATGCCATCCGCGGCGAGGCCGACGGCCTCAACGAACGCGTCGCCGCGATCACTGAATCCGTGCAGGAGCAGACGGCCGCCACCGCCGAGATTTCCAACAACATCCAGGCCGCCGCCGCCAAGTCCGAACTGGTGTCGAGCCATGTCGACGACATCGCCCGCTCGGCCGAACGCACCGGCGGGGCAGCCGGCGATGTGGAGAGCGCGGCGCGCCAGCTCAGCGGCGATGCCGATGCCCTGTCGCGCCATGTTGCCGACTTCCTCGCCTTCATCCGCAAGATGTGAGAATGCGAAAAGACGGGCGCCCTGCGGCGCCCGTCCTTGTCGTCATCCTGCTACCGCCGTTCAGTCGACGGCCGGGAAATCCACACCACCGGCCGTCAATCGACGGCCGGAAAGTCGACATCCGTGTCGTTGATGCGGTTGAACACGTTGGTATAGGTGATCAGCGCGATGGCGAGGCTGATGTCGGCGAGCTGCTGGTCGCTGTAGCCGGCGCCCTTGATGGCGGCGACTTCGGCTTCCGGCAGCGTGCCGCTGCCCTCGACGATCTGCCGCACGAAATGCACCAGCGCATCGCGCCTGGCCTCGCCGGTCGGGCCGCCGGCGCGGATCTGCCGCAGGGCGTCGGGCTTCAGGCCGGCCATCTTGCCGATCAGGCTGTGCGCGGCGACGCAATAGTCGCAGCCGCCGGCCTGGCTGACCGCCAGCTTGACGGTCTCGATATCCTGCTTGCTCAGGCTGCTCGCGGCCAGCGCGGCATCGGCGGCCAGGATGGCCTGCAGGCCGGCCGGGTTCAGCGCGCCGAGCGCGGCATAGGCATTCGGCACCTTGCCGACGGCCTTCCTGATCTGGCCGAACAATTCGGCGGTGGCACCGGTGGCGGCTTCGACGGCGGGGGTGGCAATACGGGACATGGCGGATACTCCTTAGATTTGGGGTTGGCTCTCTGCATCCGGTGGCTGTCTCTGGGGCTCGTCGCCGGATGCAGGGCCAATCTATGCCGGGGATTTGAGTATGTTAATGTCGCGAAAGCTCGTTAATATGCTCTATCGTCTCATTCCGGAAAATCCCATGGCAGACCCCGCTCCCGCTTCCGCTTCCGTCTCCCGGACCGACTGGCTGAGCCGCCTGCTCGACCTCGTGCCGGTGCGCGGCGAGCTCGAGCTGCGCTGTTCGTTCGGCGCGCCCTGGCGGGTCGACGAGGCCCCGGCGCCGGCCGGCGAGATGCCCTATCACGTGGTGCTGGCCGGCACGGCCCTGCTCGACGATGCGGCCGGCGGCGCGCCGCGGCAGCTCGGCCCCGGCGATATCCTGCTGCTGCCCGGCGGTGGCGCCCACCGGCTGCATGACGGCAGCGGCGCGGCCCCTTCGCCCGTGCGCAAACACCGCGGCGCGGCAGTGATCCTGCAGGAGAATACCGGCAGCGGCGCGCGCTTCGACATGCTGTGCGGCCGTTTCGTGCTGGCGCCGATGCATGACCGGCTGCTGCGCGGCTATCTGCCGCCGCGCCTGGTGGTGCCGGCGGCGGCCGACCCGGCCTCGGCGACGGCGACGCAGGTTGCCGGCCTGGTGGCGCTGCTGCGCGGCGAATCCGTCAGCGACAGCCTCGGTGCCCGTGCCATGCTGAATGCGCTGTCGACCGCGCTGTTCGCGCTGGTGCTGCGCCGTGCCAGCGAGACTGATGCGGCACCCGACGGCCTGCTGGCGCTGGCCGGCCATCCGCGGCTGGCGCCGGCGCTGGGTGCCATGTTCGCCGATCCGGTGCATCCCTGGACGCTGGAGGCGCTGGCCGCGCTCTGCAACATGTCGCGCGCCACGGCTGCACGTCAGTTCGACCAGCACCTCGGCCGCTCGGCCGCCGACCTGCTGGCCGACATCCGCATGACGGTGGCCGCCGCCGAACTGGCCAAGCCGCATGTCTCGACCGGGGCGGCGGCCGATGCGGCGGGCTACCAGTCCGAGGCCGCCTTCCAGCGCGCCTTCAAGACCCGCATGGGCCTGACCCCGGCGCAGTGGCGCCGGCAGGCGATGGGTGGCGGGGAGGACCGCTAGGGCGCGGGTCCGGGTCTTTCGCGCCTCCGCATAAATCCGCAGTCAGCGTGGGTTTTGGCCACGAAAATGGGGTTAAAATAGCCCGTTGGAGGCCAGAATGCCGGGAACAGGCGGTTTCCGGGGCCGGATTCCGGGGTATCCGGGCCGGTTTTGCCGGGTTCAGGTCGGAAATGGCCTTCGGCAGGCCAATTTCAGACCATTTTCACCATCACATGGGCGCGATAGCCCGGCCGGGCGGTCAGCCGCTTGTGCCAGGCTTCGAGCCGGGGCAGGGCAGGGCGCTGCAGCGGGAAACTGAGCCAGCGCTGCACCTGGCAGCCGAGCGGGATGTCGCCGATGGTCAGCCGGCTGCCGGCAATGAACGGGCGGTCGTCGCGGGCGAACCAGGCCTCCAGCCGGGTCCACAGCGTGGCCGCATCGGCCTCGGCCTTCTGCATCGCCGCCGGCGTGGTGCCGGCCGGATCGCGGATCAGGCCCCAGAACAGGGTGCGGGCCGGCTCGTGCAGGCTGGTATGCACCCAGTCCATCCAGCGGTCGGCATCGGCGCGCATGGCGAGGTCGCGCGGCCACAGGCCGTCGCCGGACGCATCATGGCCGGTCGGACTGTAGGCTGCGGCCAAATAGCGCAGGATGGCGTGGCTTTCCCAGATCGTGAGCGGCCTGCCGTCCGGCCCGGCGCTGTCGCGCAGGGTCGGGACCACGCCATTGGGGTTCAGCGCGCGGTATTCGGCCGTGTCGTTGCCGCCGTAGGGGCCGCCGACGTCGATCCGCTCATACGCCAGGCCGAGTTCATCGGCCGCCCACAACACCTTCTGGACATTGACGGAACTGGCCCGTCCCCAGATTGTCAGCATGGCGAATTCACTCCCGCCGATTCGTTTTCATCCGCCCCGGATACGACTAGACTCCGCCGCCATGCGCAAGCTGTACCACCACTGGCTTTCCCCCTTCTCCCGCAAGGTCCGCATCCTGCTGAAGGAGAAGGGTCTCGATTTCCAGCTCGAGGTCGAGAAGACCTGGGAGCGCCGCGAGGATTTCCTCGCCCTCAATCCCGCCGGCCTGGTGCCGGTGCTGGTCGAGCATGACGGCCATGTGCTGGCCGAGAGTCAGGCGATCTGCGAATACCTCGACGAGGTCTATCCCAACAAGCTGCTGATCGGCTTCGACCCGGCGACCCGCGCCGAGACCCGCCGGCTGGTATCGTGGTGGGACCTGAAATTCGGCCGCGAGGTCAGCGAGCCGCTGGTGTTCGAAAAGGTGATGCGGCGCTTCCTCGGCCAGGGCCATCCGGAATCCGCCGTGATTCGCATCGCGCACCAGAACATGAAGGTGCATTTCGATTATATCGCCTGGCTGACCGAGCGGCGCACCTGGCTGGCCGGCGACGACTTCAGCCTCGCCGACATTGCCGCCGCCGCGCATATCAGCTGCCTCGATTATCTCGGCGACATCCTGTGGGAGGATCATCCGGCAACGCACGACTGGTATGCCCGGGTGAAGTCGCGCCCCAGCATGCGGCCGCTGCTCGCCGACCATATTCCCGGCCTGCCGCCGCCCCGGCATTACGCCGACCTCGATTTCTGACTGCCGGCCGGGTTACACATCGTTATACAGGGCCGTCGTCCCCGGGCCTGACCCGGGGATCTCGCGCAGGACCCTTTATTATTCGTCACCCTCGGGCCACCGGGTCTGGCCGAAGGCCAGCCCGGCGGTAAACTTCTCGACCCGAGGGTCTCACGCAGGACTGAAAAAGCTGGTCGGGTCAGGCCCGACCATGACGGTACAAACAGCAGAGAAAAGGAGCATCCCCATGTCCATTCGCCGCATCGACGTCGGTCCCCGCATGAGCCAGGCCGTGGTGCACGGCAAGACGGTCTATCTCGCCGGCCAGGTCGCCGCCGATCCCACCGCCACTGTCGCCGGCCAGACCAAGCAGATCCTCGGCCAGATCGACACGCTGCTGGCCACCGCCGGCACCGACAAGACCCGGATTCTCTCGACCAATATCTGGCTCGCCGATATCGCGACCTTCGCCGAGATGAACGGCGAATGGGATGCCTGGGTGCCGCAGGGCAATACCCCGGCGCGCGCCACCACCGAGGCCAGGCTGGCGGCGCCGCAGTACAAGGTGGAGATCGCCTGCATTGCCGCGCTCCCAGACTGAAAGCGGGCGGACTGAGACTGACACGCCTGCGGCGCGCGCGGCGGCAATCCGCGCGCGGGCAGGGCAGGAGGGCTTCGATGCGGTCGGCTTCACCACGCCCAGCCGCATCGGGCCCGATCTCGCCGAGCGGCTCGACGCCTTCATGGCGCTCGGCCGCCACGGCGAGATGCGCTGGCTGGAAGACAAGGCCGAGCGCCGCCGGCACCCCCATGCATTATGGCCCGAGGCACGCGGCATCGTCGCACTGGGGCTGAACTACGGCCCCGGAACCGATCCGCTCGACGTGCTGGCCGAGACCGACCGCGCGGCGATCTCGGTCTATGCGCAAGGGCGCGACTATCATCTGGTGGTCAAGAAGAAGCTGAAAAGCCTGGCCGGCTGGATGCATCGCGCATGGGGCGGCGAGGTCAAGGTCTTCGTCGATACCGCGCCGCTGATGGAAAAGCCGCTCAGCGCCGCCGCCGGCCTCGGCTGGCAGGGGCGACATACGAATCTGGTCTCGCGCGAGTTCGGCTCCTGGCTGTTCCTCGGCCTGATCCTCACCGAGATGGTGCTGCCGGCCGATGACGCGGAAAGCGATCACTGCGGCAGCTGTTCGTCCTGCCTCGACATCTGCCCGACGCGCGCTTTTCCGGCGCCCTACCAGCTCGATGCGCGGCGCTGCATCTCGTATCTGACCATCGAATACGACGGCATCATCGCGGCGGAATTCCGCAAACCCATGGGCAACCGCATCTACGGCTGCGACGACTGCCTCGCCGTCTGCCCGTGGAACAAGTTTGCGTCCATGGCGACCGAGACCGACCTGCGGGCGCGGCCGGCGCTGACGGCGCCGAAGCTGGTCGATCTGGCAAAGCTCGACGATGCCGGCTTCCGGGAGATGTTTGCGACGACGGCGGTCAAGCGCATCGGGCGGGACCGCTTCGTGCGCAACGTCTGCCTCGCGCTCGGCAACAGCGGCGATCAGACGGCCGTGCCGGTGCTGCGCGATCTGGCGCAAGATGCGGCGGCGCCGGTGCGCGCCCATGCCGCCTGGGCGCTGAAACAGCTGCTGCCGCCAGCGGATTTCGCTGCCTTCGCCGCGGCGCGCCGTGCGGTGGAGGCGGATGCGGCGGTGCTGCGCGAAATTTCGGAACAATGACCCATGTCATGCGCGGACTTGATCCGCGCATGACATTTTGAATGGGACCCGCGGGTCAAGCCCGCGGGTGACAAAAAGGGAAGGGGGATAAGAAGGCGGTGCCTGGCGCCTACTGCCTGACGTCCATCTGCTCGATGTATTTGCCGGCGGAGACCGCGGCTGCAGTATCCGGTGCCAGCAGGCGCACCTGGAGGAAATCCTTGTGCGCGCCGGCAAGATCGCCCTTCTCGAAGCGCAGGATGCCGCGCTCCAGCAGGGCCTCGGGCGAGCGCGCGTCGATGGCCAGCGCGGTCTCGACGTCTTCCATGGCGCCGGCATTGTCCTTCAGGTGCCGCCGCGCCGCGGCACGCAGGGCATAGGCGTCGTCG
This sequence comes from Ferrovibrio xuzhouensis, assembly GCF_042648965.1. Classification (NCBI taxonomy): domain Bacteria; kingdom Pseudomonadati; phylum Pseudomonadota; class Alphaproteobacteria; order Rhodospirillales; family Rhodospirillaceae; genus Ferrovibrio; species Ferrovibrio xuzhouensis. The sequence continues at coordinate 1,815,336 of NZ_JBHRYJ010000001.1, forward strand.
CGGGTGGGATCGAGGCTGAGCGCGACGTCGAGATCCTGTCGCGCGCCGTTGTAATCGTCGAGTGCCGCCAGCGCCATGGCGCGGTCGATGCGCAGCTCGATCTGGTTGGGCTGTGCCTTCACGGCGATATCCATCAGCTGGCGGGCGCGCTGCGGCAATTCGGCCAGCAGCCAGGCATTGGCGGCCTGGTCGAGGATCGCCACCGTCATCTGCGGCGCCTGTTTCTCGGCCAGCGGCAGCAGTTTTTCCATGCGGTCGGCGGCATCGGCGTAATGCTTCAGTTCGACCAGCGCCAGCGCGGCGCAATGGCCAGCCGCCAGTCCGCCGCCATTGGCCTGCCAGGTCGTCGCCGTGGCGAAACCGTCTTCCGGATTCTTGCGCACGGCGGCGAGGCAATCCTGGTAGGCGAGCTCGTCGAGCGCGCGGCTGTCGGCCTGGCCGGCCGGGCGGGCGGGCGAAGCCTTGTCAGGAGCGGCGGTGGCGGCGCGCGGCGCGGGGGCCGGCTTCACTTCACCCGCGGCAAGGGCTGGAACGGCCAGCAGCAGGGCAAGGCTGGCGATTGCCGCCGGAGGCACTATGTTGCGGAGATGCATGGCGCGGCACCTTGGCCGCCGGTCATGGCAAAATCAAGGCGCAGCCACGCTTCACGATTCTGGTGGGTCGGTAACATGCCGGTACTGTTCTGTTTCGGACTGGGGTTCACGGCGCAGGCGCTGGCGACGCGGCTTGCCGCTGAAGGCTGGGGCATCATCGGCACCTGCCGCAGCCCCGAGAAAGCCGCCGACCTTGCCGGGCGCGGCTGGGACCTGCATGTCTTCGACGGCAGCGGGCCGCTGGCCGACGCTTCCGTGCTGGCGCCGGCGACGCATATCCTGATCTCGGTGCCGCCGGATGCCGAAGATGATGCAGTCTTGCGCCTGCATGGCGCCGACCTGGCGAGCTTGCCGCACCTGAAGTGGCTCGGCTATCTCTCCACAACGGGAGTCTATGGCGATAGCAAGGGCGGCTGGGTCGACGAGACGACGCCGCTGCGGCCGACCCAGGCGCGCAGTATCCGCCGCGCCGCCGCCGAGGCCGCCTGGCTGAAGCTGGCGGAGCAGGGGGTGCCGGTGCAGGCCTTCCGGCTCGCCGGCATCTACGGGCCGGGCCGCAACCAGCTCGAGGGCGTGAAGCGCGGCACCGCGCACCGCATCGTCAAGCCGGGGCAGGTGTTCTGCCGCATCCATGTCGCCGACATCGCCAGCGTGCTGCAGGCCTCGATGGCGAAGCCCGATCCCGGCGCCGTCTACAACGTGGCCGACGACGAGCCGGCGCCGCCGCAGGAGGTGGTGGCCTTTGCCGCCGGACTGCTCGGCCTGCCGCTGCCGCCGGAAGTGCCCTTCGATGCGGCGCAGCTCACGCCGATGGCGGCGAGCTTCTACGGCGACAACCGGCGGGTGCGCAACGACCGCATCAAGAGCGAGCTTGGCGTGATGCTGCGCTATCCGACCTACCGCGAGGGCCTGAAGGCGCTGTTGGCTACGACGACCGGCTGACCAGGCTCCAGACCGTATCGGTCAGCAGCGTCAGATCCTGCGGCCGCGACAGCCGGTGGTCGCCGTCCTTGATCAGCGTCAGCCTCGTGTCGGGCCCGGTGAAGGCCTCGACGGTTTTTACCGCATGCGGCCACGGCACATCCGGATCGTTCATGCCCTGCAGGATGCGCACCGGCGCGGCAACGGCGACGCCGCCGGCGAGGATGCAGTGGCGGCGGCCCTCGTCGATCAGCGTCAGCGAATATTCGTAAGGCTCGTCGGAGTATTCGGACGGCTCGCGCAGCACGCCGTCGCGCGTGAGGATCGCGCGCTGGTCGGGTGTCATCTGCGCCCACATCAGGTCTTCGGTGAAATCGAGCGCCGGTGCGATCAGCACCAGGCCGGCAGTGCGATCCGGGCGGGCCAGGGCCGCCAAGGTCGCGAGCCAGCCGCCCATGCTGGAGCCGACAATGACCGTTGGCCCCTGGCAGACCGCGTCCAACACAGCCAGCGTGTCGTCTTTCCAGCGGCCGATGCTGCCGTCGAGAAAAGCGCCGTCCGACTGGCCGTGGCCCGTGTAGTCGAAGCGCACGAAGCCGCAGCCGCGTGCCACGGCCATGGCCTCCAGCGCCAGCGCCTTGGTGCCGGTCATGTCGGATCTGAAGCCGCCGCAGAACAGGATTCCGGGCATGCTGTTCTGTGGCGGCGTCGCGGCATAGGCGATGCGCAGACCGTCAGGCGCGGTGAGGAAACGGGTCTCGGACACAGGACTTCTCCGGTAAGTGGGCTTCTCCGGTAACACCAGCTGCATGGCCGGAAAACCGCCGGCCGGGCCATTTCCGCCGCCAGAGGCCGGGCCTATACTGACAGGACAGTTCAGACCCAGTGATCCGATGGCACACGTGATTTCCGACCCTCCCATGGCCAAGGCTGCGACCGCAACCGTTCCGGCGTCTGCCGTCGGGCCGGCCTCCGGTCGCCCGCCGGCGGTCCTGCAGGTGCTGCCGGCGCTGGTGACCGGCGGCGTCGAGCGCGGCACCGTCGACATGGCCAAGGCGCTGGCCAAGGCCGGCTGGGTTTCCTACGTCGCCTCCGAGGGCGGGCCGATGGTGCGCGAGCTGGAACGCGCAGGCGCCAAGCACATCACCCTGCCGCTGGCGAGCAAGAATCCCTGGCGCATGGGCAAGAATACCGACCGGCTGGAACAGCTGATCCGCGAGCTGCCGATCGACCTCGTGCATGTGCGCTCGCGGGCGCCGGCCTGGTCGGTGCGCGCCGCCGCGCTGCGCTGTGGCGTGCCGCTGGTGACCACCTTCCACAATGCCTACAAGTCGCACAACTGGTTCCGCAAGCTGTGGGCCGGGCCGATGGGCAAGGGCGACATGGTGGTGGCGATCTCGGATTTCGTTGCCGAATACGCCCATGCCAAATTCGGCGTCGCCCGCCACAAGCTGGTGACCATTCCGCGCGGCACCGACCTGTCGCGCTTCGATCCGTCGCGGGTTTATCCCGACCGCATCGCGCAACTGGCCCAGCAGTGGCGGCTGGTCGACGGCCTGCCGGTGATCCTGCTGCCCGGCCGGCTGACCCGCTGGAAGGGTCATGCCGTGCTGCTGCGCGCGCTGGCGTTGCTGGCCAAGCAGCGCGGTGCGGCGGATTTCATCGCCGTGCTCTCGGGCGATCATCAGGGCCGCGACTCTTACGTCGACGAGCTGAAGCTGCTGACCAACCAGCTCGGCTTGAACGCCGCGGTGCGGCTGCCCGGCGACTGCAAGGACATGCCGGCGGCCTTCATGCTGGCCGATGTCGTCGTCTCGGCCAGCACCGAGCCGGAAGGCTTCGGCCGCATCGCCGTCGAGGCGCAGGCGATGGGCAAGCCGGTGATCGCCACCGACCATGGCGGTGCCCGCGAAACCGTGCTGCCCGGCGAGACCGGCTGGCTGGTACCGCCGAACGATCCGGCGGCGCTGGCCAGGGCGCTCGACGAGGCGATCCGGCTGACGCCGGACCGCCGGCTGCAGATCACCGAACGCGCCCGCCGCCATGTTGCCGATCACTTCACCGTGGATGCCATGTGCCGGGCTTACCTGCAGGTCTATACCCGGCTATTGTTTCCCGATCATGCCTGACGCCCGCCTGCATCTGCCGCCCGCCACCACGGCGCCGGTGACCGAAAGCATCCTGGTCATCCGCCATGGCGGCCTGCGCGGCATCGTGCAGGCGCTGGGGCCGCTGAAGGCGATCCGCAGCTATCATCCGCGCGCCCGCATTACCCTGCTGACCACCGCGCCCTATGCCGACTTCCTGCGCGCCTCGGGCTATGCCGACATGGTGTGCAGCGATCCGCTGCCGCTGTTCCGGCCGTCGGGCTGGCGCATCCTGCTGCGTCGCCTGCATGGCGAGGATTTCGACCGCGTCTACGACCTGCAATGCTCGCTGCGCTCCAGCCTGTATTTCGGCCTGATGCCGCTGCCGCGGCCGGAATGGTCGGGCACCGCCTGGGGCTGCTCGCGGCCCTATGTCAATCCCGGCCGTGGCCCGCAGCACCCGGTCGAACGCATGGCCGAGCAGCTGCGCCAGTCCGGCATTCCGGTTTCCGGTCCGGCCGAACTCGACTGGGCGGATGCCGATATCCGCAGCTTCGCGCTGCCGCGCCGCTATGTGCTGCTGCTGCCGGGCGGCCGGCGCCACAAGGGCGCCAATGCCTTCTGGCCGCCGGATCATTACGCCAAGCTGGCCCGTGCGCTGGTCGCCGACGGCATCGCCCCGGTTCTCATCGGCGATGACGGCGATGCCCCGGCGATCGGCAAGATCGCCGCCGCGGCGCCGGGCAGCATCGATCTGGCCGGCCGCACCACGCCCTTCGATCTTGTCGCCATGGCGCGGGCTTGCCTGCTGGCGGTCGGCAACGACACCGGCGCGCTGCATCTGCTGGCGGCGGCCGGCGCGCCGACCCTGGCGCTGTTTTCCGCCGTTGCCGACCCGGCGCTGGCGGCCCCGCGCGGCGATCTGGTGCGCATCCTGCGCGCCGCGGCGCTCCGCGTCGTGCCGGTCGAGGAAGTGCTGGCGGTGCTGGCGCAGATGGAACGGCCCGCCTAGGGTCGGGCGCAGTGGCGGTTTTCCGCCGCTGCCTTGTTCCTGCCGTTTTTCATGACCACGGTCGCGCCGGGTTGTCGCAGGACAGCGGATTGTTTCAGCGGGTTGTTTCAGACAGGCATGAAAACGGCGATGCTGCAGCGCGGCAGAGGGTCGCGGGCGGGCGAAAGCCCGGCGCTCCGGCTTGTCGGGCCGGAACGGCTGGCTATCATCGTCGCGCGCCGGGGCAGGCTGACAGTCCGGTTGCACCAGACCACCCGACTATACCGCCATAGAAGGGAGACTGGCCGGCCGCCGCGGCGTTTCGCTGCCGCGCTGCCGCCACGGACCGCATCATGACCGCCACGCTCGCCGTTGCCGATACCCTTGCCTTTTTCCGTGCCTGGCTGGCCGATCCGCTGCAGGCCGGCGCCGTGCTGCCCTCCGGCCCGGCGCTGGCCGAGCTGATCACCGCCGATATCACCCCGGAAACCGCGCCGGTGATCGAGCTGGGTCCCGGCACCGGCGTGTTCACCCGCGCGCTGCTCGAACGCGGCGTGGCCGAACACGATCTCGTGCTGGTCGAGGCCGGGCCGGATTTCGCCCGCCGGCTGGCGCGGCGCTTTCCCGCCGCCCGCCTGCTGGCGATGGATGCGGCACGATTGCACAGGCTGCCGCCCCTCAAATTTTCGGATGGCGAGGGCCGGCTGGCTGGCGCCGTGGTCAGCGGCCTGCCGATGCTGTCGATGTCGCCGCGCAAAATGTACGCCATTCTCGGCGGTGCCTTCCGCCACCTGCGGCAGGACGGTGCGTTCTATCAGTTCACCTACGGCCCGCGCTGTCCGGTGCCGGGCGCCGTGCTCGACCGCCTCGACCTGCGGGCGCAGCGCATCGGCGGCGTCTTCGTCAACCTGCCGCCGGCCTCGGTCTACCGGCTCAGCCGCCGCTGAACGACGGCGCTCTCGCGATCCGGGCCGGCTAGGGGCTACCCGGAAAGTGTTCGGTATGGGTTTCGCCGGTGCGGCCGTAATAGAGCACGCGCCGCCCCGGGAAAGAGACGAGATAGCCGGCGCAACCCGCGCCGGCCACCCTGGCGCAGAAGCCGTGATACGTGTAGCCCGGCGCCATTGCCTGGGCGGCGCGGATCGCATCCCTGACGATGGCCGCGTCGAACAGCGCCGCCACCGGCGCCGTCGGCGCGGTTTCCAGGCGCAGCGTCTCGCCGTCTGGCCGGTAATAGATGCGGGCGGCATGGCGGAAATCGACGGCATAGCCGTCGAAACCGGCCGCCACCAGCATCGCGACGCTCTGCGGAAAGGGGATCGTGTCGTTTTCGGCGCCTGCGAGCGCGGTGCGGGCGATATCCTGCCAGGTCATGGGTTTCGTCTTTCGTGATGATAGAGGCGATGAAAACGGCCGGCGGTCAGTCGACGGGCAGGGATTTCAGGCCGTGGCGTTCGACGATCCCCTGCAGGATGCGCAGCAAGGCCGCGCGCTCCTTCGGCGCCAGGTGATCGAAGAATTCGGCATCATTGGCATCGGCGAGTGCTGCCAGTTCGGGCACCAGGCGGCGGGCCTTCGCGGTCAGCGTCAGGGTCTGGGCGCGGCCGTCCTGCGGATCGGCGGTGCGCAGCAGCAGCGATTTGGCGATCAGCCGGTCGGCCAGCCGGGTGACGGCGCCGCGCGTCATGCCCATACGGTCGGCAAGGCGGCTGGGGGCGAGGGGTTCCGCGTCCAGCAGGCGGCGCAGCAGCACCCATTCCGCCACCGTCACGCCATGGGCCTCCACCTTGCGGGCGAAAGCCTGCGAGACATGGTTGGACACATAGCGCAGCCAGTAACCCATATGGGCGGTCAGGTCGGAAGCGGGGGCGGCCGGAGGCATGGCGATCCTTTTGTTGATAAGGAAACTATAACGATAAAGTTTCCTTATCAACTACCTTCTCCACCCGGTGATGATCTGTCCGATTCAGCCGGATCCGGCCGGCTCCCGGCCCCGGCTTGACAGGGGGGGCGGGAAGGCTAGGCTGCGCCCCCTTGGAGGTCCCCTGATCATGTCGCAACCCGCTGTTTCTCCCGGTTCTTCCGGCGCCGATATCCGCGTCACGCTGCCCGATGGCAGCGCGCGAACGTATCCGGCCGGCACCACCGGGGCAGGCGTCGCGGCCTCGATCGGCGCCGGGCTGGCCAAGGCGGCGCTCGCCATCCGGCTGGACGGCGCGCTGAAGGACCTGGCGACGCCGATCACGCAGGATGCGAAGCTCGAGATCGTCACGCTGAAGGACAGGAACGAGGCCGAGCTGCTCGAGCTGATCCGCCACGACGGCGCCCATGTGCTGGCCCAGGCGGTGCAGGAGCTGTTCCCCGGCACCCAGATCACCTTCGGTCCGGCCACCGAGGACGGCTTCTACTACGACTTCGTGCGCGACGAGCCGTTCACGCCGGAGGACTTCGGCAGGATCGAGCAGCGCATGGCCGAGATCGTCAAGCGCGACCTGCCGATCACCCGCGAGGAATGGCCCGCCGCCAAGGCGGTCGAGTATTTCAAATCGATCGGCGAGACCTACAAGGCGGAATGGGTCGACGAAATCGCCAAGCGCGGCGAGGCGATCTCGATCTATCGCCAGGGCGATACGTGGCTCGACCTCTGCATGGGGCCGCATATGCCGTCGACCGGCAAGCTGCCTGTCGCCTTCAAGCTGATGAAGGTCTCGGGTGCCTACTGGCGCGGCGATGCCAGGAACCGCCAGCTGCAGCGCGTCTATGCCACCGCCTGGCGCGACCAGAAGGAGCTAGATGCCTATCTGAAGCGCCTCGAGGAAGCCGAGAAGCGCGACCATCGCCGGCTCGGCAAGGACATGGGCCTGTTCCACCAGCAGGAAGAGGCGGCCGGCATGGTGTTCTGGCACCCGAAGGGCTGGACGCTGTATCGCACCCTGGAACGCTACATGCGCAACCGGCTGGAGCGCGCAAAATATCAGGAAGTGAAGACGCCGCAGCTGGTCGACCGCAAGCTGTGGGAGGCCTCGGGCCACTGGGAGAAATTCCGCGAGAACATGTATATCGCGGAAAACGAAGAGGGCATCCGCGATTACGCGGCCGACGACAGCCAACGCATCTTCGCGCTGAAGCCGATGAACTGCCCCTGCCATGTGCAGATCTTCAACCAGGGCCTCAAGAGCTATCGCGACCTGCCGCTGCGCATGGCCGAATTCGGCTCCTGCCACCGCTTCGAGCCGGGCGGCGCGCTGCATGGCATCATGCGGGTGCGCAACTTCACCCAGGACGACGCGCATATCTTCTGCACCGAGGACCAGATCATCTCGGAGAGCAAGGAATTCTGCGACCTGCTGCAGGCTGTTTATACAGATATGGGTTTTACTGATATCAAGGTGAAATTCTCCGACCGTCCGGCCAAGCGCGCCGGCAGCGATGCGACCTGGGACAAGGCGGAAGCCGCGCTGAAGGATGCCTGCACGGCATCGGGCCTCGACTACACGCTGAACCCCGGCGAAGGCGCCTTCTACGGACCGAAGCTGGAATTCGTGCTGCGCGACACCATCGGCCGCGACTGGCAGTGCGGCACCCTGCAGGTCGACTTCGTGCTGCCGGAACGGCTGGACGCCGATTATGTCGGCGCCGATGGCGCCCGCCATCGCCCGGTGATGCTGCATCGCGCGATCCTGGGCTCCTTCGAGCGCTTCATCGGCATTCTTCTGGAGCATTACGCCGGTCGGCTGCCGCTGTGGATGGCGCCGCTGCAGGCCGTGGTCGCACCGATCGTCTCCGACTGCGACGACTATGCGCAAAAGGTCGCCGATGCACTCGATGCCGCCGGCCTGCGGGTCGATACCGACCTGCGCAACGAAAAGATAAACTACAAGATCCGCGAACTCAGCCTCGCCAAGGTGCCGGTGATCCTGGTGGTCGGCAAAAAAGAGGCCGAACAGGGCACCGTGACCCTGCGGCGGCTGGGCGAGGAAAAGCAGGAAACCATTGCTTTGGCCGACGCGCTTGCTAGATTGACCACCGAGGCCCGCATGCCGGGTGCCCCGGCACCGGCTATTTCGGCCTAACCCATTGATTTTGCTGCAACTGCTTTAAGGAGCGCGTCATAGCACGTCCACCTCTCAATGCCCCGCCGACGCCGAAGACCGACGGACCGCGGGTCAATCACGAAATCGACGTCCCCAATGTCCGCCTGATTGACGCCGAAGGCGAAAATCGCGGGGTGGTCACCATCCGCGAAGCCATGCGTCTGGCCGAAGAGGCCGGTCTCGACCTTTGCGAGATTTCGCCCACTGCGCAGCCGCCCGTTGCCAAGATCCTCGATTACGGCAAGTACAAGTACGAGGCCCAGAAAAAGGCCGCCGAGGCGCGCAAGAAGCAGAAGATCATCGAGCTGAAGGAAATCAAGCTGCGTCCCGGCATCGACACGCATGACTATGACGTGAAGATGAAGGCGATGAACCGCTTCCTCGACGAAGGCGACAAGGTCAAGGTGACCCTGCGCTTCCGTGGCCGCGAGATGGCCCACCAGGAACTCGGTGCCAAGCTGCTGGATCGCGTGCGCGACGACGTGGCCGAGAAGGCCAAGGTCGAGCAGTTTCCCAAGATGGAAGGCCGCCAGATGACCATGGTGGTCTCGCCGAAATAACGGCCATGCCGATGGCGCCGGAGTCACTTCCGGCGCCATTTCTGTTTCTGCCGCCAGGCACAAAAATCAGCCAAACAAAATTCAGGGAGTGAAGTGATGTCGGCGACCAGTGTCAAAGCCATGGTTTGCAATGCCTGGGGCGGGCCGGACAGCTTGGTCCTCGCCGACCTGCCGCTGCCGGCCCTGGGTCCCAAGGACGTGCGCATCAAGGTGCATGCCGCCGGGCTGAACTTCCCCGATACGCTGATGATCGCCGGCAAATACCAGGTCAAGCCGGCCTTTCCGTTTGCGCCCGGCATGGAATGCGCCGGCGTGATCGATGCCGTCGGCGACAAGGTCACCGAGCTGGCGCCCGGCGACCGCGTGATGGCGACCACCGGCAACGGCGCCTTCGGCGAGATGGTGAACTGCCCGGCCGCCAGCGTGTACAAGATTCCCGACGCGATGCCCTACGAGATCGCCGCCGGTTTCCCGATCACCTATGGCACCACCTGGCATGCGCTGGTCGATCGCGGCCGCATGAAAAAGGGCGAGGTGCTGCTGGTGCATGGCGCCGCCGGCGGCGTCGGGCTGAATGCCGTCGAACTCGGCCATGAACTCGGCGCCACGGTGATCGGCACTGTGGGCTCGGACGAGAAGGCCGCCATCGTCAAGCAATACGGCGCGGCGCATGTCATCAATTACTCGAAAGAAAGCATCAAGGACCGCGTCAAGGAACTGACCGGCGGCAACGGCGCCGACGTGATCTATGACGCAGTCGGCGGCGATGCCTTCGACCAGTCCTTGCGCTGCATCGCCTGGGACGGCCGCCTGCTGGTGGTCGGCTTTGCCTCGGGCCGCATCCCGGAAGCGCCGGCCAACCTGGCGCTGATCAAGGGCTGCAGCATCGTCGGCGTGTTCTGGGGCGCTTTCGCGGCGCGCGATCCGCAGAAGAACCGCGCCAATTTCGCCGCCCTGCTGGCGCTCTACGAGCAGGGCAAGCTGAAGCCGCATGTCTCGGCGACCTTCCCGCTCGGCCAGGTGCCGCAGGCGATGCAGGCGCTGCTGTCGCGCAAGACCACCGGCAAGGTGGTCATCACGGTTCCCTGATTGGCAGACAGCTGCTGAAAAATGGGATGCGCGGGTCAAGCCCGCGCATGACAACGCGAGATACGGTTTTTGTCACCCGCGGACTTGATCCGCGGGTCCCATTTGGTGGGTGCCGCATGACCGGGTCGGTCAAAGACCAGTACGAGGCCTATCCCTATCCGGCGCGTGACCCGGAAGACGAACGCCGCCGGCTGATCACCGGCAGCCCGAGCTTCCTGCCCGAGCTGAACCATTACGTCTTCGCCGGCCGGCGCGATTTCCGCCAGCCGTTCCGCGCGCTGGTCGCCGGCGGTGGCACCGGCGACGGGCTGATCCACCTTGCGCAGTATCTCCAAGCTTCCGGCGGCGGGCATGAGGTGGTCTATCTCGATCTTTCGACAGCGTCGCGCGCGGTGGCGGAAGCCCGTGCCAAGGTGCGCGGGCTGACCAACATCCGCTTCGTCACCGGATCGCTCGACGATCTCGCGACCCTGGCGCCGGGGCCCTACGACTACATCGACTGCTGCGGCGTGCTGCATCACCTGCCCGATCCGGCGGCCGGGCTGGCCGCGCTCACCGCGCAGCTTGCCGAGACCGGCGGCCTCGGCCTGATGGTCTACGGGGCTTACGGCCGCGGCGGCGTCTATCCGCTGCAGGCGGCGTTGCGCCAGCTCACCGGTGATGATGCGCCGGCAGAGAAAATCACGCTGGCAAGGAAGCTGCTGGCCGAGCTGCCGGACGGCAACGAATTCCGTCGCAATCCCTTTGTCGGCGACCATACCACCGGCGATGCCGGGCTGTATGACCTGCTGCTGCATGCGCAGGACCGCGCCTATACGGTACCGGACCTCGCCGCGCTGCTGGCCGGGGCCGGCCTTGCGGTCACCGCCTGGATCGAGCCCTGCCGCTACGACCCGCTGAGTTACCTGAAAGACGAATCCTTACGCGTCCGTGCCGCCGCATTGCCGCCGCTCGACCAGGCGGCGCTGGCCGAACGCCTGAGCGGCGCCATGAAGACCCATGTGGTCTATGCTGTGCCGGTGTCGCGGGCGGCGGAGGCGGTTGCGCAGCCGGCGCGCGACCTAGTGCCCTGGCTGAACGGCGTGCCGGCGAAAGCGCTGTCGGAGACCTTCGCCAAGCGCGGCGAACTCGCCATCAGCTTCCACACCGAACGTTTTGTGTTTCCGGCGCCGCCGCGGGCCGCCGGCATCGCCGCGCTGATTGATGGCCGCCGCACGCTGGCGGAGATCGCCACGGCCCTGTCGCTCGACTGGAACGAATTTGTCGGGCTCTACGCGCCGCTGCACCATCTGCTCACCGGCATCAACAAGCTGTATCTGCGGTTGCCATAGCAGGCGCCATCCTTACACTGGGCAGATGGCACACGCAGATTCCCATGCGTCGCCGTCGGCTGCATCACTGCCGACGCCAGAGCTGACCATCCGCGCCATTCTCACCGGCATGCTGATCGGTGCGGCGCTCACGCCCTGCAATGTCTACAGCGGCCTGAAGATCGGCTGGTCGTTCAACATGTCGATTGCCGCCGGCCTGCTCGGCTACGGCCTGTGGCAGCTGGGCGGCAGCCGCGTTGGCGCGCGGCCCTGGGGGATTCTGGAAAACAACATCAACCAGACGGCCGCGTCGTCGGCGGCCTCGATCATCTCCGGCGGACTGGTGGCGCCGATCCCGGCGCTCACCCTGCTGACCGGCCGCGCGCTTGCCTGGCACTGGCTGGCGCTCTGGGTGTTCGCCGTCAGCATCCTCGGCGTCGTGGTGGCGGCGGGCTTGCGCAACCAGATGCTGCTGCGCGAGCGGCTCGCCTTCCCGGCCGGCGTCGCCACGGCGGAAACCATGACGCGCATCCACGGCCATGGCCGCGAGGCGCTGGCGCGGTTGCGCGTGCTGCTCGGCGCCGCTGGCGTTTCTGCGGCGCTGAAGCTGCTCAACGACCTCGTCGTTGCCGTCCCAAGGTTCGGCCCGGCCTTTGGCTTGTCCGGGAAAGCCACGCTGGCCAATCTCGGCTTTTCGCTCGATCCCTCGCTGCTGATGCTCGGCTTCGGCGCCATCATCGGCCTGCGCGTCGGCCTGTCGATGCTGTTCGGCGCGGTGTTCGGCTGGGGCCTGCTGGCGCCTTATGTGCTGGCACAGGGCTGGGCGGCAGCCGGCGATGCCGCGCCGCAAGCCGCATGGTTCGCGCCGCTGGTCACCTGGCTGCTGTGGCCCGGCGTCACCTTGATGGTGGTCGCGGCACTGGTCTCCTTCGGCCTGTCGCTGCTGCGGCTGTGGCGCGACCGGACGAAGGACGCGCCGCCGACTTTTCCGGCAAGAGGGCAGGTCGTCGCGCTGGCCGTCTGCACGGCGCTGATCGTCGCCGTGTCGGCCGCGCTGTTCGACATCCCGGTCTGGCAGGGGGTAGTCGCCGTGGCGCTCAGCTACGTGCTGGCGGTGGTGGCGGCGCGGGTTTCGGGCGAGACCGGCATCACCCCGGTCGGCGCACTTGGCAAGGTGACGCAGCTCACCTATGGCGTGCTGTCGCCCGGCAATGTGATCACCAACCTGATGGCCGCCAACATCACCGGCGGCGCCGCCGGGCAATGCGCCGACCTGATGCATGACCTGAAGACCGGCCTGCTGATCGGCGCCACGCCGCGGTTCCAGATCATCGCGCAAAGCTTCGGCGTCGCCACCGGCGCACTGGCCGGCTCCGCCGTCTACCTGCTGCTGATCCCCGATCCGCAGGACATGCTGATCACCGCCGAATGGCCGGCCCCCGCCGTAGCGACCTGGAAGGCGGTGGCCGAGGTGCTGGCCGGCGGGCTCGAATCCGTGCCGCCGGGCGCGCTGCCGGCCATGGGCATCGCCGCCGCGGCCGGCGTGATCCTTGCTGTGCTGGAACGCCTGCTGCCGGAACGGTATGCGCGTTTCGTGCCGAGTGCGCCGGCGATCGGGCTGGCGCTCGTCATCCCGGCGTGGAATGCGATCTCGCTCTGCCTTGGCGCGCTGCTGGCGGCAGCGGCAAAACAGTTGACGCCGTCGCTCGCCGAACGCCACACCATGGCACTGGCGGCCGGCCTCGTCGCCGGTGAAAGCCTCGCCGGCGTCGCCCTCGTGGCGGCTGGCCTGCTCGGCTAACGCCGGCGGCGTTTCGCCTGCTGGCGGATTGCCGTGGCCGACAGCGGATTGAGTTTCGATTTCAGCAGCAGGAAGGCGGGCGCCTTGCGGTCGGCCAGCCATGGCGCGTCATGCTGCGGCAGGCGCCAGGGCTGCAGCCAGCGCGCCGCCGGGCTCTGCGCCGCGGTCAGATTGTGGCCCGGCCGGTCGAGCACCGCCATCGGCATGCTGCGCGCGATATCCTGCCAGCGGTCCCAGCGGTGGAACTGGTCGAGGTTGTCGGCGCCCATCAGCCAGACGAAGCGCACATTGGGATAATGCCGGCACAGCACCGCCAGCGTATCCGCCGTATAGCGGGTCCCGAGCCGCGTCTCGACGTCGGTAACGAGAATCTTCGGGTGCGCCGAGAGGGTGGCGGCCCCGGCCATGCGGGCGCTCAGCGGCGCCATGCCGTTGGCCGCCTTTAGCGGGTTCTGCGGGCTGACCAGCCACCAGACCTGGTCGAGCTTGAGCCGGTGCAGCGCGGTCAGGCTGATCTCACGATGCGCCGCATGGGCGGGATTGAACGAGCCGCCAAGCAGGCCGATACGCAGGCGCAGGCGCGAGCCGAAAGGGGGAAGCCGGGTCATGCGGGGCTTGGCTGCTCCGTCTGGGGCGAGATGATGAACGGGCGTGGCGGTTACGGCCGGATCTGGCCGGTGCCGTGCACCAGATATTTGAAGGTGGTGAGCTGTTCGACGCCGACCGGGCCGCGCGCATGCATCTTGCCGGTGGCAATGCCGATCTCGCCGCCGAAGCCGAACTCGCCGCCATCGGCAAACTGCGTCGAGGCGTTGTGCAGGATGATGGCGCTGTCGAGCCGGTTCATGAATTCGGCGGCATGGGCGGCATCCGCGGTGAGGATGGCTTCGGTATGGCTCGACCCGTGGCTGGCGATATGGGCGATGGCTGCGTCGAGGCCGTCGACCAGCTTTACGGCGATAATGGCCTCGAGGAATTCGGTCGCCCAGTCGGCTTCGCTGGCGGGTTTGACGCGGGCATCGACGGCCTGCGTCGCCGCATCGCCGCGCACCTCGCAGCCGGCATCCAGCAGCATGGTGACCAGCGGCGCCAGATGGGTGGTGGCGGCGGCTTTTTCCACCAACACGGTCTCGGCGGCGCCGCAGACGCTGGTGCGGCGCAGCTTGGCGTTCAGCACGATCCGTTTCGCCATCTCAAGATCCGCGCTGGCCTCGACATAGACATGACAGTTGCCTTCGAGATGGGCGAAGACCGGCACGCGGCTTTCGCTCTGCACCCGGGCGACCAGCGACTTGCCACCGCGCGGCACGATGACGTCGAGCCACTGCGGCGCCGTCAGCATGGCGCCGACCATGGCGCGGTCGGTGACCGGCACCAGCTGGATCGCGGCTGCGGGCAGGCCGGCGGCTATCAGGCCATCGACCAGGCAGGCATGGATGGCGCGGTTGGATTCGATGCTTTCCGAACCACCACGCAGGATGCAGGCATTGCCGGCCTTCAGGCACAGGCCGCCGGCATCGGCGGTCACATTGGGCCGGCTTTCAAAGATCACACCAATGACGCCGAGCGGCGTGCGCACGCGCTCGAACTTCAGGCCGTTGGGCTGGGTCCAGTGTGCCATCACGGCGCCGACCGGATCGGCGAGTTCGGCGATCTCGTCGAGCGCCTGCGCGGTGGCGGCGATGCGCTGCGCATTCAGCATCAGGCGGTCGCGCATCGAGGCCGACAGCGCCTTGGCGCGCTCGGTCGCCATGTCGCGGGCATTGGCGGCAAGAATCTCGTCCTGACGGGCCAGCAGCGCGGCGGCGGCGGCGCGCAGCGCGGCATTCTTCTGCGCGGCCGGCGCGACGGCAAGCTGACGCGCCGCAGCTTTGGCGGCGGCGCCCATGTCATTCATCAGAGCGCTGGCGTTCATCAGGGCAGTGCTATCGGCAATGGTGCTGTGCGCAGTCATGGTCATGCTCTCAACGCAGGACAAGATCGTCGCGGTGGATCATCTCGTCGCGGCCACGGTAGCCGAGAATCTCGGCAATGTCGCCCGATTTGTGCCCGAGGATACGGCGGGCATCCTCGTCGGCATAGGCTGACAGGCCGACGGCGATTTCACTGCCATCAATATCGACGACGCGCACGAGATCGCCGCGCTGGAAGCGGCCATCGACAGTGGTGACGCCGGCGGGCAGCAGCGAACGGCCGCCGCGGAGCGCCTTCGCCGCGCCGGCATCCACCGTCAGGCTGCCCTGCGGGTTGAGATGGCCGGCGATCCATTGCTTGCGCGCGGCCGTCGGCGTGCCGGCGGCGGCGAACCAGGTGCAGCGGCCGCCGTCGCGCACGGCCTGCACTGGGTGCATCTGCTTGCCGTTGGCGATCACCATGGCGCAGCCGGCGCCGACGGCAATCTTGGCGGCGACGATCTTGGTGATCATGCCGCCGCGCCCCAGACCGGAGCGCGAGATGCCGGCCATCGCCTCGATCTCGGGCGTGATCCCGTCGACCACGGGAATGAACTGTGCCGCCGGATCGACACCGGGATCGGCGGTATACAGCCCGTCGATGTCGGACAGCAGCACCAGGCAGTCGGCCGAGATCATCTGGGCGACGCGGGCAGCGAGTCGGTCGTTGTCGCCGAAGCGGATTTCCGCCGTCGCCACGGTGTCGTTCTCGTTGACCACCGGCACCACGCCGAATTTCAGCAGCGTGTTCACCGTCTCGCGGGCATTGAGGTAATGGCGGCGCGATTCCGTGTCGCCCAAGGTCAGCAGGATCTGCGCGGTCTTGAGGTCGTGTTTGGCCAGCGCCTCGCCCCAGGCGGCCGACAGACGGATCTGGCCGGCGGCGGCGGCTGCCTGGCTGTCTTCCAGCCGCAGGGCTTTCGCGTCGATGCCGAGGATGCGGCGGCCGAGCGCGATGGCGCCCGACGAGACCACCAGCACATCCTTGCCGGCTTCGCGCAGAGCGGCGATGTCATCGACCAGGGCGTTCAGCCAGGCGGCGCGCAGTGTGCCCTTCTCGCTGTCGACCAGCAGCGACGAGCCGACCTTGATGACGATGCGTCTGGCTTTATCGAGCGAAGGAAGTGTGCGGGCCGCGGCGTTCATCGCACCACGCCTTTCACGTCCGCTTCGCCCTCCACCACGATGCCGTCCTTCTCGGCCTGGCGGGCCGCAGCGATGATCTCCCACAGCTGGCGCACCACGGCATCGACGCCCTCGCCAGACACGCCGGACAGCGCGAAGACCGGCCGCTTGGCGGCGCGCTTCAGCTTGGTCATCTTGGCCTGCAGCTCATCCTCGGGGATGGCGTCGATCTTGTTCAGGCCGATGATCTCGAGCTTGGTGTCGAGGCCGCCACCGTATTTCTTCAGTTCCTTGCGGATCAGCTTCCAGTCAGCGACCGGATTTTCCGCGGTGCCATCCACCAGATGCAGGATCACCGCGCAGCGTTCGACATGGCCGAGGAAGCGATGGCCGAGGCCGGCGCCTTCGGCGGCGCCCTCGATCAGGCCGGGCAGGTCGGCCAGCACGAATTCGCGTTCGTCGGCCTTCACCACGCCGAGCTGCGGTTTCAGTGTCGTGAAGGGATAGTCGGCGATCTTGGGCTTCGCGCGGCTGACGCGCGACAGGAAGGTCGACTTGCCGGCATTGGGCAGGCCGACCAGGCCGGCATCGGCGATCAGCTTGAGCCGCAGCCAGATCCATTTCTCCTCGCCGGGCCAGCCGGGATCGGAGCGGCGCGGCGCCCGGTTGGTCGACGACTTGTAATGTTCGTTGCCGAAACCACCGTCGCCGCCCTTGGCCAGCATGACGCGCTGGCCGACCTCGGTCATGTCGCAAATCAGCGTCTCTTCATCCTCGGCGAAGATCTGCGTGCCCTTGGGCACCTTGAGAATGACGTCGGGCGCACCGGCGCCGGAACGCTGGCGGCCCATGCCGTGGCCGCCGCGCTCAGCGCGGAAATGCTGCTGGTAGCGATAGTCGATCAGGGTGTTCAGCCCGTCGACGCACTCAACCCAGACGTCGCCGCCCTTGCCGCCGTTGCCGCCGTCCGGGCCGCCGTATTCGATGAATTTCTCGCGGCGGAAGCTCATGGCACCGGCGCCGCCATGGCCGCTTTCGATATAGACCTTGGCCTGATCGAGGAACTTCATCGGAGTGCTGCTATCGTTTCAGAAGACAAAGAAAAAGGGGAATGGCCTGCGCCATTCCCCTTGATCTGTTTTGTCTGCTCTCGGGAAAGGCGCGTAAGGTTACGCCTCCGGCGGGAGCACCGACACGAACGAGCGACCGGCCTTGCCGTCGTGGAACTTCACATGGCCGTCGGTGGTGGCGAACAGGGTGTGATCCTTGCCCATGCCGACGTTCTTGCCGGCATGCACCTTGGTGCCGCGCTGGCGGATGATGATGTTGCCCGAAACGACGGCCTGGCCGCCGAACTTCTTGACGCCGAGGCGCTTGGACTCGGAGTCGCGACCGTTGCGCGAGGAGCCGCCAGCTTTTTTGTGTGCCATGAGACTGTCTCCTTAAATCTGTGCCGGGCCGCTCAGGCCGCGATCTCGAGGATCTTGACCGCCGTGTAATGCTGGCGGTGGCCGTTCTTGCGGCGCGAATTCTGCCGGCGGCGCTTCTTGAAGATGATCAGCTTGGGGCCACGGGTGCGGCCGATCACCTCGGCGGTCACCTTGGCAGTGGCCAGATCCTTGCCGAGCTTGACGTCGCCGCCGTTGCCGATGGCCAGCACCTGGTCGAAGGCGATCTTGTCGCCCGCTTCGCCGGCCAGCAGCTCGACCTCGAGCACGTCGCCCGCGGCCACCTTGTACTGCTTCCCGCCGGTCTTGATCACTGCGAACATCTTGCCAATCCTCTAACCAGTTTCTTAAGCCATTGTTTGGCATAAGAAAATGGCGGCGCCGGGCCTCCGGCACCACCTGAATTCCGAGGCGCGCACTATAGCCAGCGCAATATGGCTGTCAACCCCGGATTCGGCGAGGTTTTAGGCCAATGGTTCGGTGCCCTGGTTGAGCAGGTCAAGATAGGAGGAATAGACAAAATTCCTATCGCGGCGCTTCTTATCGATTTGCCGCACAATGCCCTCGCCTCTCAGCTGCTCGACAGCCTTCGATATGGTCGGATGCGAGAGACCCAGGTCCCGGGTGGCCATCGGAATACTGAAAACGGGGTGCCGCTGCATCCACTGGTGCAGCAGGCTCACAGAACTCGCCGCGCGCCCCAGCTTTTCTATACGTGCCCGGTCACTGGCAAACAGGCTCAGGATTTTTTTGGCGGTTTGCGTTGCCTGTTCGGATGTTTCGATGATGCCAGTCAGGAAAAATTCCAGCCATGCTTCCCATGCCCCTTTTTCGCGAACCTCCTGCAGAAGATTGTAATAACGCTCGCGATGCTGCTTGAAATAGAGGCTGAGATACAGGATCGGATCGCTCAGAGCACCGGCAGCACACAGCAGGAATGTTATAAGAAGCCGCCCTAACCGGCCATTACCGTCCAGAAATGGATGAATGCTTTCAAATTGGACATGTACAAGGCCGGCTTTTATCAACAGTGGCAATTGCGCAGTCTCGCTATGAATGAATTTCTCCAGATCCCCGAGACAGTTCAATGCTGTGGTATGTGGAGGTGGGACATAAGTAGCATTTCCCGGACGCGTACCACCAATCCAGTTCTGACTGGTGCGAAATTCGCCTGGCTGTTTGTCGCTACCACGGCCCGCAGCCAGCAGTACGGCATGGATTTCCCGAATGAGCCTGAGAGAAAGCGGGAAGTCCTCCGCTATGCGCTTCAGGCCATACTGGAGGGCTGCCACATAATTAGAGACCTCCTGCACATCAACAGTAGGGATCGTCTGCAAGGCCTCATTTTCAAACAGCAGTAGCTCGGAGAGTGACGACTGCGTCCCTTCGATCTGGGATGAGAGGAGGGCTTCCTTGCGGACATACATATAAATAAAGAGAGGTTTATCGGGCAGGATTGCTGCCATCCCGTCCAGGCGCCCCAAGGCACGATTGGCTTTTTCCAGCAAGGAAAGCAGCCCTTCAATCTGGATCGGTGGTGAGGGAGGCAAAGGTGGAGGAATATACGCGCGAACCTTCTCTCCGCCGATGGCAGTTATTTCATACTGCCCGATCCGCGAATTTCCCCCTGTATTATCAATATCTTGCATGGCTATTCAATTTGGCTTACATAGCGCCTTCAACTATTTAATTTTAGGCGAAATTTTTAAATAAGCAATATATCTATGAAAAATAGCGGGCAGAAGATTACACAGTAAACGCAGTAAAATTCTCAATAAACCAAAATTGGCTACGCCTGTAGCGCCTCGGCGCCGGTGACCAGCTCCAGCAGCTCGGTGGTGATCTCGGTCTGGCGGGCCTGGCGGGCCTTGTGGCGCAGGCTGTCGAGCTGCTTGCCGACATTGTCGCGGGCGGAATCCATGGCGGCGAAGCGGGCGGCATTCTCGCTGGCCAGCGATTCCACCGCCGCCTCGGTCAGCAGCGCGAAGACATGCTCGGCCACCAGCTGCTCGTGCAGGGCGGCGGGGGGGAGATTATGCAGCGGCGGCTGGGTGGCCCGGCGTTGCTGCCGGATCCCGTCGTCCAGCGGCAGCAGGCGGCGGGTCTCGATGCCGGCCATCGCCCCGGGACGGTAGCGGGCGAACATCACCGTGATGGCGCCGAGCCGGCCGGCGGCGATGCGGCGGTACAGCTCGGCCGAGAGCCGCCCGACCATGTCGGTCACGCCGGCACAGCGGGTCGCCATCGGCAGCACGACATCGGCCGGCCGGCCTTTCTCTTCCGCGAGCAGCGCGCCGCGGCTGCCCAGTACGACCAGCACATCGCCGGGCCGCAATGCCGGCAGCGCCGCCGTCACCAGACGCTCGTTGAAGCCGCCGACGAAGCCGTGTTCCGCCATGCAGAGCACCAGGGCCTGCGGACCGGCCGGGCTGCCCTGGCCGCCGGCGGGCAGCAGCAGTGTCGCATCGGCGATGGCGGTAGCCATGGCATCGGCATAGCTGCGGATGCCATCGAGCCGGCCCAGCGCTTCCTGCATGCGCATGGCCGCCAGCGAGCGCATGGCGCCGACGATATCGAGCAGCTCGGCCATGCTGGCGATGCGGGCGCGGGTCTCGGCCAGATCGCTCATGCGGTCTTCCGCGCTTCCTGCGCCAGCGTGGTCAGCGCCATGCGCAGTTCGGCCTGCTGCGTTTCGGTCAGCGCCCGGGCGGCATCGTCGAGCTTCAGCAGCGTCGGACAGCGGTCGGCGAGCCAGCCGGGCAGCAGCGCGCGGAAGCGGCCGACATGTTCGAGCGGCAGCTCATCGAGCAGGCCTTCGCCGACGGCAAACAGCAGGGCGACCTGCTCGCCCAGGCCAAGCGGTGCGAACTGCGGCTGCGCCAGCACCGCACGGATGCGGCGGCCGTGATCGATGGTTTTTTTGGTGCGGTCGTCGACCATGGTGCCGAAGCGGGTGAAGACCTCGAGTTCGAGGAACTGCGCATACGTGAGGCGCAGGCTTTCCGACAGGGCCTTGAGCGCCGGCGCCTGGGTCTTGCCGCCGACCCGCGAGACGCTCTTGCCGACGTCGACGGCCGGCTTCTGGTCCTCGTAGAACAGCCGTGGATCGAGGTAGATCTGCCCGTCGGTGATCGAGATCAGGTTGGTCGGGATATAGGCGCTGATATTGCCGGCCTGGGTCTCGGCAATCGGCAGGGCGGTCAGCGAGCCGCCGCCCTTTTCCGGTGACAGGTGGGCGGCGCGTTCCAGCAGCCGCGAATGGATATAGAAGATATCGCCCGGATAGGCCTCGCGGCCCGGCGGCCGGCGCAGCAGCAGCGAGACCTGGCGGTAGACCGCGGCATGCTTGGTCAGATCGTCCAGCACCAGCAGCACGTCGCGGCCCTGGGCCATGAAATACTCGCCCATGCTGCAGGCGGCATAGGGCGTCAGCCATTGCAGGCCCGGCGCGGTATCGGCCTCGCCTACCACGAAGATGCAGCGTTCGGGCGCACCATGGCGGCGCACCGCATCGATCACCTGCGCCACCGAGGAGGCCTTCTGGCCGATCGCCGCATAGATGCAGATCACGTCGGTGTTGCGCTGGTTGATCATGGCGTCGACGGCAATCGCCGTCTTGCCGGTGCCGCGGTCGCCGACGATCAGTTCGCGCTGGCCGCGGCCGAGCGGGATCATGGCATCCACCACCAGCAGGCCGGTGGCGAGCGGCCGGGTGACCAGGGCGCGGTCGATGATCGGCGGTGCCGGCTGCTCGACCGGCGCCATGGCGCAGCCTTCGAGGGCCGGACCATCGTCAAGCGGCGTGCCGAGCGCGTCGATCACGCGGCCGAGCAGAGCCTCGCCGACCGGTGTGCGCGCCACGTTGCCGGTGCCATGCACGATGCTGCCGGCGCGGACACTGCCGGCATCGCCGAGCAGGATGCAGCCGATACGGGAGTCGCCAAGGTCGACGGCCAGGCCGCGCAGGCCGCCTTCGAAGGCGAGGATTTCGTCGAGCCGGGTTTCCGGCAGGCCCGAGACGATGGCAACGCCATCGCCGATCTGCTCGACACGGCCGATCTGTTCGAGGCTCGGGGCGACGGTCAGCGCATCGATCTGCGCGCGACTGCGGCCGGCCCAGAGCCGGAGATCATCAGTGAGCGTCGACATTGCTCTCAAGTTCGGTATGCATGCCGGCGAGGGCGGTCTGCCACGAGAAACGCAGGACAGCGGTGGCGAAATGCAGGTCGGCACCGGCGATCAGGGCCGGATCGACGGCGAAGTCGATGGTCAGCACATGATCCGCCGCGCCATCCAGTGCGGCGCGGAGCCGGCGTTGCCAGTCGGCGCGGGCTGCCTCGGGCAATGCGCTGGCAGTCACCACTTTCAGGCCGCCATGCACACCGTCGCGCAGGGCGGCGCGGTCCTCGGGCGCCAGGGCGGCGACATACTGCTCGATGCGCTCGAGCCAGGCCTCGGCGCGCAGGGCAGGCGGAATCTCGTCGAGCAGCCGGCGCGCCACGGTGAGGCCGAGTTCAAGCGCCTGCCGGCGCAATTCCGTGCGGGCGGCGCCGTGTTCCTCGGCCAGGCTGCGCCGTGTCTCGGCGATCAGGTCGGCGGCTTCGCTGTCGGCCTGCTCGCGTCGGGCGGTGGCGGCCTGCTCGGCCTGGGCGACCGCCTTGCGTAGCACGGCATCGCGCTCGTCGGCGATGCCGATCCGTTCGGCCGCCACCGCCTGCTGCTCGCTTTCGGCCGCCTGCTTCGCCGCGTCGGCGGCGGCATAGCGGGTGTCGACCTCGGTGCGGCGCGCGTCGACCAGACGCAGCACCGGCTTGTACAGGAAGCGCTGCAGCAGCCAGACGAGAATCGCGAAATTCACCGTCTGCAGCGCGAGGGTCCACCAGTCGAAATGCATGGTCAGCCGATATAGGGGTTGGCGAACAGCAGCAGCAGGGCGATCACCAGGCAGTAGATCGCCATGGTCTCGATCATCGCCAGACCGACGAACAGGGTGCGCGAGATGGTACCGGCGGCTTCCGGCTGGCGGGCGATGGCATCCATCGCGGCGGCCACCGCGCGGCCTTCCGCCAGCGCCGGGCCGATCGAGCCGATCGACACGGCGAGCACGGCGCCGATGATGCTGAACAGTTTGGGGTCCATGGACAGATCTCCTCTAGCCTGCCTCGGCGCTGCCGGCGGCGGCGCCGATAAAGACGGTTGCGAGTACGGTGAAGATGTAGGCCTGCACCAGGCCGAGCATGATCTCGAGCGCCATCAGCGGGATCGGCACGAACAGCCCGGCCAGCGTGACGACCAGCGCGATGACGAATTCGCCGCTCATCACGTTGCCGAACAGGCGCACCATCAGCGAGAAGGTGCGCGTGATCTCGGACAGGATGTTGAGCGGCAGCATGATCAGCTTCGGCTCGGCGAAGCTGGCGAGATAGCCGCCGAGGCCATGGGCGCGGATGCCGAAATAATGCACGGCGCAGAACACGACGAGCGCCAGTGCCGCCGGCGTCTCCAGCCGGCCGGTCGGCGCCTCGGTGCCGGGCAGCACGCCCGACAGGTTGGCGGTGGCGAGAAAGATGAACAGCGTGCCGAGCAGCGGCAGCAGCGGCCGGCCGTCGCGGCGGATCACCTCCTCGATCTGGCCGCTGATCCCGGTGACTGCCAGTTCCAGTACCGCCTGGCCGCGGCCCGGCCGCAACTGCAGCCGGCGCGTCACCAGCCATGAGACCGCGACGAGCACGGCCATGATCGCCCAGGTGGTCAGCACCGGCCGGCTGATCGCCACCGGGCCGAGATGGAACAGGATGGTGCTGGACAGCGGCGAGCCCTGCATCACTCCGCCTCCGGGCTTTGTGACGGCCTTGCCGGGGTCGCGCCACGGCGGGCGACGGCGCGCGAGACGATGAAGCCGCCAAAGGCGGCCAGCAGCGGAAAGGCGCCGAGGCGCGCCATGAAGGCGAACAGCAGAATAGCGGCGGCCAGTCGTGCCAGTGTGAAGACGGCCGGTCGCAGCCAGCCGCCGCGGCCGGCGATCTGCTCGGCGGTCTGGCGAATCGCACCGAAATAGAACAGGCCGAAGCCGAAGCCGAACACGGCGGCGGCCGGGAAGACCAGGAACGGCGATGTCAGCAGGTCATGCATCATGGCCGGTCGATCCGTTTCCAGGCCAGCCAGCAGCCAAGCGCCAGTCCGGCGACCAGCAGGCCCAGTGTCCAGAAGAGGCCGGCCGAGAAGAGCCGGTCGAGCCAGCGGCCGGCGAAGATGCCGATCAGGGTCGGCGTGATGATGGTCCAGCCGAGCGCGCCGATCATGGCAAGATTCTGCGCCAGCGATCGTTCGCCCTCGCGCAGCCACAGCGCCCGGCGGTTGCGCCGGGTGCGTATCGCGTGGTCAAGCGGGGCGGCGGGCTGTCCCGGATCATGCCGGGGATCGCGATCAGGGTTCATGGCCGGATCCCCTGCTGGCGGACATGGCGGTCAGGGCGCCGTCCGGGCGGCCGGGCCGCAGCATCTGGCGGATGCGGCCGATGGCGGCGAGGTAAAGCCGCTGGGCGTCGGTGCGGGCTTCCTGCTCTTCGGCCTGCTGGCGGCGAAACCGCGACAGCACCTCGGTTTCGAGTTGGGCGAGGTCGTCGCCCGGCACGGCTTCGCGGGTGGCAATGGCAATATGATCGCCGCCATGCAGTTCCAGCATGCCGCCATGCACCGCCACGTAATGCTCCCGTCCGGCGGCATCGCGCCAGACGACCACCGAGATCGCCAGCACGGTGAGGAAATCGGCATGGCGCGGCAGGATGCCGAAGGCGCCGGTGGCATCCTCGGCGCGCAGATGCGTGACATCGGCGGCGTCGATGACAACGGCGAGCGGCGTGGTGACCGTCAGCTTCATGACGCGGCTTTCTGCGGCGCCCGCCCGGCCGCCGCTTCCCTGGCCCGGGCCTCGTCGAGATCGCCGACCATGTAAAGCGAGTCTTCGGCCCAGCCGTCGGCCACGCCGTCGAGAATGGCGCGGCAGCCGGCCAGGGTCGCGTCGAGCTCGACGGCGCGGCCCGGCTTGCCGGTGAAGGCGAGGGTGACCATGAAGGGCTGGGTCAGGAAACGCATCAGGCGCCGCGCCCGGCCGACCGTGCGGCGGTCGCCGGCACTCAGCTCCTCGATGCCGAGCAATGCGATGATCTCCTGCAGTTCGCGATAGGCGGCGATGGTCTTGCGCACGTCCTGCGCCACCCGGTAATGCACCTCGCCGACCAGCCGCGGATCGAGCAGGCTGGACGTCGAGGCCAGTGGATCGACGGCGGGATACATGCCCTCGGCAGCCATCTGGCGCGACAGCACGATGGAGGAATCGAGATGGCTGAAGATTTCCGCCACCGCCGGGTCGGTGAAGTCGTCGGCCGGGACGTAGACGGCCTGGATCGACGTGATCGCCGTGCCGGCCACAGAGGCGATGCGCTCCTCGAATTCGGCGATCTCGGAGGCGAGCGTCGGCTGGTAGCCGACGCGCGAGGGCAGGCGGCCGAGCAGGCCCGAGACCTCGCCGCCGGCCTGCACCAGCCGGTAGACGTTGTCGATCAGCAGCAGCACATTCTCATGGGCGTCGTCGCGGAAATGCTCGGCGATGGCCAGTGCGGTCAGGCCGGCGCGCCAGCGCGCACCCGGCGGCTCGTTCATCTGGCCGAACACCAGTGCGGTGCGCGGCAGCACGCCGGACTGGCGCAGTTCCAGCAGCAGTTCATGGCCTTCGCGCGACCGTTCGCCGATGCCGGCGAAGACCGAGATGCCGGAGTGACGCTCCACCGTGGTGCGGATCAGTTCCATGATCAGCACCGTCTTGCCGACGCCGGCGCCGCCGAACATCGCCGCCTTGCCGCCTTTCACCAGGGGCGCCAGCAGGTCGATCACCTTGATGCCGGTGTGGAAAATCTCGCGACTGCCGCCCTGGCGGGCCAGTGCCGGCGCCGGCGCATGGATCGGCCGGCGCGGTCCGTCGGCGGGCAAGGGGCCGGCGCGGTCGGCCGGATGTCCGGTGGCATCGAGCAGGCGGCCGAGCACGGCGTCGCCGACCGGGACGCGGATCGGTGCGCCGGTGGCCTGCACGGCCAGGCCGCGGCGCAGGCCGCCGGTCTCGCCGAGCGCCACGGCGCGCGCGGTGGCCGGATCGACATGCTGCTGCACTTCGGCCAGCAGGGGCGGGCGGTCGCCGCCGGCGGCGATGACCAGGGCATCGTTGATCGCCGGCAGTTGTCCGGCCGGAAAGCGCACGTCGATCACCGAGCCGCGGATGGCGGCGATCCGGCCGGCTGCCAAGGCAGCCGGAGTCTCTGACGGGTCGGTGGGCGAAGGGGTCATGCCCTCCTGTCTATGCCCCCGGCGCGGGTGCGGCGTTGATCCGGGTCAAGAGCGCGGCCGACTGCGGCATCCGGCCGCGCGGCAGGTTGCCCGGACCCGGTTTGCCCCGGAAAAGCCCGGTCCCCGGGAAAACTGTCATAAAACCATCCCCTGACGCCGGCGGCCGAAATCTGCTATCCGGGCGGTCATGTCCGCGACTTACCGCCGGCGCCTGCTGGTGATCTACAACCCCACTGCCGGTGCAGGGCAGCTTGGCCGCCGCAAGCGGGTCCGGCTCGAGGCCTACCTCGACCTGCTGGAAGATGCCGGCTGCGCGGTCGAATTCCGCCCGACGACCAGGCGCGGCGATGCCGAGGCTTTTGCCGGCGACGGCCACGCGACGAAATACGATGCCGTGGTGGCGGCCGGTGGCGACGGCACCATCGGCGAGGTCGCCAATGGTCTGCCGCTGGATTCGGCGCCACTCGGCATTTTCCCGCTCGGCACCGCCAATGTGCTGGCGATGGAAACCGGCCTGCCGCTCGATCCGGCTGCCGTCATGCAGGCGGTCCTCCACGGCCCGGTCGCCCAGATCTGGCCGGGCTTTGTCAATGATAGACTATTCACCATCATGGCCGGTGTCGGCTTCGACGCCCATGTGGTGGCCGACCTGCCGCCGGGTCTGAAACGCTGGCTCGGCAAAGGCGCCTATGTCACGGAAAGCCTGCGTCAGCTGGTGCAGTATAAAGTGCCGCGCTATCGCCTCGCCATCGACGGCCGCGACTATGACTGCGCCTCGGCGGTGATCGCCAAGGGACATTTCTATGGTGGCAAGTTTGTCTGTGCGCCAGACGCGCGGCTCGACGCGCCGGATTTCCAGGTCTGCCTGTTCGGCATGGGCGGCCGCCTCGGCGCGCTCCGCGCCACGGCGGCGCTGACCGCCGGCCTGTTGCAGCATCTGCCGGAAATCACCCTGGTGCGCGGCCGCCAGGTGACGGTCGCCACGCTGGGCGACAGTGCCTATGCCGATGGCGAGCCGGTGCAGGCCGATGGCGATATCGCGGCAAGGCTGCCGGCGACGGTCAGCATCGGGCCGCGCGCCATCCCGCTGATCGTGCCGCAGGGCAGCGATCTGGCGAAATCCGCGATGCAGAAAGCGAAAGCGGCCGAGTAGGCCGCCATCAGATCGCTCAGGCGGTGGCCATGGCGTGGTTGCGCTTGTAGCGCGCCCGCGCACCGCGCTCGATGGCGGCGGCATGCAGCCGCTCGACGCCGATCTCGTGGCGCAGCATCTCCAGCCAGCGCAGCTCCTCCTGCCGGGCACGGCCATCCACCGCCACCACGTCGCAGGCCAGCGCATAGGCGGTTTCCGACCAGTCTTCCGGCAGCGCCTCTTTCACAAGGCCGAGGGCCGCCTCGACGCCGTCTTCCTCGTCGAGCAGGGCCACGCAGTCGCCGGTGGCAACGCGCATCGCATCGACGCTGTAGCCCTTGAAGATCGGCAGGCTGCGCACCGCAAGATCGATGGCGCCGACTTCCGAATCCTTCAGCTTGCCGTCGGCCAGGGCGGCAATCACCATGGCGTAGATCAGGGCGTTGTGCGGCGTGATGGTCGACATGAGCGGCTTCCGGGACAGAGGTTGCGGGCCCAGGGGTTGCGGGCCAGGAGAAGCGTGGAGCCGTCAAACTATGGGGAAGCGGGGCGGCCTCCGCAAGAGGGGCGCGGGTCACAGTTTCGCCATGCTTTGCGGGTTTCCTGCCGCCCCGCAACCTGTTCCTGCGGGCCCGCGACCTGTATGGTGGTCCGATGCGTGGCTTCGTCCGCTATATCCTGCTGCCGGGGCTTGGCACCGTTCTGCTGCTGCTGGCGGCCTGGGCGGCGGCCATCGTCTGGGGCACCGCCGCGGCGCCGGCGCCGCTGGCCAGCATCAACGATGCGGTCGCCCGGCAGAGCCTGAGCGCGCTGCCCGAGCGTCGCTTCGTGCGGGCGCGCGATGGCATGGCGCTGGCCTATCGCGTCTATCCTGGTGCCATCGCCCGCGCGGTGATCCTGGTGCATGGCTCGACTGCCGACAGCGCCAGCATGCACAGCCTGGCCCGCGCGCTGCAGAGCATGCCGGATCCGCCGACGGTCTATTCGCTGGATATTCGCGGTCATGGCCAGAGCGGCGCGCTGCGCGGCGACATCGCCTATGTCGGCCAGCTTGAGGATGATCTCGCCGATTTCCTCGCCGCCAGCCGCATCGACCATCCGGCGGCGCAATGGACGCTGATCGGCTTCTCGTCGGGCGGCGGCTTCGCGCTGCGCATCGCCGGCTCGCCGCTGGCGAAAGACTTTCACCGGTTCATCCTGCTGGCGCCGATGCTGTCGCATGACGCGCCAACCTACCGCAGCGCGGGCGGTGGCTGGGTGGCGGCCTATATTCCGCGGCTGATCGGTCTCAGCCTGCTCGACCGCATCGGCCTGCCGTGGTTCCAGGATCTGCCGGTGCTGGCGTTCGCGCGGCGCGACGGTGGCGGCCATGCCTATACCTATTCCTGGCGCCTGTGGCGCAACTTCAAGCCCCATGACGATTACGCCGCCGATCTGCGCACGGCGCCGAGTCCGCCGGTGATCCTCGTCGGCGGCAAGGACGAGTTGATGGTTGCCGATGCCTATGCGCCGCTGGTCACCGGCCTGCGCAACGATGCCATGGTCACCGTGCTGCCCGGCCTGTCGCATATGGACATGATCTTCAATGACGAAGCCCAGCGCGCCGTGATCGACGCGGTGATGAAGGAGTAGGGTCCAGGTCCGGGACTAAAACCCGTCCTGCGCCGCCGTTGCCGCGCCGCTGCGCATCTGCGTGAGAAAGCCACGGGTTTCGGCCACGGCTTCGGCGATGCCGACGCGGCGCACCTCGACACTGGACGGAAACGCCGACAGCAGCCGTGACGGCAGCTGCGCATCCAGCACGACGAAGACGCCATAGTCATTGGCCGTGCGCAGCAGTCTGCCATAGGCCTGCTTCAGCTTCAGCCGGGTCAGCAGGTCATCATAGGCCTGGCCGCCGAAGGCCGCCTTGCGTGCCTTGTGCAGCAGGTCCGGCCGCGGCCAGGGCACGCGGTCGAACACGACAAGGCGCAAACTTGCACCGGGCACATCGACGCCGTCGCGCATGGCATCGGTGCCGAGCAGGCAGGCATGCTCCTCGCTGCGGAAGATGTCGACCAGCGTCGCATTGTCGAGCGGATCGACATGCTGGGCATAGAGCGGCAGGCCGGCCTCGGCCAGCGGCCGCAGGATGCGTTTCTGCACGGCGCGCAGGCGGAAGATCGCGGTGAACAGGCCCAGGCCTCCGCCGCCAGCGGCGAGGAAGAGTTCGCGGTAGGCGGCGGCCACCTGGTCCATGGCATCGCGGCGCACGTCGGTGACGACCAGCACGCGGGTGCGGCCGCCGTAATCGAAAGGCGAGGGGAAGGCGGCATGGCGCGCCGGCATCGGCAGATGGCGGGCGCCGCTGCGGATATCCGCCGTGCCCCAGGCGGCTTCCGGTGCCGCGTCGCTCTTGCCCGGCGCGAGATCGCGCAGGGTCGCCGAGGTGACGGCGACGCCATGGGCGGGCTTCAGCACGGCACCGGCGAACGGCAGCATCGGATCGAGATAATGGCGGTAGAGGCCGAGGTCGAAATCACGGCCCTCGATGCGGTCCAGCGCGAACCAGTCGACGAAGGCGTCCGGCGTGCCGGTCTCGAGATCGAGCAGCATGCTGCGCCAGGCTTCCAATGTGAGTTTGCGGCGCAGGAGGCCGCGCAGGGCGCCCTCGATGCGGCTGCGCGTCGCGGTTTCCAGCTCGGCAGTCTCGTCGGCCAGCATGTCGGTCAGCGCCTTGGCCAGCTTGTTGAGCGGCTCAAGGATGCGGGCGATGCCGGTAGCGAAGATCCGTGCCGCCTCGATCAGACCGTCGACCGGCTCGCGTGTCGGGCATTCGAGGCCGTAAGGTGAGTCCGGTTCACGGGCGCGGGCCAGCACCTGCTGGCGCACTTTCGCCAGGAAGATTTCACCGCTGCCGTTCGGCGCACCGTCGGTCAGGCGCGGCAGCCAGCCATCGCCGGGCAGGGCGCGGGCGGCCTCGGTGACGGCTTCGAGCGCGGCCTTGCCGGCTTCGTTGTCGTTGACCAGATCGCCGATGCGGTTGGCAAGACCACGGGCGCGGCTGCGCCGCCCGCCCTCGGGGCCGCGCAGCCAGCGGCGCAGTTCGATCGCTTCCTGTCCGGTCAGATGGGCGGCAAAGGCGCTGTCGGCGGCCTCGAACAGGTGATGGCCCTCGTCGAAGACGTAGCGCAGGGGTTTCTGGCTGTCGTCTTCTCCCATCGCGGCCTGGATCATGACGAGCGCATGGTTGGCGATCACCATCTCGGCCTTGCGCGACTTGCGCACGCTGCGTTCGATGAAGCATTTGCGGTAATGCGGACAGCCGGCATGGATGCACTCGCCACGCTGGTCGGTCAGCCCGACCGTGCGTGCCCGGCCATGCAGGTCGACGGCCCAGGCGGGAAAGTCGCCGCCGGCCAGATCGCCGTCTCGCGTCGCCCCGGCCCAGCGCGCCACCAGCGCCAGCGGCACCAGGTCCTGCGGCCGAGCCGCGCCGCCCTGGGCGGCATCTTCCAGATTCAGCAGGCAGAGATAATTCTCGCGGCCCTTGCGGATGACGACCTTGGCGGCCTTCTCGGCCGGATCGGGGAACAGCCGGTCAAGTTCGCGGTCGAGTTGCCGCTGCAGGTTCTTGGTATAGGTCGACAGCCAGACGCTGCCGCCGTTCTTCTCGGCCCAGACGCTGGCCGGCGCGATATAGCCGAGCGTCTTGCCGATGCCGGTACCGGCCTCGGCCAGCACCATCTCGGGCATGCCGACCGCCTCGCGCGGCGCGAAGGCCTGCGCGGTGGTCGCGGCATAATCGGCCTGGGCCTCGCGCAGCTCCGCGGCCGGTCCCTGCGGATTGCGTCCGAGCAGGCGGGCCAGCCGTTCGCGCGCTTCAGCGGCCGACACGCTCTGGGTATCGGGCGGCGGCGGCGGCGCATAGTCGACCCATTCGGGCAGTTCCTGCCAGATGTCGAGGCCGCCGGCGCCGCCGGCCGGCACATTGGCAAGCACCGGTCCGAAGGCGTCGAGCAGCCAGGGCGCCCAGGACCAGCCGGCCTTGTTGAGCGTCTGTGCCAGCCGCGCGGCACGACGTAGGCTGCGCGGCTGCTGCTGCGGCAGTTCGGCCAGCAGGATGGCGGCGGCCTCGTGCAGATACTGCGCGGCCTCCTCGTCGTCGGCGGCATCGAGCCCGACGCGGTCGAGCAGGCCATGGGCGGTCGGCAGGCAGAAACGCGCCGGGCGCACGAAGGCAAACAGGTCGAGCAGGTCGAGCGACGGGAAGGGTTCGACACCGAGCCGCGCCGCCGTCGCCTTGCCGTGCACCAGCAGGGGCGGTGTCGCCCGGGCGCGGCGCGCGGCAGCATCAGGCGTGATCTTCTCGACCCGACCGGCTTCCGCCCACCAGGCCACGCCGCCGCCGGCCACCAGGGCCGGCAGCCGGGCCAGGGCGGCGGAGAGATCGGGTGTGTCGGTCATGGGTTCACGTCTACCAGAAAACCGGCGTCATGGCCGGGCTTGACCCGGCCATCCACGAAAAAGCCGGTGATCTCGTTTGCAATGCCAGCGAGACTCCTCGCCCGTGGATGGCCGGGTCAAGCCCGGCCATGACGACAACAATAAAGATGCTACTGCGACGCCCAGACGACGCGGTGCATCCAGGCGAGGTCCTGGGTGTCAAAGCTGCGGTCGGGATGCGCCGGGTTGAACGAACTCAGCTCGATGCGGGTCAGGGTTTTGCGCGTCAGGATCTTGCACATCACTTCGCCCTGCATGGTCTTAGCGATGATGCGGTCGCCGCGGCTCGGGTTGTTCTGCGCCGGCGAGACGATGACGATGTCGCCGTCGCGATAGACCGGCAGCATGCTGTCGCCGCTGATCTCCAGCGCATAGGCATTGGGATCGCCGAGATCTGGGAAGGGGATTTTCTCCCAGCCTTCGCCGACCGGAAAGCCGCCGTCGTCGAAATAGCCGGCCGATCCGGCCTGAGCGAGACCGATCAGCGGGATGCGGTGGCCGATCCGGCTGCCACCGCCATTCTCGCTCAGCAGGTCCATGAACTCGGCGACGCTGGCGCCGGTGGCGTCGATCACCTTGGAAATCGACTCGGTCGACGGCCAGCGCTGCTTGCCGTCGCGGGAAATCCGTTTGCTGCGGTTGAAGGTGGTGGGGTCGAGCCCGGCCTTGCGGGCCAGACCGGACGCCGTCAGCCCGTATTTCTCGGCCAGGCCGTCGAGCGCGGCCCAGATCGCCTTATGGGTAAGCATGGGAACATTGTCTTGCAATTCCCGGGTTTTGGCTACAGGAATATTCACTTATTTTGTGTTTGACATAAGAACAATATAGGAATATAAGGGTCTATCGCCGCGGGTATTTACACCCTGTTCTTCCAGACATCCGGCGCTCCCATGAAACATTCTTTCGCGCATACGGATATATCGCGCTTTGTTCCAGTGGCAGATGCGGCCGCCAGCGCCGCCACGAGTGCTGATCGGGCGGTGGTGGTCTTCGCCGACCAGACGGCCCTGCCCTGGCTGCGGCTTCTCAAGCCGGGGTTCCGCCACTGCTGTGCCTACCTGCGGCTGCCGGAGGGCTGGATAGGCGTCGATCCGTTGTCGCATTGGCTGGTTTTGCGGGCTTTTCCGGCCTGGCCACGGGAGGCCGACTTGGCCGGGCACCTGCGCCGGACCGGGCATTGCGCACTAACTGTGCCGGTCGTCGAACCGCCGCGCCGGCTGGCGCCACCGCTGCCGTTTTCCTGTGTCGAGACGGTCAAACGCCTGATCGGGTTGCAAAGCTGGACAATAAGAACACCATGGGAACCATATCAGCATTTGCGGAAAATTTCCCTTGACAATGAACCTCTTTTGTTCTATAAATCCACCTCATCAGAACATTTCGTGGATAAGGCCGCCTGAGCCGGATTTCGGCCGGGGCGCCTGCCCACCGCAGCGCCAGCAGGAAAGGAACCCCGTCATGGGTGGTCTGTTCGGATCGTCGCCGCCGCCTCCGCCGCCCGCGCCGCCACCACCCCTGCCGCCGGAGCCGGAGCAGCCGAGCGCGACCGATCTGGCCGCCGAGGCGGCGCGCGAGCGGCGCCGGCGGGCCCAGGGCGACACCATCGCCACCTCCTGGCGCGGCCTCGACAGCGCGGCCGGCAATGCCAATGCCGGGGCCGGCGCGCCGAAGCGGCTGATCGGCGACTGAGGCAGCCATGACGATGACCGATCCCCGCATTCCCGCTCAGCCCGATGCCGCCGCTCTGCGCCGGCGCCTCGGCCGCGCCCGCGGCCGCCAGCAGGTCTGGTCCGGCCTGTGGCAGGATTGCTACGATTATGCCCTGCCGGTGCGGCGCAGTGCCGTGACCGCGGCTGCGCCGGGCCAGCAGGCTGCCGGCGACAAGCTCTACGATGCGACCGCCGCCGATGCGGTCGACCAGCTCGCCGCCAGTCTGCTGGCGCAGCTGGCGCCGCCGTGGTCGCGCTGGTTTGCCTTCCGGCCCGGCCGTGACATTGCGCCGGAGCACCAGGGTGCGGCAGCCGCCGAACTCGATGCTGCCGCCGAGCTGCTGCAGGCGCAGTTCGATCGTTCGAATCTCAGTGTCGAGCTGTTCACTTCCGACGATGAACGCCTGCAGGCCCAGGCCGTGCTGGAGCGCCTCAGGCAGCATCCCGCCGAACTGCAGGTCGAGCTGAACAAGATCGAGGCGACGCACCGTTCGGTCTTCGTCGCCGGCTGGCGCCCGGCGGTCGGCTGGATCTGCGCGGCGGCCGTCGGCTGGGCTTATCTCGGCCATCCGGTCTTCCTCTGGGCGGCGGCGCTGTGGTTCCCCGGGGTGCGGCCGCCGGAGATTCAGACCGACGGCCTGTTCGAACTGGTGCTCGCCATGCTCGGCATGGCCGGCCTGCGCAGCTTCGACAAGGCGACGGGGAAGACGAAATAGTGTATATACCCTGCTAAATTAAAGGGAATAAGCACTATGACTATCTATTACCAACACGTAGGAGAACGAATGACGGCGAGAGATTTCCCAAAAAGTTTGGGAAGTAGCTCTGAAGGATTGAAGCGATTCAAATATGAAGACATTGAATCCCATATTCAGCATTTAGCGCCGCATGAGTTGCTAGATGTTCGAGCAAAGCTAAATGACTTGGCGCCGACCGGTTTTCAGATATGGGGTATACCGGCAGGGGCGGAGATTGTGCTCCGTAATATGAAAACCGGTGACTTTCTTATGCTTCTTGAGAGTACGGATTTTAGATATGCCGGCCAAGTATTGCACCGCACTTCAGGTATGTGTCATGAGCTATCCGCCCGTATATGGGGGGAGAATCGTTTCCCAATAATCATATTGCTTCAAGGGGAGATGATCTCATACGGCTGGAGTGACTTCGTGGATAACTTTGGCTTTAATCCGAAGTATCACATGCGTGGGACAACAATGTCTCTCTCCAGTGAGAGAGTTCAGAATTCACAATATAAAACTGAAGAAAATTTCATTGCACATTTGTCAGTAACGATGGGCTCGAATCCTTTCGATCAAGCAACTGATTTTAGTTCATTCGCCAATAATTTGGTGAGTCACTACAGGTTGGTGAAGGCTCGGGAGAAGCAGGAGAAATTCAGGAAGGATGTTTTCTATGCCCAGGGGGCAAGATGCGCGGTTTGCGACTTCGATATTTTATCAGGATTGGAGGCGGCCCATATTATTCCTGTCGAAAATGATGGATCTAATGATCCCCGAAATGGACTAGTGCTCTGCGCCACGCACCATAGACTGTTTGATGCGAATGTTTTCTCTATCAATCCAGATTCCTTCGACATCATTTCCCGAAGCGGGTTTTCGCGAGAACGGATTCGTCTAACAGTGGATAATTTGCGCATGATGGATAGTTTCCCGCACAAGAAAGCACTCCAGTGGCGGTGGGATAATTATAAGAAGGATGAGTGAAGAAAATTATGACGACGATCTACCGCATCATCGCCGCGGCCGACTGGGTGGCGGCAGAGGCAGCCGGCGCCTTCGCCGGCACCGCTCATGACCGCCGCGACGGCTTCATCCATTTCTCGACCGCAGCCCAGGCGGCGGAGACGGCGGCCAAGCATTATGCCGGCCAGACCGGCCTGCTGCTGCTGGCGGTCGATACGGCGAGGCTCGAGGCGCCGCTGAAATGGGAAAAGTCGCGCAACGACGATCTCTTCCCGCATCTCTACGGCGCGCTGCCGGTGGCAGCCGTCACCCGCGTGCTGCCGCTGCCGCTCGACGCGGCAACCGGCCGGCACATCTTTCCGCCAGACTTCACTTCCAAGGGCCTGCCATGAACCTCTATCGCTGCCTCGCCTGGCCTCTGGTCCGCCATGTCGATGCCGAGACGGCGCATCGCCTGACCTTGAAGCTGCTGGCCAGCGGCCTGCTGCCGTCCCAGCTTTTTTCTTCCCCGGCGCGGCGCGACGCCCCGGTGCTGGCGACCCGGCTGTTCGGCCGCGCGCTCAGCAATCCGGTCGGCCTCGCCGCCGGCTTCGACAAGAACGCGGAAGTCCCCGACGTGATGCTCGGCTTCGGCTTCGGCTTTGTCGAGGTTGGCGGGGTGACGCCGAAACCGCAGCCGGGCAATCCGCGCCCGCGCGTGTTCCGGCTGGAGGAGGATCGCGCGGTGATCAACCGCATGGGCTTCAACAATAATGGCCTGGAGGCGGCGGCACGGCGGCTGGAGGCACGGCGCGAAGCAGCCCAGCGCAGCGGCCGCGACGGCATCGGTCTGGTCGGCGTCAATCTCGGCGCCAACAAGGACAGCGCCGACCGGCCGGGCGATTATGCCATCGGCTACGAGCGGCTGGCGCCGCTGTGCGATTTCGCCGTGGTCAATGTCTCCTCGCCGAACACGCCGGGCCTGCGCAATCTTCAGGGCCGCGATGAGCTGAACGCCCTGCTGGCGCGGCTGCAGCCTCTGCGCGACCGGCTGAAGCGACCGCTGCTGGTCAAGATCGCGCCGGACCTTGCCGACGAGGACCTCAACGACGTGGCGAAGCTCGCGCAGAATTTCCGCCTCGACGGCATCGTCGCCACCAACACCACGATCGCCCGTCCGGCGACGCTGCAGAGCCGCAACTCCAGGGAAACCGGCGGCCTGTCGGGCCAGCCGCTGTTCGACCGTTCGACGGCGGTGCTGAAGGACCTCTATCGCCTGACCGGCGGGCGCATCCCGTTGATCGGCGTCGGCGGCATCGCCTCGGGTGCGCAGGCCTATGCCAAGATTCGCGCCGGCGCGTCTGCCGTGCAGCTCTATTCGGCGCTGGTCTACGAGGGTCCCGGCCTGGTCGGCCGCATCAAGGCCGAACTGGCCCGGCTGCTGAAACGCGACGGCTTTGCCTCGGTTGCCGAGGCGGTCGGCGCGGATCACCGCTAAGAAGGCGTGGATGCCCGGATCAGGTCCGGGCATGACGGTCTTTGGTATTGAAGGCCTGTTTACCAAACGTCATGGCCGGGCTTGACCCGGCCATCCACGAAAAAAAACGGGGCGCTACAGCACCCCGTCTCTGAACAGGCAGTTTACCCGCCGCTTACGCGTTCTTCACCGGGTTGCTGAGCAGGCCGACCTTCTCGATCTCGATCTCGATCAGGTCGCCGTCCTTCATGTAGACCGGCGGGTTGCGCTTGGTGCCGACGCCGCCCGGCGTGCCGGTGGCGATCACGTCGCCCGGCTGCAGCGGGATGAAGGTGGTGACATACTTGATGATCTTGCGGATGTTGAAGGTCATCAGCTCGGTGTTCGACGTCTGCATCACCTGGCCGTTCAGCCGGCTCTGGATGTCGAGCTTCTGCGGATCGCCCACCTCGTCGGGGGTGATCATCCACGGCCCGAAGCCGCCGGTGGCGACGAAATTCTTGCCCGGGGTGAACTGGCTGGTATGGGTCTGCCAGTCGCGCACCGAACCATCGTTGTAGCAGGAATAGCCGGCGATGATGCCGTAGGCATCGGCTTCGGAAACCTTGTAGCCGGTCTTGCCGATGATCACGGCGAGTTCGGCTTCGTAGTCGAGCTT
This sequence comes from Ferrovibrio xuzhouensis, assembly GCF_042648965.1. Classification (NCBI taxonomy): domain Bacteria; kingdom Pseudomonadati; phylum Pseudomonadota; class Alphaproteobacteria; order Rhodospirillales; family Rhodospirillaceae; genus Ferrovibrio; species Ferrovibrio xuzhouensis. Next base: position 1,852,789 of record NZ_JBHRYJ010000001.1, read on the forward strand.
GTCGGATTCGGCCGGCTTCAGCAGCGGCTGGTTATGCGCCACCTGGCTCTCGGCCCAGCGCACGAAAATGGTCGGCTGGCCCGGCGGCTCGCGGCCCATCTCGCGGCGGTGTTCGTCGTAATTGACACCGACGCAGACGATCTTGCCCGGGTTGGGTACCACCGGCAGCAGGGTGGTGCCGTCGTATTTCAGGTCCGGCGCCACACCCCCCTTGAGCGCTTCCTGGGCCGCCGCCGCGACCTCAGCCAGCGCGCCGGCCTTCAGCACGGCGACCAGGTCGGGATACTTGCCGCCGAGCCGGGCGCCCATGTCGACGATCCCCAGGCTGCTTTCCGGGCCGGACACCACGCCATACGAGCTCTTGCCATTGCGGACGAAGCTCACCACTTTCATCAAACTGCTCCCTAGCCGGGGTTGGGGACGGATTGTTTGGGGGGCAAACGTTACGCCCGGCCCTGTGGCCTTGCAAGCTGCCGGCAGGGCCTCTAAACCGGCTGGACGTCAGGCAGAATCGCCGCGTTGCGCAGCCTCTGCTGCGCTGCGCGATCGCCTGCCGGTCCGTCGCCTTCCTGTAACAGCACCCCTTTATTACCGCACCCGATCTGCCAGCTGCCGCCAGCGAGCCCTCAGTATGACCCGTCGCCAGAATCCCTTCCTTGCCATCCTGCTGCCGCGCCTGTGGCCGGCCAGCCGGCCCGAGCTGCGCACCCGCGTGCTGGTGGCGCTGGTCTTCCTCATCGCCGCCAAGCTGATCAATGTCTGTGTGCCGTATTTCTTCAAGCGCGCCATCGACCTGCTGCAGCATGGCGGCATCGTGCCGGCCGGCACCACGGTGGATGCCGCCGGCGTCGCCGTCGGCACCGTGCTGCTGCTGGTGCTGGCCTATGGCGCGGCCCGCGTCGGCGCCCAGGGCTTCGGCGAATTGCGCGATGCCGTCTTCGCCAAGGTCGCCCAGGCGGCGATCCGCAATCTCGCCATCGAGGTGTTCCGCCACCTGCATGCGCTGTCCTTGCGCTTCCATCTCGAACGCCAGACCGGAGGCCTGAGCCGCGTCATCGAGCGCGGCACCAAGGGCATCGAGTTCGTGCTGCGCTTCATGACCTTCAATATCCTGCCCACGCTGGTCGAGATCGCCATGGTCGGCGGCATCCTGTGGTGGCTGTACAGCTGGAGCTTCGCCGCGATCACGGTCGGCACCATCGTCGGCTATATCGTGTTCACGCTGGCGATCACCGAATGGCGGACCAAATACCGCCGCCAGATGAACGACGAGGACCAGCGCGCCAATACGCGTGCCATCGACAGCCTGCTGAACTACGAGACGGTGAAGTATTTCACCAACGAGGAGCACGAGGCACGCCGCTATGACGAAGCGATGGAGCGTTATGAATACGCCGCGGTGAAAAGCCAGACCACGCTGGCCCTGCTCAACATCGGCCAGGGCGTCATCATCGCCGTCGGCCTGATCGGCGTGATGAGCCTGGCGGTGATCGGCGTGCGCGACGGCAGCATGACCATCGGCGACATCGTCATGGTCAACGCCTATCTGATCCAGCTTTACCTGCCGCTCAATTTCCTCGGCTTCGCCTACCGGGAAATCCGCCAGGGCATGATCGACATGGAGCAGATGTTCCGCCTGCTCGACGTGCCGCAGGAAGTGCTCGACACCCCCGGCGCCCCCGACCTCGCGGTGCCGGCGGGCGAGGTGGTGTTCGACGACGTGCATTTCGCCTATGACCCGCGCCGCGAGATCCTGAAAGGCGTCAGCTTCCGGATCGCGCCGGGCGAGAAGGTCGCCGTGGTCGGTGCGTCCGGCGCCGGCAAGTCGACCCTGTCGCGATTGCTCTACCGCTTCTACGACATCACCGGCGGCAGCATCACCATCGACGGCCAGGATATCCGCACCGTCAACCAGCTCAGCTTGCGCCGGGTGATCGGCATCGTGCCGCAGGACACCGTGCTGTTCAACGACACGATTGCTTACAACATCCGCTATGGCCGGGTCGGCGCGACCGATGCCGAGATCGACGAGGCGGCCAGGCTGGCCCAGCTCGACGGGCTGATCGCCCGGCTGCCCGACGGCTATAACACCATGGTCGGCGAACGCGGCCTGAAACTCTCCGGCGGCGAGAAGCAGCGCGTCGCCATTGCCCGTGCGCTCCTCAAGCAGCCGAAGGTGATGGTGTTCGACGAGGCGACCTCGGCGCTGGATACTCATACCGAGCGCGAGATCCAGGATGCCTTGGGTCGCGCGGCGGAAGGCTGCACCACGCTGGTGATCGCGCACCGGCTGTCCACCGTGGTCGATGCCGACGAGATCATCGTCCTCGACCAGGGCCGTATCGCCGAACGCGGCCGCCACCATGCGCTGCTGGCGCAGGACGGCCTCTATGCCGCGCTGTGGCGCAAGCAGCAGGAGGCCCAGCAGGCCGGCGCGCCGCTGATCTCCGAACGGCCGAATGCAAAGCCGCAGGCGGTGAGTGTGAAATAGCGCCTGCCCGACAATTTGACTGGTCATATACAACCAGATATTGTGCTCCGCGAAGAACTCAGTATGGGGACGAAAATGCGGCGCTATCTGATCGGCCTGGCAGTAGGCTGGGCCTGCATCGGCAATGTTCAGGCGCAGACGGCGCCATCCATCGACTGGTCGGGGCTTTATGCCGGCGGCGCCGTCGGCGCCACGCGCAGCCAGGCCGATACCGCCATGTCGGTTGCGAAAGCCGACGGCTACTTCACCTCGACCGATCCGGCCCAGATCGCTGGCGCGGGCGACGGCACGCTGAAACAGTGGCGCCCGTCGGGCAGCCTGTATGGCGGCTACGGCCGGCAGTACGGCCATGTCGTCCTCGGCGTCGAGGCGGATGCCGGGACGCTGCTGTTCGATGACGACCGCGCGACCACCGTCGGATACACCTCCTCGCCCGGCAATAGCTTCACCATCCGGCAGTCGGTCAAGGCGGACTGGCTGGCGACTGTGCGGCCGCGACTCGGCTGGGCCGAGGGCAACTGGCTGGCCTATGTCACCGGCGGCCTGGCGGTGGCGCGCCTGTCGGTGGATACGAGCTATACCGATACCAGCTTCAGCGGGTCTTCCCGCAGCTCGCAAGACAAGACCCAGCTCGGCTGGAGCATCGGTGCCGGCGGCGAATATGCGCTGGGTGACAACTGGTCGCTGCGCGGCGAATACCTGTTCACCGATCTCGGCCGGATCACCTCAACCTCCCCGGTCAGCGAGACATTCGGCGGCAACCCGGTTCTCGCCCATTCGGCGGAACTGCAGAGCCACGCCATCCGCATCGGCCTGACCTACCGGTTCCAGGGCCTCTAGTCCGGCCGGGTGCGGGACAAGGTTAAGATTCCGCGTCGGGAATCTGCCTGCTGAGCAGTCGCGCACCCCTTTAAGGCGGGGGGGTGAATCGCTACATTGCCCCCGACACTTCTTTGCAGGGGCCGCAAGTTTCATGGACACCATCCGTTCCGTTCTGGTGCCGATCCATCGCGAGGGCTGGAAATTCATCGCCATCTTCGCCGTGGCGACCCTCGTGCTGTTCTGGATCGCCACGCCGCTCGGCTGGCTCGGCGTCATCCTGACCGCCTGGTGCACCTACTTCTTCCGCGATCCGGCGCGCGTCACCCCGGTGCGCGACGGCCTGCTGATTTCGCCGGCCGACGGCGTGGTGCAGATGATCGAGCGCGCGGTGCCGCCCGAGGAACTCGGCATGGGCGGCGACGCACTGCTGCGCATCTCGGTGTTCATGAATGTCTTCAACGTGCATGTGAACCGCTCGCCGGTCGATGCCACCGTCACCGCGCTGGCCTACCGGCCGGGCAAGTTCCTCAATGCCGCCCTCGACAAGGCCAGCATCGACAACGAGCGCCAGTCGCTGAAGCTGAAGCTGGCCAGCGGCAGGGAAATCGCCGTGGTGCAGATCGCCGGCCTGGTGGCGCGCCGCATCCTCTGCGAGGCCCGCGAGGGCCAGCAGCTGAAAGCCGGCGAACGCTTCGGCCTGATCCGCTTCGGCAGCCGGGTCGACGTCTATCTCGACGATGCCATGGTGCCGCTGGTCTGCGTCGGGCAGACCATGGTCGGCGGCGAGACGGTGATCGCCGAGGACGGTGCCAGCGAACAGCCGCGGACCGGCGAAGTCCGGTAGTGGCGCGCCCCGTTAACCCACTGTCAGCGATCCGGAGGCCAGACTGATGCCGAAGGAGGGTCGCATGCCGATGAAGCTTACGCCGCCGCGCCGCCTGCGCAACCTGCCGCTCAACATGCTGGCGCCGAACATCCTGACCATCATCGCGCTCTGCTCGGGGCTGACGGCGATCCGCTTCGCCCTGCTGGAGCAGTGGAAATTCGCCGTGGTCGCGGTCGCCATCGCCGCGCTGTTCGACATGCTGGACGGCCGCGTCGCCCGGCTGCTGAAGGGCGCCTCGAAATTCGGCGCCGAACTCGACTCGCTGTCGGATTTCGTCAGCTTCGGCGTGGCGCCGGCCATGGTGCTGTATTTCTGGACCCTGCAGGATCTCGGCGGCGGCCATGGCAGCACCGGCTGGCTCTGCGTGCTGGCCTACACCATCTGCACGGCGCTGCGGCTCGCCCGCTTCAACACCGCGCTCGACGACACCGACAAGCCGCAATGGACCGGCAGTTTCTTCACCGGTATCCCGTCGCCGGCCGGCGCCGGCGTCAGCCTGCTGTTCCTGATCCTCAGCCAGGAGGTCGACAGCGAAGTCTTCCGCTCGCCGGTGCTGAACGCGCTGTGGCTGCTGCTGGTCGGCGGCCTGATGGTCAGCCGGGTGCCGACCTTCTCGTTCAAGCGGGTGCGGGTCAAGCGCGAGCATGTCGGCCTGGTGCTGCTCGGCGTCGGGATTCTCGCGGCCGGCATGCTGAGCCAGCCGTGGTACACGCTGGCCGCCGTTGAACTCGTCTATCTCGGCTCGATCCCCTTCGCCATGCGCGCCCATGACCGGCTGAAGCGCGGCGAGGCGAAACCCGCCGCCGCCACGGCCGCTGCCGGTGCCGCCCATCCGGCAGCACCGCCGCCTGGCGCCTCCGCCGGCGACGACGCACCGTCCGAGCCGCCGCCCGGCATCCTGCACTGATCTGGCGCCGCTGACCGCGTCAGTCCGCCGGCGCCGCCGCGACCACCGCATCGCCTGCGCCGCGCCGGGCGCGGTCGAGGCTGTGGCCAAGCCAGGCGAGGCCGAGGCTGATGGCGACGAAGCCGGCGCCCAGCACGGTGGTGGCGCGCAGGTCGAAGCCGGCCGTAATCACCATGCCGCCGGCCCAGGCGCCGAGCGCATTGCCGATGTTGAAGGCGCCGATATTGAGCGTGGCGGCCAGCGCCGCGGCATCCTTCGCCTTGTCGAGCACGCGGGTCTGCAGGCCGGGCACCGGCCCGAAGCACAGCATGCCGAACAGCAGCACGGCGGCCAGCGCCGGCAGCAGCCAGGGCGCCGCCAGCCCGAGCGCGAGCTGGCCCAGCATGAAGGCGGCGAACATCGCCATCAGGCCGGGCATCAGGCTGCGGTCGGCGATGCGGCCGCCGAGAATGTTGCCCACCGTGACCCCGACGCCGAACAGCAGCAGGGCGACGGTGACCATGGCCTGGGTGGTATGGGTAACCTGCAGCAGCAGCGGCGCGATATAGGTAAAGGCGGCAAAGGCGCCGGCGGACGAGAAGATCGTGGTCGACAGCGCCAGCAGCACGCCGGGCCGCGTCGCCACGGCGAGTTCGCGGCGGAAATCGGCCGGCGGGCTTTTCACCTGCGGCACCAGCAGGGCGATGGCGCCGACCGACAGGGTGCCGAGCACGCTGACCGCCCAGAAGGTGGCGCGCCAGCCGGCGACATCGCCGAGCAGCTTGCCGAGCGGCACGCCGAGGATATTGGCGACCGTCAGCCCGGTGAACATCAGGGCCACGGCTTTCGCGCGGCGGTCGGGTGCGACAAGGCCGGCGGCGACGATCGAGCCGACGCCGAAGAAACTGCCATGGGCGAGGCTGGTGACGATGCGCGCCGCCATCAGGAAGCCGTAGCCCGGCGCCAGCGCGCAGAGCAGGTTGCCGATGGTGAACAGCGCCATCAGGCCGAGCAGCAGGCTGCGCCGCGGCAGCCGGCCGGTCAGTGCCGCCAGCAGCGGCGCACCGCCGGCGACGCCGAGCGCATAGCCGGTGACCAGCAGCCCGGCATCGGGCACCGACACGCCGAGGTCGGCGGAGAGCTGCGGCAGCAGGCCCATGATGACGAATTCGGTGGTGCCGATCGCAAAGGCGCTGACCGACAGCGCCGCGATGGCGACGGAAGGCGAGGGTGTACGCACAGGAAGCTCCTGCAGTCCGGAGAGGGGAAACTGGAAGGCGAGTTTCTGATTATGGCGGCGAAGATGGGGCGGCCTTGCCGCAAGGGCAAGCTTGCCTGAATAAGCGGCAGCAGCCCGCTATCAGTGGCTGCGGCGCTTCTGTTCGTCCAGCTTGGCCTTCAGCTTGGCGGCATAGTCGCCGCCGTCCTTCTTCTGCAGCAGGAACAGCTCGATGGCGAGCTGGGCGCGTTCCTGGTCATTGGCCGGCGGCCCCTTACGGGCGATTTTCTCGACGATGCGCAAAAGCTGGGGGTTCAGCTTGGCCCGCACCGCCTTGATCTGCGCGGCGAGCTGGGCCCTGACATCCCGGCTGGCATCCTTGGCCGGACCGTCATAGCGGCGCGGCGGCGGTGCCGGCCGGGCTGCGGACTTGGGCGCCGGGGCGCCGAGCAGCCGTGCAATCAGGCCGGGTTTTGCCGGGGGTTTTGCGCCGGATTTGCTCAGGGGGAATTCCTTTTTTGGCGGATCGGTCGCGATTCGGTGCAACCGGACGCCGGCATTTTACACCTTGTCAACCATGTTACGACATCATACATCAATAACATGACGTTTATCATTCCGCCCGTCACTTCCCTGCCGACGCCGCAGCCCAGCTCCGCGGCGCAGGGCCTGTCGCAGCAGAATCAGGTGGTGCAGGCGACCCAGGCGGCCTCGGCGGCCATGGCGGTCCAGACGCGCGGCGCGGCCGTGGCATCGGGCAATACCGGTGGTTCCGACAAGGCCAAGAAGGAAAAGGGTCGCAACAGCGACCGTGGCGCCGATGCCACCGAGACGCAGACCGACCAGAGCGTCCATCCGCGTCCGCGCGGCATGGGCCGCAAGGCCGACCTCAGCGTCTGAGCTGCGGCCGGACCGCGACCGTCTGTCCCGCGCGGTCATCATTCCATCAAAGTTTGTTAACCAAACCCGGCCACTCTCCCTCGGGTCATGAGCGATTCGCCTGAGGGGGAGATGGATATGCCGGCCCGTATTCGGCACTTGCGCGCTATTCTCGCGTCGATCAACGAACAATTGCAGCAGCACGATTTGCGCCCCGAGGCGCGCGCCTATCTCGAACGCACCGCCGATGCCTGCCGCACGGCGATCCGCGACCTCGCCGTAAAAATGTAGGGTCCCCGGCCGCGGAAATATTGTCAGGCGACAATCCGGCGTTTCCGTTGTGACGGTCCTGGCGGCTAAGCTGGCGCCATGACCGCACAACCACATCTGCCGGCACATCCGCCGGCACATCTGCCGGCGACCCTGCTGCCCGACCAGCGCCATCTGTTCGACATCCCCGCCGATGTCGCCTACCTGAACTGCGCCTATATGTCGCCGCTGGCCAAAGCCGTGGTGGCGGCGGGCGAAGCCGGCCTGCGCCGCAAGGCGCAGCCCTGGGCGGTGACGCCGCAGGATTTCTTCACCGACAGCGAGGCCGTGCGCGGGCTGTTCGCCCGGCTGGTCAATGCGACCGCCGAGGATGTCGCGCTGATCCCGGCGGCGTCCTACGGCGTGGCGGTGGCGGCGCAGGCTTTGCCGCTCGGCCCCGGCGACAGCGTGCTGACGCTCGCCGAGCAGTTCCCCTCCAACGTCTATCCGTGGCTGGAAAAGGCGCGTGCCGCCAATGCCGCGCATGTGGAAGTGCCGCGCCCGGCCGATGGCGACTGGACGGCGGCGGTGCTCGCCCGCCTCGATGCCCGCACGCGCATCGTCGCCCTGCCGCATTGCCACTGGACCGATGGCGGCCTGCTCGATCTCGCCGCCATCCGCGCCGCCTGCAATACCGTCGGCGCCGCGCTGGTGATCGATGCCACCCAGTCGCTCGGCGCGTTGCCCTTCGACGTCGCCGCCCTCGATCCCGACTTCCTGGTTGCCGGCGGCTACAAATGGCTGCTGGGGCCTTACAGCTTCGGCTATCTCTATGTGGCGAAGCGCTGGCAGCAGGCGATACCGATCGAGCAGAACTGGATCGCGCGCAAAGACTCCGAGGATTTTGCCGGCCTGGTCGACTACAAGAGCGAATACCAGCCCGGCGCGCGGCGCTTCGATGTCGGCGAGCGCAGCAATTTCGCGCTGACCCCGGCGGCGATGGCGGCGCTGCAGATGATCCTCGGCTGGGGTGTCGAAAACGTGCAGGCGACGCTCGCCGCCCGCAATGCCGGCATCGCCGCGCGGGCGCGCGCCGAACTCGGTCTCGACGTGGCGCCCGACCATCTGCGTGCCGGCCATTTCCTCGGCCTGCGCTTCGACGGGCCGCGCTATCCCGATGGCGTGCCGGCGGGCCTGCCGGCGAAGCTGGCGGCGGACAAGGTGTTCGTCAGCGTGCGCGGCCGGTCGGTGCGGGTCACCGGGCATCTCTACAACACCGATGCCGATGTCGACCGGCTGTTCGGCGCGCTGAAGACGGCGCTCGGCTGACGGTTCCTAATGCCCGTGCCGATGATGGCTGTCGGGCATATGCGCATGGGCATGGCGCAGCCGGACGTGGGCATGACGATGGCTGTGCGGCTCGCCGGGCGGGTCCTGCGGGTCGTGGCCGTGCCGGTGGTGCAGGTCGTGCACATGGCGGTGGCTGTGGGCCAGCGCCGGATGGTCGTGTTCATGCACATGGCGCTCGGTCAGATGCAGCCAGACGCCCAGCGCCATCAGGCCGCCGGCAACCACAAGCTGGATCGTCACGGCATCGCCCAGCAGCGGCACGGCCAGCATCGCGCCGAGGAAGGGCGCCGTCGAGAAATAGGCGCCGGTGCGGGCGGTGCCGAGATGGCGCAGCGCCAGCACGAACAGCACCAGGCTGACGCCATAGCCGAGAAAGCCGACCAGCAGGGCTGCGCCCAGGCCGGGCAGCGCCGGCAGTGTCGCGCCGCGGGCCAGCGCCAGCGCCAGATTGACCGATCCGGCGACCAGGCCTTTCAGCATGGCGACCTGCAGCGGATCGGCGAGCGCCACCTTGCGGGTCAGGTTGTTGTCGATGCCCCAGACCACGCAGGCGGCCACGACAAGCGGCGCGCCGGTCAGATGCCCCAGATCGGTGCCGGTCGGCCAGGCGAGAAGCGCGGCACCGGCCACGATCAGCAGCATGCCGGCGGCGATGCGGCGGTCGACATTCTCGCGGAAGGCAAACCACGCCAGCAGGGCGGTCGCCGCGCCTTCCGAGGTCAGCAGCAGCGAGGCGGTGGCGCCGTCGGTACGGGCCAGGCCCAGCATGAGCAGGACCGGGGCGATCACGCCGCCGGCCAGGATCGCGGCGGCCAGCCAGGGCATGTCGCGACGCGTCAGCGGTGCCTCGGCTCTGTTGCGCCAGGGTGCCGCGGCCAGATGCAGGATTGCGAGGCCGAGGCCGGAGCCGAGATAGAGCAGGCCGGCCAGCAGCCAGGGATCGATGCTGCCGAGCAGCAGCTTGGCGAGCGGCGCCGAGAGGCCGAACAGGATGGCGGAAGCGAGGGCGTAGAAGACGGCGGCACGGTTCATGGCCGCCGCACTATACCATGCCGGCGGTCCATGCGCCTTCTGTCAGTATGCTTTCTGTCAGTACGCCGGCGGCCGGTGCTGTGCGGGGGCCTCGCCGGCGCTGCGGCGCAGCGGGATCGCATAAATGTGCTGGTATTCGGCGGTGACGCGGTCGTCGTCCTGACGGCGGGCCACGGTGGCGCTGATGATATGGCGGATGCGGCCGTCACGGCCCAGCAGCGGCAGGCTGAGGCGCTCGAAGGCGACGGAATAGTTCCAGGCGGCGATCATGCCGCTCAGGCCGTGCAGCAGGCCGGCCGGCCGCTCGAGGATCATATGCGCCAGCGCACGATAGCGGTCGAAGCTCGGCTGCGGTGCCACCTCGTCGAGGCGCAGGCGGCGCACGTCGCGGCCGTAGAGTTCGATGACGGTTTCGCCGGCCAGCCGGAAGCGGAAGACATCGCCGTCCTCGTGATCGAGGATGCAGATATCGGGCAGGTGGCGGCCCAGCCGGATCGGATCAATCGCCTGCAGGCCGGGGATCTGGCGGCTCTCGCCGTAAAACAGATCGAGCCAGTGCTCGGCCAGCGCCATATGGGCCGGCTGGTGCAGATCGGTGGACAGGTTGGCCAGGTCGCAGAGCATGGCGGCAGGTCCCGGGCGGCGGAAATAACGGCCCGCAACCTAGCGGGTGGGTGCCGGGGCCGCCGCTAAAAATACGGTAACCCCAAGGTTGCGGAATTGATAGGGGCCGGCCGCAGGTCAGGCCGCGCTGGCAGTGCCGGCCAGGGCGGAGATGTCGTAGCGGCGTTCCAGTTCCGGCCGGGTGGCGATGCTGCCGCGGCCATTGAGGACCGGCGCGTCGAAGCTGGTGGCGCCGAGTATGTGGCGGATACGGCCGTCATCGCCGGCCAGTGGCAGGGCGACGCGGCCGAAACCGGCCGGTGCGCTGTAATCGGGGATCACCGCCGTCATGCGCTGGTAGATCGCCAGCGGCCGGTCCATCACATCGCGCGCCTGCGCGACGGCCGTGGCCAGGCTCGGCGGATTGATCACCTCTTCGAAGCTGCGGCCCTTCGGGCTGAAGCCGTACCACTCCACCAGCGTCTCGCCGCAGAGCCGGAAGCGGAAACGGCCGTCCTCGCCGGCATCGACGATCCAGGCGTCCTTCAGTGCGGCGGCGAAACGCAGCGGATCGACCGCGCGCAGCCGCGGCACCTGGCGGCCGGCCTGGCGGAACAGGTCGAGCCAGTGCTGCGTCAGCGCCTGCAGGGCGCCGGCCGGGACATCGTCGCACAGGCTGTTCAGAGAGAGATTCATCTCAAAGATAATTCCATGAGAAGTAGTGCATGCCAAGCCAGAAGTTCGTGTGCATACGAGATTCAGCCTGGCCGGGAAGTCAGGCCGGAATGTCGTACCAGTAGCTGAATTCGGGCTCCGGTGTCTGGCGCGGCGGCGGATCGGCATGGCTGCGGAAGCGGCTGACGCCGAGCAGATGGCGCGGCCGGCCGTCCTCGCCGGCCAGCGGCACCACCAGCCGCTCATAGGCGGCCGGCACATGGTCGTCGGCCACCTGGCTGCGCAGTTTCTGGTAGCCGATGGCCGGGGTGGCGAGAATACGGCGCGATTCCGCCACCACCTGCGGCATCACGCTGGCCGGGAAGATGTCGTCATACAGCCGGCCCTTCGGGTTGACGCCGTACCAGGCGACCAGCGCCTCGCCGCAGAGCCGGAACCGGAAGCGGCCGTCGGCCTCGGCGTCGACGATCCAGATATCGGGCAGGGCTTTCGGGAAGCGCATCGGGTCGATGGCGCCGAGCGGCGGGATGCCGCCGCCGGCCGCCGCGCGCAGCGCCAGCCAGTGTTCGGCGACGGCGCGGTGGCCGGGCAGCCGCAGGTCTTCGAGCAGGGAATGCAGGGGGCGCTCCATGACGTGCCCCCCGGCGGATCAGGCGTCGCCGTTGCCGCCGCCGGTCCCGTTCACATCGGCGGGATTCGGCATGCCGAGCACATGGAAGCCGCTGTCGACGCGGACGATCTCGCCGGTCACCCCGGCGCCGAGATCGGACAGCAGGAACAGCGCGGCGCCGCCGACTTCCTCGAGCGAGGCATTGCGGCGCAACGGGCTGTGCTGGGCGGTCAGCTTGAAGGTGGCGCGCGCCGAACCGATCGCCGAACCGGCGAGCGTGCGCATCGGCCCCGGCGAGACGGCGTTGACGCGGATGTTCTGCGGGCCGAGATCGACCGCAAGGTAGCGCACGCTCGCCTCAAGGGCCGCCTTGGCGACACCCATCACGTTGTAGTTCGGCATCACCCGCGACGAGCCTTCATAGGTCAGCGTGATCAGCGAGCCGCCCTTGCTCATGTAGGGCAGCGCTAGCCGGGCGACCTCGGTGAAGGAATAGCAGGAGATCGCCATCGAGCGGGCGAAGTTGCTCTTGGTGGTGTTGAGATAGCGGCCCTTCAGCTCTTCCTTGTCGGAATAGGCGATGGCATGCACCACGAAGTCGATATGGCCGTTAAAAGCCTTGGCCACCGCGTCGAAGGCGCTGTGCATGCTGGTTTCGTCTTCGACGTCGCAGGGCACGATGGCCTTGGCACCGACGCTCTGGGCCAGCGGGCGGACGCGGCGCTCGAAGGCCTCGCCCTGATAGGTGAAGGCGAGTTCGGCGCCGTGCTTGTGCAGCATCGCGGCGATGCCCCAGGCGATCGAGTGGTCATTGGCGACCCCCATGATCAGGCCGCGCTTGCCACTCATCACTGCGGGATTTTCGGTCATGCAAGAATCCGGGAGGGAGTTGTTTCTGTTTTCGGATGGGCGCGCGGCCGGCCGGTCAGGCGGCGTAGCGCTGGAAGATCAGCGAGGCGTTGGTGCCGCCGAAGCCGAAGGAATTCGACATCACGCGGTTGACCGTCACGTTGTCCGCGCGTTCGCGCAGGATCGGGAAGCCTTCGGCGCCGGGATCGAGCGTCTCGATATTGGCCGACGCCGCGAGGAAGCCGTCGCGCATCATCAGCAGCGAGTAGATCGATTCATGCACGCCGGCGGCGCCGAGCGAATGGCCGGTCAGCGACTTGGTCGAGCTGATCTTCGGGACATGCTCGCCAAACACCTCGCGGATCGCCTTCAGCTCGGTGATGTCGCCGGCCGGCGTCGAGGTGCCGTGGGTGTTGATATAGTCGATCGGTGCATTGTGACCGTGGCCGCCGGCCTCGTTCAGCGCCTGCTTCATGCAGCGCACCGCGCCCTCGCCCGACGGCGCCACCATGTCGGCGCCGTCCGAGGTGGCGCCATAGCCGACCAGTTCGGCGTAGATCTTGGCGCCGCGCGCCTTGGCGTGTTCCAGTTCTTCCATGATCAGGATGCCACCGCCGCCGGCGATGACGAAACCGTCGCGGTCCTTGTCATAGGCGCGGCTCGCCTTTTCCGGGGTGGCGTTGAACGAGGAGGACATCGCCGGCATGGCGTCGAACAGGGCGCTCAGCGTCCAGTCGAGTTCCTCGCCGCCACCGGCGAAGATGATGTCCTGCTTGCCCATCTGGATCAGTTCGGCGGCATTGCCGATGCAATGCGCCGAGGTCGAGCAGGCCGAGCTGATCGAATAGTTGACGCCCTTGATCTTGAAGGCGGTCGACAGCACCGCCGAGCAGGTGCTCGACATGGTGCGCGGCACCATGAAGGGGCCGATCTTCTTCGGGCCGCCCTTTTCGCGCACGATGTCGGCCGAGGCGACCAGGTTGCGGGTCGAGGCGCCGCCGGAGCCGACGATCAGTCCGGTGCGCTCGTTGATGATGTCGCCGCTTTCCAGGCCGCTGTCGGCGATCGCCTGTTCCATGGCGAGATAGGCATAGGCGGCGCCATCGCCCATGAAGCGCTTCTGGCGCCGGTCGATGGCGGCCTCGAGGTCGATCTTGACGGTGCCATGCACCTGGCTGCGGAAATTCAGCCTGGCATAGTCTTCGGCAAACACGATGCCGGAACGGCCGGCCTTCAGGCTGTCGGCGACCTCTTCGGCATTGTTGCCGATGGACGACGTGATGCCGAGACCGGTGACGACGACGCGACGCATGGCGGAACTTTCCTTAAGCGGCAGCCGGGGCCATGCCGTCCGGGAACACCCCGACGCGCATGTCCTTGCATTCATAGGCCGGCTTGCCATCGATAAACATGGTGCCGTCGGCGATGGCGATGCCGAACTTGCGCATCAGCACCTTCTTGATGTCGATCTTGAAGGTGATCTTCTTGGCGGCGGGCGTGACCATGTCGGAGAATTTTACCTCGCCGACGCTGATCGCGCGGCCCTTGCCGGGCGCCTTCATCCAGCCGAGGAAAAAGCCGACCAGCTGCCACATGGCGTCGAGGCCGAGGCAGCCCGGCATGATCGGGTCGCTCTCGAAGTGGCAGGGGAAGAACCACAGGTTCGGCTTGATATCGAGTTCGGCCTCGATCTCGCCCTTGCCGTATTTGCCGCCGTCGCTGACGATTTTCACGATCCGGTCGAGCATCAGCATGGGCGGCAGCGGCAGCCGGGCATTGCCCTCGCCGAACAGCTTGCCATGCGCGCAAGCCAGAAGATCTTCGTAGGTATAGCTGTTCTTCCGTTCCACGGCGGGAAACCCTCAACCCCGTTTTGACGCCTGAAGGGGGCGCGCGGTCCGTTTTGCCTTTTGAGTCATGGACCTCTCGTCGCCTTCCGGCACAATGTAGTGATCCGGCCGCCAGCCGCAACAGTTTCGTTGCATTTTGTTACACCTGTGCGATCATCCGGTGCACTGCCAAGCCTCTGGAATTACAGCCAGAAATTGCGCTTGCGGGAATATTTCCCGGAGGCCGGCACTACCCCGCCGCGTGACCGGCAAAGGCGTGGCAAAAGGTCAGCAACCCGGGGGCGGCGGTGCCGGTCCGACATTCCTGTGGCCGGCGGGGCCGCCCTGCTATATATCGAAATTATGACCAAGCCCGTCGAACCCCGCTTCCAGGCCGCCGCCGCGCAGCTGCAGGCCGCCGGCCTGCGCACCACGCGCCAGCGCCTGGTGCTGGCGGAAATCCTGTTCGGCCAGGATGAGGCCGTGCCCATGCACCGCCATGTCACCGCCGAGAGCCTGTACAACGAGGCGGCCGGGCGCGGCAGTCGGCTGTCGCTGGCCACCGTCTACAACTGCCTGCACCAGTTCACCGCTGCCGGCCTGCTGCGCATGGTGACGGTGGATGCCGGCCGCGCCTATTTCGATACCAACCTGGCGCCGCATCATCATTTCTATTACGAGCGCTCGGGCGAGCTGCGCGACATCCCGGAGCAGGATGTTGCCGTCGCCCGCCTGCCGGCCGCGCCGGCCGGGGCGAAAATCGCCCGCGTCGACGTGATCGTGCGGCTGGAAGACTGATTCCGCCACGGCCGCCGGCCCTGCCCCGTTGCGAGCGGTTATCAACTTTAGAATCATTCCAAAAAATCTTGACCTGTGACTGCGCCGGCGCATAATCGGCGCCGTCCCGAATCCCTTCCGGATATCTGTTCCGCTGCCGACCCCGCCCTGATTTTGGACAGGTGGCCCGAACAGCAGGAGCGCGGATCGACAGCGGGACAATCCGCCGCCCGGCGCATCCGGGGTCACCCGGATCAGGCAGGCGGCAATATGCAACAAGGAGGACCAGTCATGCCCGCCCTCAAGACCAGCAAGACCCACGACAATCTGAAGGAAGCCTTCGCCGGCGAGAGCCAGGCGAACCGCCGCTATCTCTACTTCGCCCAGAAGGCCGACGTGGAAGGCTTCAACGACGTCGCCGCCGTGTTCCGCTCGACCGCGGAAGGCGAGACCGGCCATGCCCATGGCCATCTCGAATTCCTCGCCGAAGTCGGCGACCCGGCCACCGGCGCGCCGATCGGCTCGACCGACAAGAACCTCAAGGCTGCCATCGCCGGCGAGACCCACGAGTACACCGACATGTACCCGGGCATGGCGAAGACCGCCCGCGAGGAAGGCTTCGACGAGATCGCCGAATGGTTCGAGACCCTCGCCAAGGCCGAGAAGAGCCATGCCGGCCGTTTCCAGAAGGCCCTTGACACGATGGCGTAAGCCGTCGTTCCAAGGGTCATCGTTTCGGTGACGTGACGACCCCGGAGGGCCGGCGAGTTTTCCGCCAGCCCTCCGGCTGTTCCTGCCCCGGCTGCCAGCCCCGACCCGTGCCCCGTTTTCGCGGCAGCCTGTCAGACGCACCCCGCGTGCTTTCCCCTGCGTGCTTTCTGGAGACCGGCCATGAGAGAAGGCAGCCTCGACGCGCCCACCCGCCATCCGCTGGACTGGCAGAACCCCGATTTCTACGACCTGGAGAAGATCGACGCCGAACTGCGGCGCGTCTTCGACATCTGTCACGGCTGCCGCCGCTGCTTCAATCTGTGCGACAGCTTCCCACGCCTGTTCGACCTGATCGACGCCTCGCCGACCGGCGAGCTCGACGAGGTCAAGTCGGCGGATTTCAAGCCGGTCGTCGATGCCTGCACGCTGTGCGACCTGTGCTACATGACCAAGTGTCCCTATGTGCCGCCGCACGAGTTCAATCTCGATTTCCCGCATCTGATGCTGCGCTACCGCGCCGCCGAGCGGAAGGCCGGCCACAAGGATGCGATCGGCGACCAGCTCAGCCAGACCGACCGCAACGGCAAGCTGGCCGGCCTCGCCGCGCCGGTGGTCAACTGGGCGAGCGCGCGCGGCAACGGCCTGACCCGCGGCCTGATGGAAGCGGTTGCCGACGTCCATCACGACGCCGTGCTGCCGGAATTCCACGGCAAGACCTTCGTCGCCCGCGCCAAGGCCGATCCGGCCCCGGCCAATGCGGCGGCGCCCGGTGCGGGCAAGCGCAAGGCGGCGATCTACGCCACCTGCTTCGTCAACTACAACAGCCCGGACATCGGCGTGGCGGCGCAGAAGATCCTCGCCCATAACGGCGTTTCCTTGCGGGTCGACTATCCCGGCTGCTGCGGCATGCCGCGGCTGGAACAGGGCGACCTCGACGATGTCGCCGCCAGGGCGAAGACGGTGGCGGCCTTCTATGCGCCGCTGATCGACCAGGGCTATGACATCATCGCGCTGGTCCCAAGCTGCGCGCTGATGATGAAATTCGAATGGCCGCTGATCCTGCCGGATGATCCGCTGATCAAAAAGCTGGCCCAGGCGACCTTCGACATCTCGGAATACATCGTCGACATCGCGAAGAAGGACGGCCTCGCGCCCGGGCTGAAGCCGCTCGACGGCGGCGTGACCCTGCATCTGGCCTGCCATGCGCGGGCGCAGAACATGGGCAACAAGGCGGTCGACCTGCTGAAGCTGATCCCCGGCTACGACAAGGGCGGCGACCTTGCGGTGATCGAGCGCTGCTCGGGCCATGGCGGCTCGTGGGGCGTGCGCAAGGATTTCTTCGAGGTCGGCATGAAGGTCGGCAAGCCGGTGGCGCGGACGGCCGTGAAGGAAAACAAGGCGCATATCGCCTCCGAATGCCCGCTGGCGGCGATCCATATCCGCCAGGGCATGGAGCGCGAGGGCAAGGATAAAGACGGCTTCATCCTGCCGGCGCGTGCCGACCATCCGGTGGAGCTGTTCGCCCGTGCTTATGGTTTGTTATAGGGCTTACGGACTTATATGAGCGAGTGACTGGGTAGGCGGAGGGGCATCCGGCAACTCAGGAGAGGATCATGTACATGGCTTTGAAGACCGACATCACCCGCGCCGACATCCTGTCGATGGACGACTTCGTCAAAGTACGCAAGGACAAGCGCGCCGAGGTGGTCGCGGTGAAGAAGAACCGCCGCATCGGCGTCGGCCCCTTCTGCACCTTCTATTTCGAGAATTACACCACCATGTGGTGGCAGATCCACGAGATGCTCTACATCGAGAAGGGCGGCGAGGAGCAGATCGCCGACGAACTGGCCGCCTATGCGCCGCTGATCCCCAAGGGCCGCGAGCTGGTCGCCACCTTCATGATCGAGGTCGACGACGCCAAGCGGCGGCCGGCGGTGCTGACCCAGCTCGGCGGCATCGACGGAAAGATCGTGCTGGAATTCGCCGGCCATCGCGTCGCCGCGGTGCCGGAAGACGATGCCGAACGCACCCGCGAGGACGGCAAGACCTCGGCGGTGCATTTCCTGCGCTTCCCGTTCACGGCCGAGCAGGTCGCCGCCTTCCGCGCGCCCGGCAACCGCGTGCTGCTGTCGATCGAGCATCCCAACTACGGCCATATCGCCGTGGTGCCGGAAGCGGTGCGCGACAGCCTGGCGCAGGATTTCGCGTAAATAAAGAAACCGCCGCCGCGCTTCAGCCGCGGCTGCGTTCCAGGCTGCCCTGCCACAGGGTCTGCAGTGCCGCGAGCTCGGTGTCGACGGCGATGCCGACCTGCTGGCGCCGCGCCAGCTCGGCGGCCATCGCCGCCAGTGCGTCGAGGCCGACCGCGCCGGCCATGCTGGCGAGTTCGCGCAGCAGCGATGCCCGCTGCGGCCCGGCGGCCGCGGCAATATCCTGCAGCAGCTTGCGGCTGGTCGCGCGGAATTCCTCGATGGTGACCGACCAGGCGCCGGCACCGACCGTGGCCACCGCGCGGCTCTGCATCGCGTAATTCACCTTGTGCGGCCCGGCATCGACGGCGCGGGCGAGGGCTGCGCGCAGGGCGGCGTCATCGGGCGGCCGGGCCAGGATGTCGAACACGTTGAGCGCCGCCAGCGCCTCGCGCAGCGCGGTATCGGCGGTGCCGGCCACCACGATCACCGCGGTGTTGGCGAGATCGTCGCGCGGCAGCGCGCGGATGCGGCGCACCAGATCGAGGCCGCCGTCATAGCCCGCGGTGAGATTGAGCAGCACGGCATCATGGCCGCTCTGTTCGATCAGCGTCAGCGCGCCTTCGGCATTGCTGCTGCGCACCAGATGGCCTTCGCCGCGCAGCAGGGCGGCTTCCGTCTCGCGGTCGGCCGGCGTGCCGTCGACCAGCAACACCAGCAGGCCGGTCAGCGGCGGATCGGCCGGATTGGCCGGTTGCAGCGGCAGCGACAGGTGAAAACCGCTGCCGCCCTCGCCGCTGCGGTCGGCTTCGATGTCACCCTGCATGGCGCGGGCGAGGTCGCGGGCAATGGCGAGCCCGAAGCCGCTGTCGGCCGGTTCGCCGGCCACGCTCGACAGATGGCGGCGGAACACCGAGCGCGGCGGCTCGGGCGGCGCATCGGCCGTGCCGCTGTCATGCACCGAGACCAGCAGGCGGCTGCCGTCGCGGCCACGGCCCTTGGCGGCGGTGACCGAGACGACGCTGCCGGTGGCATGGCGCACCGCATGGTCGATCAGGTTGAACAGGATCTGCTTGAGCCGCAGCTCGTCGCTCTCGATCCATGGCGGCAGCTCGGGGTCGATATGCAGGCGCAGCTGCAGGCGGCGTTCGGCGATGCGGTCGCGCAGCAGCTCGATGGCCTCGCGCAGGCATTCGGCCAGCGGCACGGTGCGGTGGCTGATGGTCAGCGTGCCGCTGCTCAGGCTGGCGCGGTCGACCAGGTCGGAGACCAGCGCCTGCAGGATGCGGCCG
The DNA here is from genome assembly GCF_042648965.1 of Ferrovibrio xuzhouensis. Taxonomy (NCBI): domain Bacteria; kingdom Pseudomonadati; phylum Pseudomonadota; class Alphaproteobacteria; order Rhodospirillales; family Rhodospirillaceae; genus Ferrovibrio; species Ferrovibrio xuzhouensis. The sequence goes on from NZ_JBHRYJ010000001.1 coordinate 1,872,138, forward strand.
GCGCGGCGGATGGTCTCGAGCCGGCGGCGCAGGGTATCGGGCAGGCCGCCTTCCTCGATCACACCGGTGGCGGCCAGGATGGCGTTCAGCGGCAGCCGCAGGTCATGGCCGATCATCGCCATGACCTCATGATGGGCGCTGCGCTGCGCCTCGGCGGCGGTCATCTCGCGCTGCAGGCGCCGCAGCCGGATCGCCAGCGCCAGCGCCAGCAGCAAAGCCTCCCAGCCGGCGCCGAGGAAGGCGCCGAGCATCACCACGCCGGTGAAGGCCTGCAGGCCGTAGAAAGCGGCCAGCGCGCTCAGCGTGCCGGCGATATAGACCGACCAGCCGGTGAGGAAAAAGCCGGCGACGGCGCCCGACTGCGGCAGGGCGCGCACCGCGGCGGCAATGATCGCCACATGCACGACGGGCGCCAGCAGATACTGCCAGTCCGGGCCGCGCAGCCAGGCGCGCTGCAGTTCGGGCCAGGGCGCCAGCAGCACGGCCGGCAGCAGCAGGGCAACGCCTGCCAGCCCGAGGCCGAGCAGGATGCGCGACAGCCGGGGCGAGACGCGCGGCATGTCGAGCATGGTGCGCGCCATCAGCGGCGCGATGGCGGTCGCCGCGGTGCCGGCGACCTTGTAGATGAAGCGGCTGTGGTCGGTATAGCCGAACAGGTCGGCCGGCAGGCCGTAATAGTTCGACCAGAACAGCAGCAGGCTGAGCGAATGCCCGACATAGAGCAGGTAGGCGCTGCTGCGCAGGGTGGTGCCGATCACCAGCGCATAGAGGCCGATGGCGGCGATCATGGCCAGCGTGAAGATGACGATGGCCTGGCGCCGCGCCGCCCAGTCGGTCCAGGCCTCGCGCGGCAGGATATCGGCGACCAGCGCGCTGAAGCCGATCGCCGTCACCCGCAGCAGCACGACGCGGCTTTCGCCCGGCGGAATGTCGATCGGAAAGCGCTGGCCGACGGCGAGTGCGGCGCCGGTCGCGACGCCGACCGCGCGGGCATCGGGACGCCGGCTGTCCGATACTACATGGCCATCGCGCAGCACGGTCACCTGCGGCAGGTACAGCGGATCGCAGTCCATACGCAGCATCCACTGTGCCGTCGGCCCGTCGGCCGGATTGTGCAGCCGCACGGCATACCAGCGGATGGTGTAGTCGGGCCACGGCGGCGGCAGCGGTGCGGCGGCGGCCATGGCAGTGTGGATCTCGGGCGGGAAGGCGGCGTCTTCTGCGCCGGCCGGCTGGCCGTCGAATACCGCCGCCTGCTCGACGAGGTCGAGGCTGCCGGTCTCCGGCAGCGTCAGGTCTGGAATGCCGGGCGCGCCCGCGGCGGCAGCGGCGGGCTGGCCCTGAAACAGCAGAACGGCAAGGCCGAGGACGGCCAGCAAGATCGGTCGGCGCAACAACGCGGAAAATCCCCATCCCGTCCGGCAACCCCCCGGACGGCGCGATACTCTGCCAAAGCCGGGCCCGGTTGCAAACCAAAAGGATCAATTCTCGCTTTATTTGCGGGGCGTCCGCGTCCTGCGGTTGACCGGGCGGCCCGTGCATCGGAGCATGGCTGGCCCCCAGCCGGAGCCTGCCATGACCCTCCTCGAATCCGAAGCCGATCTGCGCGACTGCTACGACGCGCCCAACGAGACGGTGCAGAAGAAGATTCTCTCCCGCCTCGACAGGCATGCGCGGGCCTTCATCGGGCTGTCGCCGCTGGTCATGCTGGCTACCGCCGGGCCGGAGGGTGCCGATTGTTCGCCGCGCGGCGATGCGCCGGGTTTCGTGCGCGTCGAGGATGACAGCACGCTGCTGCTGCCCGACCGGCGCGGCAACAACCTGATCGATTCCTTGCGCAATGTCGTGCAGCAGCCATCGGTCGGGCTGCTGTTCCTGGTGCCCGGCATCAACGAGACCCTGCGGGTCAACGGCAGCGCGCGGATCGTCACCGATGCGGCACGCCTGGCGCCGATGGAAATGCAGGGCAAGGTGCCGGCCTCGGCGCTGGAGATCAGCGTGCGGGAAGTCTTCTTCCACTGCGGCAAGGCGCTGATCCGCTCCGAATTGTGGAACCCGGAGAAGCATGTGCCGCGCAGCGCCTTTCCGACGCTCGGCCGCATCATTGCCGACCAGGTTGCCGGCGTCGAAGCCGCGGCGCTGGAAGCCAATCTGGAAGACGCCTACAAGACGCGGCTGTACTAGGCGTCCTGCGCCAGCAGGCCGCCGGCCAGTGTCGCCAGCGCGGCGCGGGCCTCGCGGCGAAAACCGCGGCGCGGAACGGCCAGCTGCTGCAGGACCAGGCCGATCAATACGGCGACGAACAGCCCGGCATGCCGCTGCGGCGCGGCTGAACCGGCGGCGGCCAGTGCCAGCGCGGCGCTCTGCCGCCAGGTCTCGAACCAGGCCTGCACCACATCGGCATGGCGGGGATTGCGGGCTGCGGCGAGGAACGCCTCGTAGCAGGCGATGTGAATCTCCGCGTTGTCCTTCAGTTCGTCGGCATACCATCCGGTCAGGCCGTCGAGCCAGGCTTCCATGTCGAAGGTCCGATCCTGCAGTCCGAGCGCCAGCGCGCGCAGCCGTGCGGTTTCGCGTGTCAGGGCATGATGCAGGGCGGCCTCGACCAGCGCGTCGCGGCTCTTGAAATGATGGGTGATGGCGCCGAGCGACAGGCCGGCTTCGGCGGCCACGGCGCGGTGGGTGACGCCGTCGATGCCGTTGCGGCCGATGATGCGCAGGGTCGCTTCCATCAGCGGCCGCTGGCGTTCGGATGCGGTGTCCGGGCCGCTCATGTTGACGCCGGCGCCAATTTCAGGATACAGAACATATGTTCTTTTTTCCGGGTCAGATGTTCCGTGAAGGGATGGCGCGATGCCGGCCTATCGTTTGCACTATTTTCCCGAATCCGGGAACAGCTACAAGCTCGCCCTGATGCTGACCCTGTGCGGCGAAGGCTTCGAGCCGGTCTGGACCGATTTCGGCAACCGCGTGACCTGGACGCCGGAATGGCGGGCGCGGGTCAACGAGATGGGCGAGATTCCGGTGCTGGAGGAAGACGGCGTCCGCCTCACCCAGTCGGCGCCGATCCTGCTGCGGCTGGCCGAGCGCCACGGCCGGTTCGGCGGCGATACGGCGGAGGGCCGCTATGACGTGCTGCGCTGGCTGTTCTGGGACAACCACAAGCTTTCCGGCTATATGGCGACCTACCGCTATCTGCGGACCTTCACGCCGTCGCCCGATCCGCAGGTGCTGGCTTTCCTGCGCCGGCGCATCGACGATTTCCTTGGCATTCTCGACAATCATCTGCAGGACCGCGCTTTCGTCACCGGCATGACGCCCACCATCGCCGACCTGTCGATGATCGCCTATCTGCAGTATCCGGCCGGCGAGCACGGCTATGATTTCGGCGGCAGCCATCCGGCGGTGCGTGGCTGGCTGGACAGGGTTGCAGGATTGCCCGGCTGGCGTTCGGCCTACGATCTGCTGCCGGGGCAGCGGCTGAAGCATTACGTGTAGGGCGGGCGGTCAGGCCGCCGGTTCGCTGCGGACTGGCTCGCTTCTGGCAGCACCGAGCCAGTCGGGCGTCTCGCCGCGGGCAAAGCGGATGCCCATCAGCAGCGACTGGGCGATCTTCTGCGCGCGATCCTCGAACAGGGCCGCCTGCTCCGGCGTGCACCGCTCCGCGACGGTCTGGCGGAACAGGCCGAGCCAGCGGGCGAAATGCGTCGCATCAAGCCCGGCGCCTGATTTGCCATCCGTGCCGGTATCGATCTGCACATGCGCTGGCATCGGCCGGCCGGCATAACGGCCGGTCATCAGCAGCACCGACGACCAGAAATCGCACATCTTGGCGAGATGTTCATCCCAGCGGTCGCCAATAACCCGTTCGAAAATCGGCCCGAGTTCCGCATCCGCGCGGATGCGGCCGTAGAAGGCATGCACCACGTCATGCACGATGTCTTCGGTCACGCCGGCCTGGGCGCCGGGCGCAAGCTTCGCGCGGCGTCCGGCGCGTTCGGCATAGGTGCTGTCGGTATCGTCGTGATGGGCCATGATGCGGTTCCGCGTCTGCTGACGGCAACAGGATATTGCCCGAGAATATTGCCTGGCCGAATTAAATCAAGCATAATAGATGCATCTTTTGTCGCACCCTCGCCCTCCTGCCGAAAGCCGCCATGCACCTGACGCTCCACACGGACTACGCCCTGCGCCTGCTGATGTATCTGGCACTGCGGCCCGGCCGGCGCTGCACCATCGAGGAGGTCGCCGGCGCCTATGGCATCTCGCGCAACCACCTGATGAAGGTGGCGCTGACGCTCGCCCGCGAGGGCTTTGTCGACAGCCTGCGCGGCCGCAGCGGCGGGCTGAGGCTGGCCATGGCGCCGCAACAGATCCGGCTCGGCGCCGTGGTGCGCAGGACCGAGGACAGTTTCGACCTGGTGGAATGTTTCGATGCGGCCAGCAATACCTGCGTGATCGCGCCGGGCTGCCGGCTGAAACAGCCGCTGGCCGCGGCGGCGCAGGCCTTCCTTGGCGTGCTCGACGGCTACACGCTGGCCGACCTGACGGCGCCGCCGGCGACCGCGCGCACTCTCGGCCGCCTGCTCGGGACGGCTTAGCGGCGGCTCGCCTGACGGGGGACGTCAGCCCGGCATGCTGGCAAAGACGATGCCGATGCCGATGGCGGCACAGGCGAGGCCGACCGGCAGCATGCCGACATGGATCAGCGCGCTCCAGCCGCTGAGCGGGCCGCTGGCGGTATCCATCTCGCCATCCAGAAAGTCGCGCATCGCCGTGCGGCGCGGCACCCGCCATTCGGCGAGCCGGCCGAACGGGTCATGATGGTGGCGGCTGCCGATCAGGGTGACGATGCGCGGGATGCCGAAGCACATGGCCATGATCAGCATGCCGGTCAGCACCGACAGGCCGCTTTCCAGCCCGGTGACGAACAGGATGGCAAACGACAGCATCATCACGGCGTAGCCGCCGGTGATCAGCAGATAGGCGCTGCCCGGCAGCTTGTCGAAATGCCGACCCGATACGCGATAACCCGCGCGGCTGCGGCTGCCGGCATGATGACGGCCGGGATGAAGGACGGCATCGAGATGGAGGGCGGTGGCAAGCGAAGCCATGGCGCAATCCTTTCCGCTGCCCGTAGCATCATGGCGGACAGCAGCGCGGCATCGCCCGCCTGCCGGTTGCGGCATCCCTCCGGAACGATACGGCAGATCGGCCTGGATGCCGGCAGGGCGGGCGGCTGTCGCGCGCGATGGCGTTCCGGCGGCCCTGTGCGATGACAGCAGGGTCGCGCACAAATGCGACCAGCCTGCGGCATTACCGGCGGATCGATGGATCAATTTTGTGATTTTGCGGTTTTCTGCGCCGCGGCAACGATGGCTTAGTCGAAGGTCTCGTCGCGATAGACGCCCCACAGCGCCGTGCGCTGCATCCAGCCGCGGGTGCCGGAGATTTCCACCTCGCACCAGACCCGGTTCGGGCATTTGCGCAGCCGCGCCTGCACGCCGGGTTCGGCGGTCAGCAGCACGTCCGAGACCTCGTCGGGCTTGTCGTAGAGCGGCTGCACATGGCCGGTGACCAGGCCGTAGCGGCGGCCCGAGGTCAGGTTCTTGTGCACCCAGGCCTCGGTGCCGTCATGGTCGCGGATGCGGCGCCAGTATTCGTATTCGGCGATCACTTCGACCGGCAGGTGGCGGCGCTGGTACTGCCAGGCGATCGGATAGCGCGCGCCCGGGCCGGTGCGGGCATTGACCTTGTCGGCGGCGAGGCTGACGAAGCGGGGCACCGGCAGGCCGGAATCCGAGCCCTTGTCCGGCGGCGGCGGCGCTTCGGCCGCAGCGGACAGCGGCGCGGCCGGCGCCGCATCGGCACCGCGGGCGAGCTGCAGCGGCAGCAGGCCGGCAGCCAGCACAAGAACGGCGGACAGGGCAAAACGCGTCGGCATCGGACGGGACTACAGCAAACGGGGTAAATTTCGGTTAACCGAATCGGTGCGGAATCGTAGCAGGTATGGCCCCCAAGACAATTGTCCAGCTGGCCGCAGCCCCCATCACGAACCGGAAAGCCGGCCCGCAGGCCCCCTCAATCGTCATGGCCGGGCTTGACCCGGCCATCCATGCTTTTGCTGTTTACCGCCCTTAAGACATCAGCTTTATGATCTTATGTAGCAAGCGACTCAGGTCGCGTGGGCGGGGGGGGATTCATGAGCGCTACCATAAGCCTTGTCATTTCATCTTTTGCCTTATTGCTCTCTGCCCTAACGGCATGGCTCACCTTGCTCAGGCGCGGAACCGTAAAAATGACGAGGCCGACAGTGATCTACTTTGGTCCCGACGGCGGTTTTAAAGATAAAGCGCCATTAAAGGTATATTTCCGGTGCTTACTTTATGCGACCTCGAAGCGCGGTTGCGTTATTGAAAGCATGTATGTGCGACTCAAGCGTGGTGAGACGACGCAGAATTTCAATATCTGGGTATATGGCGAAAAGCAGTTGAGCCGCGGCAGCGGATTATTTGTTCCAGAGAGTGGGACTGCATATAACCACCATTTTCTATTACCTGCCGATGGAACAAATTTCCAATTCCTACCGGGGAAGTATTCGGTAGAGGTTTTAGCTCAGCTTGTTGGCAAAGCGACGCATGTGGTCTTGCATGCAGTCAATCTTGAGGTTAGCCCCGAAGAAGCACGGTCAATAACCAGGCCGGGGCAAGGGCTGTATTTTGATTGGGGGCCAGATGCAGGAAAGTACTATGGCCACATCAAACCGGAATCAAATTCTGAAATACCAATAATGCTTGACGATATGATCAGATAAAATCGTAGATGGCCGGGTCAAGCCCGGCCATGACAGTCATTTTTTGTGGCCGCACCTTACTCCGCCCGGTCGATCAGGTGCAGGTAGCTGCCGCACACATTGCCAATGCGCGCTCCCATGGCGCCGAGATCGGCGCCTTCCGCATCGGCGGCGCGGAACAGCGACGGCGCATCGGCGCCGGCGGTCTGCACCGAATAATGGAACTCATGGCCGCGGAAGCGGCTGCCGGCCGGCCCGAAGGGCATATCGACCAGCGCGGTGATGCGGCGATAGCCGAGGTGGCGGCAGGGGGTGGCGAAGCTGGTGGCGATGGGCAGCAGGCCGGCCATGGCATGACGCCGGCCCTCGGCATCGGTCAGCCCCTCGCCCAGCAGCATGAAGCCGCCGCATTCGCCATAGAGGACGGCGCCGCGCACCGCCGCCGCGCGCAGGCCGGCCATCAGCCGGCGGTTGGCGGCCAGCCGCCCGGCATGCAGTTCGGGATAGCCGCCGGGCAGGAAGACGGCATCGGCCGTGGCATCGGGGGCTTCGTCGGCCAGCGGCGAGAAGGGCAGCAGCGTCGCCCCCTGGGCCTGCCAGCCGGCCAGCAGATGTGGATAGGCGAAGGCGAAGGCGACATCCTCGGCCACCGCGATGCGCTGGCCCAAGGGTGGCAGCGCGGGCGGTGGCAGCGCGGGCGGCGGCAGCGCGGGGGGCGGTACCGGCACATCTGGTGCGAGCACCAGCGGTGCCAGCAGGGCGTCGAAGGCGGCACGGTCGAGGCCGTTGTGCAGCCAGTCGGCCGCGGTATCGAGCAGCATGTCGAGGCCGCTGCGCTCTTCCGCCTGCATCAGGCCGAGATGGCGGCTCGGCAGCGCCAGATCCTCGCGCGGCGGCAGCGCGGCGAGGATCGGCAGGCCGAGCGGCGCCAGCGCGCGGCGCAGCAGGGTTTCGTGGCGCGGGCTGGCGACGCGGTTGAGCACCACGCCGCCAATCGCCACATCGGGGCGGAAGCTGCGGAAGCCATGCACCAGGGCGGCAACAGACTGGCTCTGGCGCGCCGCATCGACCACCAGCAGGATCGGCAGGCCGAGCCGCGCGGCCAGATCGGCGGTCGAGCCCTCGTCATTGGCGGCGGCATCGAACAGGCCCATGACGCCCTCGACGACGACCAGCTCGGCCTGGCCGGCGCCCCAGGCCAGCACGGCATTCAGCGTCGCCGGCCGCATGGCGAAGGCATCGAGGTTGCAGCAGGGCCGGCCGGCGCTGGCGGCGCGATGGAAGGCGCCGTCGATATAGTCGGGTCCCGTCTTGAACGGCGCCACGATGCGGCCCTCGCGGGCCAGCAGGCGCAGCAGGGCAAGGGTGACGGTGGTCTTGCCGCTGCCCGAGGCCGGCGCGGCGATTACGATGCCTGCTGACATGACGGCACCGGACCGGTCAGCGGAAGGCTCTGCAGGGTGGCCTGCAGGTCGCTGGCACCGAAGACGGCATGCAGGTCGACCACTTCGCCGACCACGAACAATGCCGGCGGCGCGACCTGCGCGGTCTGGGCCCGGGCGACGATGCTGCCAAGCGTCGCGGTCAGCACCCGCATCTGCGGCAGGGTGGCATGGCTGACCAGCGCTGCCGGCCGCTCGGCGGGCAGGCCGGCATGGCGAAGTTTCGCCACCAGCAGGTCGAGATGCTTGATCGCCATGTAGATCACCAGCACCGGCGAGGCGCGCACCATGGCGGCCCAGTCGACGCTGTCGGGCACTTCGCCGGCCGCGTTATGCCCGGTGAGGAAGGTGACGCAGGAATTGGTGTCGCGATGGGTCAGCGGAATGCCGGCATAGGCCAGCCCGCCGATGCCGGCCGAGATGCCGGGGATGACACGGAAGGCGATGCCGGCGTCGCGCAGGCTCAGCGCCTCCTCGGCGCCGCGGCCGAACACGAAGGGATCGCCGCCCTTCAGCCGCAGCACGCGCTTGCCCTGGCGGGCCAGCTCGATCAGCCGCAGGCTGATGTCGCGCTGTTTCGGCGAGGGCTTGCCGCCGCGCTTGCCGGCATATTCCAGCACCGCGCCGGGCCGCGCGCAGCCGAGGATCGCCTCGCCGACCAGCGCGTCGTAGATCACGATGTCGGCCTGGTTGAGCGCGTTCACCGCATGCAGGGTCAGCAGTCCCGGATCGCCGGGACCGGCACCCGCCAGCCACACCTGGCCGGCCGGAAATACAGGCATATCAAGGGCCGGAAGCTGCATCGCGGCAAGGTACACCGGGCTGCCGGCGGTGTATACTGCGCGCCATGTCGGAACAGGTTGCAGAGAGGACGGGCGCGACGGCGGCTTTGCGCCGCGGCTGGACGACCGGCGCCTGCGCTACCGCGGCGACCAAGGCGGCGTGGACGGCGCTGCTGACCGGCGCATTTCCCGATCCGGTCGAGATCCTGCTGCCGAAAGGCGAGCGGCCGGCGTTTGCGCTGGCCGTCGAACGCAGGGGCCGCGATGCGCACGGCGACTGGGCCGAGGCCGGCATCGTCAAGGATGCCGGCGACGACCCGGACGTCACCCACCAGGCAATGATCGTCGCCCGCCTCCGCCGCGGTGCGCCCGGCAGCGGCGTGGTTTTCCGCGCCGGCGAAGGTGTCGGCACGATTACGAAGGCCGGCCTGCCGCTGCCGCCGGGCGAGCCGGCGATCAATCCGGTGCCGCGCCGCCTGATGCAGGCGGTGATCGCCGAAGTCGCGGCGGCACAGGGTGTCGCCGGCGATGTTGAGATCGAGATTTCGGTGCCCGGCGGCGAAGATCTGGCGAAGCAGACGTGGAATCCCCGGCTCGGGATTCTCGGCGGCCTCAGTATTCTCGGAACCACCGGCATCGTTGTGCCGTTCTCCTGTTCGGCGTGGATCCATTCGATCCAGCGCGGCGTCGATGTGGCGCGGGCGGCCGGCCTTGCGCATGTCGCCGGTTGTACCGGCTCGACCTCGGAGGGCGTTGTGCAGCAACTCTACGGCCTGCCGGAGCTGGCCCTGCTCGACATGGGCGATTTCGCCGGCGCGCTGCTGAAATACCTGCGGCGGCATCCGGTGCCGCGGCTGACCATCGGCGGCGGCTTCGCCAAGCTGGTGAAACTGGCGCAGGGCCAGATGGACCTGCATTCCGGCCGCAGCCAGGTCGACGCCGATGTGCTGGCGAGCTGGCTGGGCGAGGCGGGCGGCAGCAATGCGCAGGTGAAACAGGCGCGTGGTGCCAATACCGCGCTCGAGGTGCTGCAGATCGCGCAAGCGACCGGCCTGCGGCTCGGCGATCTCGTCGCGCGGCGCGCCGCCGATGCGGCGGCCAGCCTGGTGGCGCCGGCCGCCATCGCCATCGACGTGGTTGCCGTCGACCGTGCCGGCACGATTGTTGGACGTTATGGCGTCGGCCGCCATGGCTAAAGTGCGGCGCCTCCTGCTGCTCGGCGGCACCGGCGAGGCTTTGCGGCTGGCCCGCGAGCTCGATGGCAACGACCGGCTGCATTGCATCTCGTCGCTGGCCGGCCGCACCGAACAGCCGGTGCAGCCGCCGGGCGAGGTGCGGGTCGGCGGCTTCGGCGGCATCGCCGGCCTCAGCGACTATCTGGTGCGCGAGAAGATCGACCTGGTGCTCGATGCCACGCATCCCTTCGCCGAACAGATGGCGCGCCATGCCTTCGAGGCCTGCCGGGCGCTCGGCCTGCCGCGCGCCAAGCTGGTGCGGCCGCCGTGGTCGCCGTCGCCCGGCGACCGCTGGACCATGATGCCGAGCGTGGCGGCGGCGGCGGTGTTCCTGCGCTTCCATCCGGCGCACCGCATTTTCCTGACCGTCGGCCGCCAGGAGATCGGTCCCTTCGTGCCGCTGGCCGGCGAACGCAACGGATCGCGCTGGTTCCTGACCCGGCTGATCGATCCGCCGGCCGACGACATCGCGCTGCCGGCGGGCGAACTGGTTCTGGGGCGCGGTCCGTTCACGCCCGATGACGAGAAGGCGCTGATGCAGCAGCATCGCATCGACCTGCTGGTGACCAAGAATGCCGGCGGCGCGGCGGGCAAGATCGCCGCTGCCGCCGAACTGCATATTCCGGTGCTGATGATCGAGCGGCCGCCGCTGCCGCCCGGCGATATCGTGGAAAGCACCGGCGCGGCGCTCGCCTGGGTCAATACGACGGCGCTGTAGACGGGGGCAGCCGGGACGCTAGCTGCTCTGGCCGACGGCGGTCTCGATGCAGCGGATCATGGTGCTGCCGTCGAAGGGTTTGGCAAGGAAGTCGATGGCGCCGCCGGCACGGGCCTGCCGGCGCAGGCGCTCTTCCGGAAAGGCCGTGATGAAGATGACCGGGATGTCGCGGCCCTGGCTGGCCAGTTCCGCCTGCAGCTCCAGACCGCTCATGCCCGGCATCTGCACGTCGGTGATCAGGCAGGCGGTGGCGTCGATCAGCGGCGAGGCGAGGAAGGCCTCGGCCGAGGCGAAGCCATAGGCGGCAAAGCCGAGCGAACGCACCAGACCTTCGGTGGCGGTGCGGACAGACGCATCATCGTCGACGATGGATATGATCTTTATGATCGACACGGTACTCGTCCTCGCTGCGGGGGCGATCTGCCGGACGGTCCGGCCCAGGCCACGCGCTGTGTGATGGGGGCAACCTACCGCTGCCCCATGCCGCGGGGAATCATACAGAGGTTTAGGTCAGTTACCCTGAGCGGCGGCCTTGAGCGCCTCGGCCATGCGCACGAGGTCGGCGAGGGATTTTGCCGCCATCTTCTTCATCACCTGGCCACGATGGATCTTGACGGTGATCTCGCTGAGATTGACCTCGGCGGCGATCTGCTTGTTCATCAGGCCGCGGGTCACCCAGTCCATGATCTCGCGTTCGCGCGGGGTCAGGCTCTGGTAGAGCTTCTGCAGCGCCGCAGTGGCCTGTTCGGCCGTGCGGCGCTCCTCGTCGCGCCGCAGCGCGGCGGCGACGGCATCCAGCATGTCCTGGTCACGGAACGGCTTGGCGAGAAAATCCACCGCGCCGGCCTTCATGGCGCGCACCGACATCGGAATATCGCCATGGCCGGTCATGATGATGACCGGGATGCGGATATTGGCGGCGGCGAGCTGGGTCTGGAAATCCAGCCCGCTGACACCGGGCAGGCGGACGTCGAGCACCAGGCAGCTCGGCGCATCGGGCAGCTTGCTGCGCAGGAAATCGGCCGTCGCGGCGAACATGGTGACCTGCAGCCCGACCGAGCGGAACAGGCCGTCCATCGCCGCGCGCAGCGGGGCGTCGTCGTCGATCACCAGCACATGGCCGGCGGCGGTATCGGCGGGGCCGCTGGCGGCGCCCTTGGCTGACGTGGTCATGCGGCATTCTCCTCCTCTGCTGGCGGCAGCGAAAAGGCCAACACCGATCCGCGCGGCGAGGTCTCGGCCAGCCAGATGCGCCCGCCGTGGGCCTCGACGATGGAGCGGCAGATCGACAGGCCCATGCCCATGCCGGTCGGCTTGGTGGTGAAGAAGGCCTCGAACAGCCGCTCGGCGCCGTCGGGCGGCATGCCGGGGCCGCTGTCCTGCACCTCGACCCGGGCCTGGCCGTCCTCCTGACGCAGGCTGCGCACCGTGAGCCGGCGCGGCAGGCCCCCCGTCTGGTGATCCCCCGTCTGCTGATCTCCCGCCTGCTGACTCATGGCCTGCATGGCATTGACCACGAGGTTCATCACCACCTGCTGCAGCTGGGTGCGGTCGCCCTGCACGGCGGGCGGTTCTGGATCGAAGGATGTCTGCAGGATGACCTGGTGGCTGAACAACTCGCGCTCCACCAGCGGCAGGGTGTCCTCGATCACGCTGTTCAGCGTCAGCAGCGCCTTGGTCTCGTCGGTCTTGCGGAACAGGGCGCGCAACCGCCAGATCACCTCGCTGGCGCGCCGGCCGTCGCTAACGACGCGCTCGATGGCCGCGCGGGCCTCGCCGATCTGCGGCTCGGCGCGGGCCAGCCAGCGCAGGCTGGTCTCGGCATTGGTGACGATGGCCGCCAGCGGCTGGTTCACCTCATGGGCGATCGACGCGGTCAGTTCGCCCATGGTCATGACACGGTTGGCATGGGCGAGTTCGGCCTGCGCCCGATTGAGCGCTTCCTGGGCGCGGACATGATCGGTGATGTCGGTGTTGATCTCGAGGATCGAGACCGGCTGGCCGCGCTCGTTGCGCTCCAGCGACCAGCGGCTGGCGACGGTGGCCGGCGGGCCGTCGCGGCGGGCATGCACCAGCACGCCCTCCCAGCGGTCGGTCTGCATCAGCGTTTCCATTGCCGCCGCGCGCGACAGCGGAAACTGCGTCTGCAGCAGGTCGGTCGCGGTCCTGCCGGCGACGGCGGCCTTCGTCCAACCGTAGAGTTCCTCGGCGCCGCGGTTCCAGTAGGTCACGGTATCGTCGAGCGTGCGCACCAGGATCGCGTCATGGGTCAGGTCGAGCAGCCGGGCCTGTTCCGACAGCGCGGTGGTGGCGGCGTGGTTGCGCAGCACCAGCAGCGTGGTCACGGTGATGGCGGCGACGCTGACCAGGCCGCGCAGGGTGGCCGAGTCGGTGATCGACAGCATATGCGTCAGCATGTAGCTGAGCAGGGTGAGCGCCACGCAGCCGGCCGATACCGCCAGCAGGCCGCGCCGGCTGCAGAACCCGGCGGCCATCACCACGACGATGACATACAGCACTGCGACGGCGAAATTCAGCGGACTGAAGGTGTCGGTGACGAAGATGCAGAGGGTGAGCAGGGCGGCGAGCAGCGGCATCGCGCGCGGCGTGCCGGGCTTGCGGCGGTCGGGCGCCGGCGGGCGAACGGATCCGGCCGGTGCCGTGATGGATGGGCTGCTCAACACCTGATGCTCCCCCGAAGGCTGCGTCCCGCAACGGCCGCGACGGTGCGGCTGTGCCGCCGCGCCATGCGGGAAAAGAAGCAGATATCCGCCGCAAAGAGAAGCGGTCTTCGCCATTACCATACCTAGGTATAGGCGCTCCACACCAACGCAGGAGGCGGAAATCCCTGCGTAGAATGGAGGCGGCGCCGGAAATATTTACCCTGATCCCCACAGACAGCGCGACGCCGATGCATCGCGACCGAACCGGGCCCGGACCGCCGGACCCAAAGCGTGGGGCCAGTGATGACAACCTCCTTCCAATTCTCCGGCAGCCGGCCAGGCTTCCCCCAGCGAACCGCCCCCCTCGCTGCCCGGCCGGCTGCCGCGAGGGCCCGGGCGATCCGCCTGGGCCGCTCGGCCGCCTGCGGTCTTGCCGTTCTCGCGGCCGCAGGCAGCCGTTCTCCTCTCCACATGTTTCTGCGTGCCGAAACCACCCAGGTTCTCGCCCTTTGCCTGATGCAGATCGGCATCCTGTCGCAGTCCTGATGCGGCCGACCGAAAGGAAAGACGACACCATGACCAAGATCACCCAGCTGCATGTCGCGCGGACCCTGCCCGCACCGGCCAGGCCGGCTGTGCAGGCCATCGAATCCCTGTCGCTCGGCATTCCCGTCACCCTGGGCGTGCTGGCGCTGGTGGCGCTGGCCTGGGACGGACTCAAGGATATCGTCATCGGCGATTTCGGCCTGCCGATGCTGCGCGCCGACGTGCTGTCCGGTTTCGCCCTGCTGGTGCTGATGGCCTGTGTGCTGGCCATTGGCCTGCGCCTGATTCGCCGTGCCCGGGCCGACCGGTTGACGCGCGCCGAACACCGGCTGCTCGAGGAGATCGACGCCGGTCTGCGCAACGGCGAATTCGTGCCGTATTTCCAGCCGATCTACGATCTGCACGAGGAACGCGTGGTTGCCGCCGAGGCGCTGGTGCGCTGGGTCGATGCCACGGGTCGGGTGCGTCCGCCGGCAGACTTCATCCCGCTGCTGGAAAAGACCAACCGCCTGACCGTGCTGACCCGGGCGATGTTCGACCAGGTGGCGCGCAGCGTCGCCGATTTCGACCGCGCCGGCCTCAGCATCGACGTATCGGTGAACATCTCGGCGCAGGATTTCGAGAATATCGACGTGGCCAGCGAGATCGAGACCTACTGCCTGATCGCCGGCATCGCGCCGAACCGCGTCAAGGTCGAGCTGACCGAGACCCATTCGCTGCAGCGGGTCGATATGGCGCGGATCGCCGCCGCCAAGCTGTCGGCCCGGTCGATCCAGCTGGTGCTGGACGATTTCGGCACCGGCTATGCCTCGATGCATGTGCTCGACCTGCTGCCCTTCTCGCAAATCAAGCTCGACCGCTCGTTCATCGCCGGCCTGCTCACCGATCCGACCGCCAGGGCGATCGTCAAGGCAAGCCGCAGTCTGGCCTTTTCGCTCGGCCTCGAAGTGGTGGCGGAAGGCGTCGAGGATGCTGCCACCGTCGAGCGGCTGGCCGACATGGGGATCCGCCTGATCCAGGGTTATTACTATGGCCGCGCCATGCCGGCCGGTGAATTCCTCGCCGCCGCCGCACCCTACAGGGTGCAACTGGCCGCGTAATCCCGCCCCGACATCTCCAGACAGCGTCCGCCACGGCGAGCAGAAAGCGACAGACCATGACACAGGCAGATCAGAGGCAGACCGGCATGAAGCAGGCCGGTATCCGGTTCGGCATCAACGCCAGGCTCGGCATCGTCTTCGCCGTCCTGCTTGCGGTCTTCGCCGGCTACGGACTGCTGGCAATGACGGATATGTCCAGGCTGAACGCCTCGGCCACCGACATCCGGCTTAACCGCCTGCCGACCCTGCAGGCCGCCGATGCGCTCGGCACGGCGGTGGCGCAGTTCCGTGTCGGCGAGGCCCGTGCCATCCTGGAAGACGATCCCGCCATGCTGGCCGGCGTGGAAACTGCCCTGCAGCAGCAGGAGACCCAGATCGGCAGGCTGGTGACGCAATATGGAACGCTGCTGGCATCGCCGGACGAGCGCACTGCCTATGGCCGCCTCGCCCCAAGCTGGGCCAGCTATCTGGAGACCGACCGGGTGCTGCGCGGCCTGGCGTCGCGCAACGATGATGTCGCCGCGCGCCAGCTTTACGATGGACAGTCCGAAACCGCCTACCAGGATCTGCTCTCCGCCCTGTCTGGCCTGCATGACAGGGTCGCCGCACAGACCATGGACGCGGCGAGCCACGGCGAGGAGATCTACGACCATGCGCGGCTGCTGATGAGCCTGGCCGGGGCGCTGGCGCTGCTGGTGGTGATCGGCGCCGTCGCCATGGTGATGCTGCTGGTCAGCCGGCGGCTGCGTCGCCTGGAGGGGCGCATGGCAGCACTGGCGGAGAAAGACTACGGCGCCGCGGTGCCCTATACCGGCGCGGGCGACGAGATCGGCGCCATGGCGCGCGCCCTGCTGGTGTTCCGCGACGGCCTGAAGGAAGCCGACCGGCTGCATGACGAGCAGGTGGCGGCGCAGCGCCGGCGCACCGCGGAAATCCGCACGCAGCTCGAACGCGAGCGCCTCGCCGGGGCGGAGATTGCAGACCTAGTGGCCGCGGTGTCGCGCGGCGAGGTGTCGCGCCGGCTGTCGGTGGCGGACAAGGACGGCATGTTCCTCGCCATGGCCGAAGGCATCAACCGGTTGGCCGACGCCATCGAGCGGATCATGACCCAGGTCGGCGACGTGCTCGGCGCCATGGCCGACGGCGACCTGACCCGGCGCATCGACGGCGATTTCGACGGTGTCTTCGGCCGCATCAAGGACGACACCAACGGCATGGCGGCGCGGCTGGCCGCCATCATCACCGAGCTGGGCGATGCGGCGCGCGAGGTGCAGGCGGTATCGGCGGAAATCTCCGGCGGCAGCGTCAACCTCGCCGAGCGCACCGAGAGCCAGGCCGCCAGCGTGGAGCAGACGGCCGCGTCGATGAACGAGCTGACCGTCACGGTGAAGCAGAATGCCGAGAGCGCCGGTTTCGCCGACCGGCTCGCCGCCACCGCGCATGCCGCCGCCGACCGCGGCCGCACCGCAATCGGCGCGGTGACCCAGTCGATGACGCGCATCGAAACGGTGGCCGGCCGCATCGGCGGCATCGTCAGCCTGATCGAGGAAATCAGCTTCCAGACCAACCTGCTGGCGCTCAACGCCGCCGTCGAGGCGGCGCGGGCCGGCGAGGCCGGGCGCGGCTTTGCCGTGGTGGCGCAGGAGGTGCGCTCGCTGGCCCAGCGCGCCGCCGCCGCGTCGAAGGACATCAAGACGCTGATCGCCGAATCGAATGCCGAGGTTGGCGAGGGCGGCCAGCGCGTTGCGCAGGCCGGGCACAGCCTCGAGGATATCGTCGCCGCGGTCGGCAAGGTCTCCAGCATTGTCGCCGAGATCGCCGCGGCCAGCCAGGAGCAGGCCACCGGCCTCGAGCAGATCAATGCCGCGGTCGACCTGATGGACCAGGCGACCCAGCATAACGGCTCGCTGGCCGAGCAGACCGCGACCTCTGCCCGGGTACTGGCCGATCAGGCCGAGCGGCTGGCCGGGCAGGTGCAGTTCTTCCGCACGGTTGCGCCGGCGCCGGCCCTGCCGCAGCCCGCGGCGCGGCTTGCCCTGCCGAAGCCGGCAAAGACCGAGCCGGCGGACAGCGCCGCGCCACTGCCGTTTATCCAGCCGCCGGCGCGGTTCGCGGTGCCGGCACCCGACATGGGCTACGGCCAGGCCGCCGAATAGGCAGAGGAGGAGGCTTCAATGCGCCAGCCGGTCGATCACCAGGTCAAGCAGGGCCCGCAGCCGGGCCAGCCGCTTCAGGTCGCGGTGATAGCCGACGAAGGTATCGCGGCCGGGCGGTGCCGCGCCGAGATCGACACGCTCGATGCCGGGCGTGGCATCGCCCAGCGGCCGGGGCAGCACGGCGAGGCCGGTGCCGGCGGCGCAGAGCCGGGCCTGCACATCGCGGTTGTTGCTGCGGAAGGCAATGGTGGCGCCGGGCAGGTTCTGCCGCAGCCAGCCGACATCGGGCATGCCGTCGAAGGCGGTGTCCATGGTGACCAGCCGGCAGCCGGCACCGTCACCGCGGCGCGGGTGCGGCAGGCCGCTGCGGATATAGAGGCCGTAGGGCATGTGCAGAAGCCGGCGCGAAATCACCTCCGGCTCGTCAAACCGGGCGATGCGGAACACCATGTCGGCCTCGCGCCGCGGCAGGCTGTAGAGCCGCGCATCGGTCAGCAGTTCGACGGTGACGCCGGGGTGAATGTCTACGAATTCCGCCAGCACCGGGCTCAGCACATGCAGGCCGAACCAGTCGGACGAGGACAGGCGGAGGTTGCCCTCGAGATGCTGGCCCTGGCCCGCGAGCTGGCGCTCGAGGCCGAGCGCCTCTTCTTCGATGCGCTCGGCGTGCCCGAGCACGGCCGTCCCTTCCTCGGTGAGGACGAAGCCGTCGCGCGTCCGCTGGAACAGGGTCTGGCCGACGGCGGCCTCCAGCGCCCGCAGCCGCCGGCCCATGGTGGGCTGGGTCTGACCGAGCTGCCGCGCGGCGGCGCCCAAGGTACCGGTGCGGGCGATGGCGAGAAAAATCCGCAGGTCGCTCCATTCCATCATGACGGTGCTCCCGAACTGGCCCGACTGGCCGGCCATGCAGAAATGCATGATGACGGAACAATAACGTTAGTACCCAAACAGGTAAATCGCTCCCAGAGTCCTCCCGTGCCAGCCAGGCCGTCCCGCACGGGGACCAGGAGACCGACCATGAGCCTCGTCACACCCCTTCCCGGGATTGCCCCGGAGAGCCGCAGCCAGACCATGCGTGCCCTGGTACTGGAAACCCAGGGCGGCGCCTTCCGTGATACCGTCGCCGCCCGGCCCGAGCCCGGCTCTGGCGAGGTGCTGGTGCGCATCGCCGCCAGCGGCGTCAATCCGCTCGACCTCAAGATCCGCGCCGGCAGCGCCTCTCATGCCGCGCATCCGCTGCCGAACATCCTCGGCATCGACATGGCCGGCACGGTGGAGGCCGTCGGCCCCGGCGTGACCGGCTTCCGGCCGGGCGACGCGGTCTATGGCATGACCGGCGGCGTCGGCTGCGTGCAGGGATCGCTGGCCGGATATGCCGCGGTCGACGCCAGCCTGCTGGCGCCGCAGCCGGCGAATTTTTCCATGCGCGAGGCGGCGGCACTGCCGCTGGTCTTCATCACCGCCTGGGAGGGTCTGGTCGACCGCGCCCATGTCCAGGCCGGCCAGCGCGTGCTGGTGCTGGGCGGCTCCGGCGGCGTCGGCCATATGGCGGTGCAGATCGCGCGTAGCTTCGGCGCCGAGGTCTTCGCCACCGCCAGTGCCGCGCATGCCGAATACATCGCCAGCCTCGGTGCCACGCCGATCGACTATCGCACCGAGACCATCAACCAGGTCGTTGCCCGCCATACCGCCGGGCTCGGTTTCGACATCGTCTACGACACCGGCGGTATGCTGGACGATGCCTTCGCGGCGGTCAGCCGCTTCGGCCATGTGGTCAGCAGCCTCGGCTGGGGCAGCCACAAGCTGGCGCCGCTGTCGTTCCGCGCGGCGAGCTATTCCGGCGTGTTCACCCTGCTGCCGCTGCTGACCGGCATCGGTCGGGCGCATCATGGCGACATCCTGCGCGAGGCGACCAGGATGGCCGAGGCCGGCCTGCTGGTGCCGCGGCTCGCCCCGCAGCATTACAGGCTCGGCGATATCGAGGCGGCCTATCAGGCCATCGCGGATCGCACCGCACAGGGCAAGGTGGTGATCGAGATCGCCTGAAGCCTAGGCCGGCTTCGTCTTTTTCTTTTTGCCCGGCCGGAGCACATGGACATGCTGCGGGTCATACAGCGCGCTGTCGCGGAAGGCGGCGTCTTCGGCCAGCACACGGCCGACCAGGATCAGCGCCGTGCGGGTGACTTTCGCGGCGCGGATCTTGGCCGCGATATCCGACAGCGTGCCGCGCAGGATCTGCTGGTCGGGCCAGGTGGCGCGCACGACCACGGCGACCGGGCAATCGGCGCCGTAATGCGGCGTCAGCTCCTCGACCACATGGCGGATGTTGCGCACCGAGAGATGAATGGCGAGCGTCGCGCCGGTGCGGCCGAAGTTCGCCAGCGTCTCGCCGGCCGGCATGTCGGACGACTTCATCGCCGTGCGGGTCAGGATCACGCTCTGGGCGATCTCCGGCAGGGTCAGCTCGGTCTGCAGCACGGCGGCGGCCGCCGCAAAGGCCGGCACGCCGGGCGTGATTGTGTAGGGGATATGCAGCGCCTTCAGCCGGCGGATCTGCTCGGCGATGGCGCCGTAGAGCGAGGGATCGCCGGAATGCACCCGGGCGACATCGTGGCCGGCGTCATGGGCCTGCACCATCTTGCCGATGATCTCGTCGAGATTGAGCGGCGCGGTGTCGATGACGCGCGCGCCTTTCGGCGCCAGCGCCACCACGGCTTCGGGGACCAGCGAGCCGGCGTAAAGGCAGACCGGGCAGGCCTCAATCAGCTTCGCGCCGCGCAGGGTGATCAGGTCGGCAGCACCCGGCCCGGCGCCAATGAAGTGGACGGTCACGGCGCTCTCTTCTTCTCGTAGCCGCGCGGCGTGTAGACGAAGCGGCGGCCGTTCGGCAGCGCGATGCTGCGGCTGGCCGATGCACCGACCAGCACCACGGTCAGCATGTCGACGGTCTCGATGTCGAGGTCGGCGAGGGTGGTAAACGTCAGCCGCTCGCCCTCGCGGCCGAGGTTGCGGGCGAGGATCACCGGCGTTGCCCCGTCGCGATGCTGCAGCAGGATATCCTTCGCCATGGCCAGCTGGGTGCGGCGGCGCTGCGATACCGGATTGTAGAAGGCGATGACGAAGTCGCCCTGGGCGGCGGCCTTGACGCGCTGGAGGATGGTATCGAGCGGCGTCAGCAGGTCGGACAGCGAGATGGTGCAGAAGTCATGGCCTAAAGGCGCACCGGCCCGCGCCGCGGCCGCCTGCATCGCCGAAACGCCGGGCGCCACGGCAATCGCCAGCCGCTGCCAGTCCATGCGGTCGGGCTCGGCTTCCAGCAGCTCGAACACCAGGGTCGCCATGGCGTAGATGCCGGGATCGCCGGAACAGACCAGTGCCACGCGCCTGCCTTGCGCGGCGAGGTCGAGCGCGGCACGCACGCGGGTCTCTTCCTCGCCGAGGTCATAACGATGCAGGGTCTTGCCGGTGGCGAGATCGGGATAGAGGTCGAGATAGAGGCCGTAGCCGACCCAGTCGGTGGCTTCGGCCAGCGCGATTCGCGCTTCCGGGGTCAGCCATTGCGCATCGCCCGGCCCGGTGCCGACCACCAGCAGTTCGCCGCGCATCACGCCCGCCAGCGCGCCGTCGAAGGGTGCGGGCGCCAGCGCGACGGCACAGGTGGCGCGCTGCGACTTGTGTTTTGGCACCAGCAGGGTCGCGTCGGGCCCGGCGGCGGCCAGTGCGGCGGCTTCCGAGACGCCATGGGCGCCGACCTCGGCGAAGACCACATCCGACGGATTGGCCAGCCGCGGCGTCTCGGCCTCCAGGGTCGCGGCATCGAAAAAGCGCAACGGCACGCCGAGCCAGTGGGCCAGTTCGCCCATCGCCGCCTCGTCGGCCTTGAGGTCGATGGAATAGATACCGGCGATGGCGTCGCGGGCGAGGTTGTGGTCGGCGAGCGTGGTCTGCACCAGGCGGATCAGTTCGACCGGCGAGCAGCCGCGTTCGCAGCCGACCCCGATGGCGAGGCTGCGGGGGTGATAGACCAGCCGCGTCGGCTCGCTGTCGTCGGCCGGTTCCTCATGGCTGACCGCGATGGTCAGCGCGCCTTCATCGTCGACCGGCAGGTTGCTGTCGGCGAGCCAGGGCGCGTCGCCCTCGATGCGGATCTTGCCGCCGCGCAGCATGGCGGCCATGAAGCCTTTCGCGGCATCCGGATTGGCCAGGGTGTAGCCCTCGGGCGGCTCGTCGAGGCCGAGGCCGAAGACCAGGTCGCCGGCGGTGGTGATCGCCGCGGTGCTTTCGAGCACGGCGGCGATGCGCCGCGCCAGCAGGTTGCCGCCGTGATGGCCGCCGAGCAGCGGCACCACGGCAGAGCCGTCGGCGGCGACCGCGATCAGCGGCGGCTCGCTGTGCTTGTCGGCGAGCCGCGGGGCGACGGCGCGAATGAGAATGCCGGCGGCGCAGATGCCGATCACCGGCCGGCCGGCCATGAACAGATCGGCGATCGTGTCGGTCGCCTTGCCGCCAGAAGGCGCTATGGGCAGCGCGTGGACCAGCGCGGCATCGTCGGGGGCATAGACCTCCCAGGCCGGAAAGGCGGCCATCAGCAGCTGCGCCGCCTTGCGCGCATTGGGAGTCAGCAGGACCAGGGCGGGACGGCCGCCCCTCGGCGTGGCACTCATGTGTTGGACTCCGTCACATGCGCCTCGCCGCGCTTGTGCACCAGGATCATGGCGAAATAGGGAATCGCCTGCGGGTCGACCTCGGCCAGCGGCAGGATGCGCTGGTTTGCCATGGTGGCCCGCTCGATGTAGTGCGCGCGACCGGCCAGGCCAAGTTTTTGCAGCAGGGCAACGATGCGCGGTCCGTGGCGGCCAAGCTTGAGGATGGCCGCCGCATCGGTGGCCTGCAGCCTTGCGGCAATCGCCGCGTCGTCGAGCGGCGCCGGGATCACGGTGAGTACGTCGTTGCGGGCGGCAATCGGATGGCCGAGCGCCGCAGCGCAGGCGGTCAGCGACGAGACGCCGGGCACCACCTCGACCGGGAAGCGCTTGGCCAGTCGCGCGAACAGATACATGAACGAGCCGTAGAAGAACGGATCGCCCTCGCAGAGCACGGCGACGTCGCGGCCGGCCGACAGATGTTCGGCGAGCTCGGTGGCGGCACCGTCATAGATCGCCTGGGCCGGGAAGCGCTCCACGGTCAGCGGCATGCGGATGGCGATCTCGGTCTGGCCGCCGGGCAGGTGGCTAGCGACAATGCTGCGCGCCAGGCTGTCGCCCTGTTCCGGCGCCGGCCAGGCCACGACCGGCGCGGCGCGCAGCAGGCGTAGCGCCTTGAGCGTGATCAGTTCGGGATCGCCGGGGCCGATGCCAAGGCCGTACAGGGTACCAGTCATGGGCAGGATACCGGTCATGCGCGTTCCGTCATTCCTTGACGAGGCTCCATTGCGTCACCGGCATCATCGCGTGCCAGCCGTGGAAGCGGCCGACATGGTCGGCGCGGGCGACGCCGAGCCGCGACAGCTCGCCGCCGAATTTCTGCCAGCCCTGCACGATGGCGGCCTCGCCCTCGAGCGTCACCACATTGGCGACCAGCCGGCCGCAGGGCTGCAGCGCCGCCATGCAGCGCTCGAGCAGTCCGTCGGTCAGGATGCCGCCGCCGATAAAGATGGCATCCGGCGCCGGCAGGCCCTCGAGCACGGCCGGTGCGTCGCCGCCGCGGATGTCGAGCTGCGGTACGCCGAGCTGCAGGGCATTCTGCGCGATCATGTAGCGGCGCGACTCGCGGCTTTCGATGGCAATCGCCCGGTTGCGGTGGTCGGCGCGCAGCCATTCGATGCCGATCGAACCGGCGCCGGCGCCGACATCCCACAGCAGTTCGCCGGGCAGCGGCGCCAGCCGCGACAGCGTCACCGCGCGCACCTCGCGCTTGGTGATGTTGCCGTCATGCAGGAAGACATTGTCGTCGAGGCCGGGCACGCGGGCATTGGCCGGACCATCGCTGATTGCGATGGCCAGCGTGTTGAGGTCGGCGCAGCGCGCGTGGCTCCAGGCATCGGCGCGGCCGCTGATGATACGCTCCTGCGCGCCGCCGAGGTTCTCGAGCACGGTGATCTCGGCGCTGCCGAAGCCGGCTTTCGCCAGATGCGCCGCCACGGCGGCCGGCATGGCACCGTCCTCGCTCAGCGCAAGGATGTGGGCGCCGCGATAGAGGTAGAGGTTGAGCAGCTCCAGCGGGCGCCCATGCAATGTGATGCAGTCCACGGCATCGAGGGCCCAGGCCAGGCGGGCGGCGGCCAGCGAGAAGGCGCCGGGCGCCGGCAGGATCATCAGCTCTTCGGCCGGCACGCGCTTCGCCAGGGTGGCGCCGGCGCCGAACCATTGCGGATCGCCGCTGGCCAGCACGCAGACGCGGCGGCCGCGCTGGGCGAGAATCCGGTCGATGGTCTCCAGCAACGGCTTGCCCCAGACCAGGCGCTGCTGATCCGGCCGTTCGGGCACGAAAGCGAGGTGGCGCTCGCCGCCGACCAGCAGTTCGGCCGCCGCGACCAGCGCGTGCGCCGCCGGCGCCAGCCCGGCCATGCCGTCGGCACCGATGCCGACCACGGAAAGCCATTTGTCCTGCGCTGTCATTCCCCAGTCCCCCCCGCCAGAGCATTCAGCGCGGCCGCCGCCATGGCGCTGCCGCCGCGCCGGCCGCGCAGGGTAGCATAGGGGATGCCGTCGGCATCGGCGATCAGCGCCGCCTTGGATTCGGCGGCGCCGACGAAGCCGACCGGGAAACCGAGGATGGCGGCCGGCCGTGGCGCGGCGTCCGCAGCCAGCAGTTCCAGCAGGCGGAACAGCGCGGTCGGCGCATTGCCGATGACGACGACGGCGCCGTCGAGATGCGGCTGCCACAGCTCGACGGCGGCGGCCGAGCGGGTGATGCCGTCACGCCGGCCGATCGCGCGCGCCGCCGGATCGTTGAGGAAGCACAGCACCGGGGTATCGGCCGGCAGGCGCGACCGGATCACGCCGTGTACCACCATCTCGGCATCGCAGAGCACGGGCTTGCCGGCCGCGAGTGCCGAAGCCACGGCGGCGGGCAGGTCCGGCGTCCAGGCAAGATCGGGCAGGATCTCGGGCATGCCGCAGGCATGGATCAGCCGTTCGGCCAGCGCGTCGATCCCCGGCGGCAGCCCGGCAAGATCGACGGCCTCGCGGATCAGCGAAAACGAGCGGCGATAGATCGCGTCCGGGTCGCGCAGGTACTCGTAGGGCGGCGGCATGCAGTCCGGGCCCTATTCCGCCAGCGTCTTGGGGCCGAGCGGATGGTCGGCATGGGGATAGGGGTGATGGCCGTGGTCGTGGCTGTGGCCATGATCATGGCCATGCCCGTGATCATGCCCGTGACCGGTGCCGATGCCTTCCACATGGTGATGATGGCTGGCTTGCGCCAGGCCGACCTCGTCCTCGAAGCCGAGCACCTGGGCGCGGTATTTGCACATCTGGCAGTTCATGTTGTTGCTGCCGTCGAGGATCTCGCGCAGGCGGTCCTCGAAGACCTCCAGCACCAGCGGATGGTCGTTGAGATAGCCGGCCTTGACGAAGTCGATCCCGGGATGGGCGGCGGCGACGCGGTCGGTGTAGTCGTAGATGCGTTCGACCAGGATGCCGGTGAACAGGAAATAGGGAAACACGATGACGCGGCGGTAGCCGAGCTTGGCCACATGCTCCAGCGCCGGCTGCACCAGCGGGAAGGTGACGCCGGAATAGGCGGTCTCGGCCCAGCCGAAGCCGAAACCCTCCCACAGCAGGCGCATCACCTTCGAAATGTTGGAATTGGCGTCGGGATCGGAGGTGCCGCGGCCGACCACCACCAGCGCCGTCTCGTGGCGCGGCACGTCGTCGCCGGCGGCATCCAGCGCTGCCTGGACGCGATCACCGGCGGCGCGCAGCATCTTCAGGTCGATGCCGAGGTCGCGGCCATAGGAAATCGTCACCCCCGGGTGTTCGGCCTGGTAGCGGTTCAGCACGCTCGGGATGTCGTTCTTGGCGTGGCCGGCGGCGAACAGCATGCCGGGCAAAGCCAGAATCCGCGTGTTGCCCTTGGCGCGCAGGGCATCGAGGCCGTCGCGGATGATCGGCGTGGCGAATTCGAGGAAACCGAAATCGACGTCATACTGCGGCAGGCGGTTTTTCAGATGCGTGGCCAGTGCGGTGAATTCGGCGACCGCGCGGGCATCGCGGCTGCCATGGCCGCAGAGCATGACGCCGGTTTTCTGGAAGTCTGGTTTCTGGAACATCGGCATCAATCCATCGCTATCGCTTCAATTTCCAGCAGCCACTTCGCTTCCAGCGTTGTTGCCACCATCACGGTCAGTGCGACCTTGCGGTCGCCCAGCACCTCGTTGCGCACCTTGCGGTTGGCCGGCACCTGTCCGCGATCGGTCAGGAAGGTTGTTACCTTGACCAGATTGTCCAGCGACATGCCGGCAGCGGCCAGCACCGCCGCGATATTGCGCCAGACCTGGTGCGCCTGCCCCTCGAGATCGGCGGCGACGCTGCCGTCTGCCGTCTCGGGGATCTGGCCGCTGATGAACAGAATGCGTCGGCCTTCGGCGATTTCGCAGCCATGCGTGTAACCGCCGACGGGGGCGCCGACAGCGGCGGGATCGTGATGGGTCCTGTTCATCGCGGGCCTCTCAGAATTCGATACCCTTCTGGGCCTTCACGCCGGCCTGGAAGGGATGCTTGATCTCGGTCATTTCGGTCACCAGGTCGGCGGCCTCGATCAGTTCGGGCTTGGCGTTGCGGCCGGTGACGACGATATGCAGTTGCGACGGGCGGGCTTTCAGCGTCTCGACCACCTCGGCGAGGTCGAGATAGTCGTAGCGCAGCACGATGTTGAGTTCGTCGAACACCAGCAGGTCATACTGGGGCGTCTCGCCGCGGCTCGCCTCGATCATGCGTTTCGCCTCGGCCCAGGCGGCCTGCGCCGCGGCGATGTCGCGGGCGCGATCCTGGGTATCCCAGGTGAAGCCCTCGCCCATCGCCTTGATCGTCACCTGGTCGGGGAAATGCTCCAGCACCACGCGTTCGCCGGTCTGCCACTTGCCCTTGACGAACTGCACGATGCCGACGCGAAAGCCGTTGCCGATGGCCCGCGTCACCAGGCCGAAGGCGGCGGTCGACTTGCCCTTGCCCTTGCCGGTATGGACCATGAGCAGGCCCTTCTCGATGGTCTTGGTCGCCAGCATGCGGTCGCGCACTTCCTTGCGCTTCTTCGCCTTTTCGTTGGCGCGGGCGTTGATCTCGGCTTCCGTCAGGCCGGGCTCTTTGATCTTCATGCGGCGGTCATCCTGTCGAGCAATTCGGCGGCGGTATTGGCGCGCGGCCGCCACAGGTTGCGGGCGATCGCCTCGCGGAAGCGGGCGGCGATCTCGCGGGCGGCGGCGGGGTTGTTGGTTTCGATGAAGGCGCGGGTCTCGGCATCGCCGAGATAGGCATCGTAGATCTGGTCGAACTGGTGGTCGCGCACCAGGCCGGTGGTGGCGGCGAAGGCGAACAGGTAATCCACCGTGGCGGCGATCTCGAAGGCGCCCTTGTAGCCATGGCGCTTGACGCCGCTGATCCACTTCGGATTGGCGGCGCGGCCGCGCACGACGCGGGCGATCTCTTCCTCGAGCCGGCGGATGCGCGGATTCTCCGGCCGCGAATGGTCGTTGTGATAGGCCACCGGCGCCTTGCCCGCGGCATGGCGCACGGCGGCGACCGCACCGCCCTCGAACTGGTAATAGTCGTCCGAATCGAGCAGGTCGTGCTCGCGGTTGTCCTGGTTCTGCACCACGGTGTCGATGCTGGCGAGCCGGCGGGTGAAGCCGGCGTAATCGGCCTGGCCCTCGCTGTCGGCGCCATAGGCATAGCCGCCCCAGGCGATATAGGCGCGGGCGAAATCGTCGCTGTGTTCCCAGCCGCCCTCGTCGACCAGCGCCTGCAGGCCGGCGCCATAGGCGCCCGGCTTGGCACCGAACACGCGATAGCCGGCGCTGCGCTTTGCGGCTTCGGCCGGCACGCCGCCGGCGGTGAGCCGGTCGGCCTCGGCGCGGGCATGGGCGGCGAGCGGATTGAGGTGGTCGGGCTCGTCCAGTGCCTGTACGGCGCGGCTTGCCGCATCGAACAGTGCCACCTGGGCGGGGAAGGCATCGCGGAAAAAGCCGCTCACCTTCAGGGTCACATCGATGCGCGGGCGGTCGAGCAGGTCGATCGGCACGATCTCGAAGCCGGTGACGCGGCCGGATGCGCCTTCCCAGGTCGGCCGCGCGCCGATCAGGGCGAGCGCCTGGGCGATGTCGTCGCCGCCGGTGCGCATGTTGGCGGTGCCCCAGGCATTCAGCAGGATGGCGCGCGGCCATTCGCCGTGGTCCTGGCGGTGGCGCTGCAGCAGGGCATCGGCGGAGCGCCAGCCGAGCGTCCAGGCCGCCGGCGTCGGCAGGGCGCGCGCATCCAGCGAATAGAAATTGCGCCCGGTCGGCAGCACTTCCGGCCGGCCGCGGGTCGGCGCGCCGCTCGGGCCGGGTGGCACGAAGCGGCCGTCGAGTCCGCGCAGCAGGTTTTCCATCTCGTTCGGGCCGCAGGCCAGCACGGCCGGCCGCAGGCGGTCGTCGATGGTATCCAGCACGGCGCGGGTCTGCAGCCAGTCCTCGTCGGGCAGGCGGCGGTCGCCGACCAGCTGCTTGGCCAGCAGTTCCAGCCGCTCGACGGTATCGCCGCGGCTGCGCCAGGCTGCCTTGCTCATGTCGAGCAGCACGGCCGGCCGGGCGCCGCGCCAGTCGCGGGCGAAATCGACATCGAGCGGATCGAACTGCAGCCCGAGATCGGCGGCCAGCGCGCGCAGCAGCGAGGCATCGCCATCCTTGCCAGACCCGCGCGGCAGCCGCACCAGCGCCACCAGCAGGTCGATCAGCGGCTCGCCCTGCGGCGTGCGGCCGTAGACATGCAGGCCGTCGCGGATCTGCAGTTCCTTGAGGTCGCAGAGATGGTTGTCGAGTTTCAGCAGGGCACTGTCGGCGGCCTCGTCGATGCGGATGTCGCAATCGGCATCGAGGCCGATGCGCCGCGCCTCGGCCAGGATGCGGTCGGTCAGCAGCGGCAGGCGGCGGCGGTCGAGGCCGGCGGCCTCGTAATATTCGTCGACCAGCTGTTCCAGCGCGGCGAGATCGCCGTAGATCTCGGCGCGGGTCAGCGGCGGCGTCAGGTGATCGAGGATGACCGCGGCGGTGCGGCGCTTGGCCTGGGTACCTTCGCCTGGATCGTTGACGATGAAGGGATAAAGCTGCGGCAGCGGCCCGAGCACCGCTTCCGGGATGCAGGCTTCCGACAACGCCAGCGCCTTGCCCGGCAGCCATTCGAGATTGCCGTGCTTGCCGCAATGGATCACCGCATCGGCGCGGAAGCGGTCGCGCAGCCAGAAATAGGCGGCGAAATAGTGATGCGGCGGTAACAGGTCGGGATCGTGGTAGCTGCGCACCGGGTCGATGTTATAGCCGCGTGCCGGCTGGATCAGCACTGCGACATGACCGAGCAGCAGCACCGGCAGGGCGAAGCCGGCCGGTTGACCGTCGTCGTCGCCGCGCCGCAGCTGCGGATCCTGCGCGGGGTCGCCCCAGCGCCCGGTCAC
Organism: Ferrovibrio xuzhouensis; assembly: GCF_042648965.1. NCBI lineage: Bacteria > Pseudomonadati > Pseudomonadota > Alphaproteobacteria > Rhodospirillales > Rhodospirillaceae > Ferrovibrio > Ferrovibrio xuzhouensis. Next base: position 1,901,219 of record NZ_JBHRYJ010000001.1, read on the forward strand.
CGCCTGCTGCACAGCGGCCGGCAGCCGGGCGAAAGCCTCGCGGTAGGCGTCGATCGGGTAGAGCGCGCGCACCTGGCGCAGCGCGCTGGCGGCAAGGTCGTTGGTGACGCCGGCCTGCAAAGCCTCGATCAGGCGATTGCCGCTGACCGGGATGGCGTTCAGGTCGTAGCCGGCATCCTTCATGGCACGCAGGATGCGCACGGCGCTTTCCGGCGTATCCAGCCCGACGCCGTTGCCGATGCGGCCGTCACGGTTCGGATAATTGGCCAGCACCAGGCCGACACGGCGTTCGCCTGGTGCCTTGCGGGCGAGGTTGGACCAGCGGGCGGCGAGCTGGGCGACGAAGCGCGCGCGGCCCGGATCGGCGGCCAGACGCACGATGCTGCATTCGGTGCGGGCGTCGAATTCGGCCTCGGCCTTGAAGGCGACGGCGCGGGTCATGATGCGGCCATCGATCTCCGGCAGGGCGACGCTGATGGCGAGATCGCGCGCCGACAGGCCGCGGCTGCCGTCCTGCCACTGTTCCCGCGGATTGCTGGCGAAGACCACCTGCAGCACCGGACAGTCGCATTGCCCGAGCGGATCGTCGGTCTCGCTGCGCGTGCCGTCCTGCGCCGGCGAACCGACGGCAAAGCTGGTCGCATTGAGGATCACGTCGGGCGGCGCGAGGTCGAGCAGGCTGGCGACGATGTCGGCCGACAGCCGGTCCTTCAGGCTGGTGACGAAGACCGGCAGCGGGTTGAGGCCGGCTTCGGTCAGCGCCGCGGCCAGCGCCGCCACCGGCGCGACATCGCCGGCCTGCATCTGCGCGCGGTAGAAGACGATGGCGGCGACAGGGCGCGGCTGGCCCCACAGCAGCCGCATGTGCTCAAGATCGGGGTTGGCCTGGCCCGGCCAGTAGATGCCGGCCGGCGGCAGCGGCCGCGCCGGCGCCACTGCGCAGTCGTGGCCGATCAGCGTGGCGGCGAATTTCAGCGCCTCGGTCAGGTTGGCCAGCCCGCCTTCGCGGAAATAGCTGAACAGGGCGGCGCTGGCGTCGTCATCGACCGTCGAATAGCCGTCGAGGCCGGGATCGGGCTGGCGGTCGCCGGGCAGGAAGGCGAGCCGGATGCCCCTGCTGCGGCAGATGTCGCTGAGCCGCTCGACGCCATAGGGCCAGTAGCTCTGGCCGCCGAGCAGGCGGACGATCACCAGCCTGGCCTGCGCGATCACGCTGTCGACATAGAGATCGACCGAATAGGGATGGCCGAGCTGCAGCAGGTTGGCGAGCCGCACGGTCGGGAAATCCGCCGGTAGTGCGGCGCAGGCGGTGCTCAGGCAGGCCAGCTCACTGTCGGCGGCACTCAGGACCACGATATCGCCGGGCGACTGCTTCAGGTCGACGGCGCCGTCCGCCGTTGCCGTGCCGCCCGGTATGGCCTTGAGCAGATGCACCCGCTTTGTCCCCCGTTTGCCGCGTTGCCGTCCGTCGCGCTGCCGGTCAGGCAGCGAGGGCGGCGCGGATCGCCGCCTCGTCGAGGCCGGCCCGGCCGATTACCACCAGCCGCGTGCCGCGGTTTTCGCCGGGCTGCCAGTCGCGGTCGTAATAATGGCTCAGCCGTGCGCCGACGCCCTGCAGCACCAGCCGCATGGTCTTGCCGGCCACCGCCGCAAAGCCCTTCACGCGGAGGATATCATGCTGGGCGATCACCGGCGCCAGCCGATTGAGCAGGGCCTGGGGATCGGCCTGCTCGGGCAGGCTGACCGCGAAACTGGCAAAATCGTCATGGTCGTGTTCGCCATCCTCGCTGTCATGATGCGAGCGGCGGGCGGCGATGTCGTCCTCGGCGGCGGCCTGCAGGCCGAGCAGCACGGCAGCATCGATGGCGCCATGCTGCAGCAGCATGGTCTTGACGCCGGGCCGCAGATGCGCGGCGACATCGGTCTGCACGCGGAGGGTGGCGGCATCATCGAGCAGATCGGCCTTGTTCAGCAGGACGAGGTCGGCGCAGGCGAGCTGGTCCTCGAACAGTTCCTCCAGCGGATTGTCATGGTCGAGATTGGGATCGGCGGCGCGCTGGGCGGCCAGCGCCGCCTCGTCATCGGCAAAGCGCCCTTCGGCGACGGCGGCGCCGTCGACCACGGCGATCACGCCGTCCACCGTGGTGCGGTTCCTGATGCCGGGCCAGGCAAAGGCCTGCACCAGCGGCTTGGGCAGCGCGAGGCCGGAGGTCTCGATGACAATATGGTCGGGCGGATCGGCGCGGTCGAGCAGCTTCTGCAAAGTCGGCAGGAAATCGTCGGCGACCGTGCAGCACAGGCAGCCGTTGGCCAGCTCGACGATGTCGTCATCCGTGCAGTCGGGGCTGCCGCAGGCCTTCAGCAGCTCGCCGTCGATGCCGACCTCGCCGAATTCGTTGACGATCAGCGCCAGCCGGCGGCCCCTGGCGTTGCCCAGCAGGTGGCGGATCAGCGTGGTCTTGCCGGCGCCGAGAAAGCCGGTGATCACGGTGGCGGGAATTTTGCGGACCGGGGTGTTCTGCGAGAGGGTCATGGGTCAGCGCCTGTGGTTGCCTGCGCCGTCACGGAATGCCGCCGGCGGCCACGGCGGTTGCCGCAGTTGCTGACGACCAGACACCGGCACACCCCGTCCGATGGTCCCGCTCCGACTGTACTGATGGCAGGTCTCCGGGCTTGCGGGTCGTCGCGGATCGCGCACCTTCCCGGATCGCCGGCCGGAAACCCGGCGGAAAATCCAGTGGCCTGCTGCGCGTCGCTCGCCGCCTACCGTAGCGGGGGCTGCCGCGGCCTTGGAGAATGAGGTCCTCATGCTCCGCACCGCGTTCCCTTTTCATCGCCCCGGCCATGACACGACGTGTAACAGACGGGGCGAACCATCGCGGCGGACCGTAAGCCGGCCAAACTGGCTTGTCAAACCGGCAAGCCTGCCGGTCGGCTTGGCTTGCCAAATGCCGCCGTGTTCGGCACAAATGCAGGCAGGTGGGCTGACATCATCACGCAGCGTAGAGAGGGTTTGCCATGTTCCCCAGCAAGTTTGTGAAGTTCGGCAAGTTTGTGAAGTCCGGCCGGATTCCGGCCCTGTCCGCTGTTCTGGCATTGCTGGCGGCGCCCGCCTTTGCCCATGTCGGCGTCGATTCCGGCGCCGGTTTCGGCACCGGCTTCAGCCATCCCTTCGGCGGCCTCGACCACATGCTGGCGATGGTGGCGGTCGGCCTGTGGGCGATCCAGCTCGCCGCGAAGGGTAACACCCGCGCGCTGTGGCTGCTGCCGCTCAGCTTCGTGCTGCCGATGGCGCTGGGTTTCCTCGGCGGCTATCTCGGCCTCGCGCTGCCCGGCGTCGAGCTCGGCATCGCCGTTTCGGTGCTGGCGCTCGGTCTCGTCGTCGCCTTCTCGTTCCGGCCGCCGCTGTGGGTCGCCATGCTGTTCACCACCGCGGCCGCGCTGTTCCACGGCCATGCCCATGGCGCCGAGATGCCGGAGACCGCGGCGGCGCTCAGCTTCGGCGCCGGCATGGTGGCGGCGACCGCCCTGCTGCATGCCGGCGGCATTGCGCTGGCGCGGCTGGCGCAGCGCGCCGCCCTGCCGGTGCTGACCCGCGTCGCCGGTGCCGGCGTGGCGGCAGCCGGCCTCGTCCTGCTCGTTGGCTGAGGCGCTGCTCGGCCTTTTCGCCGATCCGCGTTACTGGGTCGTTGTCGGCGCCGCGGCGCTGGCCGGTCTGGTGCGCGGTTTTTCCGGCTTTGGCAGCGGCATGGTGTTCATGCCGATCGCCAGCCTGCTCTATGAACCGAGACTGGCTGCCGTCTGGCTGTTCGTCGCCGATGACATCGCTGCGCTGACCATGCTGCCCGCCGCGCTGCGGCAGTGCGTCTGGCGCGAAGTGCTGCCGCTGGCCGCCGGCGCCGTGCTGGCGGTGCCGGTCGGTGTCGCCCTGCTGGTGCTGGTCGATGCCGACCTGATGCGCTGGGCGATCTGCCTGGTGATCCTGGTCGCCGTGGCGGTGATGGCTTCGGGCTGGCGCTACCTCGGCCGGCTCGGCCTGCCGGCGACGCTGGGCACCGGCGCGCTGGCCGGGCTGACCGCCGGCGCCGCCGCGCTGCCGGGCCCGCCGGTGGTGCTGCTGTGGCTCGGCGGCCAGGGCGGTGCCGTCACGGTGCGGGCCAACCTGATCGCCTTCTTCGGCTTCACGGCGGTTGCCTCCGGGATTTCCTACTGGGGCGGCGGGCTGCTGACGGCGGAAGGCCTGGTCGGGTCGCTGCCGCTGGTGCCGGCCTATCTGCTGTTTCTGCGGTTCGGCAGCCGGCTGTTCGCGCGGGCGAGCGACCGGCAATTCCGCCTCGTTGCCCTCGGGCTGTGCGCCTTCGCCGCGCTGGTCGGCCTGCCGCTGTGGAAGATGCTATAGAGGCCGGCAGCCTCAGTATTCCGGGCCGTATTTCTCGGTGGCGATGTTCAGCGCTTCCAGCAGGTCGCGCTCGATCCGGCCGCCGACGCCGGTGATGCGGTTGGCCATCACCACATAGAGCGCGTCGATCTGGGCGGCGATGATGTCGAGCTGGACAGGATTCGGCGTCCTCATCATCACCACGAAATCGTTCAGCGACTTGGCATAGGCGGTGAGCAGCGGATACTTGAACATGCCGCCCATGCCCTTGATGTCGAGCGACAGGGCGCGGATCGACTGGATGGCGGCTGCCGCATCGCCGCTGCCCTCGGCCGCCGCGGCGATGGCGGTGCGCAGCTGGCGCAGCTTGTCGGCGACCTCGCGGGTGAAATCGTCGGTGGCCTTCTCGACCACCGCTTCCAGCCGGCGCAGTTCCTCGGGCGCCAGCTTGAGCGCGAAGCCCTTCTTGAAGTTCACCGCCTTGCGGCGCAGATCCTGCGGCGGCGGAACGAAGACTGCCTTTTTCGCCATGATACGGGCCTGCCTGGCGCCTTCCGCTAGCGGGCGACCGCGGCGTCGCGCCGCTCGGGGCCCTGATAGGCGGCATCGCGGCGGCGCCGGCGGTCGGGACCGAAGTAGTCGTCGATGCGCACGAACTGGCGCGGCCGCGCGATGGCGGTGACCAGCCGGGTGTAGAAGGACTGCACGGTATAGGGCTTGGCGACGAATTCGGAAACGCCGCAGTCGCGCGCGCGGCAGACATATTCCTGTTCGGAATTCGCCGTCATCATCAGGATCGGCATCATGCGGTTGGGCGAGCCGGCGTCGTTGCGCACCCAGTGCACGATGTCCATGCCGGTGGTGTTGCCGTCGGTGCCGAGCGCCCATTCGGTGATCAGCACGTCGATGCGGCCGAGCCGCAGGATGTTGACGGCGCTGGCGAGGTCGCGGGCGCGGTCGATATACTGCGCCTCCAGCATCATCAGCACGTCACGCACCATCTGGCCCATCATGCGGTTGGGTTCGACGATCAGAAAACTCACCCGCGAGAAATCGATACGTTCCTGATCGGCCATGGTCGCTTCACTCACTGCTTGGTCCTCCGGGACCGCCTGCCGGCAAGGGGATTGCGGCAACACTACTAGAAAAATCTGCGTTTCAAAAGCCCGCAGAAGTAGTGCATACAATCGCTTTTCCGTACCATGCCGGCCGGCCCGGCGGCACTAATTTCCCAGTAACCGGCAGTGTTTAGTTGGTGGCCGGGGCCGGCTGGCCGGCCGCAGCGGCACCGGCGGCCGGCAGGAAACTGGCCGGCGCCGGATCGATCACCCGGCTGCCGCGGCGCTGCACTTCCAGGATGGCCAGGCCGCGCTCCACCGTGCCGTCGGCGCGGAAGCGGAAAATCCCGTCATAGCCGGCAAAGCCGTCGGGGCTGGTCAGCACGGCATCGCTGAAGGCAGCCGCGCCACCGCGCTGGGCGAGAATGCCGACCAGCGCCGTCGCATCATAGGCCAGGCTGGCCAGTCGCGGCGGCCGATGGCTGAAGGCCTGTTCGAAACGCTTGCGGAAGGCCTCGAAGCCGTCCTGTGCCGGGCCGGCATACCAGCCGCCGAGCAGGGCGGGCTCGCTGCCGAGGCTGGCATCGTCCCACAGGCCGGTGCCGATGAATTTCACCGCGCGCGGATCGATGTCAAAGAAGGGCAGCAGCGGCGCCAGTGCGCGCAGGCGCGAGCCGCCCTCGGGGATCAGCAGCGCGTCGACCGGGCGGCTGAGCGCCGGGTCGATGCCGGCGGCCATGGTCTCGTCGGGGCCGCGCGGCGGCAGGGCCCGCAGGCCGGCGGCAAAGCGCCGCGCAATCGGGGTGAGATCGGCGCTGCTGTCGCTCGGATAGCGTTCCGCCTTCATCAGCCGGCCGCCGCTCTGCGCCACGGCGCTCTCGGTGGCGGCGGCGATGGCATCGCCATAGGGCGTATCGGGTGCCAGCAGGGCGAAGCGGCTCATGCCGCGGCTGCGGGCGAAACCGATGGCGCGCGCCACCTGCTGCTCGGGCATGAAGCCGAGCAGATAGGTGCCGCCGCCGGCGACGCTGCGATCGGTCGAGAAGCTCAGCACGCGCACGTCGCGTTCGCGGGCCAGCGGCGCGGCCGCCGCGGTATCGGCCGAGAACAGCGGCCCGATGATGATCTGCGCGCCCGAGGCGAGCAGTTCGCGGGTTGCCGTCGCGGTCTGCTCCGGGGTGCCGGCGGTGTCGCGCGGCAGCAGCGCCAGGTGATCGTCGTTGAGATCGAACAGCGCGAGCTGCGCCGCCTCGAACAGGGCGCGGCCGAGCGGTGCGCTCGGGCCGCTGAGCGGTGCCAGGAAGCCGATGCGGATCACGTCGGCGCCGGTCGGCGGCGTCAGCCGCAGGCCGGGCAGCGATTCGGTCTCGATGGCATTCGATGGCAGGGCCGGGCGCGGCGGCGGCGCGCCAGTTGGGATATTGGCGGGCGGGATATTGGCCTGGGGGACACCCTCGGGCCGGGCGGCCGGGCTGCCGGGCGGTGCCACGCCGGGAGTCACCCGCTGCGGTGCGCCGGTGACCACGCGGTCGAGCAGGCCGGGCAGGCCGCCCTGGGCGGTGCTGCCGCTCTCGCAGCCGGCCAGCGCCAGCGGCAGGGCCAGGACAATGATGGCCCTACGTATAGACAGGGTGGGCATAGACAGGGCGGAAAGCCCCATTCTAAGGTACGCGACGCTGCTTTTTCCGATGACCATGACAGACCCGATCCAGCCGCCGCCCGAACCCAGCCCGCCGGAGGCGGACGCGGCACATTTCACCCCCGGCTTATATCTGGTGGCGACCCCCATCGGCAACGCTGCCGACATCACGCTGCGGGCGCTGGCCCTGCTGCGCCGGGCCGATCTTGTCTGCTGCGAGGACAGCCGGGTGACCGGCCCGTTCCTGAAACGCTACGGCATCGCCACGCCGCTGTTTCCATATCATGAGCATAATGCGGCGAAAGTGCGGCCCCAGCTGCTGCAGAAACTGGCCGGCGGCGCCGTGGTGGCGCTGGTGTCCGACGCCGGCACGCCGCTGGTCAACGATCCGGGCTACAAGCTGGTGCGCGACTGCATCGCCGCGGGTGTTGCCATCACCGCCCTGCCGGGCGCTTCGGCGGTGCTGGCGGGCCTCAGCGTGTCCGGCCTGCCGAGTGACCGGTTCCTGTTCGCCGGCTTTCCGCCGCCGAAAGCCGTGGCGCGCGGCAAATGGCTGGCCGAGCTGAAGCCGGTGCAGGCAACCCTGGTGCTGCTGGAAAGCGCCCAGCGCCTGCCTGACAGCCTGGCCGCCATGGCCGAGGTATTCGGCGGCGGCCGCGAAGCCGCCGTGACCCGCGAGCTGACCAAGAAATTCGAGGAAGTCCGCCGCGGCAGCCTCGCCGAGCTGGCGGCGCATTATGCCGCCGCCGGGCCGCCGAAGGGCGAGGTTACCCTGGTGGTCGGTCCGCCGGCGGAGGAAGCCGCCAGTGAAGCCGACCTCGACGCCGCGCTGGCCGCGGCCATGCGGCAAGGTCCTTTGCGCCAGGCGGTCGATGCGGTGGCGGCCGAACTCGGCCTGCCGCGCAAACAGGTCTATGCCCGCGCCCTGCAGTTGCGCGATGGGGAGGGGCATGGCGGCGGGCCGTGATCCGGCACGGCCAAACCCTGCGCGGGCCGCACGGCACAGGCGTGGCCGGCGCGGCGAGGCGCTGGCCGGCCTGTGGCTGCGGCTGAAGGGCTATCGCATCCTGGCGCGCAACTGGCGCCATCCGCTCGGCGAAATCGACATCCTGGCCCGGCGCGGCCGCATTCTCGCCGTCATCGAAGTGAAATGGCGTGACCGGATCGATCTGGCGGCGGACGCCATCGGCACGCGGCAGCGCCATCGCATCATGCGCGCCGCTGCGGTATTCTTGGCCGGGCAGCCCGACGCGGCGCGGCTTTCGCTGCGCTTCGACGCGCTGCTGCTCGCGCCCGGCCGCTGGCCGCGCCATGTCGCCGATGCCTGGCGGCCCAGCGATGAGGGGCCGGCGGGCTGAGCGGCCGGCCGGGACGGGTGGATTGCCGATGCCGATGTCGTCAGAGACCAGAAAGAGGACGTTCCGCGTGCGCCAGTTTTTCTTCCGCCGGTTTTCCTTCCGCGCGTTTTCCCTCCCTGCGCTTTCCCTTCATGCGCCTTCTCGGGCCAGCCTGGCCGTTCTGTTGCTGCTGGCGGCCGCTGCGCCGCTGCTGAGCGGCTGCATCGGTGTCGCCGTCGGCGGGGCCGCCGCCGGCGGCGTGGCCGCCGCCGAGGAACGCGGCATCAAGAATGCCGGCAATGACAAGGGCATCCAGCTGCTGATCGACGACCAGTATGTCAAACACTACCAGTATCTGATCCGCAAGGTGACGGTCACCGTCTACGAGGGCCGGGTGCTGCTGACCGGCGTGGTCGGCACCGAATTCTCGCGCGACGAGGCGACGCGTCTGGCCTGGGCGGCATCGGACCGCATCAACGAGGTGATCAACGAGCTGCAGGTCGATGCCAATGACAGCCTGCTCGATTCCGCCTCCGACACCTGGATCAGCAGCCAGCTGCGCTTCAAGATCGCCACCGACGAGAAGATCGTCGACATCAACTATAACATCGACACGGTGAACGGCATCGTCTACCTGATCGGCCTGGCGCAGAGCGAGGACGAACTGACCCGGGTGACCGATTATGCGCGCACCATCAAGGGCGTGAAGAAGGTGATCAGCCATGTCTGGCTGAAGACCGACCCGCGCCGCAAGCCGGTGTGATTGCAATGGCGGAACAGGCTGCATGACCGAACGCGCGGCGATCGAGACCGCACTGCGGGCGCTGGGTGCCGCGCCCGATGACGGTTTCGACATCGCCGAGGCGGCCCTGCTGCTCGCCGCCCTCGACCATCCCGGCATCAACCTGGCGCCCTACCGCCAGCACCTCAACGACATGTCCGGCGCGCTGGCGCGCATGGATGCCGGGCCGGAGGTGGCGCCGCGTGCCATCGCGCTGGCCGGCGTGCTGTCGGCGGAATTCGGTTACCACGGCGACACCGAGAGCTACGACGACCCGCAGAATGCCGACCTCGTGCGCGTCATTGACCGCCGCATGGGCCTGCCGGTCAGCCTCGGCGTGCTTTATATCCATGCCGCCCGCGCGCAGTCCTGGCCGGTCTGCGGTCTCGATTTCCCCGGCCATTTCCTGATCCGCCTCGACGGCGAGGACGGCACCCTGGTGCTCGATCCCTTCCATCACGGCCGCATCGCCGCGCCGCCGGAAATGGCCGCCCTGCTGCGCCGCAGCGGCGCCGGCGGGGACCTGATGCCCGAGCATGTGCGGCCGATTTCGGTGCGCGAGGTGCTGCTGCGCCAGCAGAACAACATCAAGGGCCGCGCCTGGCGCGCCGGCGACGTCGAGCGCGCGGCGGAAATCCTGCGTCGCATGCTGCTGGTGGCGCCGAATTTCGCCCCGGCCTGGCGCGAGCTCGGCGTGGTCGAGGGCCGCATCGGGCGGATCGGGGCGGCGATCGCCGCCACCGAGCGCTATCTGATGCTGGCCGGCGATGAGGCGGCGAGCCTTGAGGCGGAAGCCTTCCTGCGCCACATTCGCCGGCAGTTGAACTGACCCTCTCGCGGAAGGACTAGGCCATGGCCCTCAAGGTGGCGATCCAGATGGACCCCATCGAAAGCATCGACTTCGATGGCGACAGCACCTTCGTGCTCGGCCTCGAGGCCGAGCGGCGCGGCTATTCGCTGTTCCACTACCTCGCCCGCGACCTCAGTTTCCGTGACGGCCAGGTGCTGGCGCGCGGCCGTGCCATGCAGCTGCGCGCCGAACGCGGCAACCACTTCACGCTGGGCGCGCCGGAATTCGTCGATCTCGCCGAGATGGACGTGGTGCTGATGCGCCAGGACCCGCCGTTCGACATGGCCTACATCACGGCGACGCATATCCTGCAGCATATCCATCCGAAGACCCTGGTGGTGAACAACCCGGTCGCCGTGCGCAACGCGCCGGAAAAACTCTATGTCACCCATTTCGACGGCGTGATGCCGCCGACCCTGATCTCGTCCGACATGGAGGCGATCAAGGCCTTCCGCGCCGAGCACCGGGACATCATCCTCAAGCCCTTGTTCGGCAACGGCGGCGCCGGCGTGTTCCACCTCAAGCCGGACGACGAGAATCTCGGCTCGCTGCTCGAGATGTTCACCAAGGTGGCGCGCGAGCCGGTGATCGTGCAGCAGTATCTGCCGGCGGTGCGCGAAGGCGACAAGCGCATCATCCTGATCGACGGCCGCCCGGCCGGCGCGGTCAACCGCGTGCCGGCGGCCGGCGAGGCGCGTTCCAACATGCATGTCGGCGGCCGGCCGGAAAAGATCGGCCTGACGCAACGCGAGCGTGAAATCTGCGAGATCATCGGCCCGCACCTGAAGCGCGAGGGGCTGATCTTCGTCGGCATCGACGTGATCGGCGACTATCTCACCGAGATCAACGTCACGTCTCCCACGGGACTCCAGCAGATCAACCGCTTCGACGGCGTGAAGCTGGAAGCCGAAATCTGGGACGCCATCGAGGATGCGCTGAGCCGCCGCGGGATGGCGTAGGCGATGATTTTTGCCGGCTGTGACTTCACGCCGACATCCATGACATAAACGCGACGGCGCTTGCGGCGTCGCGGTGTGGCCGCCATCTCGGGTGCAGAGGCAGATATCTGCCAGAACGAGGAGGTGACGCCATGCCTGTCCGATCCCGGTCGAAAATCCCTGTTGTGCTTGCCGTGCTGGCGATGCCGCTGATGCTGGCCGCCTGCGGCGGCAGCGACGAGAAAACCGTCATCGTCAATCCGCCGGGGCCGGGCAGCACCGTGGTGGTGCCGCCATCGGGCGCGACGCGGGTCTGTCCGGCCGGCCAAACCACCTGCTGACGTGCGCGTCAGGGGATTTTCGTATGTAAGCCTACGGTCTGACGCAACAGTGGTATTTTTCCCGCCACCGCGCGGAAGAAGCGAAAACGCGGGTATTTTGCGCAGCGACTCACGGTGCGCCCACGCACCACGAGGACAGGGGGCCATTCGCCGACATACAAAAGTGTGCCCTGCACAAACGATGTCGCGTTTACCAAACTCTGCGCGTGACAATTGCCTGACGGCTGCTTAACGTCCGCGCCCGACATTCGACCGGCAACCAGGAGATCGGGGCTCATCGGTGGCGGGTGGCGCATTTCTTTCCAACAAAGATGTCGAGACACTGCTGGCGGACCCTTCGCCGGCGGCGCGTGCCGCCACGGCTGTGAAAGTGGCGCAGGCCTATGGCGGCGTCGGCCTCAGCGAGTCCGAACGTGCGCTGGCGCAGGCGATCATCGCGGCGCTGGCCCGTGATGCCGAAGTGGCGGTGCGCCGGGCGCTGGCCGAGCATCTGTACGACAACCCCGACCTGCCCCATGCTACCGCGCAGCGCCTGGCGCGCGATGTCGCCGAGGTGGCGGTGCCGATCCTGCAGTTCTCGCCGGTGCTCGGCGATGCCGACCTGATCGAACTGCTGCAGAGCGTGTCGCCGCGCCATCACTGTGCGATCGCCGGCCGCCGCCGGGTCTCGGTCGATCTTGCCGAGGCGCTGGTCGAACAGGCGGCCGAGCCGGCCGTGGCGGTGCTGATGGGCAATGCCGGCGCCAGCGTCGGCCTGCCGCTGGTCGCCCGGGCGCTCGACCGGTTTCCCGACAGCCGCGCGGTCGGCGAGGCGGTGGCGCATCGCCCCGGCCTGCCGCCGAAATTCGCCGCCCGCCTGATCGGCCAGGTTTCGGCGGCGCTGCGCGAGACCCTGATCGAACGCTACCGCATCCCGCCGGCGCAGGCGGCCGAGATGATGATGCAGGTGCGCGAACGCGTGCTGCTCGGCATGCTCGGCGAGGGCGCCGCGCCGGCGGCACTGGCCGACCTGGTCGCCGACCTGCAGGCGCAGGGGCAGCTCGATGCCGGGCTGCTGCTGCGCGCGCTGGCCGGCGGCGACCTCGACTTCGTCGAACATGCGCTGGCGCAGATGGCGCGGATACCGCTCGCCAATGCCCAGCGGCTGATCCACGACCCCGGCAAGCTCGGGCTGGCCGCGCTGTGGCAGCGCTGCCGCCTGCCCGACAGCCATCTCGACATGGCGGAAGCGGTGCTCGACATGGCGCGCGGCCTGCATCACGGGGTGAGCGCCGCCGACCGCGCCTTCTTTGTCGAGGCCGTGATCCAGCGCATTCTGGTCGACTTCCATGCGCTGTGGGATGCCGCCGACCTGCGCTGGCTCGGCCGGCGGCTGTCGCGCGCCCAGGCTGCGCAGCGCATGGCGGCCTGACCGCAGCGGACGCCATGAGCATCCCGTTGCCCGAGGACCTGTCGTTTGCGCCGCTGCCGGACGGGCTGCCCGAGGGGCTGGCCTGCTATGCCGGCTGCTGGCTCGGCCGCTGGGGCGCCGCACTGCCGCATCTGCTGGCGGTCGAACGGGTCGGCGCCGATGGCGCGGTGCAGGCGGTCTATGGCCTCGGCGATGCGCCCGACGGCACCATCCGGCGTCAGTGGATGCGCCTGCAGGGCCGCGTCGATACCGATGGTACGCTGGTCTTCCGCTCGAATGCCGTCACCATCCGCTACCGTCCCGACGGCGCGGGCCGGCTGGCCGGCAGCTACCGGCGCGGCACGCTGAGCGACCGCGCCCGTCTGCAGGCGATTGAGCCGGCGTCGCTGGCGGCCCGGCTCGCCGCGCTGCCGCGCTACCGGCCGCTCAGCGGCGAGACGCTGCTGATCCCGTCCCATGTGTTCAATGCCGCGCTCGGCCGGCCGAGCAACCTTGTCGCGACGCTGTACCGGCCGCCGGCGCGGGCCGACGGTGCGCCGGCGCCGCTGGCGGTGTTCAGCCACGGTTCGACCGGGCCCGGCGCAGTCTCGCCGCAGCAGGCGCTGCGCTACGAGATGCAGGCGCGCTATTTCCTCGACCGCGGCTTCGCCTTCCTGGTGCCGATGCGGCGCGGCCGCGGCGCCTCGGAAGGCGAGTATGTCGAAGGCTACGACCGCAATCCGCTGCGGCTGGCCGAGGGCCTCCGGCACGCGCTCGACGATCTCGATGCGGCGGTCGGCTTCATGCGCACCGCCGCCGGCATCGACGGCCGCCGCATCCTGGTCGCCGGCCAGTCGCGCGGCGGCCTGCTCAGCGTCGCCTATGCCGGCCGCCAGCCCGCCGGCGTGGTCGGCAGCATCAACTTTGCCGGCGGCTGGATCGGCGATCCCGGTGGCATCCCGCTCGATACGGCCGGCGGCAGCGACTTCAACCGCGATGCCTTCGTGCAGGCCGGCATGGTCGGTGCCGCCATGCCGTCGCTGTGGCTCTATGCCGAGAACGACAGCTACTACAGCGCGGCGGCGATCCGCCGCTGGCAGGACGGCTATGCCGCCGGCGGCGGCGAGGTGCAGCTCTACCTGTTCCCGCCGCTCGATGGCGAGGATGGCCACCGCCTGCTCGACCATCCGGAACTCTGGCAGTCGGCCGCCGACGCCTTCCTGCACCAGCTCGGGTTTTTCTGGTAGGCGCTGCGGTCAGACGCCTGATTCAGACGGGGGCAGCGTGCGCGCGGCCGGGAAAACCGCCGTGATGCGGGTGCCGCGGCCGGGCTGGCTGTCGATGGCGACGCGGCCCTGATGGGCGGCGACGAAGGCACGCACCAGCGACAGGCCGAGACCGAGGCCGCCGAAGCGGCGGCTGCGCTGCAGCTCGAGCTGCTCGAAGGGCTCGAAGATGCGCGCCTGGTCGGCCGGCGCGAAACCGATGCCGTGGTCGCGCACCCACAGTTCGATCTCGCCCTCGGTGTTGCGTTGCGCACCGACCTCGACCGGCAGGCCGGGCGGCGAGAATTTCAGCGCGCTGCCGATCAGGTTGATCAGGATCTGGCGCACCAGCCGGGCATCGGCGTGCAGCGGCGGCAGCCGGTCGGGCAGCTGCGGGATGATGCTGCCGGCGCCGCGGCCGAACTGCTGGCCGGCCAGCCGGGCGCAGGTGGCGATCTCGCCGGCCAGCTGCACCGGCTGTTCGTCGAGCACGATCCGGCTGGCCTCGATGCGGGCCAGGTCGAGAATGTCGTCGAGAATGCCGAGCAGATGCTGGCCGCTGCCATGGATGTCTTCGGCATAGTCGCGGTATTTCGGCGACTGCTCGCCGAACATCTGGTGCCGGATGATGTCGGAGAAGCCGATAATGGCATTGAGCGGCGTGCGCATCTCGTGGCTCATGTTGGCGAGAAAGCCGGATTTCGCATGGTTGGCGCGCAGCGCGACATCGCGCGCCTCCGACACCTCGCGGAACAGCTCGGCCAGCCGTTCGTTCTGGTCGCGCAGGGCCGCCGCGACCGCCTGCTGCTCGGTGATGTCGACCAGCACCACCACGCGGTCGCCCTGCCCGCTGCGGCGCAGGCCGGCGCGCACCCAGTGGCCGTTCGCCAGTTTCAGCACCGGCAGGCTGTCCGGCGCCGCGCTCTCCAGCCGCTTCAGCAGCCCGACCGGCAGGCCGGCGTCGCTGAGCAGGGGCGGCAGCGCGGTGCCCGGCCGCAGGCTCGGGGCGTCGATGCCGAGCAGGGCGGGAAAGCGGCGGTTCCACACCAGCAGCCGGCCGGCGCCGTCGAAGAAGGCGAAGGCCTCGCTGCTCTCGGCGATGTCGAGCAATTCGCTGCGCGCCGCGCCGATGCGGTCGTACAGGGCGATATTCTCGCGGTGCAGCCGCTTGTTGCGCACCACGATGCCGTTGACGACATGGTTGGCGGCGACCATGGCGCCGACATAGCCGATGGTCAGGCCGGCCAGGCCATAGCCGATCAGCGTGTCCATGGTCAGGAAATACGCGGCGAACGGCAGGGCGATGCCGAGAATGAAGGCGGCACCGGCCAGCGGCATCAGGGCGAGCGCCGCCGCCGAGCCGCCGATCATGCCGGCGGCCACCGCCACCAGCAGCATGCGGGCAGTATCGTCGAGCTGCGGCATCGCCGTGGCCGAGATGCCCCAGACCAGGCCGCAGAAGGCGGCCAGCGCCACATCGGTGACGGCGCGCCAGCGCGGCCGCGGCGCCGCCGGATCGACGGGCGGCGTATCGGGCTGCGGTGCATCCGCCCGTGGCCGGCGGCTGTACCAGTCGATCAGGATCAGGCTGGTGGCCAGCAGGTGCAGCAGCCACCAGCCGGCGATCCAGTCCGCCATGGTCTGGCGCCACAGCAGCAGGCAGATCACGCTGGCGCAGAACAGGGTGGCGATGGCGTTGATCAGCAGGATCTGGCGGAAGCCGCTGGGAAACGGCGGCCGCGCCGCGTCCAGCACAAGCTCGGACGGCGCAGCCCTGCGGCCGGTGGCGGCGGAATTCTGATCGGTGACGGACATACGGTGCAGCGACTTCCCCACGCCACTGAACCGGAAAACCGCCATCCGGCGCAATGCTGACCTTCGGATAATACAGGATTTCTGTGGATAAGCCGGCGGATCAGACCGTCCGCGCGATTTTCCACGTCGCCATGCCCGCCCCGGCAGTACCGTCGGCTAGACCGCAGGCGGCGCCGGGCGGGCCGCGGCGATGGTGCGCGCGGCGGGGAACACCGCGCTGATGCGGGTGCCATGGCCGGGCCGGCTGTCGATGGCGACCTGGCCCTGATGGGCGGCAACGAAGGCGCGCACCAGCGACAGGCCGAGGCCGACGCCGCCGAACTTGCGGCTGTGCTGGCTGTCGGCCTGCTCAAACGGCTCGAAGATGCGGGCCTGGTCGGCGGCGGCGATGCCGATGCCGTGGTCGCGCACCCAGATCTCGATCTCGCCGGTATCCGCGCGGCGGCCGCCGATCTCGACCGGCGCGCCCGGCGGCGAGAATTTCAGCGCATTGCCGAGCAGGTTGAGCAGGATCTGCCGCACCAGCCGGGCATCGGCGCGCAGGTCAGGCAGGTCGTCGGGCAGGGCGGTCAGCACCATCGACGCGCCATGTCCGCTCTGCAGGTCGGCCAGCCGGATGCAGGTCGCCGCCTCGTCGGCAATGCAGACCGCTTCCTCGGTCAGCACGATCTGGTTGGCCTCGATGCGGGCAAGGTCGAGGATGTCGTTGATGATGCCGAGCAGATGCAGGGCGCTGCCGTGGATGTCATGCAGGTATTCGTCGTAGCGCGGCGAGGCGGCGCCGAACAGTTTCTGCTGCATGATGTCGGAAAAGCCGATGATGGCATTCAGCGGCGTGCGCAGCTCGTGGCTCATGTTGGCGAGGAAGGTCGATTTCGCCTGGCTGGCGCGCAGCGCGGCATCGCGGGCTTCCGAGACCTCGCGGAACAGCTCGGCCAGCCGCTCGTTCTGGTCGCGCAGCCGGGCGCTGGCGGTCTGCTGTTCGGTGACGTCGACCAGCACCAGGGCACGGTCGCCCTGGGCGGTGCGGCGCAGGCTGGCGCGCACCCAGTGCCCGTTGGCCAGTTCCTGCACCGGCCGCGGCGCGCCGGCGACGGCGGCTTCCAGCCGCTCGGTCAGGTCGGCCGGCAGGCCGGCGCGCTCGAGCAGCGGTGCCAGGGCGACGCCCTGGTGCAGGGCAGCCATGTCGAGGCCGAGCAGGGCGGGAAAGCGCTGGTTCCACAGCAGCAGCCCGCCGTCGTCGTCGAAAAAGGCAAAGGCCTCGCTGCTCTCGGCGATGTCGAGCAGTTCGTCCTGGGCACCGCGGATGCGGGCATAGAGGGCGAGATTCTCGTCACGCAGGCGGCGGTTGCGCCGGATCACGCCATAGACGATGCGGTTGGTCATCAGCATCGCTGCGGTAAAGGCGGTCGCCATGGCACCAAGCGCATAGCCCAAGGTGGTGCCCGACAGCAGGAAAGTCACGACATAGGGCAACGCGGCGGCCAGCATGTAGGCGATGGCATTGCTCGGCACCACGGCCAGCGTGGCCGAACTGCCGGCGATCATGCCACCGGTGACCATGATCAGCAGCACCTGATGATTGGGATCGAGATGCGGCAGGAACAGCGCGCCGCCGCCCCAGACCAGGCCGGCGAGGCCGGCGATGGCGGTATCGATGCCGCGCAGCAGCGCCTGGCGGCTTTTGCTGCGCTGTCGCGGCGGCTGCAGGCCGCGCAGCAGGATGTAGAGCGCACCGGTGGCATGCAGGGCGAGCCAGGTCCAGACCCACAGCGCCGGCAGCCGGGTCAGCAGCAGGGCACCGGTGGTGCCGCTGATGATCAGGGTGACCAGCGCGTTGATCGGCAGGATGCGTCGGAAGCCCGCCATCGCCGGGTTGCGGCGGCGGGCCTGTGCCGCGGCGGTTTCGGCTGTCGGATCGGCGCCTGTTATCCCGGAGTCTGCGCTGTCGTGCATTCTGCTGCGTGGTTCCCCCGGCCGACTCAATCCCGAACCGGAGCGTGGCGCAACCTATTCTTTCACCAGCCGTTCACGCGGTCCCATTCGGCGACGACGGCGAGGCCGCCAGCGACGGCCGGGTCGGTGACGTAATAGCGGTCGTACATCGCCGCCGTCATGCAGGAATGGTTGGGCAGCACGCGCAGGCGGCTGCCCGGCGGATGGGCGGACAGGAAATCGGCGGCGCCGCCATCGCGGCGGCCGACCAAGCCATGCTCCTGATGCACGTCGCGCACGGCGAGGTCCGGCAGCGGCACGGCATCGCCTGGCCGGCAGACCAGGCCATAGCCGGTGCCCGGGCTGTGCTCGTTGGCGCCGGTATCCTTCGACAGCGCCAGCCCGCCGGCATCGAGCAGCAGGTGACCGCGGCCCGGATGATGGCTGACCACGGTGGCCAGCACGCTGACGGCAATGTCTTCCATGCGGCAGGAACCGACGCCGGCCTGGAACAGGTCGAAGAACATGTAGTTGCCGGGCCGCATCTCGGTGACACCGGCATAAGATTCGGCATGCAGTGCCGTCGGCGTCGAACCGACCGAGACGATGGCGCAAGCATGACCGGCGGCGCGCAGCCGTCCGGCGGCGGTGACCACCGCCAGCCGCTCGTCTTCGGCAATCGCCTTGATCTCGGCGATGCTGTGGGCGTGGTAGGAATGCCCGGCATGGG
Organism: Ferrovibrio xuzhouensis; assembly: GCF_042648965.1. Taxonomy (NCBI): domain Bacteria; kingdom Pseudomonadati; phylum Pseudomonadota; class Alphaproteobacteria; order Rhodospirillales; family Rhodospirillaceae; genus Ferrovibrio; species Ferrovibrio xuzhouensis. The sequence continues at coordinate 1,919,676 of NZ_JBHRYJ010000001.1, forward strand.
TCAGTACGCCGGCGAGTTCCGCGCCGGGCGCGGATAAAGCGGCGGCGAGCGGCAGCAGATCCGGCGAGTCGGGCGCGATGCCGGTGCGGCCGAGGCCGCAGTCGATCTTGATCAGCGTCCGGAAGCGGACGCCGAGCCGCCGGCCGGCAGCGGCGATGGCCTCGGCCACGGCGATATTGTCGGTGATCAGTTTCAGGTCGCAAGCCGTGTCGCGCATGATCGCGGCAGCCTGGTCGAGCTTCTGCGGCGCCACCGGCACGGCGTACAGGATGTCGCGGAAACCGGCGGCGGCGAAATGGGCGGCTTCCACCAGGGTCGAGACGGTGACCGGGCCTTTCGTGCCGGCATGGGCGAGGATGGCGACCGTGGCGGATTTCGCCGTCTTCATATGCGGCCGTAAGCTCAGGCCGAGCGACGCCGCGCGGTCGCGCATGCGCGCGGTATTGGCGAGCAGCCGGGCGCGGTCGAGGATCAGGACGGGGGTGGGCAGGTCGGCAAGCTGAAGCTGGGTCATGCCGCCTCGATAACCCTAGCGCGGCGCCAGCACAAGCTGCGTCTGGGTGACGATTGCGGCCAGCTTGCCATCGGCACGGGTGATCCGGGTCTGCCAGACCATGGTGGTGCGGCCGCGGTGCAGCGGCGTGCATTCGCCATGCGCCGTCTCGCCTGCGGGGATGCCGGCGAAGAAGTTGGTCTTGCTCTCGATCGTCGTGGTGCTGAAGCCCGCGCCGAGATTGGCGATGGTGGCGACGGCGCCGAGCGTATCGGCAAATGCCATCACCGCGCCGCCATGCAGGATGGCCGGCCGGGTGCACAGCTCGGGCCGCACCGGCAGTTCGGCGGTCACCTTCTCGGGCGTCACCTCAAGGACCTTCAGGCCCATCAGGCTGGCAAACGGCAGGTCGATGTCCATGACGGCCTCGTTACTTCATCAACTCGTAAGGCCCGCCGGTCTCCAGCGCCTTGAGATACGCCGGCCGGGCATGGATGCGCTGCAGCCAGTCTTTCAGAGCGGCGTGATCGCCAAGGCCGATGCGGCTCGACGCCGCCTCGACGGGAAAACTCATTATGATGTCGGCGGCGCTGAAATCGGCGCCGGCGAACCACGGGCCGCGTTGCTGCAGTTCGTCGTTCCAGAAGGCGAGCGCGGTGGCGAGCTGCGGATCGGTCAGGCGCTGCTGCACCTTCTTCGCCACCATGCCGACAATCGGCCGCAGCAGGCCCGGCACCTGGCCCGGCAGGCGCAGGAAGATCAGCTTGAGCAGCAGCAAAGGCATCGCCGAGCCTTCCGCGTAATGCAGCCAGTAGGTAAACCGCAGCTTCTCGTCGCTGCCGGCCGGCGGCACCAGGCGGCCCTGCCCGTGTTTCTCGAGGATGTAGTCGAGGATGGCACCGGTCTCGGCAATGGTGCGGCCATCTTCCGTGATCCCAGAATCAGTAATAACCGGCGACTTGCCGAGCGGATGGACCTTCTTCAGCTCCGGCGGCGCCAGCATGTCGGGCCGGCGCTGGTAGCGCACCACCTCGTAGGGGACGCCAAGCTCCTCCAGCAGCCACAGCACGCGCTGGGACCGCGAATTGTTCAGGTGATGCACGGTGATCATCTTGGCCCGCCCCCTCGCACGGGATGGCCGCCAGCCTAGCGGCCGGCCCGGCCGCCGTCATGGTCCGGCCGGGCCCGGGCCGCGGCCTGTCATGAAAAATTATGGCGGAATCCGGGCACTCCCTCCTTGACACTCTGCCGGAGGGTGCTTAGGTGTCTGGCGCTCTCCGTGGGGGAGTGCTAACAGTCCGGCGAATTCCGGCTAACTTATTGATTTTGCTGGATTGACCCGAATTCTGGTTCAACTCTATGCGACAGACATAATGGAGGATCGCATGAAGTTTCGTCCGCTGCATGACCGCGTGGTGGTGAAGCGCCTCGCTGAGGAAGAGCGTACCGCTGGCGGTATCATCATCCCCGACAGCGCCAAGGAAAAGCCGATGCAGGGCGAGATCGTCGCCGTCGGCGCCGGCGCCCGCGATGAAAACGGCAAGGTGCAGCCGCTCGATGTGAAGGCCGGCGACCGCGTGCTGTTCGGCAAGTGGTCGGGCACCGAGGTGAAGCTCGATGGCCAGGAGCTCCTGATCATGAAGGAGTCCGACATCATGGGCATCATCGAAGGCACCCCGGCCAAGAAGTCCAAGGCCGCCTGATCGGCGTCGCCTGATCCCGTCCGTCAAAATTCCAAGGAGAAACAGCTATGGCTGCTAAAGACGTCCGTTTCGGCGCCGATGCGCGCGGCAAGATGCTGCGCGGCGTCGATATCCTCGCCGATGCCGTCAAGGTCACCCTCGGCCCCAAGGGCCGTAACGTCGTGCTCGACAAGTCGTTCGGCGCGCCCCGCATCACCAAGGACGGCGTGACCGTCGCCAAGGAGATCGAGCTTTCCGACAAGTTCGAGAACATGGGCGCGCAGATGGTGCGTGAGGTCGCTTCCAAGGCGAACGACCAGGCCGGCGACGGCACCACCACCGCCACCGTGCTGGCCCAGGCCATCGTCCGCGAAGGCGGCAAGGCCGTCGCCGCCGGCATGAACCCGATGGATCTGAAGCGCGGCATCGACCTCGCCGTCGAGAAGATCGTCGAGGACCTGAAGACCCGCTCGAAGAAGATCTCGGGCGCCAAGGAAATCGCCCAGGTCGGCACCATCTCGGCCAACGGCGACACCGAAATCGGCAACATGATCGCCAAGGCGATGGAAAAGGTCGGCAACGAGGGCGTCATCACGGTGGAAGAGGCCAAGAGCCTCGAGACCGAGCTGGACGTCGTCGAGGGCATGCAGTTCGACCGCGGCTACCTGTCGCCGTATTTCATCACCAATGCCGAGAAGATGATCTGCGACATGGAGAACCCCTACATTCTTCTCCATGAGAAGAAGCTGTCGGGCCTCCAGGCCATGCTGCCGGTCCTCGAGGCCGTCGTGCAGACCGGCCGTCCGCTGCTGATCGTCGCCGAGGATGTCGAGGGCGAAGCCCTGGCCACCCTGGTGGTGAACAAGCTGCGCGGTGGCCTGAAGGTCGCCGCCGTCAAGGCGCCGGGCTTCGGCGATCGCCGCAAGGCCATGCTGGAAGACATCGCGATCCTGACCGGTGGTCAGCTGATCTCGGAAGACCTCGGCATCAAGCTCGAGTCGGTCACCCTGCAGATGCTGGGCACCGCCAAGAAGGTCACGATCGACAAGGAAAACACCACGATCGTTGCCGGCGCCGGCAAGAACAAGGACATCCAGGCCCGTGTTGGCCAGATCAAGGCGCAGATCGAGGAGACTTCCTCGGACTACGACCGCGAGAAGCTGCAGGAGCGTCTGGCCAAGCTGGCCGGTGGCGTGGCCGTCATCAAGGTCGGCGGCGCCAGCGAGATCGAGGTGAAGGAGCGCAAGGATCGCGTCGATGACGCGCTGCATGCGACCCGCGCCGCGGTCGAGGAAGGCATCGTTCCGGGCGGCGGCACCGCGCTGCTGTACTCGGTGCGCGCCATCGACAAGGTCAAGGTCGACAATGCCGACCAGAAGCATGGCGTGGAGATCATCCGCCGCGCCCTGCAGGCTCCGGTTCGCCAGATCGCCGAAAACGCCGGCGTCGATGGCGCCGTGGTGGCCGGCAAGCTGCTCGAGTCGAAGGACACCAGCTGGGGCTTCAATGCCCAGACCGAAGAATACACCGACCTGGTCAAGGCCGGCGTGATCGACCCGACCAAGGTCGTGCGCGTCGCCCTGCAGGGCGCTGCTTCGGTGGCCGGCCTGCTGATCACCACCGAGGCCATGGTTGCCGACAAGCCGGAGCCGAAGTCGGCCGGCGGCGGCATGCCGGGCGGCGGCGGCATGGGTGGCATGGGCGGCATGGGTGGCATGGACTTCTAAGTCCTGCCTTCCGAACGTCCGGAAGTTTACGGAGAGGCCCGGTCGCAAGACCGGGCCTTTTCTTTTTGTCCGGCGTCAGGTGCGGCGCGGCAGGGTCACGGTCGCCAGCAGGCCGCCCTGCGGCGCGGCGGACAGCACGATGCTGCCGCCCTGGGCGGCAATGGCGTCGCGGGCGATGGTCAGCCCGAGCCCGGTGCCGCCGGTCTCGCGGTTGCGCGAGGTCTCGAGCCGGGTGAACGGGCGGAAGGCCATCTCCACCTGGTCGGCCGGGATGCCGGGGCCGTCATCGGCGATGGTGACGGTGAGCGCATCGGCATCGGCCCGCAGCGCCACCTGCACCGCCGTGCCGAACTTGCAGGCATTGTCGATCAGGTTGCCGAAGGCGCGGCGGATGGCGACCGGCTGGCAGACCAGCGCGGCATGATCCGGCCCGTCATACTGGGTCGGGCAGCCGGCATCGGTGGCGGTGTCGCACAGGCTGATCAGCAGCGAGGCGAGATCGATGCCGCTGGAGGGCTCGTCGCGCAGCTGGCTGTTGCCGAAGGTGAGCGTCGCGCTGACCATCGTCTCCATGTCGGCGATATCGGCCAGCACCTGGCGGCGCTGTTCGGCGTCAGGCAGGTATTCGGCGAACAGCCGCAGCCGGGTCAGCGGCGTGCGCAGGTCATGCGAGATGGCGGCGATCATCTGCAGCCGGTCGTCGACGAAACGCTTCAGGCGCAATTGCATCTCGTTGAAGGAGTTGCCGATCGCCTGCAGTTCCGGCGCGTTGAAGCGACCGACCAGGCGCGGCTCGCGGTCATGGCCGAGCCGGTCCGCGGCGGCGGCGAGCTCGTCCAGCGGCCGGACCACGCCGCGCGTCACCCAGATCGACAGCAGGCCGATCATCATCACGGCCAGCAGCGGCAAGGCTACGTTGCGGACCATGCGCAGGGTTTCCTGTCCGTCGCTTTTCGGCATCACCAGCAGCCAGTCGTCGGTGCCGATGCGAAAGGCGATGCGCAGGTCGCTGCTCAGCATGTTGCTGCGCCGGTCATCAAGCGCATCGCGCATCACGATCGGCAGCGGCGGCAGGATGATGACCAGCGGGCGTGCCGAATATTCCGGATCGTCGAGGTCGTCGGCCATCAGCAGCACGTCCTGCGGCGCCAGGCCGAGGGTGTCGGCGATCTGCCGGTGCAGCTCGGCAAAGGCGCCGGCGCGCAGTTCGGCAAAGGCGTTGCCATGCGGGGCATGGCGGAACTCCGGCTTGGCGCCGAGCGGCGTGAAGTCCAGCCATTGCCGCGCCGGCAGGTTCCGCAGCACGCCCGGCCGGTCGGCGGCGGATACGGCGTTGCTGCGGTCGCGCGCCTCGCGCAGGGTGGCGAGCAGCCAGTCGCGGTCGAAGAACATGATGTCGGGCGGCCGGATCACCAGCGGCATCGCCTTGTCGACCGCTTTCACCGCCAGCAGGCCGGCGATGATGACCAGGATCAGGCGGGGCGCCAGGCGCAGGTTGGACCAGATGGGAATGCGCATCGGGATTTCCCTAGCTTCGGTCCGGCACAGCGGTCACCGTTGCGGTGAAGAAATAGCCCTCGTTGCGGATCGTCTTGATCAGGGCAGGGTCCTGCGGGTCGGCCTCGATCTTGCGGCGCAGCCGGCTGATCTGCACGTCGATGCTGCGGTCATAGGCCTGGCTGCTGCGGCCATGCGCCAGGTCGAGCAACTGGTCGCGGGTCAGCACGCGCTGCGGGTGCTCCAGGAAGGCCAGCAGCAGGTCGAATTCGCCGGAGGTCAGGTCGGTCAGCATCCGGTCGGGCGAGGTCAACGTGCGCCGGCTGGCATTGAGGTGCCAGCCGGCGAATTCATAGGTGGAAGCGGGGATGGCCGCGTCGGCCTCCGTATTGGTGCTGGCCGCATTCAGCCGGCGGGTCACGGCACGGATGCGGGCCAGCAGCTCGCGCGGGTTGAACGGTTTCACCACGTAATCGTCGGCGCCGATTTCAAGGCCGACGATGCGGTCGGTGTCGCCGGTCATCGCGGTCAGCAGGATGATCGGCACCTGGCTCTCCGCCCGCATGCGGCGGCACAGCGACAGGCCGTCCTCGCCGGGCATCATGATGTCGAGCACGATCACGTCGATCCGCGCATCGGCACAGATGGCAAACATCTGCCGGCCGTCGGCGGCCTGGCTGACCCGCAGGCCGTGATCGGTCAGGAAACGGGCCAGCATCGCGCGGATGCGCTGGTCGTCGTCGACGATCAGCACATGCCCCGCTCCGGTTGCACTCACGGTGACATCTCCATGCTCCGGCCATGATAGCATCCCGGCCGGACGCGGACGGGAAATTGCAACATTCTGAAACATACCGATACGGCGCTGAAATCCGCCGGCACCGGGCCGCCGCTAGCATGCCCGCCACCTGCCCCTCCCCCAGACAGTGAGCCTGATCCCGCATGTTCGGATTTTCCTTTCTCTGCCGCCCCCGTCGCGTCGCCGGCCTGCCGGTGCTGGTATTGCCGGCACTGATGCTGCCTGTGCTGATCGGCCTGACGGCCGGCCCGGCTTTCGCCCAGCAGGCGGGAAGCCCTCCGACGGACAGCAAGGCCGTCGACAGCAAGACATGGGACATCCGGCTTGGCGCCGGCGTGCTGGTCAAACCCGACTACGAGGGCAGCGACGATTACGAGGTCGCGCCCCTGCCGCTGCTCAGCGTGAATTACCGCGACATCGTGTTCCTCGAGAAAACGACGACACTCGGTGCCAATGTCTTCACCCTGCGGGGACCGGGGCCGAACGACAAGCTGCAGTTCGGACCGCTGCTGCGCTACCAGTTCGGCCGCGACCAGGACAGCAACGATGCGCTGCGCGGCCTCGGCGATATCGATGGCGGCATCGATCTGGGTGCCTTCGTCAATTACCGGGCCGGGCCATGGTCGGCCGGGCTGACGATGTTCCGCGATGTCAGCGATGCCTATGACGGTGGCATGACTGCGCAACTGAAGGGCGGCTATGCCTATCCCATCAGCCAGCGGCTGCGGCTGCGCACGGAAGTCTCGACCACCTGGGCCGATGACAACTATACCGAGGCCTTCTTCGGCATCACGGCGCTGCAGGCCCAGCGCAGCGGCCTGCGGCAGTACCAGGCCGAGGGCGGCTTCAAGGATGCCGGCCTGTCGCTCGCCCTTGATTACAGCCTGACCGACCATTGGGGGCTGACCGGGCTGGTCGGTTACAAGCGCCTGCTCGGCGATGCCGCCGACAGCCCGCTGGTCGAGGACCAGGGATCGGCCAACCAGCTGACCGGTGGCCTGCTGCTCAGCTACAAATTCTGATCGTAGCCGTTTCCGGAGAGGCCCGGTCTTGCGACCGGGCCTTTTTCGTTGTGGGTTGAGCCGCAGGATGCGAACCCCTATAAGGGGCGCCCTTCCAGCAAGCCGCCCAGGATTTCCTCCCGCCATGGCAAAGTCCGCGCCAGCCATCTCTCGCGCCGTGGGTATCGATTTCGGCACCACCAATACCGTCGTGGCGATTGCCGATGCCGATGGTGGTGTCACGCCGGTCCGCTTCAGCCATGGCGATGTCGTGCAGGAGATTTTCCGCTCGGCGCTGTGTTACGAGGATGTTGCGGGCGGCGGCGGCCCACGCCGGATCGACGTCTCGGCCGGCGCGCGGGCGATCGAGCAGTTCCTCACCTCGCCCTACGACCACCGCTTCATCCAGTCGTTCAAGTCCTTCGCCGCCAGCCCGCTGTTCACCGCGACGCAGATCTTCGGCAAGCGCTTCACCTATGAAGACATCCTGAGCGGCTTCCTCGGCCTGCTGCATCGCGAGGCCGGCGCCGCGCTGGCCGGTATCGCGGCCCTGCCGGTGATCGCCGGCCGGCCGGTGCGTTTCGTCGGCGCCGCGCCGGACCCGGCGCTGGCGCTCCGGCGCATGAATGCATCCTACGCCCGTGCCGGCTTTCCCGACGTGCGCTACGCCTACGAGCCGGTCGGCGCCGCCTTTTTCTTCGCCCGCCGGCTGCAGCAGGCCGCCACCATCCTGGTGGCCGATTTCGGCGGCGGCACCAGTGACTTCTCGCTGATGCGGTTCGAACGAGGCACTAAAGGGATGACCGCCACGCCGCTCGGCCATGCCGGTGTTGGCGTCGCCGGCGATGCCTTCGATTTCCGCATCATCGACAATGTGGTCGCGCCGCGGCTCGGCAAGGGCGGCCTGTACCGGAGCGACGGCAAGAACCTGCCGATGCCCGGCCAGTATTACGCGCAGTTCGCCCAGTGGCATCAGCTCGCCATGCTGAAATCGCCGAAAGTGCTGGCCGACCTGCGTCGTCTGGCCAGGGCCGCCGTCACGCCGGCGGCGATCGAGGATTTCATCACCGTGGTGGAGATGGACCTGGGCTTCGGCCTCTACCGCGCGGTATCAGACGCCAAGACGGCGCTGTCCGCCGCCGCGCGCACGGAGTTGTGCTTCGACATGGAAGGCGTGACCATCCGCGAGCGCATCAGCCGCAAGGATTTCGAAGGCTGGATCGCGCCCGACCTGGCGCAGATCGATGCCGCGCTCGATCAGGTTTTCAGCCTGGCGGGGCTCGCACCGGCCGCCGTCGACCAGGTGTTCATGACCGGCGGTTCGTCGTTCGTGCCGGCCCTGCAGGACCTGTTTGCGGCGCGCTTCGGCGCGGCGCGGCTGGCGACCGGCGACCAGCTGCAGTCGATTGCCTCGGGCCTGGCGCTGATCGGCCTGGAGCAGGATGCGGGGCATTGGCTGGCGCCGGCCGACTGAAACCGGGCTGCCACGGGGCACGGCGCTGGCAAACCGGCGAAAACGGCCCCGGACATTTCCGTTTTTTAAGCATGGTCCCAAGGGGATATCCGGATAGTAACGCGACGGGCGGAAACCCTGGCCCCTATGGTTCGAACCAGCAGTGTCCAACCAAAGGTTCCGTCAGGACCAGCCTCATGGCCCGTTTCCCGTTCCTCCGCCCCGCTTCCGGCACCCGGCCGCGCCGCGCCGATACGCTCGACGTGATCGTCGAGCCGACCCTGCGCCGGCTGGCCGATTACTGGCTGTCGCGCCGGGCCGGGCAGGTGATGCCGCGCCGGGCCGACATTGATCCGGTCGATATTCCCTGGGCGCTGTCGCAGCTTTTCCTGGTCGACTGCGTCAGCGACGCCGGCCGCGGCGCCGATGGCGGCCGCTGGCGCTATCGCTACCGGCTGGCCGGCGAGGAGGTCGAGAAGGTGTTCCGTGCCAGTTCCGGCCGCCACAGCCTGCGTGGTGCCTGGCTTGACGATATCCTCGAGCCGCAGCATCTGACGCCGGTGATGGCGCGCTGGCGGCCGCTGCCGGACGACGGCTGCATCGTCTACATGCAGGGCATGATCTACCGCATGGCCGACTGCCTGGCGCGCGGCGGCCGCATCATGCTGCCGCTGGCCGATGAGCCCGGCGGTCCGGTCACCGGCCTGATCGGCGCCACCGACTGCGACTGGGAATGCCGCAAGGCGGCCGACAGCGCGACGGCCATGCCGGCGGATATCGCCGTCACCTATATCCCCGCCGGCATGCTGGCCTGAACCAGGATTCGCCGTGGCGGTCCGGGCCTTCCAGCCGGCTCACCTTCCACTAGACTGGGGTCCGTCATGAACGCCACCTTTTCCCTGGTCGACGATCCCGAAGCCTACCGCGCCGGCATCCGGGTGGTGATGACGGAACGGCGCCGCGTCGCCGATACGTTCGAGTGCATCGGCGATCCGCTGCTGCGCCGGCTGGGCGACTACTGGCTGTCGCTGCGGACGGGCCGCCCGATGCCGTCGCGCCGCGACATTGATCCGGCCGCCATGCCCTGGGCCCTGCCCTACGTCTATCTGGTCGACTGCCTCACCGATGCCGGGCCGGGCGCTGATGGCGGTCGCTGGCGTTATCGCTATCGCGTCGCCGGCGAGGCCATCGAGCAGGTGTTTCGTGGCCGCATGGGGCGCAGCAGTGCCCGCCATGTCTGGCTCGACGACATGATCGCGCCCGAAGCCCTGCCGCTGGTGATGGAACGCTGGCGGCCGCTGGCGGAATCCGGGCAGATCCTGTTCATGCAGGGCATGATCTACCGGCTGGCCGACCGCTTTGCCCGCGGCTGCCGGCTGATGCTGCCGCTGGCGGAAATCCCGGGTGGTCCGGTCACCGGCTTCATCGGCATCACGCGATGCGACTGGACGATACCGGTCATCGACCCCGCCGCAGCCGACATCACCATCACCCATATCCCCGCCGCCGGACTCGCCTGAGCGCCCGAGAGCATCAGCGCCGGCGCGCGGCCTTGCGCGCCGTGCCGGCCGCGAGCAGGGCGCGCTCGTTCTCGAACAGCGCAATCAGGAAATCCATGCCAGCCCGCACCCGCGGCGCGCGGCGCAGATCCGGATGCACCAGCAGCCAGATCTCGCGGTCGGCTGCCGCCGCATCGAGCGGCAGCAGTCTCAGCAACGGGTCCTGCGCGGCGAGGAAATGCGGCAGGGCGGCGATGCCAAGTCCGGTCCGCGCCGCCTGGTGCAGGCTGGCGAGGTCGTTGGCGGCAAAGGCCAGCGGCCGGCCGCCGGCCAGCTTCAGCAGCAGGCGCTGCTGCGGCACCGCCTCCAGGCTGTCGTCATAGCCGACATAGTCGCGCGCCGCCGATGATCGCCACGCCGCGCGATAGCTGCGCGCCGCATAGAAGCCGAAACCAAGCGTGCCGAGCCGGCGCGCCACCAGCCGGCCGTCGGCCGGTTTGCTCAGGCGCACGGCAAGGTCGGCCTCGCGGCGGCCGAGATCGGCAGCCTCCTTGCCACCGGCGAGCTCCAGGCTGATGCCCGGGTGCCGCTGCCGGAAGCCCAGCAGGCGCGGCGCGATGAAGGCGGCGGCCACCACCGGCGGTGCAGCGATGCGCAGGCTGCCGGCCAGGCCACCGGCCGCATCGCCCGCGGCACCGCCGGCCTGGCGGCCGAGTGCCAGCGCCTCCTGCTCGACCCGTTCGGCGGCGGTCAGCAGCCGCAGGCCTTCCTCGGTCAGCGCATAGCCGCGCGCCAGCCGGTCGAACAGCTTCAGCCCGAGCCGCCGTTCCAGCGTCGCGATGCGCCGCGCCACCGTGGTGTGGTCGACCTTCAGCCGCCGTGCTGCCGCCGACAGTGACGGGCTGCGCCCGAGTTCGAGGAAATAGCGGATGTCGTCCCAGTCTCTCATGGCGCCCTGCCATATTGTGCAAAAACACACATTCACTCTGCAGGAATATCATCTTCTGTGGATTTTCGCAGGCGCTAGTTTGTCCCCGCCGACAGACATGCCCAGGAGGATCCGGCAATGAATGCACCGATGCAGCGCACGGCCAGCGACGTGACGACCCAGGTGATTGAAATGGCCCGCACCGGCGGCCCTGAGGTACTGCAGCCGGCCGAACGCCGGCTGGCCGCGCCGGGGCCGGGCGAGGTGCTACTGCGCCAGCAGGCGGCCGGCGTCAGCTTCGTCGACACCTATCACCGCACCGGTCTCTATCCGCTGCCGCTGCCGGCCGTGCCCGGCATCGAGGGCGCCGGCATCGTCGCGGCCGTCGGCCCTGATGTCACCGCGGTGGCGCCGGGCGATCGCGTCGCCTGGATGGGCCATCCGGTCGGCGGCTATGCCGCGGCGCGGCTGCTGCCGGCGGCGCGGCTGGTGAAGCTGCCCGACGACGTCGGCTTCGATACGGCCGCCGCCGTGCTGGCACGCGGCATCACCGCGCATATGCTGCTGCAACAGGTCTATCCGGTCGGGCCGGGCACCATTGTGCTGGTGCATGCCGCCGCCGGCGGCCTCGGGCTGATCCTCGTGCAATGGGCGAAGCGGCTCGGCGCCACGGTGATCGGCACCGTCGGCTCGGCGGCCAAGGCGGCGCTGGCCGAACGCCACGGCCTCGACCATGTGATCCTGTACCGCGAGCAGGATGTCGCGGCGACGGCGCGGGCGCTCACCGATGGCCGTGGCGTCGATTACGTGATCGACGGCATCGGCGGCGACATGCTGCGCAAGAGCCTCGACTGCGCCCGGCTGTTCGGCACGGTGGCCAGCGTCGGCCAGGCCGGCGGCCCGGTCGCGCCGCTCGACGTGCATGAGATCGGCCCGCGCCGCGCGCTCAGTTTCGTGCGGCCGAGCGTCATGGCCTACAGCAGCCTGCCGGAGCATTACCAGCCGGCGGCGCAGGCGGTGCTGGCCATGCTGCAGGCCGGCCTGCAGGTGGAGATCGGCGCGCGCTATCCGCTGGCGGCCGCCGCCGAGGCGCATCGTGCGCTGGAGGCGGGGCAGACCACCGGCTCGGTGCTGCTGGAGATGTGAAGGCGGCCTTCCGGCAGGCCGGTCCTGCTGCGACGGTGTCGCAGGGGAAGGCCCGGCAGCCCGGGAGATCGTCGGTGCTGACGCCACAAATTTGTGAATCATGGTTTCGACTCAATAAGATAAAAGAATTTTAGAATGAAAATAATTCCTTGCCTCGGGTGAAAAACCGCAGAATGTAATCGCCGGTTGTTCAACCTCCGGGGGGAAGGAAGAATGCAGCGGCCACAGCCGACCGCCACAGAGCGGAGTTTTTCCGAGCACGAGATCATCGTCAGCAAGACCGACCTCAAGGGCCGGATGACCTATGTGAACGACGTGTTCTGCAAGGTCGGCCTCTATGAGGAAGAGGAACTGCTCGGCCAGCCGCACAGCATCCTGCGCCATCCCGACATGCCGCGCGCCGTCTTTCACCTGCTGTGGCAGCGCATCCAGGAGGGCGCCGAGATCTTCGCCTATGTGAAGAACATGGCGAAGAACGGCGACTTCTACTGGGTACTGGCCCATGTGACGCCGAGCCACGACCTGCAGGGCAAGGTCGACGGCTACCATTCGAACCGGCGTCTGCCCGGCCGCAATGCGCTGGCGGTTATCGAACCGCTGTACAAGCGGCTGCTCGCCGAAGAGCAGCGCCAGGCCGACCGCAAGCTGGGCATGCAGGCCGGCGCCGCGCTGCTGAACGACGTGCTGCGCGAACGGCAGCAGGGTTACGACGAATTCGTGCTTGGTCTGGCCACCATGGACTGACGGCGCCGGCGGCGGACCGCCGGCAGGGAAACGCCAACGGAGGGGAAGGCATGTTTGGTGCATCGCAGTACAGGCGGGCCTTGGACGAAATCGACGCGGTCTGCGCCCGGGTGGCCCGGGGCGACCTCTCCGGACGCATCCTGCATCTCCGGCAATACGGCACGCTGGCACCCACGCTGGCACGGTTCAACCGCATGCTCGACCTGACTGATGCCTATATCCGTGAATCCGGCGCATCGCTGGCCTTCGCGGCGGATGGCAAATACTACCGGCCCTTCCTGCCGACCGGCATGGTCGGCCATTTCCGCCAGGGCGCCGTCACCATCAACCGCGCCCGCGAGGCGATGAAGGCCGGCGCCGAGGAAAGCGCGCGGCTGGAAGGCGAGGTCTCGGGCCTGGTCGGCGCCGCCGCGCGCGGCGACATGAGCGGTCGCCTGCCGCTGGACGGCCGCAGCGGCTTCATGCGCCAGCTCGCCGAGGGCATCAACGCGCTGGTCGCGCGCACCCACGAGGCCTGCAGCGGGGTGGCCGGCGTGATCGCCGGGCTGGCGCGCGGCGATCTCGGCCATACCGTCGAAGGCCATTACGAAGGCATCTTCGCCGCGGTGCAGGGCGACGTGAACCGTACCATCGGCACGCTGCGCGACGTGGCGGCCCGCCTCGGCGACAGCGCCGCCGCGGTGCAGACCGCCGCCGCCGAAATTTCGGAAGGCAGCCGCAATCTCGCCACCCGCACCGAAAGCCAGGCCTCGACGCTGGAGCAGACCGCGGCAGCGATGCACCAGATCACCGCCACGGTGAAACAGAATGCCGACAACGCCCAGGCCGCCAGCCAGCTCGCCGTCGCTGCCCGCGATACCGCCGATCGCGGCGGTTCGGTGGTCGCCGATGCGGTGACGGCCGTGACGCAGATCGAGGAGAGTGCGCGCAGGATTGCCGATATCGTCGGCCTGATCGACGAGATCGCCTTCCAGACCAACCTGCTGGCGCTGAACGCCAGCGTGGAGGCGGCGCGCGCCGGCGAAGCCGGCAAGGGTTTTGCCGTGGTTGCCCAGGAAGTGCGTGCACTGGCGCAGCGCTCGGCCAATGCGTCGAAGGACATCAAGGCGCTGATCACCGAATCGAACGCCCAGGTGAAGACCGGCGCCGCCCTGGTCAACCGCACCGGCGACTCGCTTGGCGAGATCGTCGCGGCAGTGAAAAAGGTTGTCGATATCGTCGCCGAGATTGCGACCGCGAGCGGCGAGCAGGCGCATGGCCTCGACGAGGTCAACACCGCCGTCGCCAGCCTCGACGAGATGACCCAACGCAACGGCGCCCTGGTGGAGGAGACCTCGGCCGCGGCCCGGGCGCTGGCCGACCAGGCCGGCCAGCTCGGCGGCATCGTCGGCTTCTTCCGTCGCTGAGCGCCTGTCCGCGATGAACGATGCCCGCGACGTGCTCTGTGCCCGCTGCCCGGTTCGCGGCCGCGGCTGTCGCAACCAGCTCCTGAATCTCTACGATTACTGGGATGGCAAGCGGCGTGGCCGGGCTTTCCCGGCCCGTGCCGATATCGATCCGCTCGAACTTGGCCAGATGCTGCCCAACCTCTTCCTGGTCGATGTGCTGGAGGCTGCGCCGCATTTCCGCTACCGCCTGTCCGGCGGCAATGTCGACGAAATCCACGGCCAGAGCCTGACCGGCAAGACGCCGCGCCATATCCGCACGGCAGACGTCGCCGCCGCGGTGGAGCAGCGTTACCGCGAAATCGTCGCCGCGCGCCAGCCACGCTGTGATCATGTGACGATGCTGGCCGAGGACCATACCTTCTGGCATTACGAATGCCTGCTGCTGCCGCTCTCCGAAGACGGCGAGCGGATCAACATGCTGCTCGGCGGCATCTACGAGACGTGACGGCGCCTTACGGCAGGCCGAGACTGGCGAGGAAGCCGTCGACCGCTTCGGTATAGGCGCCGGGCTCGCCCAGCCGGTGATTGATGTCGTGGTGGGTCATCTCGACCGGCAGCAGGCTGACGCGGCCGCCGAGCGCCGCGGCCTTGGCGGCAAAGGCCTTGGCCGGTGGGCAGGAATCGGTCCGCCGCGTCGAGCAGACCAGCAGCATCGGCGCCGGCGCCGCGGTCAGGTGATAGAGCGGCGAGGCCTGGCGCCAGTAGCTCGCCTTGTCACCGAACACGCGATTGTAGAAGCGCAGATGGGTCCGCTGCATGATCTCGACGACATCCAGCGCCGCGGAATCGAGCGACACGGTGCCCAGCCAGGGCTTTGCGCCCTGGCGTTTCGCGAATCCCGCATCGGCGGCGAGAAACGCCACCAGATGGGCACCGGCGGAGTGGCCGACCAGCAGGATGCGGGCGGGATCGCCGCCCCAGCCGGCGGCGCGGGCCTGCACGGCGGCCAGCGCATGGCCGACATCGGCGGCCTGGGTCACCGGATCGGCCTCGCGCAGCAGGCGGTAATTCACCGAGACGAAGATCATGCCGCGGCCGACCCAATGCGCCATCTTGGCGCCGGCGACACCGGCCGAGGCCTTGTCGCCGAGCGCCCAGAAGCCGCCATGCACCATCACGATCACCGGCATCACGATCGCTGGCGCATGATCGGCATGAGCGGGGATATAGACATCCATATGCTGGGCGCGGGCCTCGCCATAGGCCAGGTCGCGCAGGATGCGCGTGCCCGGCGGCGGCGGCGGGTCGGGCGCCGCTTCGGCCGGCCCGTCATCCAGCGGATCGTGCAGGCCCGGCGCCGCCAGCACCGGCGCGGCAGCGAGCAGCAGGACGGACAGGAAAGTCAGGTGCAGGAGCGGACGCATCCGGTGACACTCTCGGACAGAAGACTGCCAAGTATACGGCGGAAGACGGCCGATCCTGCGCGCGCGTTGTCGCAGGCCCCGTTGTAACAGGCCGCAGCATTCCCGTGACATTGCCCTGACCTCGCCGTGACAAGGCCGCCGCGCGCGATGCGCCGCGCCAGATCGCTCCTCATATGGCTGGTGCCGTCTTTTTTTCAGCACCCGCCTGCCAGGGGTCCGTCATGCAGCCTTCGCCACCGCCGCCGTTGCCTGTGCCGTCGCCTGCAGCCGTGCCGCCCTCGTCATCCCGGCGGCCCAAGGGACAAAGACTGGCGCATCTCGACGGCCTGCGCGGCTGGGCGGCGCTGTTCGTGGTGTTCCACCACCTGCTGCTGACCTTCGCGCCGGCCTTCGACGATCACAGCAGCCCGGCGGCGCCGCTGTTCGCACCGTTTTCCTTTCTCACCGACGGGCCGCTGGCGGTCGGCATCTTCTTCGTGCTGTCCGGCATCGTGCTCGCCGTCGCCGTCGATGCCGCCGTCGACCGCGCGCCGGGCTGGCGCGGCCGGGCGGGCTTTGCCGGCCTGGTGGTGAAACGCTGGCTGCGGCTGGCGCTGCCGATCCTCGCCGCCGGCCTGGTCGTGCTGGCGCTATTCGCCATGGGCCTCGACCTCAACGCGCCGCTCGGCTGGAGCGTGGCGTCCGGCTGGATGCGCGATTTCTTCCCCGCCGGCTACCGGCCCGACCTCTGGGGCGTGCTGCGCGAGGCGACGCTCGGCGCCTTCATCGGGCCACAGACGCCGCTGCATGATCCGGTGCTGTGGACCATCCGCATCGAATTCCCCGGCTCGCTGCTGGTCTTCGCGCTCAAGCTGCTGGTGCCGCGCGGCCGGCCGGCGGCGCTGGCGGCCTTCGCGCTGGCCGTCGTGCTGCTGGTGCAGCCGTTCTGGATCTTCAATTACTGTGCGCTGTTCGCCATCGGTGTCGGCTTCCGCGAGATCGCCCGCAGCGAAAGCCGCGCCGCGTGGTTTCCGCACTGGCACGAGCCGCTCGGCCTGTCGCTGATCCTCGCCGGCGCGGTGCTGTTCCCGGTGCTTGATGTCGATACCGGCGGCACGCTGCAGCGCTTGGGCGAGACCGACGCCAGCGGCCTGCATCTGATGCCGGGCATGCTGCGCGCCACGCTGGTGGTGGCCGGTGTCATGCTGTCGCCGGGCATCCAGCGGCTGCTGTCGAACGCGGTGTCGGATTTCCTCGGGCGGATTTCGTTTGGCATCTACCTGCTGCATGCGCCGGTGCTGTGGTCGCTGGGCGGGCTGACCTTCCTGCCGCTGGAGACCCGCTTCGGCACTCTGCCGGCGGCGTTGAGCGCCAGCCTCGCCGTGGTCGCCGTCGCCTGCCTCGCCGCGCTCGCCTTCCACCGCCTGGTGGAGCAGCCGGCGATGTGGCTGGCCGGCCGTGCCGGGCGGCTGGTGGCCAGTCTGGGCGGCGCGGGGCAGCGCGCATCGGCAGAGGAATATCGCGATAAACCGGCATAATCCGGCCGGTAACCCGGAAGATTACCGCCTCGTCATATCCATCCGGAGGCGGATGCCCTATGATGGCGGCTTCCCCATGTGGCTCCGCCTGACGGTTTTGCGGCTCCATATTTCCCGCACCGACCGATGAGGATGGCATGGCCAGTCACGGAATTACCGCCGAAGAGGCGAAGCGCCGCGCCGAGATGCGCTTCCAGAAAAACGCCCAGCGCGAGAACGAGATCCGCGCGGCCGCCGAGAGCGAACGGGCCCGCAGCATTGCCGAGACGGCCAAGATCGAAAAGCTGCGCAGCCTGCGGCTGGCCAAGGAAGCGCAGGACCGCGCCACGCCCGCACCTGCGCCCGTGCGCAAGCCGGCCGCGAAGAAGGTGGCTGCCGCAGTTTCCTGAGGCCGCAGCAAGCCTGCGCGGCCGTCAGCCCCAGCGTTCGCGGGCGAGCTTGGCGCCGGCGCCGAGCGCATTCAGCTTGGCGATCGCCAGTTCGCGGTCGAGCGGCGCCAGCCCGCAGTTGGTGCAGGCAATGATGTTTTCCTTCGGCACGTATTTCATCGCCAGTCCGATGGTGTCGGCGACCTGTTCCGGCGTCTCGACCTGATCGGTGGCGACGTCGATCACGCCGACCATGACCTGCTTGCCGTCGAGCAGCTTCATCAGGTCGGGCGGCACGCGGCTGTTGCGGCATTCCAGCGAGACCTGGTCGATGCGGCTTTTCGCCAGCGCCGGGAAGAAATCCTCATACTGCCGCCATTCGCTGCCGAGTGACTCTTTCCAGTCGATATTGGCCTTGATGCCGTAGCCGTAGCAGATATGCACGGCCGTCGTGCAGGTCAGGCCGTCGATGGCGCGATGCAGCGCCTCGATGCCCCAGCTGGCGGCCTCTTTGGTATAGGCGTTGAAGGCCGGCTCGTCGAACTGCACGATGTCGATGCCGTCGGCCTGGAGCGCGCGGGCCTCCTGGTTCAGCAGGTCGGCAAAGGCCATCGCCATCTTGATGCGGTCGCCGTAATGGGCATCGGCGATGGTATCGATGATGGTCATCGGGCCGGGCAGGGTGAACTTGGTGCGGCGCTTTGTATGGCCGCGCAGCAGCTTCGCTTCGGTCGCATGGGCGCGGCCCTTCATCTTCAGGGCGCCGACGACTTTCGGCACCATCGCCTTGTAGCGGTCGGCGCGGATGCCCATCTCGACCTTGTGCTCGAAGTCGATGCCGTCGACGAATTCGAGGAAGCCGTGCACGAAATGCTGCCGGCTTTGTTCGCCATCGCCGATGGTGTCCAGCCCGGCATCTTCCTGCTGCTTGATCCACAACAGCGTGGCATCGCGCTTGGCCAGTTCGAGCTCCTGGCCCATGGCCTTCCACAGCGGCCACAGCTTGTGGGTCTCGGACAGCCAGAACGGCTTCGGCAGGCTGCCGGCAACGGCGGCGGGGAACAGCATGGCGATTTCCTCCCGGATACTTTAACGGAGACTGGACGTGACGGCGCTGGCGCGATGCGCCGGGCCGGGACAATAGCGCATGCCGGTGCGGTCTATCCAGCGCCCGCGGCCGGAAACGGCAGGGCGGGCCGTTTGTGCGCCGCCGGTCGATGGTCGCAATGCAGCATGATCGCGCCGGCCTTCGGAACGGGCCGGCCTTCAGAGTACGATGCTGCCATCGGCCCGGCGATAGAGCGTGGCGCTGAGGATCACGTCGACAGTGCGGCCGTCATGGGCGAGCGGCAGGCTGAGGCGTTCGAGCCGGATGATGCCCGGCTGCGGCGTGATGTTGGGCGTGCCGCTGCGATAGTCGGGCTGGCAGCTTTCGCAGACCCGCACCATGGCGAGATAGAGCGGATGCCAGTCGCGCTTGCCCTCGAGGTCGCTGAGATAGCGGCCGACCTGCGCGATGCCGGCATCGGCGCCGGACTGGCGGATCGAGCGCGAGATCATGCGGAAGCGGAAACGCCAGGGGTCGCGTTCGACATCCAGCATCCAGACATGCGGCATCACCGCCGGGCAGCGTTCGGCGAGGTCGAGCGCCACCATGCTGTTGCGATGGGGCAGCGCGCCGCCACGGCGGGCGGATTGCGCCTCCCAGTAGCCGAGCAGATCGCGCAGCTCGGCGCTCATGGCGTTTCTGATGGTGTCGTCCAGCACGCGACAATCACCCTGTGGCGAATCAACGATGCCAGTGTGCCACAGCAGGCGGCAGGACAGAACCCGCCCAGGAAAGCGGCCCGGAAAAGCGGTTATGCGCGTATTCGGCGTGCCGGTTTCAGTGCCCCAGCTTCAGTGCCCCAGCTTCAGTGGGCCAGACTCAGTGGGCCAGACTCAGTGAGCAGGTGCCGGCGTCGTGACCGCGGCCTGGGCGGCCAGCACGCGCGCGGTCGGCCGGTCGTTCATGAACACCTGCATGATGCCGGCGGCGAAGCCGACGCCGGCGGCCAGCTGCCAGGCCAGGGTATACGAGCCGAGCAGGTCATAGATCACGCCGCCGCCCCAGGCGCCGAGGAAGCTGCCGAGCTGGTGGCTGAAAAACGCGATGCCGGTCAAGGTGGCCAGGTAGCGGATGCCGAAGATCTGCGCCACCAGTCCGTTGACCAGCGGGATGACGCCGAGCCACAGCGTGCCCATGATGGCGGCGAAGATCAGTGTCGAGGCCTGGCCGACCGGCAGGGCGAAATAGGCGGCGATCGCCACCGAGCGGATCATGTAGACGAGGCCGAGCAGGTAATGCTTCGGGTAGCGGTCGCCGAGCCAGCCGAACAGCCAGGAACCGAGGATGTTGAAGGCGCCGATCACCGCCAGCGCCTGGGCGCCGACCATCGGGCTGACGCCGCAATCGGCCAGGAAGGTCGGCAGATGGGTGGTCAGGAAGACGAGCTGCAGGCCGCAGACGAAAAAGGCGCTGGCCATGACGATATAGCCGCCATGGCGGCTCGCCTCGATCAGGGTCGAACGCATGGTCTCGCCGGTATCACGCAGCGACTCGATCGGTACGCTGTCGGCGCGGCCGCCCATGAAGGCGGCGGGCAGCATCACGGCGGCGAGCGCGACGAAGGCGAAGATCGCCATCTGCCAGCCCTGCGTCTGGATGATCTCCTGGGCCAGCGGCGCGGCAAAGAAGGTGCCGATCGAGCCGGCGGCCGAGACCAGCCCGAAGGCGAGACTGCGGCGTTCCGGCCGCACCACGCGGGCGGCGACCTTGGCGGCGACACCTGATGTCGAGCAGGACAGCGCCAGGCCGATCATCACCCCGGCGCCCAGCGTCAGCATCAGGGTGCTGGTGGCAAAGGCGGTAACGACAAGGCCGGCGGCATAGATGGCGCCGCCGGCGACCGCGATCCAGCGGGTGCCGTAACGGTCGACCAGCGCGCCGGCGACCGGCTGGCTGAAGCCCCAGACGATATTCTGCACCGCCAGCGCGAAGGCATAGTCGGCCGCCGTGATCCCGAGGTCATGGGTCACCGGCTGCATGAACAGGCCGAGGCTCTGGCGCATGCCCATGGCCAGCGACAGCATGATGGCGGCGCCGGCGAGGATCGACACGCTCTGCATCCGGCTGAGCGACGGGTGGTGGAAAGCGGCTGGGGCGGTCATGGCGGGGATCTCGGGCAGTTTATGATTATGGCGGGATGATGGAGCGCCGTCGAAGCCAAGTCCAGAGGACATCTTTCTGGTCAAGGCGGGAAAATTGTACCGGTGCATTCACGGCCGGCCTTGCCAGATGTGCGGTGGAGTGCTGTCCTTGCGGCAAGCCCCCTCCTGCAGACGAGCTGTTCCCCATGACCAAAATCCTGCCCCGTGACCTGCTGGCCCATCGCGATACCCTGGTGGCGATCCGCCGCGACATCCACCAGCATCCGGAAACCGCCTTCGAGGAAAACCGCACCGCCGGCGTGGTGGCGGCGAAGCTGGCCGAATGGGGCATCCCGGTGCATCGCGGCCTGGCCAGGACCGGCGTGGTCGGCACCCTGAAAGGCAAGCGTCCGGGGCAGCGCGCCATCGGCCTGCGCGCCGACATGGATGCCCTGAACCTGCAGGAGAAGAACGACTTCGCCCATGCTTCGGTGCATGACGGCAAGATGCATGCCTGCGGCCATGACGGCCATACCGCGATGCTGCTCGGCGCGGCGCAGCAGCTGGCGCGCGATCCCGATTTCGCCGGCACCCTGCATTTCATCTTCCAGCCGGCCGAGGAGGGCGAGGCCGGCGCGCGGGTGATGATCGAAGAGGGCCTGTTCGAGAAATTTCCCTGCGACGCAGTCTACGGCATGCACAACATGCCCGGCATCCGCACCGGCCAGTTCGCCATCCGCACCGGCCCGATGATGGCGGCTTCCGACACATGGACAGCCGTTTTCCGCGGCACCGGCGGCCATGGCGCCATGCCGTTCAAGGGCACCGACCCGGTGATGCCGGCGGCCGCGTTTGTGACCGCCACCCAGAGCATCGTCGGCCGCAACATCTCGCCGCAGCATGCCGCCGTGGTCAGCGTCGGCCATATCGCCGCCGGCAGCCATGGTTCGCCGAACGTGATTCCGGCCCAGGTGACGATCCGCGGCACCGCGCGCAGCTACACGCCGGCCGACCGCGACATGCTGCAGCGGCGTCTTGGCGAACTGGTGCAGGGCATTGCCGCGGCGCATGGCTGCACGGCCGAATTCGACTACCTGCGGCGCTATCCGCCGCTGGTCAATGCCGTCGAGCAGACGGCGACGGCGATCCGTGCCGCGCAGGCGACCGTGGGCGACGCGCTGGTCGACGGCGATGCCGAGGCGCTGACCGGCGCCGAGGATTTCGCCTTCATGCTGGAACGCAAGCCGGGCGCCTATATCCTGCTCGGCAACGGCGGCGCGGAAGAGGGCGGCTGCAGCTACGTGCATACGCCGACCTACGACTTCAACGACGACATCCTGCTGACCGGCGCCGCCTACTGGGTCAACCTGGTCGGCCAGGAACTCGGCGGCGCCGAATAAGCCTTCCCAAATCTCCGGTCAGTGCCCGAGGCGGGCGTAGCGGTCGCGCATGGCATCGGCCAGCGCGCGGTCGCAGCCGCTGCTGCCATCGCCGGCGCTATGCCCGGGGGTCTTCTCGCGGCCGCGTTTCGGCCGCTGCTGCAACGGGCGCAGCAGCAGGCCTTCCGGCCGGTCCTCGACGGTGAATTCGGTGCCGGCATGCCAGTGATGGCTGTCGAGCATGTCCTGCGGCAGGCTCAGTCTGCCGCCCTTGTGCAGTTTCAGGGTGTCCATGCGGGCCTCATTTCCGGATCGGAGGAGAGCGGTCGCAAGTCGGGGACGCCATTGGATGCCGAAGCCGGCTGGCAGACAAGAGGGTGCGAGTGCCAGCCGCCGGGGTGCTCAGGGGGCGGCGCGTTCGTAGCGGATTCCGAGCGTCTTGATGCGCGAGGCCAGTGTGGTCGGCTTGACGTCGAGCAGTTCTGCCGCGCCGCCGGGGCCGAACACCTTGCCGCCGCAGCTGTCCAGCGCGGCCAGGATATTGGCGCGGTCGCGGTCGCGGCGCTCCTGGTCGGTCAGCACGATGGGGCTGGCCTCGCCGGCCGGCGCGCTGCCGCTGCGCCGGGGTGCCACCGGCGCCGCGTCGGGCAACACCACATGCAGACGGCCGTTGCGGGCGAGGATGGCGGCGCGCTCGATGACGTTTTCCAGCTCGCGCACGTTGCCCGGCCAGTCGTACTGCGTCAGGCGGCGCGCGTCGGCCTCGCTGAGCCGCAGGTGGGCGGTGTTCATCTTGCGGTTCATGCCGCGCAGGAAATGCGCCGCCAGCAGCGCGATGTCCTCGCGCCGCTCGCGCAGGCTGACAGATTCAACCGGCACCACGTTGAGGCGGAAATACAGGTCCTCGCGAAACCGCCCGGCGCGTACTTCCTGGCGCAGGTCGCGGTTGGTGGCGGCGATGACGCGCACGTCGACATTGCGGGTGCGCTCCTCGCCGACCCGTTCGAACTGGCCTTCCTGCAGCACGCGCAGCAGCTTGCCCTGCAGTTCCAGCGGAATCTCGCCGACCTCGTCGAGGAACAGGGTGCCGCCATCGGCCAGCTCAAAGCGGCCGACGCGGTCGCGCACCGCGCCGGTAAACGCGCCTTTCACATGGCCGAAAAACTCGCTCTCGAACAGCTCGCGCGGGATCGCCGCGCAGTTGACGCGGATCAGCGGCCGGCTGCTGCGCCGGCTGGCCTCGTGGATGGCGCGCGCGATCAGCTCCTTGCCGGTGCCGCTCTCGCCGGTGACCAGCACGGTGGCGTCGGTCGGTGCGACCAGGTCGACTTGGCGCAGGATACTCTGGATCGCCGCCGAATTGCCGATGATGCCGCGATGGTTGCCCTCGATGCGGATTTCTTCCTGCAGATAGGCGTTTTCCAGCTCCAGCCGGGCACGCAGTGACTGCACTTCTTCCAGTGCGGCGCGCAGTTTCTCGTCGGCCTCGCGGCGGTGGCTGATGTCGCGGAACACGATCACCGCGCCGACGACGAGGCCACGGTCGCGGATCGGTGTCGAGGTGTATTCGACCCAGAAGGGCTTGCCGTCGCGACGCCAGAACACCTCGTTATCGACCTTGTGCACGGCGCCGTCGCGGAACGCCGTATAGATCGGGCAGTCCTCCTGGTGATAGTGGCTGCCGTCCGCGTGGGTGTGGTGCACGATGGCGTGCATGTCCTTGCCGACCAGATCCTCAGCCGACCAGCCGAGCATGCGTTCGGCAGCCGGGTTGACGAAGGTGGTCTTGCCTTCGGCATTGACGCCGTAGATGCCCTCGCCGGCGGCGCGCAGGATCAGCTGGTTCTCGCGCTCGACGTCGCGGAAGAAGCGCTCGACCTTCTGCCATTCGGCGATGCCGCCGCGCATGTAGGCGTCGGCTTCCGAATCGACGTTGCGCCGGCGCAGGTCCTGCAGGTCGGTCAGCACCAGCAGCAGGCGTGGCCGGTCCGCCGCCTCGCGCGGCTCGGGCGGCAGCAGGGCACCGGCATATTCCACCTTCAGCTCGGCACCCGTGGCATGGCGCGGCATCAGGGTGCGGGTGCGGAAGCTGCCGCGGCTGAGCACCGCATCGGTGAAGACGATCAGTGCCGGCAGCTGGCCCGGGTGCAGGTCGCTCATCGCCATGCCGCGCAGCACCGCGCGGTCATAGCCGAGCAGCCGGCCGGCCGCCGGATTGGCATCGAGAATCCGCCCGGCCCAGGGATCGACCGCCAGCATCGCCTCGGCGCAGGCGTCGAAGACGCGGCCGAAGCCGCCGCCAGTCAGCATCGGCGGGCGATCGGGGGGTGTCAGGGCGAGGTCGGTCAGGGCCATTACGAAGAATAGTAATCATCATTACGAAACTTCGTATACTACGATTTTTCGTAATCCCTTCGGCGCCCCTCAAAGCCGCATGCTTGGCGGTTTCCCGGCCCAGGTCGCGCGCTGGCATGCTCTGGCATGCTCCTTGCTGCATTGCACACCGAGGCACCAAACCAAGACGGGGGATCCAGACGCCATGTCCTTGTTCCAGAATCCGTTCGACCGCGACGCCACGCTCGATGCCTGTCCCTGCGGCCAGCATCGCAGCCTGCTCGAGCATGATGCCGAGGCTTCGGCGCAGTTGCGCCAGGCCGAACTGGTCACCGCCGCCGACGCGGAAAGGCGGCTGACCAATGCCGTCGACCAGGCGGTCGTGCGCGCCATCCTGCCCGACGATGCGACCCGGCGTCGGGTGCTGCATGCGATCGGCGCCGCCACTTTGCTCGGCGCGCTGGAGCAGATTTTCCCGCTGGCCACTGCGCGCGAGGTCTTTGCGCAAGGAAAAAGCGGCGCCATCGAGAAGAAGGACCTCAAGGTCGGCTTCATCCCGATCACCTGCGCCACGCCGATCATCATGGCGCATCCGATGGGCTTCTATTCCAAGCATGGCCTGAACGTCGACGTCATCAAGACCGCCGGCTGGGCGGTGGTACGCGACAAGGCGCTGAACAAGGAATACGACGCCGCCCACATGCTGTCGCCGATGCCGCTGGCGATCACCACCGGCACCGGGTCGAACCCGATCCCCTACACCATGCCGGCGGTGGAGAACATCAACGGCCAGGCGATCACCTTGGCGATGAAGCACAAGGACAAGCGCGACCCGAAGGACTGGAAGGGCTTCAAGTTCGGTGTGCCCTTCGACTATTCGATGCACAACTACCTGCTGCGCTATTACCTCGCGGAGCATGGCATCGATCCCGATACCGACGTGCAGATCCGCTCGGTGCCGCCGCCGGAAATGGTCGCCAACCTGCGCGCCGACAATCTCGACGGCTTCCTGGCGCCCGATCCGGTGAACCAGCGCGCGGTCTATGACGGCGTTGGCTTCATCCACATCCTGTCCAAGGAAATCTGGGACGGTCATCCCTGCTGCGCCTTCGCCGCCAGCCAGGAATTCGTCACCACCATGCCGAATACCTACCAGGCGCTGCTCAAGGCGATCATCGAGGCGACCGCCTATGCCACCAAGCAGGAGAACCGCAAGCAGATCGCCGAGGCGATCGCGCCGGCCAACTACCTGAACCAGCCGGTCACCGTGGTCGAGCAGGTGCTGACCGGCACCTTCGCCGACGGGCTGGGCAAGGTGCAGAAGGTGCCCGACCGCATCGACTTCGCGCCCTTCCCCTGGCACAGCTTCGCCGTCTGGATCCTCACCCAGATGAAGCGCTGGGGCCAGCTCAAGGGCGATGTCAACTACAGGCAGGTGGCCGAGCAGGTCTTTCTCGCCACCGACGCCGCCAAGCTGATGAAGGAAGTCGGCCTCACTCCGCCGTCGACCACCTATGCCTCGGTCAAGGTGATGGGCAAGACCTTCGATCCGGCCAAGCCCGACGAGTATGTCAACTCGTTCAAGATCAGGCGGGTCTGACGCGGGACAGGGAGAACAGCCGATGGCCCTGTCGTTCCGCCTGCGTGCCGCCATCCTGTCGGTCGCCATGCTGCTGGCGTTTCTCCTCGCCTGGCAGCTGGCGACCCTGGACGGCAGCGCCGCCAGCAACGTGGACCCGGAATATGCCAAGCTGATGGGGCAGACCGCGGTGGGCGGCAAATCCGCCATGCCCGGTCCGCTCGATGTCGGCCGCAAGCTCTGGGCCCATCTGATCGACCCCTTCTACTACAAGGGGCCGAACGACCAGGGCATCGGCACCCAGCTGGCCTATTCGATCCTGCGGGTCGCCATCGGCTTCGGCGCCGCCGTCGTCGTGGCGGTGCCGCTCGGCTTCCTGATCGGCCTGTCGCCGCTGTTCCGGCGCGCGCTCGATCCGTTTATCCAGATCATGCGGCCGGTCTCGCCGCTGGCCTGGATGCCGCTGGCGCTCTACACCATCAAGGACAGCAACATCTCGGCGGTTTTCGTCATCTTCATCTGCTCGATCTGGCCGATGCTGGTGAATACCGCCTTTGCCGTGGCCGGCGTGCGCAAGGAGTGGCTGAATGTGGCCCGCACGCTCGAGGTCGGCACCTTTCGCAAGATCTTTCGCGTCATCCTGCCGGCGGCGGCGCCGACCATCCTCACCGGCATGCGCATCTCGGTGTCGATCGCCTGGCTGGTGATCGTCGCCGCCGAGATGCTCGTCGGCGGCACCGGCATCGGCTACTTCGTGTGGAACGAGTGGAACAACCTGTCGATCGCCAACGTGATCAACGCCATCCTGTTCATCGGCGTGATCGGCATGCTGCTCGACCAACTGCTCGGTTTCTTCACCCGCCTGGTCACTTATCCGGAATGAGGCGGATGTCGCGATGAGTCATTTCGTTTCCATCGAGGGCCTGGCCCGCCGCTTTCCCGGCACCGACGCGCCGGTGTTCGAGGATTTCTGGCTCGGCGTCGACAAGGGCCAGTTTGTCTGCGTGATCGGCCATTCCGGCTGCGGCAAGACCACCGTGCTCAACATACTCGCCGGCCTCGACCGGCCGAGCGACGGCGCCATCATCTTCGATGGCAAGGCAGTCGAGGGCCCCAGCCTCGACCGTGCCGTGGTCTTTCAGGGCCATGCCCTGATGCCATGGATGACCGTGCAGGACAACGTGCTGTTCGCCGTGCAGTCGCGCTGGCCGGCCTGGCCGAAGGCGCAGGCCGTGGCCCATGCGCGCAAATACATCACCATGGTCGGGCTGGTCGGCGCGGAAGCGAAAAAGCCCTCGCAGCTGTCCGGCGGCATGAAGCAGCGCGTCGGCATCGCCCGCGCGCTCAGCATCGAGCCGAAGATGCTGCTGATGGATGAGCCCTTCTCGGCGCTGGACGCATTGACCAGAGGAACTTTACAAGACGAGGTGCTGCGCCTGCGCGCGGCGACCAACCAGACGGTGTTCATGATCACCCATGACGTCGACGAAGCCATGCTGCTGGCCGACCGCATCGTGCTGATGACCAACGGCCCGCAGGCGAAGATCGCCGAGGTGCTGGTCAACACCCTGCCGGCCGACCGTCAGCGCGAGACCCTGCACGAACAGCCCGACTATTACCCGATCCGCAACCACCTGCTCGATTTCCTGGTCCGCCGTTCCAGGGCCTTCACAGCCCCGGCCGGCTGGGAGGCGCGCCGGCCGCCGCAGGTACGTGCCGGCCAGAAGCCGGCCGCCGCGAGCCGGGCCTGCTGAAACCGTTCATCCAACACCATCACCACAGCGCAGGGAAATCCCACAGGAGGTCGTCGTGAAGCGCAGCGAAGTCACCGAGAAGATCCTCGATATCAAACGCATGAAGGGTTGGGACTGGGCGGGCATCGCCAAGAAGATCGACGCCAGGCAGTCGCCCTTCTACACCACGGCCGGCCTGCTCGGGCAAATGAAGCTGGAGCCCGGCCAGGCCGCCAAGGCCGCCAAGCTGTTCGGCCTGACCAAGATGGAAGAGAAGCTGCTGGCCGAGGTGCCCTACCGCGGATCGCTGCCGCCGGGCCCGCCGACCGATCCGCTGATCTACCGCTTCTATGAGCTGATCCAGGTCTACGGCACCACCTTCAAGGAGTTGATCCAGGAAGACTTCGGCGATGGTATCATGTCGGCGATCGATTTCGACATGAAGATGGAGCGCCAGCCCGATCCGAAGGGCGACCGCGTCAAGATCACCATGTCCGGCAAATTCCTGCCCTACAAGCGCTACTAGGCAAACGCTACTAGGCGCTACCCGGCTCCGCCTGACAGCGGCCATCCGGTCCCGTCACCCCGCTGCTGCCGGCAGTGGGGTGGTGCGGCGCGACTGGATGCCACATTGCCGCCGTATTGCGCTTCCACGGTGTGGCACTGACAATGCCCACCATGCTGCACCTGTTCCGCTTCGGCCTGATCGCCTTGGCTGCCGCCATCATGCCGGCGGTTTGCATGGCCGCGACCGCGGCCACGCCGCCGGTCGTGCCGCCGGTCGCGCCATTTGCGACACCGCCGGCCGATGCCATGGCGCCGCGCGCTGCCTGGGCGAAATGCGGCAACTGCCGGGAACGGGTCGAATGGGACCGGCATATCGCCGGCTACCAGCTGGTGATGCTGAGCGCGGTGACGGACGGCAGCCAGGACCGCGTGGCAGCCCGCGATGGCCATGGCGTCCCGGCCGCCGACCGCACCGCCATCCTGCGCCAGCGGTTCGAGCTGCGCCGTGGCGGCCAGATCATGCTGGATATCGAGGATCGCTGGCTCGATCCGGCCCATGACGTCGACCTGCGCCTGCCGCCGCCGGGCACCGATGTGGCCGGCACCGGCCAGCCCCAGGTGGTGCTGCTCGGCTGGTCGGGCGAGGGCAGCTGCTGTTTCACCCTGCATATCATCGAACTCGGCCCCGAACCGCGCATCCTTGCCCAGGTGGCGGCACGCGACGGCGTGCCGCGCCTGGTGCAGCATGACGCCGATCCGGATTTCGAGATCGTCGTCGAGGATGCCACCTATGCCGGCTGGTCCATGGTATCGCCGCCGGCACTGCCGCGCGTGGTGCTGAAATACGACCCGCAGGCCGGGCATTACCGGTTCGCCGCGGCCGAGATGCGCCGGCCGCCGCCGCCGATCTCGCGCCTTGAGGCCGAGGCGAAGCTGCTGCAGGAAGGTGCCGCAAAGGCGCCGGATGACGGGCGGGTGCCGCCGCATCTGCTGCGCACCATGCTGCGGCTGATCTATGCCGGCAACTACCCCCTGGCGCGGCGTTTCCTCGATGATGCCTGGAACGACCGTTACGGCGTCAAGCGCGAGGCATTCCTGAAAGACCTGATGGAATGCCGGCTGCCGCGCAGCCCCTACTGGGTCGACATCGCCACCATGAACGGCCTGACCCCGGTGGCGCCGCGCGCCGACTGCGCCGGCGCGGCCGACTGACGCCGGCCGTCGCGCCGGCGACTCAGTGCACGATGCCGCTCAGCACATCGAGCACCTTGCCCGACGAACGCTGCACCAGCAGGACATCCCTGCCGGCGATATACCGGCTGGTATCCGGCCGCACCCGCGGCAATTCACGGATCAGCGGTTTGGGCAGCGGCGTCATCTCCGCCAGGATCGCGGGCGGCAGGATGTCGCCGGTCGCCGGCGCCTGGGTCAGTCCGGCCGGCAGATCGCGCGGGTAGATCTTGTAGCGCGACGCGCGGCGCTGCCGGTCGCGGATACTCTGAAAATATTGCGGGATCAACCAGCGTTCGCTCCTGTCGAACTGGAGGGCCGCATTGATCTGCGGGCCGGCCAGCGCCGGTGCCGCCGTCGTATTGCCTGACGACAGCGGCGGGCTGGGCGGGACCGGGGCCTGCATCATGGTGCCCTGTGCCCATGTCGCTGGTGCGAGGCCGGCAGCCAGCAGCAGTGCCAGGAGCCCGCACCGGATTGCGGGCAGGCGGAAGGCGGAGCGGGCGTTACGCATGGCGGAAAGGGCCGTCAGACCGGCAGGGCCGCGGCGGCGGCTTCCTTCGCCGCCTGTTCGCGCAGGATGTCGGCCTTGCTGCGTTTGACGCTGGCCGATTTCAGCTGGCCGCAGGCGGCCATGATGTCGCGGCCGCGCGGCGTGCGCACCGGCGAGGAATAGCCGGCATTGAACACGATGTCGCTGAACTTGCGGATCGTCTCGTCGGTCGAACACTCATAGGGTGCGTCCGGCCAGGGATTGAACGGGATCAGGTTCACCTTGGCGGGGATGCCCTGCAGCAGCCGCACCAGTTCCTTCGCATCGGCCGGCGTGTCGTTGACGCCCTTCAGCATGACGTATTCGAAGGTGATGCGGCGCGCGTTGCTGAGCCCCGGATATTCGGCGCAGGCACGCAGCAGCTCGGCAATCGGGTATTTGCGGTTCAGCGGCACGATCTGGTCGCGAATGTCGTCGCGCACCGCATGCAGGCTGATCGCCAGGTTGACGCCGAGTTCCTCGCCGCAGCGGCGGATCATCGGCACCACGCCGGCGGTCGACAGCGTGATGCGCCGCTTCGAGATCGCGATGCCCTCGTTGTCCATCACGATCTTCAGCGCCTTGGCGACGGTATCGAAATTGTACAGAGGCTCGCCCATGCCCATCATGACGATGTTGGACAACATGCGGCCGTCCTTCGGCGAGGGCCATTCCTCGAGATGGTCGCGGGCCAGCATCACCTGGCCGACGATCTCGCCGGCATTCAGGTTGCGCACCAGCTTCATGGTGCCGGTATGGCAGAACTTGCAGGTCAGCGTGCAGCCGACCTGGCTGGAGACGCACAGCGCGCCGCGGTCATCTTCGGGGATATGCACGCATTCGGCTTCTTCGCCATCGGCGAATTTCAGCAGCCATTTGCGGGTGCCGTCGCTGCTTTTCAGGTCGCGGCTGGCCAGCGGGCGGCCGACGCTGAAATGGTCGGCCAGCCGTTCGCGCATATCCTTGGCCAGGGTCGTCATCACCGCGAAATCGGTGGCGCCGCGGTAATAGATCCAGTGCCAGAGCTGGCTGGCGCGCATTTTCGCGCCTTTTTCCGGCTCGCCGGCGGCGGTCAGCGCGGCGGCGATTTCGGCCCGCGTCAGGCCGAGCAGGTCAACGCGGCCATCGGCGGCCGTCGGCGCGACACGGTCGCGCGTCATCACGTCGGGCACAATCGGCGCGGCAGAGGACGGGCTATGGGCGAGCTGTGCGCTCAAGAACTGCCTCCGCCCATGTTGCAGGCCTTGTCGATGGCATGCAGCGCATTGGTGAAGCCGCTCAGGTCATAGGTGTCGGTGGTCTTGGTGCCGCGGGTCGACACGCCCTTGACCACCAGGCTGCGGCCCTTCTGCAGGGCCTGCACCAGCTTCTGGTCGGTTGCGGAGTCGGCGGCCCAGGCCGCTTCCTCATGGGTGAACATGTCGATGGCATTGCCGTCGATCACCGCCTCGGCCGGCAGCGATTCCTTCAGCGGATAGCCGAAGTAGATGCTGACCTCGTTGCGGATATGCTCTTTCGGCTTGTGGGTGACCAGGATGTAGATCTCGCCGCGCTTGGCAGCGGCGGGTTCCTTTTTCTGCGGCTGGGAATGCAGATAGCACAGCTTGGTGCCGTTATTCATATACTCGTAGGCATCCCAGTGCTGATACGCGCCGATCCGCCTGGTCTCGCTCGTCGTCGCGGTGGCCTGCTTGGAGGTGGCCTGCCTGGCCGGCGCCGGCTTGGCGTCGGATTTGCCGCCGGCTGCCTGTGCGGCAGGGGCGGCCAGCAGGGCCAAAAGGGTGAGCGAGGCGAGCAGGGCGGCTGCCGGTCGATGGTCCGTCTTGTCGGTCATGGGCGGAACATAGCGGCGCCGGCGGGGGATTTCCACCCCGGATTCGCCGCCCCGGTGCGGTTTGCCGTCGCGGTCCCTAAGCCCTTGGCCCGGCTTGCCTTGCGGGCCACCTTCACGCACCATGACGGCATGAACAGGGAGCAGCAGGCAGCCTTGATGCGGGCGGTGGCAAAGGCTGCCGACCGTGTCGCCTTTGCCAGCCTGTATGCGTATTTCGCGCCCCGGCTGAAATCCCATCTGATGCGCCTCGGCGCCCCCGAGGATGTGGCCGAGGAACTGGTGCAGGAAAGCATGGTGACCGCCTGGCGCCGGGCGGCGACCTTCGATCCGCAGCAGGCCTCGGCGGCGACCTGGCTGTTCACCATCGCGCGCAACAAACGGATCGACCGCCTGCGCCGCGAGCGGCGGCCGGCTTTCGATCCGGCCGATCCGGCGCTGGTGCCCGATCCGGAGCCCGCGCCGGACAGCGGCGTCGATGCGGCCCAGGCCGAGGCCCGCATGCGGTCGGCGCTCGACAGCCTGCCGCCGGACCAGATGCGGCTGCTGCAGCTGGCGTTTTTCGAGGATCTGTCCCATCGCGACATTGCCGCGCGGGAGAGCCTGCCGCTCGGCACCGTGAAGTCGCGCATCCGGCTGGCGCTCGCCAGACTGAAGGGGCGCCTCGCCGAATAATGACCGGCGCGCAGAATGGCCGGAAAGCGCACACGGGGGCGATACTTCAGGCCTCAAATATTCCCCGTTAAGTTGCAAGTGATTGAACAAAAACGAAAAATACCCAATGGTTAACGCCTGCCGATTCGTTCGCCGTCCCGTTCACCATTTCGTGATGTCTGTATCAGTGAAATCTCCGACCCAGTTACCCTTTGCCGACGACCGGATCCTGCTCAATCTGGCCGCCTACTGGTCGGCGCGGCGGAATGGCCAGGTGCTGCCGCAGCGCAGCGACATCGATCCGCTCGACATGCCCCGCCGCCTGCTGCCGCACCTGGCGCTGGCCGAACCGGCCGGCGGCAGCGATGGGGCGATCCGCTTTCGCCTAGTCGGCACCGAACTGGTGCAGCGCATCGGTCGCGATGCCACCGGCAAGACCAGCGCCGATGTCATGCAGGGCGGCTATCGCGCCTATGTCGAAGGCCTGTATGCGGCCGTGATTGCCAAGGCGCGGCCGCTCTATGCCGAAACGACGCGGCAATGGCCCAAGGAAGGCAGCAGCCGCGTGCGGCGTCTGCTGCTGCCGGTCGGCGACGGCCATGGCGGCGTCGGTTATGTGCTGACGGCACAGAGCTACAGCCCGGGCTGGACCGAGCAGGGCGAGACGCCGCGGCCGCGCCAGCATCTGATCGCCACCGAGGCGCTGGAAAAGGGCGTGCTGCAGGCCACCCTGCGCGGCCTGCTCGGCGAATAGCCGCAATCACGGCCGCGGCAGTGCGGCGGGATCGATCGCAAACAGCAGCGGGAAAAACGTCGCCCAGGCGCTCCAGCGCTGGCTGCCGGCTTCGGCAACCGCCCACAGCCGGCCCTGCGCGTCATGGGCCAGATCCTCGATACCGGCCATCGCATCGTACGTCGCAAGGATGCGGCCGTCATGCGCATCGAGTTTGTAGAGATGTCCGCCCTTGCCGTTGCTGGCGCTGATCCATAACTGGCCTTCGGCATCGAAGGTGGCGCCCTGGGCGAAGGCCGGGATCGCGATATGCCGCGTCGTCTCGGCCTCGGTCATCGGCGTCTTGCTGCCGGTGAAGATTTTCGCCGGATCGGCGGCGAAGATCTGCGACGGGCCCTCGCGGTGGAAGCGGCCGAACCACAGATAGGTGCCGTCGAAGGCGAGCAGGTTGCTGCCGGGCTGGCCGCCGCCTTCGGCGAGCCTGCGCGGTTCGCCGGCGGGCACCGCGCGGCCGGCCTGCAGCGAGCGGCCGAGATCGAAGACGAACAGCGCGCGGCTGTTGTCGGCGACATAGAGCAGGCCGCCATCGGGGGTTGCCGCCAGGCCGTCGGCATGGCCGATGGCGGCGGGCAGCTCGAAGCCGCCGATCACCGCGCCGTTCTGCGGATCGACGGCGAAGACCTTCGCCGCGCCGCGGTTGATGGTCTTGTCCGTGCTGTGATACGCGCCGACGAACAGCGTGCCGCGCGCGATGGTCAGGCCTTGCGGCACATAGCCGTCGTTCAGCCCCGGCGCCCAGTGGCGCAAGCGGATCGCGCCGTCGAGCGGCGTGGCCGACAGCGCGCGGTCGGTATAACGCGGTGCCGCGCCGCCGATCTGCTGGGCACGGCCCGGACCGGCAGCAAGCAGCGTCAGGCCCGTCAGCAACAGGGCGGCAAGGCGGCGGAGCATCATGGCGGGAACCCGGCGGCAGGGAGGGACAAAGGCACCGGCCCCGTTCCTACGCTGCCGCCGGCGGGCTGGCAATCGCTGTTGCCTGGCCGGCGCAGCTTGGCATTTCGCAGGCCAGCGCTTACCCTGCGGCCATGTCCTTCGATACCGATGCCTGGCTCGAACGCCGCAAGCTGTCCCGTCGCCTCAACTGGTGGCGTTTCATCGCCGTGATCGCGCTGCTGGCGGCCGGCCTCGGCGGCCTGTGGTGGCTCGACCCCGGCAATGTGATCGGGCGGCGCGAGGATCATGTGGCGCGGCTCGAGATCGCCGGCGTGATCGGCGAGAATCCCTGGTGGGCGAAAAAGCTCAAGGAAGCCGGCGACGATCCGCATGTGAAGGCGGTGATCATCTATGTGAACAGCCCGGGCGGCAGCACCTATGGCGGCGAGCAGCTCTACACCAACATCCGCAAGCTGGCGGCGCACAAGCCGGTGGTGGCGGTGATCGGCACGCTCGGCGCCTCGGCCGGCTACATGACGGCGATCGCCGCCGACCGCGTGTTTGCCCGCGAGACCTCGCTGACCGGCTCGATCGGCGTGCTGTTCCAGACCGCGGAATTCTCCCAGCTGCTCGGCAAGCTCGGCGTCACCGCCGAGAGCATCGCCTCGGGCCCGTTGAAGGACCAGCCCTCGCCGATCAAGCCGCTGAGCCCGGAGGGGCGCGCCGAACTGCGCCGCATGGTGATGGAAACCTACGACTGGTTCGTCGGCCTGGTCGCCGAGCGGCGCCAGCTGCCGCGCGACACGGTGCTGAAGCTGGCCGACGGCCGCGTCTATACCGGCCGCGATGCACTCAACCAGGGATTGATAGACCAGCTCGGCGGCATGGAGGAGGCCCGGGCCTGGCTGGCCGAATCGCGGGCGATTCCGGCCGGCCTGCCGCTGCGCGACATCCCGCCGGAGCCGCCGGCCGAGGGCTGGCGCGGCATGGCCAGCATGGCCGTTTCTTCCCTCTTTGGAAAAAGCCTTTTCCCCGAACGGCTTAGGCTTGACGGCCTGATTTCCCTTTGGCACCCTGAGTAGGACACTCAAGGGGGGCGCCCGCCGCCGCTGCGCAGGGAAAAGCCGATGATCAAGTCTGAACTCATCAATCGCCTGGCTGAACGCAATCAGCATCTGACACAACGCGACATCGAGCGCATCGTCGGCACCATCTTCGATGAAATCGCCACCGCCCTGTCGCGCGGCGACCGGGTGGAATTGCGCGGTTTCGGGGCGTTTTCAGTAAAGCGGCGCCCGGCGCGCACCGGTCGCAATCCGCGCACCGGCGCGGCGGTCGAGGTGCAGGAGAAGTTCGTGCCGTTCTTCAAGACCGGCAAGGAACTGCGCCAGAAACTGAACGGCGGCGTCGATCATCCCGACGACGGCGACGACGACAGCGAAGACTAAGCCGAGGGGGCGCCATGCGCTTTTTGCGCGGACTGATCGGCGCCGTCCTGCTTGTCCTGCTGGTGGTTTTTGCCGTCGGCAACCGCCAGACCGTCACGATTAACACCGATCCGCTGCCCTTTGCGGTCGACCTGCCGCTCTATCTGCTGGTCTTCGTGACGCTTTTTGCCGGCCTCGTGCTGGGTGTGCTGGCCGGGAAGTGGACTGCCTGGGCTGCCGGCCGCCGCCGCCGGGCGCAACAGCAGGCCGCGGCGCGCACCACGGCGGTGCAAACCCCGGCTGCAACCGGTACGGGCAGCCCGCCGCTGCCGCCGCCGGCCTGAATCCCATGATCGGACCGATGCGATGACCGAGACGATGCGGATCGTCGAGGCGGCCAGTGTTCATGCCGCCCTGCCCTATGGCCGCCTGGTCGCGGCGCTGCGCGAGGCGTTTCGCCGCGGCGGTACCGTGCCGCTGCGCAGCCATTACCACATCGATCCCGCGCCCGATGCGCCGGCGGGGACCCATGGCGGCACCCTGCTGGTGATGCCGGCCTGGCAGGCCGGGCGGCATATCGGCATCAAGGCGGTCAGCGTGTTTCCCGACAACGGCAGAATCGGCCTGCCCTCGGTGATCGGCGCCTACCTTCTGTTCGATGCCAATACCGGCCGGCCGCAGGCGGTGATCGACGGCGTGGCGCTGACGCTGCGCCGTACCGCCTGCGCCTCGGCGCTGGCGGCGAATTATCTGGCGCGCAAGGATGCGCAGCATTTGCTCATGGTCGGTGCCGGTTCGCTGGCACCGCATCTGATCCGGGCCCATTGCGCGGTGCGGCGTTACCGGCGCATCGAGATCTGGAATCGCAACCGTGCGCGCGCCGAAGAGATGGCTGAAAGACTCACCGACCTGCAGGCCTCGATTGCCGTGGTCGACGACCTCGAGGCGGCGGTGCGCGTCGCCGATACGGTGAGTTGCGCCACGCTGAGCCGCGAACCGCTGGTGCGCGGCGAATGGCTCCGGCCCGGCATGCATGTCGATCTCGTCGGCGGCTTCACGCCGGAGATGCGCGAGGCCGACGATGCCACGCTCGACCGCGCCGAAGTCTGGGTCGATACCCGCGAGGGCGCATTGAAAGAGGCCGGCGATCTGGTGCAGCCGCTCAAGCACGGCCTGCTGCGGCCGGAAGACGTGCGCGGTGACCTGTTCGAGCTGTGCCGCGACGACGCCTTCGCGCGCAAGGATGACGGCGAGATCACACTGTTCAAGTCGGTCGGCACCGCGCTGGAAGACCTTGCCGCCGCCGAGATGGTGGTGGAAGGCCTCGCATCATGACGGTGCCGCCATGCTGAAGGTGATTGTGGTCGGCGGCGGCATCGTCGGCCTGTCGACGGCCTGGGCTTTGCGCCGCCATGGCGCCCAAGTCACCGTGGTTGAGCAGGGGTCTTTGCCCAACCCGCTCGGCAGTTCGGTCGACCAGCACCGCCTGATCCGTTACGCCTACGGCGCCCAGGCCGGCTATTGCCGTATGGTGCGCGAGGCCTTTCATGCCTGGGAAGCCGTGTGGCGCGATCTTGGCGCCCGGCTCTACAGCGAGACCGGCACCCTGGTGCTCAGCGGCCCCGGCGATGCCTGGGCGGCGCAGAGCCGTGCCGTGCTGGACGCCGAACAGGTCGAACATCTCGCCTTCGATGCCGAGACGGTCGTGGGCCGCTGGCCGATGCTGGCCGGCGCGGGCCTCGGCGAGGCCTATTACTGCCCGTCCGGCGGCCTGCTGTTCGCCGAGGCGATTGTCGCCGCACTGACCGTGCACCTGCGCGATCGCGGCGTGACCTTTGTGACCAACGCTGCCGTGCGCGGCGTCGATGCCGCCGCCGGCGCGGTGACACTGGCCGACGGCACGCGGCTGGAGGCGGATCGTGTGCTGGTCGCCGCCGGGGCCTGGACGTCGCAGCTGCTGCCCGATCTGGCGCCGGTGTCGCGGCCGAGCCGGCAGGTGGTGGTCTATCTGGCACCGTCGGCCGACCTCGTTGCCGCCTGGCATGCGGCGCCGATGCTGCTGGAAATCGGCGCGGCGAATGATGCCGCCGCCAAGGGCTTCTATCTGGTGCCGCCACGGGTGACCCGCGACGGCATGCGCACCGGGCTCAAGATCGGCGACCATCGCTTCGGGCCGACCGCCGATCCCGGCGCCGACCGCGAGCCGCGGCAGGACGAGATCGACGCCATCCTCGACAATGCGCGGCACCGGATTGCCGATCTCGACCAGTATCGCGTCACCCAGGCCAAGACCTGCTTCTACGATGTGGAAGCGGACGAGCGGTTCCAGCTCACGCCGCTGGGGCCGCGCGGCTTCGCCTTCTGCGGCACGTCCGGGCACGGCTTCAAGTTCGGGCCGATCATTGGCGCCCGGCTGGCAGCGGTGCTGCTGGAGAAGGCAGAGGTCGAGGCGACGGCGCGCTGGGCGGCGGGTCACATCATCGACGTTCCGGCCTCGGCATCGGACAGCAGCGGATAGCGCCGCGGCTGGAAAAGCTGGTAGTGCCACCATTCATTGCGATAGAAGTCCCAGCCGGCCGCGGTCATGATGCCGAGCAGCAGGGCACGGTTGCGCTGCTGCGCGGGGGTGATGTCGAGGCCGCCGTGGAACGCCAGCGGCGTGAAGGCATCGAATGCGGTGCCCATGTCGAGATCGTTGCCGGCAGCATCGACCAGGGTGAGATCGATGGCGGCACCGCGCGAATGGGGCGAGCCCTTGCGCGGGTCGGCGAGGAAATTCGGATCGGGATTATGATTCCACAGGGCCCAGGCCGCTTCGGTGGGGCGGAAACCGTCGAACAGCCGCAGGCGCAGGTCCATCTGCGCGGCGAGCGCAATCGCGCGCGTCAGCAGCCCGGCGGCTTCCGTGTTCAGGTAGCAGGCGGCGCGGCGATAGATCGGCGCGCCGGTCAGGTTGTCGGCGGTGGCGTAGCGCAGGTCGAGCAGGACCGGAAAGTCCGGCGGAGCGATGGCGACGAGTCCGGCTGCGAGGGAGGCCATGACGGATACTCCATGACGATGCTGCCGCTGTCGTACCATTGCGGGGCCGCGCCGTGAAGCTGCTCGCCATCGATACCGCGCTGAATGCCTGCTCGGTCGCCATCGTCGACGGCACGCCGGACGGCGAATGGCGCGTGCTGGCCCGCGTGGTCTCGCCGGGCGGCAAGGGCAATGCCGAACGCCTGCTGCCGGTGCTGGAACAGGCGCGAGCCGCCGCCGGCCTCGTACTGGCCGATCTCGACGGCTTCGCCGCCACCATCGGGCCGGGCTCGTTCACCGGCATCCGCACGGCGCTGGCCACCGCGCGCGGACTGGCGCTCGCCACCGGCAAGCCGGTGCGCGGGGTGACCACCACGGCGGCGCTGGCGGCTGCGGCGATTGCCGCGCGGTCCGGCCTGCCGGTCGCCGCCGTGATCGATGCGCGGCGCGGCGAGGTCTACATGCAGGTCTTCGATGCGGCGCAGGTACCGCTGAGCGAGGCCCTGCTGCTGCCTGTCGCCGCGGCTGCGGCGCGGCTGCCGGCCGGCCCGCTGCTGCTGGTCGGCAGTGGCAGCATCCTGCTGCGGAACGCTGCGCAGCGTGACGACCTTGAGCTGTCGGCGGCGGATCCCGATCCCGACCCGGTGCTGGTGGCGCGGCTTGCCATGGCGATGCCGGTGCCGGACCGGCCGCCGGGTCCGCTGTATATCCGGCCGCCCGATGCGGCCCTGCCGAAACAGGCGCAGCCGCAGGCACGGTTGGCCGTCAGCATCACGCCCTGCGATGCCGCCGCGGCGCCGGTACTGGCCGCGCTGCATGAAGAGGCCTTTGCCGCTGCGGGGGAAGCCGGCTGGTCGGCCGACAGCCTGGCCCGGCTGCTCGCCATGCCCGGCGGTCTTGCCCTGCTGGCCACCGCCGGCGACCAGCCGGCCGGTTTCCTGCTGCTGCGGGTCGCGGCCGACGAGGCCGAGATCGTCACGCTCGCCGTGCATCCGCGCCAGCAAAGGCTCGGCGTGGCCCGCGCCCTGCTGCAGCAGGGCCTCGCCGCTGCCGGCAGCCGGGGTGCCGCCGCCTGCTTTCTTGAGGTAGCCGAGGACAACCGGCCGGCCCGGGCACTCTATGCCGCGCTCGGCTTTGCCGAGATCGGCCGCCGCCGCGATTATTATGACGGCAAACAAGAAAACGGCGCCGGGCACGTAAAACGACGTGACGCCATCGTAATGAAGCGGGAAATCCGCCCCTGAATCCTGTGACAACCGAATAATAAGGCCCCGGGGAATCTGGATTTATTACCGGTCGCCGCTATATTACTGCCATTATTTCTTAACGTCCTGCACGGGAGCCTGTGATGGCCGAGGCCGCCGACAAATCCGAGTTGCTTGCCCTGACGGCCGAGATCGTCGCTGCCCATGTCTCCAACAACAAGCTGGAAGCCGCCGAGCTGCCCGGCCTGATCCGTCAGGTCTATGGCACGCTGGCCGGTATCGACGGCACCGCCGCGGCCAGTATTGCCGGGCCGGCGGAGAAACTGCAGCCGGCGGTGCCGATCAAGAAATCGGTGACGCCCGAATTCATCATCTGTCTCGAGGACGGGCAGAAGCTGAAGATGCTGAAGCGGCATCTGATGAGCCATTACAACATGACGCCGGAACAATATCGCGAGCGCTGGGGCCTGCCGGCGGATTACCCGATGGTTGCCCCCAATTATGCCTTGCAACGGCAGGTGCTGGCGAAGAAAATCGGCTTGGGCAAGGGCCGTCGCCGCGGCCGCTGAGGGGCTTGCCTCGTTTGCCGGCAGAGGGTAGGTCACGGGCGTGGCCGCCGGTGGGTGCGACACTGTTGCGAAACGATAAAACGAAACGATAAAGAGGCGTCCGGCGCATGAGCAGCCGTCTTGAACAGCTTTGCGAACAGCTCGGCATGCGCATGACCGACCAGCGCCGGGTGATTGCGCAGGTCCTGAGCGCGTCGGACGACCATCCGGATGTCGAGGAGCTGCACCATCGCGCTGCCGCCATCGATCCGCGCATCTCGATCGCCACCGTCTACCGTACGGTGCGCATGTTCGAGGAAAACGGCATTCTCAGCCGGCTCGATCTCGGCGACGGCCGGGCGCGCTACGAGGAAATGCCTGAATCGCATCACGACCACCTGATCGACACGCGCAGTGGCAAGATCATCGAATTCAACGACCCGGAGATCGAGGCGCTGCAGGAAAAGATCGCCGCCCGGCTGGGCTATCGGCTGGTCGACCACCGGCTCGAGCTGTTCGGCGTGCCGCTCGACGACAAGGCGGACGGCAGGAAGAGCCCCGGCAAGAAGGACGTGGGCTGACCCCCCGCCGTGACCATGACCGTTCGCGCCATCGCGACCCTGGCCCTGTTCTTGGCCTGGACGCTGCTGCTCATCCCGCTGCAGATGGTGCTGATCCGCATCCACAGCCCGCTGCGCCGTTCCCTGCCGCATTTCTATCATCGCAGCCTCGCCTGGCTGCTGCGGGTCAAGGTGCGCAAGATCGGCGAGCCTTCGGCCGCGGCGCCGACGCTGTTCGTCTGCAATCATATCTCGTGGCTCGACATCGTCGTTCTCTCGGCCGCACTGCCGGCCAGCTTCATCGCCAAGCAGGAAGTCAATGACTGGCCGTTCTTCGGCCTGCTGGCCCGCCTGCAGCGCACGGTCTTTGTCGAGCGCGAGCGGCGTCACCGCACTGTCGAACATCGCGACGAGATGCGCGAGCGGCTGGAAAGCGGCGACAACCTGATCCTGTTTCCCGAGGGCACTTCGTCGGACGGCCTGCGCATCCAGAGTTTCAAGTCGGCTTTCTTCGCCGCCGCCGAGCATCCGGTACGCGGCCGGCCGCTGACCGTGCAGCCGGTCAGCCTCGGCTATTCCCAGCTCAACCACATGCCGGTCGGCCGGCGCTGGATGCGCATCTTCGCCTGGGTCGGCGACGAGGACCTGGTGCCGCATCTGTGGCGCTTCCTCAAGGTCGGGCCGAGCGAAGCGGTGGTGGAATTCCACCAGCCGGTGACCATGGAGAGTTTCGCCTCGCGCAAGGGCATGGCCGCCTGGTGCCACCAGCGGGTGCTGGAAGGCCTCAGTGACATCAATGCCGGCCGCGCCACGCCCGGCCCGCGCACGCCGGCGCCGGTGTCACACACAACGGCCGCCGCCGCCGACTGAGCAGCCTAGCCCGCATCGTGAAAAATGATCCCGAGCGTATGGCGGCTGCCGCCATGCATCCGGCTGACGCCATGGCGCATGTTGACCCGATAGATGCCGCGGCTGCCACGGACCGGCCGGTGGTGCACCGGGATCAACGCGGCCTCGCCGCGGCGCAGCGGCACGACCTCGGCGCGCGACTGCATGCGCGGGCGCTGTTCGGTCAGCACCAGCTCGCCGCCGTGGAAATCTGCTGACGGCTCCGACAGCAGGATCACCACCTGCAGCGGGAAGACCAGATCGCCGTAGAGATCCTGATGCAGGCAGTTGTAGTCGCCGGTACCGTAACGCAACAGCAGCGGCGTCGGCCGCGTCTGTCCGGCGGCATGGCATTGCGCCAGGTAATCCGCATGGATGGCGGGAAAGCGCGCGGTGTCGCCGAGCAGGGCCTGCCAGCGGTTGGCGATGGTGGCCAGCGGCGGATACAGCGCCTCACGCAAGCGTGCCACCGGATCGGGCAACGGATAGGCGAAATAGCGATATTCGCCACGGCCGAAGCCGTGTCGCGCCATCACCACGCGGCTGCGGAAATGCGCATTCTCGTCATACATCGCCGCCAGTGCGGCGCAGTCGTCGGGCGCTAGCAAGCGGCCGAGGGCGCCCCAGCCATGCTCGTTGAGTGCGGCCTCGGCCGCCGTCCAGTCGATCGGTATCGTCATGGTCGCAGCATAGGGCCGCAGGCCGGCCGTCGCTGCCCGGTTCTTGCGGTCAGGCTGCTGTGACCGGCGGCAGGGCAATATGCTGCGGCGGCTCGCCACGCCGGTGCAGGTCCCAGACGGCGGCGAAGGCCGCCTCGAGGTCGCGCGTTGTCTGCGGCGTATCGAACAGGGGCATGGTGAGGCGAGTTTCCTGCAACTGCCGGCGCAGGGCGGCAAGCGCGACCGGATCATTGCCAAGTCGGATCGCCGTGGCCGTGTAGTCGGCGAGGCTGTCGACGGCG
Source organism: Ferrovibrio xuzhouensis (assembly GCF_042648965.1). NCBI lineage: Bacteria > Pseudomonadati > Pseudomonadota > Alphaproteobacteria > Rhodospirillales > Rhodospirillaceae > Ferrovibrio > Ferrovibrio xuzhouensis. The sequence continues at coordinate 1,962,583 of NZ_JBHRYJ010000001.1, forward strand.
AGCTGCGGCAGCCCGGCGGCGGTCAGCAGGCTGCCGGCAACCCGCGAGGGGAAAGTCTCGCCGCGCAGGGTCAGCAGCGGACAGCCGGCCCACAGCGTGTCGCTGCCGGTGGAATGCGAACCATAGGGATAGGTATCGAGCATCAGGTCGGCGGCACGGTAGCGCGCCAGATATTGCGGCTGCTCGGCCGAACCGGCGAAGACCAGCCGTTCCGGCGCGATGCCATGTCCGGCGGCGGCGCGGCGCAGGTTGTCGATGGTGTCCTGCTGCGGTGCATAGAGCCACAGTACGCTGTCCGGCACGCTGCGCAGGATGTCCATCCAGGCGGCAAACAGGGCGGGGCGGATTTTCACCGGCCGGCTGAAGCAGCAGAACACCACGCCGCTGTCCGGCAGGCCGTAGGCGGCGCGGCCGAGCGATTCCGCTACCGCGCGCTGGCGGTTGTTCGGCTGGTAGCAGCGCGGCAGGCGGATAATGCGCTCGGTGTAGAAGGATTCGGCACCATCGGGAATGACGCGATGGTCGGCGATGATGTAATCGACCAGCCCGCCGCCGATGGTGCCGGGAAAGCCGATCCAGTGTATCTGCACCGGCGCCAGCCGCCGCGCCAGCATGTCGTTGAAGTGGCCGACCGTGTGGCCCTGCAGGTCGACCAGGATGTCGATGCCCGCCGCGCGGATTGCAGCCTCCTGCTGCGCACGCGACAGCCCGTGCAGGTTGGTGAAGCCGTCGATCTTCGTGTAGCGCTGGTGGATCGCGCTGCCGTCATCCTTGCCGCACGACAGGATGCGGATGTCGAACCGGCCGCGGTCATGCAGCTCGAACAGTTCGGCCATGATATGGCCGACCGCGTGGTTGCGGAAATCGTAGCCGAGATAGCCGACGCGGATGCGGCCGGCGGCATCGGGAGGCGCCGCCGCGGCGGCGGGCGCCGCCTGCTGCCGTGCCCGCTGGGCGATCGTGCTGCTGCGGCGGTCGACCCAGTCGCGCTGCAGGGCGGCGCTGGTGGTGAAGAAGGCGAGCGGGAACGGATTGATTGCCACATCCGGCGGCGCGGCAGCCAGCAGGGCGCTGACCTCGTTGTCCTCGTCTGGCAGCCAGCGGCAGGTCATGCCGCCGGCAAACAGCCGCGCCACCCGCGCATCGACCATCTTTGGCTTGGCCGCCACGATGATGTCGAGGCTGGGCAGCGCCTCCTGGTAACGGCCGGCCTCAAACAGGATGGCGGCACGGGCCTGATGTGCCGGGATATGGTTTGGCTGGGTCGCGACCACCTCGTCGAACAGGGCCAGCGCCTCTTTGTGCAGCTTCAGGTTCTCAAGGCATTTGGCATAGCTGAAAACCAGTTTGACCGGCCGGCCATGGGCGAAAGCGCGTTTCAGCAGCACACGGGCGGCGGCATGCTGCTGCTGCTGGCCGCGCAGCAGACCGAACAGATGCAGGATGTCCGCCGTCTGCGGATGGCCGGCCTGCAGCAGGGCGTCGTAGGCGATGGCGGCTTCGTCCAGCCGGCCGCTGGTATGTATCTGCGTGGCGGCCTGCAGCGCCGCGGCGGCCGCCTGATCCTGCTCTGTCATTGTCGGACCATGATCCCGGAAAACTGTGGCGGCGGCCACAGCCTCAGCCGTGTGGCGCGTCACCCGAAACGCATAACCATTTGATATATCTGTTAAGAATCCGTGACGAGAGCGGCGGCCGGGCATCGCGCCGCTTGATTCTCGCGCTCCAGATGATAGTCTGAACAATAGTCGGTATCTGCTTCAAAGGAGCGTCAGGGGCGGCTGCGATCTGCAATTTTGCCCCGCTGAAACACGGACTTGGCCAAAAAGCTGTTTATCAAGACCTACGGTTGCCAGATGAACGTCTACGATTCCGCCCGCATGGCGGACGTTCTGGCCCCGCTGGGATACGCCAAGACCGAATCCCCCGATGACGCCGACATGGTCATCCTCAATACCTGCCATATCCGCGAGAAGGCCGCCGAAAAGGTGTTCTCTGAACTCGGCCACTGGCGCCTGCGCAAGGCTGCAGCGCGGGCCGCCGGCGGCGATGTCACCATCGCGGTGGCCGGCTGTGTCGCCCAGGCCGAAGGCGAGGAAATTCTCGCCCGCGCCCCCTTCGTCGATCTCGTGGTCGGGCCGCAGGCCTATCACCGCCTGCCGGAGCTGCTGGCCCGGATGGCAAGAAAACAGGGGGCCGAGCGGCAGCAGGCGAAAACCGCCCGCAAGAACCAGCCCATGCGGGGCCAGTCCATGCAGGGCCTGGGTGTGATGGACACGGATTTTCCGGTCGAATCGAAATTCGATCATCTGCCCGACCAGGTGGCGACGCCGCCGGGCCCGGTCGGCTTCCTCGCCATCCAGGAAGGCTGCGACAAGTTCTGCACCTTCTGCGTCGTGCCCTATACGCGCGGCGCCGAATATTCGCGCCCGGCCGAGGCCGTGATTGCCGAGGCCGGCCGGCTGATCGCCGCCGGCGCGCGCGAAATCGCGCTGCTCGGCCAGAACGTCAATGCCTGGCATGGCGACGGGCCGGATGGCGGCGCCTGGTCGCTCGGCCGGCTGCTGCACGCCCTCAACGACCGGTTCGGCGCGGCCCATCCGGGCCTGCGCTGGCGCTACATGACCTCGCATCCGCGCGAGATGGATGACGACCTGATCGCCGCCCATGGCGAGATCGCCGCGCTGATGCCGTTCCTGCATCTGCCGGTGCAGTCGGGCTCCGATGCGATCCTCAGGGCGATGAACCGCGGCCATAGCGCCGACGACTATCGCGCCGTCATCGCACGCCTGCGCGCCGTGCGGCCCGATATTGCGTTGTCGTCGGATTTCATCACCGGCTTTCCCGGCGAGAGCGACCGCGACTTCGAAGCGACCCTGCAGCTGGTGCGCGATGTCGGCTTCGCTTCGGCCTATTCTTTCCGCTACAGCGCGCGGCCCGGCACGCCGGGCAGCCTGATGCCGAACCAGGTGCCCGAGGCCGTCGCCGCCGAACGTCTGCAGGCGCTGCAGGCCCTGCTGCAGGACCAGTCGACCGCCTTCAACCAGACGATGGTCGGTCGCCGGATGGATGTGCTGTTCGAGCGGCCGGGCAAGCATGCCGGCCAGCTGATCGGCCGTTCGCCCTGGATGCAGCCGGTGGTGGTCACCGACAGCGGGCTGGCGATCGGCGATGTTGCGACGGTGACGATCACGGCCGCTTCGGCCACCTCCCTGACCGGACAGCTCGCGCTGGCCGGCGGCAGCCGCGAGGCGGCGTGACGCGGGCGCGGCACAGGGACCTGCTCGAGATCGAAAGGCTGAAGCCTGTGAGCGACGCGCGCGGCCCGGAGTCCTCCGGCCAACCGATTACCCTGGAATTCGACGACAACCGCCTGCTCGCCCTGCTGTCCGGCGAACATGACCGGTATCTCGCCCGCATCGAACAGCAGTTCGGCGTGGCGGTGACGCCGCGCGGCAACCTGCTGATGATCAGCGGCGCGGCGGATGCGCAGGCGCGCGCCCGTATCGTGCTGACCGAACTCTACGGCCGTCTTGCCCAGGGCCGCATGATCGAAATGGGCGATGTCGACGGCGCCATCCGCATGGCGCGCGCCGAGGATGCACAAGGAGGCCAGATGAACGCTCCGGTGATCACCAAGTCGCGTGACCGTAATGCTGCCGGCGCCGCCGGCGACCGCCCGGTTCCAGAGGGCGCCGTCCGTACCACCAAACGGCTGATCATTCCGCGCTCGCTGGTCCAGAAAGACTATCTCACGGCGCTCAGCCGCCACGAGCTGGTCTTCGGCCTCGGCCCGGCCGGCACCGGGAAAACCTATCTGGCCGTCGCCATGGCGGTGGCGATGCTGCTGGAAGGCCGCGTCGACCGCATCATCCTGTCGCGGCCTGCCGTCGAGGCCGGCGAGCGGCTCGGCTTCCTGCCCGGCGACATGCGCGAGAAGATCGACCCCTACCTGCGGCCGCTGTATGACGCGCTGTACGACATGCTGCCGGCCGAGCGGGTCGCCAAGGGTCTCGAAAGCGGCGAGATCGAAGTGGCGCCGCTGGCCTTCATGCGCGGCCGCACGCTGTCGAATGCCTTCGTCATCCTCGACGAATCGCAGAACACCTCGCCGGTACAGATGAAGATGCTGCTGACCCGGCTCGGCGAGAATTCGCGCCTCGCGGTGACCGGCGACCTGTCGCAGATCGATCTGCCGATCGGCGTGCCGTCCGGCCTGCGCCATGCGCTCGACATCCTTGACGGCACCGAGGGGATTTCCTTCATCCGCTTTGGCGAGGCCGATGTGGTGCGCCACCCGCTGGTCACCAAGATCGTGCGCGCCTATGCCCAGCACGAGCAGGAGCTCGGTCTGGCCCGTCCCGATGCCTCGGGCCGGCCACGGCGCTGAGTGACGGTTTTCCATCATGCCCGATGACCCTGGCCCCAGTCGCACCACCGGTCGCATTAACATCGACATCCGCGTCGCCGCCGCGGGCTGGCGCGCGGCGTTTGCCAATCCGGCCGCCGCGATCCGCAAGGCGGTGCGCGCGGCGCTGAAGGACGAACTCCCGCGCGGCAGCGTCACCGGGCTCAACATCCTGCTGACCGACGATGCCGAAATGCGCAAGCTGAATGCCGGCTGGCGCGCCAAGGATAAGCCGACCAACGTGCTGTCCTTCCCGGCCGAGGCGGCCATCGATCCGGCGGCGCCACCGGATTATCTCGGCGATATCGCGCTGGCGCTGGCGACCTGCCGGCGCGAAGCGAAAGAACAGGGCAAGACGCTGGCCGACCATGTCGCGCATCTCACCGTGCATGGTGTGCTGCATCTGCTCGGCTATGACCATATGACCGCAGACGAGGCGGCGGCGATGGAGCCGCGCGAGGTGCAGGTCCTCGCCGGACTCGGCATCGCCGATCCCTATGTGCGCCCGGCTGCCAAGAAGAAGCCAGCGAGCAAAAAATCAGTCAGTAAAAAACCAGTGAGTAAGAAGGCAGTGAGCAGGAAAAAGGTGTCCAGCGTGAAACGGGCAAGGGCGGCATGAACGACCCGCACGAGAGTAATGGTAACGGCAATGGCGGCGGCTTCTGGCGCCGCCTGATCGGCGTGCTGCGCGGCCGTGGCGGCGAGGATTCCCTGCGCGACAGCATCGAGGAACTGCTGGAGGAGCATGGCGGCGATGCCGGCTCGCCGGAGGAAAGCGCCGAGCGCGCCCTGCTGCGCAACGTGCTGGAAGTAGCGGAACTGCGGGTCGGCGAGATCCGCGTGCCGCGCACCGACATCGTCGGCGTGCCGCAGGATATATCTTTCGACGATCTGGTCGGCCGCCTGATCGAGGCCGAGCATTCCCGCCTGCCGGTCTACCGCGAGACGCTGGACGACGTGATCGGCATGATCCATGTGAAGGACGTGCTGCCCTATCTGGCCGGTCGCCAGGGCTTCACGCTCGGCACCATCCTGCGCAAGCTGCTGGTGGTGCCGCCGTCGAAGTCGGTGCTCGACCTGCTGCGCGAGATGCGCGACACCCGCACCCATATGGCGATCATCGTCGACGAATACGGCGGCGTGGACGGCCTGGTGACCATCGAGGATCTGGTCGAGCAGATCGTCGGTGAAATCGACGACGAGCATGACGAGGCGGAAGGCCCGATGCTGCTCGAAAAGGGCGAAGGGTTGTTCGAGGCGCATGGCCGCTGCCCGGTCGATGACCTCGAGGAAAAGCTGCAGCGCCGCCTGATCGATCCGGAAGAGGACGAGGATGTCGATACCGTGGGCGGGCTGATCGTCGCCCATATCGGCCGCGTGCCGCATCGCGGCGAACTGATCGAACATCCCTCGGGCCTCGCCTTCGAGGTGCTGGACGCCGATCCGCGCCGGATCAAGCGGGTGCGCATCCGGGTCCGGCCGCCGGAATCCAGCGCCGATGCCGCGTAAGTCACCTCTCCGCTGACATGGCTGTCTGCTGACATGAGCCGGATCGATGGCGTGATCGGCCGCCTGCAGCGGCTGTCGGGCTGGCGCCGCCACGCCCTGCTGCTGCTGCTCGGCGCGCTGCTGGCCGCGGCGCAGGCGCCGCTCTATGTGTGGCCGCTGGCCTTTGTGACGCTTGGTGGCCTGCTGCTGCTCGATGCTGCGGCCGGGCGCGGCTGGCGCAGTTTCTTCACCACCTATCTCTTCGCCTACGGCTATTTCGTCGCCGGGCTGTACTGGATGGGCATCGCCTTTTTTGTCGATGCGGCGCGCTATGCCTGGCTGTCGCCGCTGCCGGTGCTCGGCCTGCCCCTGCTGCTGGCGGCGTTTCCGGCCGGCGGCGTCTGGCTCGCCTGCCGCATCGGCGGCCGGCATCGGGGGGGCGGGCACGGCGCGGTCTGGCGCATGCTGCTGGCCGCCGCCGGCTGGACGATCGGCGAATGGCTGCGCAGCCATGTGCTGACCGGCTTCCCGTGGAACCTGGTCGGCTATGTCTGGGCCGATCATCCCGCGGTGATGCAGATGGCGTCGGTGATCGGCAGCCATGGCCTCGATCTGGTCACCCTGCTGGCGGCGGCCGGTTTCGCGCTGGCCTTGCGGCCGGGCGCAGCGCGGCGCGCGCGGTTCGCCGCCCTGCTGCTGCCGGCCGGCTTTGCGCTGGCGGTGCTGGGCGGCGCGCTGCGGCTGGCCGCGGCAAACCATGACATGGTGCCCGGCGTCTGGCTGCGGCTGGTGCAGCCGAGCATCGCCCAGACCGCGAAATGGCAGGACGAGCTGCGCCAGCGCCACCTGCAGCAGCAGGTGGCGCTCAGCATTCAGCCGGCGGAAAGGACGCCGACCCATATCATCTGGGCCGAGACGGCGATTCCCTATCTGATCGACGAGGCCGGAACCTTGCGACAGGCGCTCGGCCATATCGTGCCGCCGGGCGGCGCGCTGATCGCCGGCGCGATCCGCCGCAGCTTCGATGCCGCCGGCCATATGACCGTCTACAACAGCCTGTTCGCGCTGAACGGCACCGGCACGATCGCCAGCGTTTACGACAAGGTGCATCTGGTGCCGTTCGGCGAATATCTGCCGCTGCGCGACTGGCTGCATCCGCTCGGCCTCGACGCCCTGGCCGCCAGCGGCATCGATTTCTCGCCCGGCGCCGAAAGCGGTCCGCTGGCGATCGCCGGCCTGCCGCCGGTACGGCCGCTGATCTGCTACGAGGCGATCTTCCCCGACGAGATCGCGCCTGCCGGCCAGATGCGCGCCGGCGTCCTGCTCAACATCACCAACGATGCCTGGTTCGGCCGTTCGTCCGGCCCCTACCAGCATTTCGCCTCGGCCCGCATGCGGGCGGTCGAGCAGGGCCTGCCGCTGGTGCGTGACGCCAATACCGGGATCAGCGCCATCGTCGATCCCTATGGCCGCATCGTCGCCAGCCTGGGGCTCGACAGGATCGGCGTGGTCGATGGCCCGCTGCCGGTGGCCCTGCCGCCCACCCTCTATGTACGCTGGGGCGACATCCCCGCTATCTTATTCTCGTTGCTGGTGATTTTCGTCAACATCGTGATAGGCCGCAGACGGATCAAGGATTGACCGGCCGGTTGACAGCACCATACTGTTGTCATTACCCAGACCGCCTCCGTTCGTCTCGCCATGCCGTTCCCTCCGGAACCATTGCCGTCCGGACCAGTCATTACAAGGATTGTCCCAGTGCCCAAGAACCCGGTCGATGTTCATGTCGGCAACCGGCTGAAACTGCGTCGCGCCCTGGTTGGAATGAGTCAGGACAAACTCGGCCAGATTGTCGGCCTGACCTTCCAGCAGATCCAGAAATACGAAAAGGGCGCCAATCGCATCGGGGCCAGCCGGCTCTACCAGTTCGCCACCATCCTGGACGTGCCGCCGGCCTATTTCTTCGACGGCCTCGAGGGCCAGGCGGTGGTGTCCCGCAACGGCATCACCCTGCAGGCCGCCGTGCCCGACAGCATCCCGGCGCCGGCCTTCGGCCGCGAGGATGTCGACCTGCTGCGTGCCTTCCACCTGCTGCAGAGTCCGGCGCTGCGCCGGCGGGTTATCGAACTGGTGCGCGCCATGGCGGATGCCACCACGGCAGACAGCGATTCAGCCAGGGAAAATCCCGCGCTCGGCACTGTGCAATCGGCGTGACCGCAGGGCGGTAACCGGCCATTGCCCTTGACCCGCCGGGCAAGCTCTGCGAAATAACCGGACCCTGGTCTGCGGCGCTTTTCCCGGCGAATCCGGTCTTCTGCCGCAATTTTCCTGTAATCCCAATCCCGGTGCGCGCCAAGCGCCGGTGCGGGCTGAACATTCTTCTGGCCGGTTGGCGCGGCCGTGGGGAGTCTTTGACGTGGCGCGTTCCTCTTATCTGTTTACCAGTGAATCGGTTTCCGAAGGCCATCCGGACAAGGTCTGTGATCAGATCTCCGATGCCGTGCTCGATCTTTTCCTGACGGAAGATCCCTATGCGCGCGTGGCCTGCGAAACCCTGACCACCACTAACCGCATCGTGCTGGCCGGCGAAGTGCGCGGCCCGCAGAGCCTGGTGTCGAAATCGGGCAAGGTGAACAAGAAGAAGATCGAAGAGGTCGCCCGCGCCACCGTCAAGAAGATCGGCTACGAGCAGGCCGGCTTCCACTGGAAGACCGCCAAGGTCGAGATCCTGCTGCACGGCCAGTCGGCCGACATTGCGGTCGGCGTCGATGCCGCCGGCAACAAGGACGAGGGTGCCGGCGACCAGGGCATCATGTTCGGCTATGCCGTCGACGACACGCCGGAACTGATGCCGGCGCCGATCCAGCTGTCGCACAACATCCTCAAGCTGCTGGCCGATGCGCGCCACAGCGGCAAGGAGCCGCTGCTGGCGCCCGACGCCAAGAGCCAGGTCACCCTGCAGTACCGCAATGGCAAGCCGACCGGCGCCACCGCGGTGGTCGTCTCGACCCAGCATGTGCTGAAGGACAAGAAGGGCCGCATGCTCGAGGCCGGCGACATCAAGCGCATCGTGCGCCCCTACGTGCTGAAGGCGCTGCCGAAGGGCTGGATGTGCGATGACGAACATTTCTACGTCAACCCGACCGGCCGCTTCGTCATCGGCGGCCCGGATGGCGATGCCGGCCTGACCGGCCGCAAGATCATCGTCGACACTTACGGCGGCGCGGCGCCGCATGGCGGCGGCGCCTTTTCGGGCAAGGACCCGACCAAGGTCGACCGTTCGGCCGCCTATGCCGCGCGCTATCTGGCCAAGAACGTGGTGGCCGCCGGTCTCGCCTCGCGCTGCCTGATCCAGCTGTCCTACGCGATCGGCGTGTCGCATCCGCTGTCGGTCTATGTCGATACCTTCGGCACCGGCAAGGTCGACGAGAACAAGGTCTCGAAGGTGCTGCAGGAGCTGATGAGCCTCAGCCCGCGTGGCATCCGCGAGCATCTCAAGCTGAACCGTCCGATCTATGCCCGCACGGCGGCTTACGGCCACTTCGGCCGCAAGCCGGAGAAGGACGGCGGCTTCTCGTGGGAGAAGACCGATCTGGTCAAGGACCTGAAGTCGGCCTTCAACGTCCGCTAAGTGTCTGACGACGAGTCCGCGGCCGCGTCACGGCGCCTGATCTACGGGCGCCGGCGCGGCCGCAAGCTTTCTCCGGCCCGCGAAAGCCGCATGGCCGACTGGCTGCCGCGCGTCAGCTTCGTGCTGCCGCCTGAAGGTCAGCCGCTCGATCCGGCCTCGCTGTTCGCCGTGCCGATGCGCGAGTATCGCGTCGAGGTCGGCTTCGGCGACGGCAGCCATCTGTTCGCGCTGGCCGAGGCGCATCCCGATATCGGCTTCATCGGCGTCGAGCCCTACGAGCACGGCGTCGCCAAGCTGGTCACCCGCATCGCCGCGAAAGTCGCCGCCGGCGGGCCGGACAATATCCGCGTGCTGACGGACGACGCGCGGCTGCTGCTGAAAGCCCTGCCGGATGCCAGCCTTGCCGGTGGGTATGTGCTGTTCCCCGATCCCTGGCCGAAAAAACGCCATCAGTGGCGCCGCATCGTCAATCCCGACACGCTGGCCGACTGGGCGCGGCTGCTTCCCCGGGGCCATGAACTGCGACTGGCGACGGACGTGCCGGATTACCAGCGCTGGATGCTGCGCTGTATCCTCGGCGCGCCGCAGTTCGACTGGCAGGCGGCGGGCCGCGCCGACTGGCTGCAGCGGCCGGCCGACTGGCCGCCCAGCAAATACGAGCAGAAAGCCATCGCCGCCGGGCGGACCCCGCACTACTATCGTTTGCGCCGGGTCTAGCCGGCGCGGGTATCGCCTCCGCCGGCTCTAGCCGGCGCGGGTATCGCCTCCGCCGGCGAGAAGCCGGCGCGGGTATCGTCTGCGCCGGGTCTGACCCGGGCCGAAAGCGGAGGTCGCATGGCGGTCCGTCTGGGCGCTGCCGCCGTAATGGCGGCGATTCTTGCCACGCTGGCCGTGCTGGTCGCGCGTGCCGTGGTCGACCCGCCGGTGGTGCCCGATATCGCCGGCCGCGAATCCTTCCTGTTCCAGCATCTCGCGCTCGCCGCCGCCGCGGCGCTGGTCTATCAGGTCGCCTTTCTCGCCGGCGGCGACCTGCCGGAGTATCGCAGCGGCCTCAACTGGGGCGGCGGCGGCTTCGCGGCCACCGTGGTGGCGCCGCTGCTGGCGCTGCCGCAGCTGCCGGCCGGCGTGCTGCCGCTGCATGACGGCCCCGTGCTGCTGTTCTGGCTGACCACGGTGGCACTGACCGGCACCGGCCTGTGGCTGCTGTTGCGGGACGGCGGCCCGCTGCGCGGCGATCCGCGCGCCCGCATGCTCGGCGGCCTGCTGCTGGTGCTGCCCGGCCTGCTGGCGCCGGCGCCGCCGCTGCCGGGCGATCTGGTCGCGGGCGATGTGAAGACCGATCCGCTGCTGTCGATGACGACGGGTGGCGACATGCTGCTGATGCTGGGCCTCAACCTGCTGTTCTGGCTGGCGCTGGGTCTCGCCTCGGTGCTGGCGGCCCGCCGGGTGGTGCATCGGGCCAGCTAGGGCCTTGGCGCAAGGCGATCGCTCGTCGTATGGTATTCCGACAGAGAATCAGGGACATACTGCCATGCACAGCACTTCCGCCGTCTCCACCCAGAGCGCTGCCGGCACCGGCCGGCTGACCCAGGTCCTGCAGATCGGTCTCGCCGCTTTCCTCGGCGTTTTCCTGCTCTGGGGCGTCGGTTTTTCGCATATCGACGTGCTGCACAACGCCGCCCACGACACCCGCCATTCCAACGCCTTCCCCTGCCACTGAGCCGGGCGGCAGCGCGAAAATGGCCCTGTTCCGCCGGATTTTCTTTGTCGCCGCCTTGGCCGGCCTGCTCGCTGGCCTGTTCGTGACCGCCCTGCACCAGGTCGGCACCGTGCCGGTGATCCTGAAGGCCGAGGTCTACGAGCAGGCTGCCGAGGCCCCGGCTGCGGCGCCGGCTGCCCACGACCACGGCGCGGCCGGCCATGACCATGCCGCCGCGGCCCACGACCACGATTCCACGGCCTGGGAGCCGCGGGACGGCCTCGAGCGCACCGGTTACACGGCGCTGGCCGATATTCTCACCGGCATCGGCTTTGCCCTGCTGCTGGTCTGCGGCTATGCGCTGACCGGCACCCTGACCGGCCGCCAGACCGGCTGGCGCCAGGGCCTGCTCTGGGGCCTGGCCGGTTTTGCCGTCTTCACGCTGGCGCCGGGCCTCGGCCTGCGGCCGGAAATCCCCGGCACGGAAGCGGCGCCGCTGGCCGACCGGCAGATCTGGTGGCTGCTGACGGCGCTGGCCACCGCAGCCGCCCTGGCCCTGCTGGTGTTCGGCCGCCGCGCCAGCCTGGCCGTGCTGGCCGTGGCCCTGCTGGTGCTGCCCCATGTGATCGGTGCGCCGCTGCCGGTGGATTTCCACAGCGCGGCCCCCGAGGCGCTGGCCCACCGCTTTGCCGAGACCGCCTTCGCCACCAGCCTGCTGTTCTGGGCCGCACTGGGTGCCCTGACCGGGTATTTCTACCAGCGGTTCGGCTGAGCCGCCGCCGGGGGCGGACGGGGCAGCGGACCCCAGTCCTGTTCGCCCCGCGTTCCGGCCGCGCCGGAGCGGGCGAATCCCGCAACTAGCTCTTGCATCGTATGGATTTGCCGCTATAACAGCGTCCGACATTGCTGGTCTGGTCCAGACTTGGATCGGGGATTTACGAATGGGCCAGCCGGCCCATTTTTCATTTGGCCGGCGCGGGAACCCACCACTTCGCTCCCGATACTTTGCTCCCGGTCCACGGGCCGGCCTGTTTCAGACGGATGATTGACGAGGGGAATGGCCGGCGCATGGATGCGATGGCTCGGATTGCGGACATGATTGCGCCCACGCTGGATGCGATGGGCTTTCTGCTCGTTCGCGTCAAGCTGGTTGGCACGCAGCGGCCGACCCTGCAGATCATGTTCGAACGCGACAGCGGCGGCGCCCCCCATGACGGTGGCGTCACCGTCGACGATTGCGCCGATGTCAGCCGCGCGGTCAGCGCCGTGCTCGATGTCGAGGATCCGATCGCCGGTGCCTATCGCCTGGAAGTCTCCTCGCCGGGCCTCGACCGGCCGCTGATGAAGCCGGCCGATTTCGAGCGCTTCAAGGGTTTTGCCGCCAAGGTCGAGCTGGGCCGCCCGCTCGATGGGCGCAAGCGCTTCCAGGGCCGCATCGTCGGCCTGGAGGGCGACACGATCGTGCTGCGTGACGAGGAGAACGGCGCGGAATACCGCCTGCCGCATGCAGAGATCGCCGGCGCCAAGCTGATGCTGACCGACGACCTGATCGCCGCCAGTGCGGCGCTGCGGGCCGGTCGCGAGGGTGTGGCGCAGGGTGCAACCATGGGCGGCGATGCCGCCGCGGAATGACAACAGCCTTGATGACAACAGTCTTTAGGTAATTGGTTCGAGGAACAGGATCGATGGAAACGGTAACCAGTTTCAACCGGCTCGAGCTGCTTCAGGTGGCCGATGTGGTGGCGCGCGAGAAGGCGATCGACCGCGACGTCGTGCTGATGGCGATGGAAGACGCGATCCAGAAGGCGGCGCGCTCGCGCTATGGCCTCGAGAACGACATCCATGCCGAGATCGACCGCAAGTCGGGCGAGATCCGCCTTGAGCGCCATCTGCAGGTCGTCGACAAGATCGAGAACGACGCCATCGAGATCGGCGTGATCGAAGCGCAGCGTCGCAATCCGGACGCCCAGGTCGGCGACGTGATCGCCGAGCCGCTGCCGCCGATCGATTTCGGCCGCATCGCCGCGCAGACCGCCAAGCAGGTGATCGTGCAGAAGGTCCGCGAGGCCGAGCGCGAGCGGCAGTACAACGAATACAAGGACCGCATCGGCGAGATCGTCAACGGCCTGGTCAAGCGCGTCGAATACGGCAATGTCACCATCGACCTCGGCCGCGCCGAGGCGATCGTGCGCCGCGACGAGCTGCTGCCGCGCGAGACCTTCCGCCAGGGCGACCGGGCGCGCGCCTATATCTACGACGTGCGCCGCGAGCCGCGCGGGCCGCAGATTTTCCTGTCGCGCTCACATCCGCAGTTCATGGCCAAGCTGTTCGCCCAGGAAGTGCCGGAAGTCTATGATGGCATCATCGAGATCCGCGCCGTGGCGCGCGATCCGGGCAGCCGCGCCAAGATCGCCGTGCTCTCGAACGACAACTCGATCGACCCGGTCGGCGCCTGCGTCGGCATGCGCGGCAGCCGCGTCCAGGCGGTGGTCAACGAGCTGCAGGGCGAGAAGATCGACATCATCAAGTGGTCGCCCGATCCGGCCACCTTCATCGTCAACGCGCTGGCCCCGGCGGAAGTCGCCAAGGTGGTGCTCGACGAAGAGTCCAATTCGGTCGAGGTGGTGGTGCCCACCGACCAGCTGTCGCTGGCCATCGGCCGCCGCGGCCAGAACGTGCGCCTTGCGTCGCAGCTGACCGGCTTCGACATCGACATCCTGACCGAGGAAGAAGAGAGCGAGCGCCGCCAGAAGGAATTCCGCGAGCGCAGCCAGCTGTTCATCGACACCCTGGATGTCGATGAGACCCTGGCCCAGCTGCTGGTCACCGAAGGTTTCACCAAGGTCGAGGAACTCGCCTATCTGCCGCTCGAGGAGCTGGCCGAGATCGAGGGTTTCGACGGCGAGGTGGCGCAGGAGCTGCAGGAGCGCGCGCTCGAATTCATCGAGAAGCGCAACAAGGAACTGGAAGACAAGCGCGTCGCGCTGGGTGTCGGTGACGATGTCGCCGCCATCGAGGGCGTGACCCCGGCCATGCTGGTGGCGCTGGGCGAGAAGGGCGTGAAGACGCTCGACGACCTCGGCGACCTGGCGGCTGACGAGCTGCAGGAAATCGTCGGCAGCGACCTGTCCGACGAGGATGCGAATTCCATCATCATGGCGGCCCGCAAGCATTGGTTCGCCGATGAGGAAGCGACGGAGACTCAGGAGGGCGACCAGGCGGATGCCTGACGCCCCCCAGGGTCCGCGCCGCCGGTGTCTGCTGACCGGCGCGCGGACCATGCCGGACCGGCTGCTGCGTTTCGCCGTCGATACGACGGGCGCGGTGGTGCCGGACCCGGCACGGCGGATGCCCGGGCGTGGCCTGTGGCTGATGCCGGCACCCGGCGCCGTGGCGACGGCGGCAGCCAAGGGCCTGTTTGCCCGCGGCGCGAAACGCAAGGTGCGGGTGGCCGACGATCTGGCCGGCCGCACCTGGCAGGCCTGGATCGCTCATGCGGCGGCCCAGGTGACGGCAGCCCGGCGTGCCGGGCTGGTTCTGGCCGGGACGGCCGCAGCCGACGGGACGGATGTCCTGGCGGCGGACGCGGCGGCGCTCGGTTTCGGGCGTCTGGTGCTGCGGCCTTCGCCGCTCGCCCGGCGCCTGGCGGCCGATCTGGCGCTGCTCGCGGCGCTGGGGCCGATGGATGGTTGACGGCCCGCCCCCGGCGGTGCCAAGTGCGTGGCCCGATGTCGGGCCGGGTATGAAGAAGTTGTGAAGCGGTAGGCGGAAGCGGACAAGTATGAGCGACGTAAACGAGCAGGACAAGGACAAGACGGCAGCACGGCCCAAGCGGCTGGAGCTGAAGAAGACTGTCGAGACCGGACAGGTCCGCCAGAGCTTCAGCCACGGCCGGACCAAGGCCGTGACCGTCGAGGTGCGCAAGAAGCGCACCATTGTCCCGCCGGGCTCCAAGGCTGCTGCCGCCGAACCGGCGGCGACGAAACCGGCCGCACCCGCCGCGCCGGCACCGACCGTGCATGTGCAGTCGGTCAACGAAAAGATTGCCGAACACGAGGCGGCGAAGGCCGCCGAGGAAGCCGCGGTCGCCGCCCTGCGCGCCGTCGAGGCCGCCGAGGCCAGTGGCAAGGCGCCGCCGCCGGCGAAAGCCGCCGCCCCGGCCGAGCCCCGTGCCGCCGCGCCGCAGGCCGCGGCCGCTCCGGCTGCCGATACCGCCGCCCGTCCCGGCCCGCGCATGACCGCGCGGCCGACCGGTGACGTGCGTCCTGGCCGCAGCAGCGAGAGCCGCACCGAGCGCCCGGCGCCGCAGCGGCCGCAGCGCACCACCGGCATGGTGCTGAAGCCGATGTCGGAAGAGGAAAAGCAGGCCCGCACCCGCGATGCCGACCTGCGCAGCCGCTTCGTCGAGATGCGCCGCGCCGCCGAGGATGACCTGCGCCGGCGCCAGGAAGACCTGTCCAAGGCCCATGCCGAACGCGAGGCGGCGATGCGCCGCCAGGCCGAGGAAGAGGCCCGCAAGAAAGCCGAAGACGACGCCCGCAAGAAAGCCGAGGCGGAAGCCGCCCGTCGCCTGAATGCGCCGGAAACCGCCGGCACCGAAGCTGCGCCGGGCGTGGCCGGTGCCCCGGGTGCCCGGGTGATGGAGGAGGATGACGATGGCGCCGCGAAGCGCCGTGCCGGTCCCGGCGCCAAGGTGGTGCCGGCCAAGCCGGTGCCGCGTCCGGGCCGTGATGGCGCCGAACGCCGCCGCGGCAAGCTCAGCGTCACCAAGGCGCTGGACGACAATGAACGCGTGCGCTCGGTGGCTTCGTTCCGCCGCCGCATCGAGCGCGAAAAGCGCATGCATCATCAGAACGACGGATCGGAGCAGAAGAAGGTGTTGCGCGACGTCGTCGTTCCCGAGACCATCACCGTGCAGGAACTCGCCAGCCGCATGGCCGAGCGCGGCGTCGACGTCATCAAGGCACTGATGAAGATGGGCGTCATGGCGACCATCAACCAGACCATCGATGCCGATACCGCCGAACTGGTGATCGGCGAGTTCGGTCACCGCATCCAGCGCGTCTCTGAATCCGATGTCGAACTGGGCCTCAGCGGCGAAGCCGATACCGAAGAGACGCTGCTGCCGCGTCCGCCGGTCGTCACCGTCATGGGCCACGTCGATCACGGCAAGACCTCGCTGCTCGACGCGCTGCGCCAGACCGATGTGGTCAGTGGCGAAGCCGGCGGCATCACCCAGCATATCGGCGCCTACCAGGTGCACCTGAAGTCGGGCAAGGCGATCACCTTCCTCGACACCCCGGGCCATGAGGCCTTCACCCAGATGCGCGCGCGCGGCGCCAAGGCCACCGACATCGTCGTGCTGGTGGTGGCGGCCGATGACAGCGTCATGCCGCAGACCATCGAGGCGATCCACCATGCCAAGGCGGCCGGCGTGCCGATCGTGGTGGCGATCAACAAGTGCGACAAGCCGCAGGCCAATCCGCAGAAGGTGCGGCAGGAGCTGCTGAGCCACGAGATCGTGGTCGAGCAGATGGGCGGCGAGGTGCAGTCGATCGAGGTTTCGGCCAAGACCCGCAAGGGGCTCGATGAACTTGAGGAAGCCATCCTGCTGCAGTCGGAAATCCTCGACCTCAAGGCCAATCCGGCGCGCCGCGCCGAAGGCGTGGTGGTCGAAGCCAAGCTCGAGCGCGGCCGCGGTTCGGTCGCCACCGTGCTGGTGCAGCGCGGCACCCTGAACGTCGGCGACGTCTTCGTGGCCGGCAATGCCTGGGGCCGCGTCCGCGCCCTGATCGACGACAAGAGCAACACCGTTACCACCGCCGGCCCCTCGGTGCCGGTCGAAGTGCTCGGCCTGCAGGGCAATCCGGAGGCCGGCGACGAGTTCGTCGTGGTCGAGAACGAAAGCCGGGCCCGCGAGGTCGCCGAGTTCCGCGAACGCAAGCAGCGCGAGGCCAAGGCCGCCGTGTCGGCGCGCGGTTCGCTGGAGCAGATGTTCTCCAAGATCAAGGCCGGCGAGGCCAAGGAACTGCCGATCGTCGTCAAGACCGACGTGCAGGGCTCGCTGGAAGCGATCATCGGCTCGACCCAGAAGCTGGGCACCGACGAAGTCACCGTCCGCATCCTGCATGGGGCGGTCGGCGCCATCAACGAATCCGACGTCGCGCTGGCGGCGGCTTCGGGCGGCGCCATCATCGGCTTCAACGTACGCGCCTCCAAGCAGGCGCGCGACCTGGCCGAACGCGACGGCGTCGACATCCGCTACTACTCGATCATCTACAACGTGCTCGATGACCTGAAGGCGCTGCTCAGCGGCATGCTGGCGCCGACGATCCGCGAGAATTTCCTCGGTTACGCGGAAATCCGCGAGGTCTTCAACATCACCAAGATCGGCAAGGTCGCCGGTTGCATGGTCACCGAGGGCATGGTCAAGCGCGGCGCCAAGGTCCGCCTGCTGCGCGACAACGTGGTGATCCACGAAGGCGCGCTGTCGACGCTCAAGCGCTTCAAGGACGATGTCCGCGAGGTCAAGCAGGGCATGGATTGCGGCATGTCGTTCGAGAATTACGACGACATCAAGCAGGGCGACATGATCGAGTGCTTCGAACTCGAGTCCGTGGCGCGCGAACTGTAAGCGCAGCCTTTCGGTCTGGATTCTGGCATCGGTCTGATTCTGGTGGAGTGAACGGATCATGGCGCAGCGGGGCAGACGCGCCGGCGACGGCGTACGCATGCAGCAGGCGGCAGACGCGGCCGGCGGCCGCACCCAGCGGCAGCTGCGGGTCGGCGAGGAATTGCGCCACGTGCTGTCCCAGGTGCTGATGGAGGGTCATTTCCGCGACCCCGATCTCGTCGGCATGTCGGTCACGGTGACCGAAGTCCGCGTCAGTCCCGACCTCAAGGCGGCCACCGCCTTCGTGATGCCGCTGGGCGGCCAGGCGACCGACAAGATCATCGCCGCGCTGAACCGTGCCCAGGCCTTCATCCGCGGCGAGGCGGCACGCCGCATCGACCTGCGCTTCGCGCCGAGCCTGTCCTTCAAGCCCGACCACAGTTTCGACGAGGCCGACCACGTCAACCGCCTGCTGCAGCGGCCCGAGGTCCAGGCCGACCTGCGGAAAGACGAGTCCGGCGAGGAATGAGCCGCAAACCGCGAGGCCGGCCGGTCAACGGCTGGATCATCCTCGACAAACCGCTCGGCCTGACCTCGACGCAATGCGTTGGCAAGGTCCGCCGCCTGACCGATGCCGCCAAGGCCGGCCACGGCGGCACGCTCGACCCGCTGGCCTCGGGCATCCTGCCGATCGCGCTCGGCGAGGCGACCAAGACGGTCGCTTACGTGATGGGCTCGGGCAAGACCTACCGGTTCACCGTGCGCTGGGGCATTGCCACCGCCACCGACGATGCCGAGGGCGAGGTCACCGCAACCTCCGATATCCGCCCCGACCGGGCCGCCATCCTCGCCATGCTGCCGGGTTTCGAGGGCGAGATCCTGCAGAAGCCGCCGGCCTATTCGGCGCTGAAGATCGACGGCCGCCGGGCCTATGACCTCGCCCGGGCCCATAGTCAGGGGCGGGGGGAAGCGCCCGATCTCGCCCCCCGGCCGATCCGGATCGACCGGCTGGCCCTGGCGGACATGCCGGATACGGACCATGCCGTCTTCGAGGTCGATTGCGGAAAAGGCGCCTATGTCCGTGCCCTGGCTCGGGATTTCGGCCAGGCCCTGGGCACCTGCGGCCATGTCGTCGCCCTGCGCCGGACCCGGGTCGGCCGGTTCGACGAAAGCCGGGCGTTTTCGCTGGATTCACTGGCGGAACTGTGCCAAAAGGACGCCGCGCACGCGTATCTGTTGCCGGTTGAAACCGCGCTGGACGACATCCCGGCCCTGGTTGTGACCGGCCCTCAGGCCGACCGCCTCAGGCACGGCCAGCCGATACGGATCGCGCTCGCGGGTCCCGGACTTCCGCCGGAAGGTGAGCTCCTGGTGAAAGCCGACGGCAAGGCCGTCGGCCTGGCCGAGCGTATCGCCGATGAGGTTCGCCCGTTGCGTTTGTTCAATCTATGATGTCGCGGAGACGTAACTCATGACGATTACTGCTGACCGCAAGACCGCGCTCATCGGCGAATTTGCCACCAAGAAGGGCGATACCGGTTCTCCGGAAGTCCAGGTGGCGGTGCTCACCGAGCGGATCAACAACCTCACCGAACACTTCAAGACCCACAAGAAGGACGTGCACTCGCGTCGCGGCCTGCTGATGATGGTCAGCCGCCGCCGCAGCCTGCTCGACTATCTGAAGAAGAACGAGACGCCGCGCTATGACGCGCTGATCCAGCGTCTGGGTCTCCGCAAGTAACAGGATGGCGGCTGACGCGACAGGTACTGCGCGCAGCCGTATTCCGGACACGACAGGTCACGCCCGCCACCGGCGCAAAAGCCGGCGGCGGGCGTTGGTCGTTCTGGCGTAGTCCGGTCAGGCCGGCATCCGGGATGGGCCCGATGCCGGTTCGCCGAAAGCGACCGCTTCATGGTCGCAACGGCCGGGCGGGAGGCGATGGGCGCCGTCTCGCCGGGTACCGCGCGTCAGGGACGCCGGCACCTTAGAAGGAAGAAGGTTAGATATGTTCAACATCCACAAGACTGAACTGATGTGGGGCGGCCGCAAGCTGGTCATCGAGACCGGCAAGGTGGCGCGTCAGGCCGATGGCGCCGTGATGGTGACCTATGGCGACACCATCGTGCTGTGCACCGCCGTGGCGGCCAAGTCGCCGAAGCCCGGCGTCGATTTTTTCCCGCTGACCGTGAACTACCAGGAAAAGACGTTCGCGGCCGGCAAGATCCCCGGCGGTTTCTTCAAGCGTGAAGGCCGGCCGAGCGAGAAGGAGACGCTGACCTCGCGTCTGATCGATCGCCCGATCCGCCCGCTGTTCGCCGATGGCTTCCGCAACGAGACCCAGGTCGTCGCCACCGTGCTGTCGCATGACCTCGAGAACGATCCGGACATCGTCGCCATGATCGGCGCGTCGGCCGCGCTCACCATCTCGGGCATTCCGTTCATGGGCCCGATCGGCGGCGCCCGCGTCGCCTATGTCAACGGCGAATACGTGCTGAACCCGACCAAGACCCAGCTGACTGAAGCGGGCAACAAGCTCGATCTGGTCGTCGCCGGCACCGCCGACGCCGTCCTCATGGTCGAGTCCGAAGCCCAGCAGCTGCCGGAAGACGTCATGCTCGGCGCCGTGATGTTCGGCCACAAGGGCTTCCAGCCGGTCATCGAAGCGATCATCGGCCTCGCCGAGCGGGCCGCCAAGGACGCGATGCCGCTGTCCGAGCGCACCGGTTATGAAACCGCCTTCAAGAAGCTGCAGGATTCGGGCCTCGAAGCCGAACTGCGCGTCGCCTATGAAGAGAAGGTCAAGCAGGCCCGCTACGCCAAGGTCGGCGAAGTGAAGGCCAAGGCCAAGGCCCTGTTCGCGGACACTGATGCCAACCCGGTCGACGTTTCCGATGCCTTCAAGCATCTCGAGGCCCAGGTCGTGCGCTTCAACATCCTCGACACCGGCCTGCGCATCGACGGTCGCGACACCAAGACCGTGCGTCCGATCGTGTCGGAAGTCGGCGTGCTGCCGCGTGCCCATGGCGCCGCGCTGTTCACCCGTGGCGAGACCCAGGCGCTGGTGGTCACCACGCTGGGTACCGGCACCGACGAGCAGATCATCGACGCGCTCGACGGCGAATACCGCGAAGCCTTCATGCTGCACTACAACTTCCCGCCCTACTCGGTCGGTGAAGCCGGTCGCATGGGCTCGCCCGGCCGTCGCGAAATCGGCCACGGCAAGCTGGCCTGGCGCGCCGTACGGCCGCTGCTGCCGGCGAAGGAAGAGTTCCCCTACACGATCCGCGTCGTCTCGGAGATCACCGAGTCGAACGGCTCCTCGTCGATGGCCACCGTCTGCGGCAGCTCGCTGGCGCTGATGGATGCCGGCGTGCCGCTGAAGGCGCCGGTGGCGGGCATCGCCATGGGCCTGATCCTCGAGGGCGAGCGGTTCGCCGTGCTGTCGGACATCCTCGGCGACGAGGATCATCTCGGCGACATGGACTTCAAGGTGGCCGGTACCGACGAGGGCATCACGGCCCTGCAGATGGACATCAAGATCGCCGGCATCACCGAGGAGATCATGCGGGTCGCGCTTGGCCAGGCCAAGGACGGCCGCATCCATATCCTGGGTGAGATGGCCAAGGCGATTTCGCAGAACCGCACCGGCGTCAAGGAAAACGCGCCGCGCATAACCACCATCACGGTGCCGAAGGACAAGATCCGCGAAGTGATCGGGTCGGGCGGCAAGGTGATCCGCGAGATCGTCGAGAAGACCGGCACCAAGATCGACATCGAGGACGATGGCACGATCAAGATCGCCTCGTCGGATCCGGCCGCTGCGGATGCCGCGATCCAGTGGATCAAGTCGATCGTCTCGGAACCCGAGGTCGGCGTGATCTACAAGGGCAAGGTCGTCAAGATCGTCGACTTCGGCGCCTTCGTGAACTTCTTCGGCAGCCGCGACGGCCTGGTGCATGTCTCGGAGATGGCGTCGCGGCGCGTCAACAAGCCGAGCGACGTCGTCGCCGAAGGCCAGGAAGTGCGCGTCAAGGTGCTCGGCATCGACGAGCGCGGCAAGGTGCGCCTCTCCATGAAGGTCGTCGACCAGGAGACCGGCGAAGACCTGTCGCTGCGCAAGGGCGAGCCGACCGACGAGGCCGCGCAGGCTGAATAGGCTTGGCCGAGTGATCCTCCGCCGCAAGGCGGGACATGCGAAAGGGCCGGGAGCAATCCCGGCCCTTTTCTTTTTGTCCGCTCAGGATGGCAGCGCCCGGAGCGGCGCGACGATGCGGTTGTACTCGCCGCTCTTGCGCAGGCGGTCGTAAGCCGCGCGCAGCCGGATCACGGTGGCTGCCGGCAGGTCGTGCGAGGCGGCGATCCAGAATGACATCTGGGCGAAGGGCTCGCCCGCCCGCAGGTCCCGGGCTGCGAAGCCGAGCAGCTGCCAGGTGGCGCGGCCGACGGTGCGCAGGGTGAACCAGCCGTCGATGCGGCCGGCCTGCAACAGGCGGGCATTGTCGGACTCGGCGATGTTGCTTTCGACATTCTGCAGGTCGAAGGATTGCAGCAGGGCCTGCAGTTCGGAGCCGCGCATCACGCTGATCCGCTCCAGTTGCCGGGCGCCGGCGACATCGGCCACCACCGGGGTGTCGGCGCGGGTGAACAGCACGGCGCGGTCGTCGAAGACCTCGCCGATCCACTGATAGCGTGGCTCGCGCTGCGGCGTGCGTAGCAGCGCGGGATACAGGGTGTTGCCGCTGTCGAGGGCACGGATCGCCCGCTGGAACGGCAGGATGCGCACGGCGGGATCGATGCCGGCCGCCTCGGCGATCCGCCGCACCAGGTCGGCCGCCGGCCCGCGGCCCATGCCGTCATCGTCGAACACATAGGGCGGCCGTGCGGGGCTGACGATCTGCATCAGGTCCGGCCGGGCATCGGTTGCCGGGCTGGCGGCCAGCGCGGAAGGCGGCCCGCCAAGCAGAATCGGGCCAAACAGGATCATGCCGGACAGGATCAGGCCAGGCAGGGTCAGGCCGGGCAGGGCGAGGGTGATGACCCGAAGCAGCAGCACGGCGCAGCCTCCTGCCAGTGTCGGTCGCCGCCAGACTAGGAGGAAAAATACACCCGGCCAACAGGTTAATATTGATCTGGTGACGGATTTGTTGCCAGATTCTTGCCGCTTTCTCCGGTCATCATCCAGAGTGAGAGAGGAGTGTGACCATGGTCGGGAAGCCGATTGTTCCCCTTCGTTGCCGCCTGCCGGGTCGTCTGCCGGGCCGTGGTCTGCGGCGACTCGCCGGTGCCGTTGCGCTGGGCGGTTGGCTTGCCGTTGGCGCCACCGCCGCCGCGGCGCAGAGCAGCGAGACCCTGCCGATGGGCGTTCCCGGCCCCGATGCCGGCGCCACGGAGGACGTGACGGCCGGCAGCAAGACGGTGCGCGGCCATTACCGCGCCGGCGACATCCAGGCCGACTGGGAAGCCGCGGTGCGCAACAACAAGGTCGAGCGCATCGTTGAATGGCGCGACTACGGCGAATACGGCAACGCCAATATCGTCTTCGATTTCTTCAATGGCCAGCTGATGCATTACGGCGAGCGCAGCCAGCGCCGCGGCGGCCAGGCCGGTGCGGCCGACAGTTTCCGCCGGGTGGCGCTGAACCTGAATTTCACCAACGGCCGGTTTGTCTCCGGCACCAAGACCATCGACGGCATCGACACCGAACTGGACGACCCCGATATCAGCGGTGCCATGGCCCAGTCGAAGGCGGCGCTCGACCGTGTCGCGGCGACGCGATCGGCCTGGCAGACCGATGGCCAGACTGGCGGCCAGGGCGGCGGTTCGAGCTTCAGCATGCAAAGCATCCCGGCCCCCGATGCGCTGCCTTCCGATGCCGCCCGCGCGCTGGCCGGCGATGGCCTGATCGATTTCCGCTGTGATACCGGCCTGCATGTGCTGATCGGCTCGTCCGACGACCGCATGGTGATCGACAAGGCCGGACAGGCGCCGCTGGTGCTCGACAAGCAGGCTCCGGGCGGCACCTACGATTACATGGGTGGCGGCTGGGGCGCCGAGCGTCGCGGCGACACCGTCAAGCTCGACCGCCAGGGCGGCCCTTCGGTGTTCTGCGGGGTGATCTCGGCTGCGGCGCCGCCCTCGGCCGTGCCCTCGGCGGGCAATCCGATGCCCGGCATGCCAAAACCGCCGGCACCGCCATTGCCGCTGTCACCACCCGCCCGTCAGTAGCTGCCGCCCAGCCGTCACTGACCGGCAGTCGCTAACCGGCCAGAGCTATCCGGACGTTGTGGCGCCGGCGACCGCGCGGTCGCTTACCTTGAAGACCGCGGTCGCCCGGTTGGTGACGGTCTCGCCACAGCGCAGTTCGCAACGCACGGTGACAAAATTACCGGCGCGCTCGATGCCCGTGCAATGGCCCTCCAGCCAACCGCCCATGGGCGCCGGCCGCTTGTATTCCATCTCCAGTCGCACCGTCCACATGGTGCCGACATCCCGTCGGGTCTCGTGCACGAAGGCGGCCATGAAGGTATCGGCCAGGGTTGCCAGGAAGCCGCCATGGCCGGTGCCATGGCGATTGGCATGTTTGGGCCGGACATGCAGGCCGTAAACCGGGGCAGTGCCATCGGCGCCGGGCCGGACATAGACCTTGCCGAGCGTGGCGAAGAAGCGGGAAACCGGCGGCAGGACGGTAAAACCGGGTGGCACGGCGGCGGGTTTGCGACGGGATGGCATCGCCCCGTGATGACCCATGCGCGCCCGGAAGGCAAGCCATGCAGCGGCAGCAATGGCCGCCGGACGGCAGGCGAAAAAAGAGGGACGGCGGGGAGCCGTCCCTCAATTCGGGGGGATTCATAGAGAGGAAAAGAGAAACGGGAAGACGCTGCAACATCAATCTCGTTTCATGGTTCGAACATAGCGGCGGCCCGGCCAGCGCGCAGTGATGACGGTCACGAATCAGCGGGCGCCATAAAACTGCCATGTCTGCGGCCGGATTGTGGCGGCGGCCGTCAGATGGCAGGGCGGTGGTCAGTTCGGCAGGAAGACATCGATCGTGGTGCCGGCGCCGGGCCGGCTGCGGACGTCCATATGGCCGCCATGCCTGTCGATCAGGCTGCGACAGATCGACAGGCCGAGCCCGGCGCCGCTGTTGCTGCGACTGCGGTAGGCATCGATGCGCTGGAAGGCGGCCATTGCCGCGCGCACTTCCTCGTCGGTCATGCCGACGCCGGTATCCTGCACGGTGATCTGCACGAACTGCGGATCGACCCGTGCCGACAGGCTGACGCTGCCGCCCGGCCGGTTGAACTTCACGGCATTGCCGAGCAGGTTGACCAGGATCTGTGTCAGCGCCCGGCGGTCCGCGTGGACCGGCAGGTCGCCGGCCGGACCCGTCAGGGCGACGCTGGCGCGCTTTGCCTGGGGCGCCACCATGGCCAGCGCGGCAGTGGCGATCTCGGCCAGGCTGCAGGGTTCGGGCTCCAGTTCCAGCCGCCCGGTCTCCAGCCGTGACAGGTCGAGGATGTCGCTGACCAGTTGCAGCAGGTGCTGGCCGGACTGCCGGATATGCCCGGCATATTCCTGCTGGCGGGGTGTCAGGTCGCCGATATAGCCGGCCGCCAGCATCTCCGAGAAACCGATGATGGCATTCAGCGGCGTGCGCAGTTCATGGCTCATGTTGGCAAGGAAGGCGGTCTTGGTGCGGCTGGCGCTTTCGGCGGCCTCACGCTGCTCGATCAGCTGGATCTCGGTTTCCTTCAGGCGGCTGATATCGATGCCGCAGGTGATGATGCCCTGAACGGTACCGTCGGCATCGCGCAGAGGAACCTTGATCGCCCAGATGATGGTCTTCCGGCCGTCCGGCCCGGCCCAGCCCTGTTCCATGGACACCGGCTCGCCGGTCGCCATCACCCGGCGATCCTCGTTTTCCACCGCACTGGCGGTTTCCGGGCCGACCACCTCGCTCCAGGTACGCCCGATCAGGCCATCTATATCTATGAGCGGTTCGGCGAACTCCTGCATGCGCCGGTTGATCCGGCGATAGCGCAGGTCGCGGTCCTTGTAAGTCATGGTTGCCGGCATCGCATCGATCAGCGTCTCGATGAACAGACGGGTGCGGCGCTCTTCCTCGCGCGCCTGGTGCTCGCGCTGCCGGGCGTTGTCGAACTCGATCATGATCAGGCCGAGGCCGGTCAGCATGTTGGTGAAGATCGACAATGAGAAGGCGAGGCTGAGGTCGGTGTTCTGGTGCAGCAGTTCGACCGTGTAGAAGACCGAGAGAACACCGCGGGCGAGCAGGACCAGGCCGGTGGCGGTATACAGCACCGAACGGCGATGCATCAGCAGCAGAGAGCCGGCATAGAGCAGGGCGATGCAGGTGATGAAATTGGCGGCGGTGAAATACAGCAGGTCGCCGAGCTGCTGGGCGACCGACACGCAGGCGGTGACGGCAAGGCCGACGATCAGCGCCGTGGCCAGGCGATCCTGCCGGCCGATCAGGACGCGGATGCCGGCCGTCAGTGTGATCGCGGCGATCAGCACGCCGGCGGTGGCCGGCAGGGTGATGTACCAGGTTGGCGCCGTCCAGTCGGTCAGGCCGATGATGCCGAAGGGCAGTACCAGCATCCCGTGCGCCACCGCCCAGAACAGCAGATGCCGGCCGCCGCCGAGCTTGCGGTAGGTGAACAGGCAGATCAGCGACACGACCGCAGGTGCGGCTATGGCGGCAATGGCAATGGCGGGAGCAATCATGCGACCGGCCGCCCCCCTGCGGCTCCCGCTATCATTGGGATTCGGGCCGTCTATTTTCAATCAAAAACTGTGCGGACACTCTGCATGGCCGAAGCCAAGCGCTTGAAAGCGCGAATCATTCTCTCCAGAGTGCAGCCATGACGATGACCTGGTCCCGGCTTCTCTCTGCCCAGCGCCTCGGCCACCAGGGCGCCGAACCGGTGACCCCCTCGCGCAATCCGTTCCAGAAGGACTGGGACCGTGTGGTGTTCTGCTCGGCCTTCCGCCGCCTGCAGGACAAGACCCAGGTACATTCGCTGCCCGAAAGCGATTATGTGCGCAACCGGCTGACCCATTCCCTCGAGGTGTCATCGGTCGGCCGTTCACTCGGCGCCCAGGTTGGCGAGACCGTGGTCGCGCGCCATGGCGGCGATCTCGGCGGACTGACCGCGGCCGAGTTCGGCCATATCGTCGCCGCGGCCTGCATCGGTCATGATATCGGTAACCCGCCGTTTGGCCATTTCGGCGAGGCGACCATCCAGCACTGGTTCCGCGCCGGCCCCGGCGCGGCGCTGGTCGCGCCGCTGGCGGCGCCGCAACAGGCCGACTTCCATCATTTCGAGGGCAACGCGCAGGGGTTCCGGGTAATGAGCCGGCTGCAGAACTGGCGTGACGCCGGCGGCCTGCGACTGACCTGCGCGACCCTGGCGACCTTCATGAAATATCCCTTCGGCAGCCTCGCCGCCGATCCGCAGAAGCGCAAGTTCGGCCATTTCGCCGCCGAGACGGAGCTGTTTGCCGAGATGGTGCGTGCGGTCGGTCTGGTGCCGCTCGACAACGGTCGTTATGCGCGGCATCCGTTGACCTGGCTGGTCGAGGCGGCCGACGACATCTGCTATTCGGTGATCGACATCGAGGACGGCTTCAAGCTCGGCCGCATTGCCTTCGCCGAGGCCGAGGAACGGCTGCATGGCCTGCTGCAGCGCGTACCGCCGCGCTATGTCGAGATCACCGACGAGCCGTGGAAGATCGCCTACCTGCGCGCCAAGGTGATCGGCGACCTGATCGAGATGGCAGTGACGGTGTTCCTCGACAGCGAGGCGGCGATCATGGACGGCCGCTTCACCGGCGACCTGCTGGCGGCGACGCCGGTGGCCGGCGCGCTCGACGAGATCGCCGGCTTCACCCGCAGCCGTATTTTCGAGACCCGCGAGCGGTTTCAGACCGAAGTGATGGGCGGCGAGGTGCTGACCAGCCTGCTGGACGCCTTCTGCGACGCGCATCTCGCGCTTGAGCGGGCCGGCAGCCAGGCGGATGTCGCGCCGCGCCAGCGGGCCCTGCTGCGGCTGATGCCGCAGGCGCCGGTGCCCGGTGCGTCGCGCTACGATTGGCTGCTCAGCGTCACCGACTTCATCAGCGGCATGACGGATTCCTACGCCCTGAAACAGTTCCAGCGGCTGCGCGGACTGCAATAACAACCATAAACGACAATCGAACGGAGGACACATGGCGGCGCATATCGACTATTACTTCACACCGGTCTCGCCCTGGGCCTATCTCGGCGCGCCGCGCTTCAATGCCATGGTGGAGAAATACGGCGCTGTCGTGCAGGTGATGCCGGTCGATCTCGGCCGGGTCTTCTCGGTCTCCGGCGGCCTGCCGCTGGCCAAGCGGGCACCGCAGCGCCAGGCCTACCGCATGATGGAACTGAAGCGCTGGCGCGAATTTCTCGGCATGCCGCTGAACCTGCAGCCGAAGGGCTTTCCGTGCGATGCGGCGCTGTCCTCGCGGCTGATCATCGCCGCGCGGCAGGCCTCGCAGAAGGATGCCCTCGCGCTGTCCTATGCGCTCGGCCGCGCGGTCTGGGCCGAGGAGCGCAATATCAGCGATCCGGAGACGCTGGAGGAAATCCTCAACGAATGCAGCCTCGACCCGGCAATGCTGTTCGCCGCGGCCGACGGCGCGGCGGTGAAGGCGATCTACGAGGCGGATACCCAGAAGGCGATGGAGATTCAGATTTTCGGCGCGCCGACCTTCGAGCTGAACGGCGAATTGTTCTGGGGCCAGGACCGCCTCGACTTTCTCGAACGCGCCCTGGCGAAGGCCTGAGCGGGTGGCGGGCTTCCGGCAGCTGCCCGCCATTGCCATCGCCGGCATGGCGCTGCTGGCTGCCGGGGTCGCCATGGCGCAGGCCTCGGTCGCCGATGTGACGGTTGGCACGCACATCGACGCGGAAACCAAATGCCTGGCGCTCACCGTCTACTGGGAGGGCAAGACCGAAAGCCGCAAGGGCCAGCTTGCCATTGCCCATACCGTGCTCAACCGGATGCACAGCCGCGACTTTCCCGGCACCGTCTGCGGCGTGGTTTCGCAGCAGAGCGAGGACGGCAGGACCTGCCAGTTCTCCTGGTGGTGCGACGGCAAGCGCGACGAACCGGCCGATGCTGCCGCCTGGCAGACATCGCTTGCGGTGGCGCGGCAGGCGATGGCCGGAGGCCCCGATCCGAGCGGCCATGCGCTGTATTTCCACAGTGCCGGCGTGCGGCCGGGCTGGATCCGCCACAAGAAGCGGGTCGCCCGCATCGGCAACCACATCTTCTATCGCTAGGGGCGCGGCCTCACGCCTTGTAGCAGACGCGCAGGCCGCCCCACAGCCGGCCGTTCACCCGGATCGGCGCCGAGGCATCCTTCATAAGCACGAACACCCCGCCGCCCATGTCGCGCCGATAGGTCTGCAGCAGGAAGGGCTGTTCGTTATGGGCAACTGCCTGCGCCGTCTTGTCGGTGTATTTGCGCCGGTTGCGTGCATGCGCGGCATTCCACACCGGGTCGCGGCCCTGGGGATGGCGGAATTGCGGATTATGGCAGGGGATCAGCTGGTTGTGATCGGTCGGTGCGCAGAACACCATGCGCGAATCGAGCTCCAGCACCGGATCGTGCAGCGGCGGCAGATGCTTGTCGAGGAACGGGATGTAGCGGGTCATGAACTGCTGCGGGTTGCTGCCCTCGATCGGCCGCAGCTGCTTGTCGAACAGGTCATCCATGCTGATCTCGCCGCGTGCGATGCCATCGGCAAAGCAGGCCTCGATCTGCGCGGCGACCTCGACGGCCTTATCGATGAACTTGGTATCCGAAGTCTCGAAGTCCGAGGTCGCCATCAGCATCATGATGGACTCGGCGCCGACCAGCGTGCGGTCGAGGCGGTCGGTCGCCTGCTTCAGGGCCTCGTTCGAGCGGTCGACGCCTTCGTTCAGGCCGGTCACCGTCTCGACGAATTCGGTGCAGCGCTTGCCGATGGTTTCCGTCGAGGTGGCGATCGCCGTGGAATTGGCGTCGACCTGCTGCACGGCGGCGCCGACGGTTTCCATTGCCGCGCTGATGGTGGCGGCACTGTGCTTGACGCGTTCCGCGCGCTGCGAGCCGGCCCCCATGCGCTCGCCGAGCTGGCGCATCTGGTCGGTCAGCGTGGCGACCGTGCGGCCGATATCGTCGGTGGCGCCGCTGGTCTGCTTGGCCAGCGACTTCACCTCATGGGCGACCACGGCAAAGCCGCGGCCGGCTTCGCCGGCGCGCGCTGCCTCGATGGTGGCGTTCAGCGACAGGATGTTGGTGTGCCGTGCGATCTGCGCGATCTCGCCGGAGACCCGGGCGACATTCTGCATGGTCTGCTCGAAGATGACGAGTTGCTCGCTGATTGCGTTGACCGAGTCGACCAGTTCGGCGATGTCGGTCAGGGCCTGCTTCAGCTCGGCGTGCGATTTGCCGACATCCTGGTTGGCGCGGGCAGCGACGCGCTGGGTCTCCAC
The DNA here is from genome assembly GCF_042648965.1 of Ferrovibrio xuzhouensis. Taxonomy (NCBI): domain Bacteria; kingdom Pseudomonadati; phylum Pseudomonadota; class Alphaproteobacteria; order Rhodospirillales; family Rhodospirillaceae; genus Ferrovibrio; species Ferrovibrio xuzhouensis. The sequence continues at coordinate 1,992,953 of NZ_JBHRYJ010000001.1, forward strand.
CGCCATGCCGGCGATGCTCTGGTTGCTGTCGGCGATTTCCCGCGTCGCCTGGGTGATGGCGTGGAACTGGTCGGTCTGGGTGTCGATCAGCGCACTGACCTGCTGCACGTCGCCGACCACATCGGCGATATCGACACTGAGGCGACCGATCTCGTCCGAAATCCGGCTGACCAGAATATCGGCCTCGTCCTGCCGGCGGTGCTCGACTTTTGCATCCATGCCGTGGCGTCCCCCTGAAACGACTTTCCATTTTCTTAGCGCAATTTTCCCGGCGATAGCCAGCCCGGTGTTGCAATCCGGTGTCGTGCCGCCGCCGGGCCGGTGACGATTCATCCGGCAAAAGGCGATACTTGGACCAAAAACTGGGCTATTAGGGATTCATGATCGACAAGCTGGAGTTTCTGCTGGCGCTGGCGCGGGAGCGCAATTTCGGCAAGGCCGCCGAACTCTGCGGCGTCACGCAGCCGACGTTTTCCGCCGGCATCAAGCACCTCGAGGAAATCCTCGGCGTCATGCTGGTGCAGCGCAGCTCGCGCTTTCTCGGCTTCACTGCCGAGGGCGAGCGGGTGCTCGACTGGGCGCGGCGCATCGTCGCCGATTCGCGGGCGATGCGGCAGGAGGTCCATGCGCTCAAACGCGGCCTGGTCGGCCATATCAAGATCGCCGCGATTCCGACCGCGCTCGCCATGGTGTCGGAGATCACCACCCCCTACCGGGCGAAGCATCCGCACGTCAAATTCACCATTCTCTCGCGCAACTCGATCGAGATCCTGTCGATGCTGGAGAATCTCGAGGTCGATGCCGGGCTGACCTATCTCGACAACGAACCGCTCGGCAAGGTGCGGTCTGTTTCTCTGTACCCGGAGCAGTATCGCCTGCTGACCTCGGAAGACAGCCCCTATGGCGACCGCGACCAGGTGACCTGGGCCGAGGTCAGCCGCATCCCGCTCTGCCTGCTGACGCCCGACATGCAGAACCGGCGCATCATCAACCGGCTGTTGCGCACGGCGGGTGGCGGCGAGCCCGAACCGACCTTGGAATCGAATTCCATGATCGTGCTGTTTTCCCATGTCCGCACGGGACGCTGGGCCAGCGTGATGCCGGAAAAGCTGGCCAATACGCTGGGCCTGACCGAGAAGCTGCGGTCGATCCCGATCGTCGAGCCCGAAGCGGTGCACATGATCGGGCTGATTGTACCGAACCGCGAGCCGATGAGCCCGCTGACCGCCGCCCTGGTGGCCGAAGCCAAGCATCTGGCGGTCGCCCTGGCCTAACACTCGCGCAGGGGTTTTCATTCTGCATTTAAGTATCAAGAGCAATTAAAGCTGTCGCAATACTCCGGTCGCGAACGGTCAATGGCGCCGTTTTGATAGATTTGTTCTATCGCAGCATCTGACACCTTTATTGATGGCGACGGTAAATCTGTGAAACTAAAGGCCGTTCAGTCGCGATTGAGTAGGGTGGAGCGTCTCGATGACGGTGGGTTGGAACGAAGACCGCGCGAAAGAAATCATCGCCGGCTTTTCCGATATGGAAGGCGCGGCGCTGCCGATGCTGCATGCGTTGCAGGATGAATTCGGCTATCTGCCCGATGCGGCCCTGCTCGCCGTGGCTGCTGCGCTGAACCTGTCGCGCGCCGAAATCCACGGCATCGTCAGCTTCTACCATGATTTCCGCCGCGCGCCGGCCGGCAAGCATGTGCTCAAGCTATGCCGTGCCGAGGCCTGCCAGTCGATGGGCGGCGAGGCGCTGGCCCGCGGCGCGCTCGACCGCCTCGGTCTCGACTGGGGCCACACCACCCACGACAACCGGCTGACCGTCGAGGCGACCTACTGCCTCGGCCTCTGCGCCTGCGCTCCGGCGGCGATGATCGATGGCCGCGTGGTCGGCCGGCTCGATGCCGAGACCCTGGACGACGTCGTCCGCGAGGCGCGCGCGTCATGACCCGGCTGTTCATTCCCCGCGATGCCGCCGCCCTTGCCGTCGGCGTGGAAAAGGTCGCCAAGGCCATCCAGGCCGAAGCCGCCAGGCGCGGCCAGGCTGTCGAGATCGTCCGCACCGGCTCGCGCGGCCTGTTCTGGCTCGAGCCGCTGATCGAGGTCGAGACCCCGGCTGGCCGCATCGGCTATGGTCCGCTGAAGGCGGCCGACGTGCCTGGCCTGTTCGAGGCCGGCTGGCTGCAGGGCGGTCCGCATGCCTCGCGCATCGGCCGGCCCGAGGATCTGCCCTTCCTCAAGCGCCAGACCCGCCTGACCTTTGCCCGCTGCGGCATCGTCGATCCGCTGTCGCTCGACGACTACAAGGCCCATGGCGGCTATCGCGGCATGACGAAGGCCCTGTCGCTTGGTCCGGCCGGCATCGTCGAGACGGTGACCAAATCCGGCCTGCGCGGCCGCGGCGGCGCCGGTTTTCCGACCGGCATCAAGTGGAAGACGGTGGCCGATACCGCCGCCGACCGCAAATACATCGTCTGCAATGCCGATGAGGGCGATTCGGGCACCTTCGCCGACCGCATGATCATGGAGGGTGATCCCTTCGTACTGATCGAGGGCATGACCATCGCCGGCATCGCGGTGGGCGCCACCAAGGGCTACATCTACTGCCGCTCGGAATACCCCGACGCCATCCGCGTGACGCAGGCCGCCATCGAGATCGCCCGCGACGCCGGCTGCCTCGGCGCCAAAGTCTGCGGCTCGGCTTACGATTTCGATCTCGAAGTGCGCATGGGCGCCGGTGCCTATGTCTGCGGCGAGGAAACCGCGCTCTTGGAAAGCCTGGAAGGCAAGCGCGGCGTGGTGCGCGCCAAACCGCCGCTGCCCGCCCACAAGGGCCTGTTCGGCCGCCCGACCGTGATCAACAACCTGATCTCGCTGGCCAGCGTGCCGGTCATCCTGGCGGAAGGTGCGCAGTCTTACGCCGACATGGGGCTGGGCCGCTCGCGCGGCACCATGCCGATCCAGCTCGCCGGCAACGTGAAATACGGCGGCCTGTTCGAGGCGGCCTTCGGCCTGACGCTGGGCGAGATCGTCGAGGATATCGGCGGCGGCACGCTCAGCGGCCGGCCGGTGCGTGCGGTGCAGGCCGGTGGTCCGCTCGGCGCGTATTTTCCGCGCGCCCTGTTCGACACGCCCTATGACTACGAGGCTTTCACCGCCAAGGACGGCCTGATCGGCCATGGCGGCCTCGTCGTGTTCGACGACACCGTCGACATGGCGAAAATGGCCCGCTTCGCGATGGAATTCTGCGCCATCGAATCCTGCGGCAAATGCACGCCCTGCCGGATCGGCTCGACCCGCGGCGTCGAAGTGATCGACCGCATCATCGCCGGCACCGGCCGCGATGCCAATATCGCCCTGGTGGAGGATCTCTGCCAGACCATGAAGCTCGGTTCGCTCTGTGCGCTGGGCGGCTTCACGCCGTATCCGGTGATGAGCGCGCTGAAGCATTTCCCCGAAGATTTCGGCCGGCCGCGTCTGACGGCCGCCGCGGAATAATACAGGAGGGCGCCCCATGCCTCTCGTCTCTGAAATCGACTTCGGCACCCCGGCCAGCAAGGCCGAGAAGACCGTCACCCTCACCGTCGACGGCATCAGCGTCACCGTGCCGGAAGGCACCTCGGTGATGCGCGCCTCGATGGAGGCCGGCATCCAGGTGCCCAAGCTCTGCGCCACCGACATGGTCGATGCCTTCGGCTCCTGCCGGCTCTGCCTGGTCGAGATCGCCGGCCGCGCCGGCACGCCCGCCTCCTGCACCACGCCGGTGGCCGAGGGCATGTCGGTCTCGACCCAGACCCCGCGGCTGAAGCAGCTGCGTCGCGGCGTCATGGAGCTTTACATCTCCGACCATCCGCTCGACTGCCTGACCTGCGCCGCCAATGGTGACTGCGAACTGCAGGACATGGCCGGCGCCGTCGGCCTGCGCGACGTCCGTTACGGCTACGAGGGCGACAACCACCTCAAGCTGGGCAAGGACGAAACCAACCCGTATTTCACCTTCGATGCGTCGAAGTGCATCGTCTGCTCGCGCTGTGTGCGGGCCTGCGAGGAAGTGCAGGGCACCTTTGCGCTGACCATCCAGGCGCGCGGCTTCGATTCGAAGGTCTCGCCCGGCATGGCCGAGGATTTCCTCGCCTCCGAATGCGTTTCCTGCGGCGCCTGCGTGCAGGCCTGCCCGACTGCCACGCTGACGGAAAAGTCGATCATCGAGATCGGCCAGCCCGAGCATTCGGTGGTCACCACCTGCGCCTATTGCGGCGTCGGCTGCAGCTTCAAGGCGGAAATGCGCGGCAACGAGGTCGTGCGCATGGTGCCCTACAAGGACGGCAAGGCCAACCGCGGCCATTCCTGCGTCAAGGGTCGCTTCGCCTGGGGCTATACCAACCACCGCGAACGCATCCTCAACCCGATGATCCGCGACAGCATCGACCAGCCCTGGCGGGAAGTCAGCTGGGACGAGGCGATCGGCCGCGTCGCCTCCGAGTTCAAGCGCCTGCAGGACAAGCACGGCAAGCGCTCGATCGGCGGCATCACTTCGTCCCGCTGCACCAACGAGGAAACCTACCTGGTGCAGAAGCTGATCCGCGCCGGCTTCGGCAACAACAACGTCGACACCTGCGCCCGCGTCTGCCATTCGCCGACCGGCTACGGCCTCAAGACCGCTTTCGGCACCTCGGCCGGCACCCAGGATTTCGACTCGGTCGAGCATTCCGACGTCGTCATGGTGATCGGCGCCAACCCGACCGACGGCCATCCGGTTTTCGCCTCGCGGCTGAAAAAGCGCCTGCGCCAGGGCGCCAAACTGATCGTTATCGATCCGCGCCGCATCGATCTGGTCCGCACGCCGCATGTCGAGGCGGCGCATCACCTGCCGCTGCTGCCGGGTACCAATGTCGCCATCCTCAACGCGCTGGCCCATGTCATCGTCACCGAAGGGCTGGTCGCCGAGGCCTTCGTGCGCGAGCGCTGCGACTGGGATGATTTTTCGGACTGGGCAGCCTTCGTCTCCGAGCCGCAGAACAGCCCGGAAGTCGTCGGCCCGATGGCCGGCGTCGATCCCGAGGAAATCCGCGCTGCCGCCCGGCTTTTTGCTACCGGCGGCAACGGCGCCATCTATTACGGCCTCGGCGTCACCGAGCACAGCCAGGGCACCACCACAGTGATGGCGATCGCCAACCTCGCCATGGCGACCGGCAATCTCGGCCGCCAGGGCGTCGGCGTGAATCCGCTACGTGGCCAGAACAACGTGCAGGGCTCCTGCGACATGGGCTCCTTCCCGCACGAGCTGCCCGGCTATCGCCACATCTCGGACGAAGCCACCCGTCACATGTTCGAGGCCTTCTGGGGCACCGGGCTCGACCATGAGCCGGGCCTGCGCATCCCCAACATGCTGGATGCCGCCGTGGCCGGCACCTTCAGGGGCATCTACATCCAGGGCGAGGACATCCTGCAGTCCGATCCGGACACCAAGCATGTCGCGGCCGGCCTTGCCGCGATGGAATGCGTGGTCGTGCAGGACCTGTTCCTCAACGAGACCGCCAACTACGCCCATGTCTTCCTGCCGGGCTCGACCTTCCTCGAGAAGGACGGCACCTTCACCAACGCCGAACGCCGCATCAACCGCGTGCGCAAGGTGATGCCGCCGAAGAACGGCTATGCCGACTGGGAAATCACCCTGCTGATCGCCGATGCGATGGGCGTGCCGATGCAGTACAGCCATCCGTCCGAGATCATGGACGAGATTGCGCATCTGACCCCGTCGTTTGCCGGCGTCTCCTACGCCAAGCTGGAGGAACTGGGTTCGGTGCAGTGGCCCTGCAATGACAAGAAGCCGCTGGGCAGCCCGATCATGCACATGGACGGCTTCGTCCGCGGCAAGGGCAAGTTCATGATCACCGAGTATGTGCCGACCGACGAGCGCACCGGGGCCCGCTTCCCGCTGCTGCTGACCACCGGCCGCATCCTGTCGCAGTATAATGTCGGCGCGCAGACCCGCCGCACCGACAATGTGGTCTGGCACCAGGAAGACCGGCTGGAAATCCATCCGCATGACGCCGAGCAGCGCGGTGTGCGCGACGGCGACTGGGTGCGTATCCAGAGCCGCGCCGGCGAGACCAGCCTGCGTGCCGTGATCACCGACCGTGTTGCGCCCGGCGTGGTCTACACCACCTTCCACCACCCGGCGACCCAGGCCAATGTGGTGACCACCGACTATTCCGACTGGGCGACCAACTGCCCGGAATACAAGGTCACCGCGGTACAGATCGCGCCGTCGAACGGCCCCAGCGAGTGGCAGGAACGCTATCAGGAGCTGTCCGACCGCAGTCGCCGCATCGCCAAGGACGCTGCCGAATGACCGAGCCCGGCCATCAGCCGAGCTTGCGTGTCAGCCGGCTGGCCCGCACGGCCGGCGGCTTTGCCGAGGGCCAGCGCGCGGTGCCGGCCGAGGTGGCGGTGGCGCTGACCTATAACGGCAGCACCCATGCGGTGATGATGGCGACGCCGGCGGATTACGAGGATTTCGCCATCGGTTTCAGCCTGTCGGAAGGCGTGATCGACAGCCCGTCAGACATCCGCGAGATCGACGTGGTCGAGACCGCGGCCGGCATCGACCTGCAGATCTGGCTGACCGACGATAAGGTCGAACGCCATGTCGCCCGGCGGCGCGCCATTGCCGGCCCGACCGGCTGCGGCCTCTGCGGCATCGAAAGCCTGGCTGAAGCCGTGCGGCCGGCGGCCGTGGTCAACAGCGAAACCCGCTTCTCGCCCGAACAGATCATTGCGGCCCTGGCGTCGCTGGCGCCGGCGCAGCGGCTGAATGCCGAGACCCGCTCGGTGCATGCCGCCGCCTACTGGGAGCCGTCCGCCGGCCTCGTCGCGGTCCGCGAGGATGTCGGCCGGCACAATGCACTCGACAAGCTGGCCGGCGCACTGGCGCGGCGCGAGACGAATGCCGCCCGCGGCCTGCTGCTGCTGACCAGCCGCGTGTCGGTGGAGATGGTGCAGAAGGCGGCCCGGCTCGGCGTGCCGGTGCTGGTCGCCGTATCGGCGCCGACCTCGCTGGCCATCGAGATGGCGCGCCAGGCCGGCATCACGCTGATCGCGGTGGCGCGCAGCAGCGAGTTCGAGATTTTCACGCGGCCCGATCGCGTGCTGCAGGGAGTAAGGCATCATGTCGCCTGACAAGCTGGTGATGATGGCCAATCAGATCGGCAAGTTCTTTGCGCCGCAGCGCAAGACCGATCCGGTGGCCGACATCCTCGATCACATCGAGAAATTCTGGGATCCAAGCATGCGTGCCGCCATTGTCGCGCATCTGGAGGCCGGGGGGGCCGGACTCGATCCGCCGGTTCGCGAGGCCGTGGCACGCCTGCAGGCAAAAGGGAGAGTTTTGCAGCAGGCGAGCTGAATTCGAGACCCATTGTGGGAAATTTTTGGGAGGACAAAACCAATGACGGTTACGCAAGGTATGAACGCCTCTTCGGGGGGCGGTATTCTCGGCCGGGAGCGCACGATCGCGGGTCCGGGCTTCAGCCGCTGGATGGTGCCGCCCGCGGCGCTGGCCATCCACATGTGTATCGGCCAAGCTTATGCCTTCAGCGTGTTCAATCTGCCGATGACCAAGTTGATCGGCATCACGGCCTCGGCGCCGGATGACTGGAAGCTGACCGAACTTGGCTGGATTTTCTCCATCGCCATCGTCTTCCTTGGTCTCTCGGCTGCCTTCCTCGGCCGCTGGGTCGAGGAAAACGGGCCGCGCAAGGCCATGTTCGTGGCGGCCTGCTGCTTCGGCGGCGGCTTCATCGTGTCGTATTTCGGCATCAAGATTCATAACCTCGCCCTGATCTATCTGGGCTATGGCGTGCTCGGCGGCATCGGCCTCGGCATCGGCTACATCTCGCCGGTCTCGACGCTGATCAAGTGGTTCCCGGACCGCCCGGGCATGGCCACCGGCATGGCCATCATGGGTTTTGGTGGCGGCGCGCTGTTTGCCTCGCCGCTGTCGGTCACCCTGATGTCCTACTTCAAGACCCCGACCGACATCGGTGTGGCCAACACCTTCCTGGTGATGGGTATCATCTACTTCTGCCTGATGATGGTCGGCGTCATCATCGTTCGTGTTCCGGCGGTCGGCTGGAAACCGGAAGGCTGGGTCGCACCGGCGGCAGGGGCCAGGAAGCTGGTAACCAACGAGAACGTCTCGGTGCACGAGGCGATGAAGACCCCGCAGTTCTTCCTGATCTGGGCGGTACTCTGCCTGAACGTGACCGCCGGCATCGGCGTGCTCGGCCAGGCCTCGGCGATGATCCAGGAGATGTTCCCCGGCCGTGTGACGGCAGTGACGGCCGCCGGCTTTGTCGGCCTGCTCAGCCTGTTCAACATGGGTGGACGCTTCGTCTGGTCATCGATCTCCGACTACACCGGGCGGCGCAATATCTATGCCGTCTACTTCCTGCTGGGTATCGCGCTGTATGCCGCGGTGCCGACCACCGGTCATATCGGCTCGGTCACCCTGTTCGTGGTCTGCTACCTGATCATCATGAGCATGTACGGGGCGGGCTTCGCCACCGTGCCGGCTTACCTGAAGGATATGTTCGGTACCATGCATGTCGGTGCGATCCACGGCCGTCTGCTGACGGCCTGGTCGACGGCCGGCGTGCTGGGTCCGGTGCTGGTGAACTACATCCGCCAGTACCAGATCGACAATGGCGTGCCGAAAGCCGAAGCCTATACGGTCACCATGTACATCATGGCCGGCCTGCTGGTCGTCGGCTTCATCTGCAACTACCTGGTGAAGGAAGTGAACGCCCGTCACCATCACCGCGCAGCCCTCGCAGCGGAATAAGGAGAAACCGGTATGAACGAGAAAACCTCGCCGCTCGCCCTGATCATTGTCTGGGCCATCGTCGGTATCCCGCTCGCCTGGGGTGTCGTACTGACGCTCGGCAACGCCGCGAAGCTGTTCCAGTAAGCTTCGTCGCAGCACAACAGGAAGGGCCCGCGTCACCGCGGGCCCTTTATCTTTTGTGCAGGATTTTGCGCCGGCCTCAGGTGCCGGTGAAGCGCGGCGGCCGCTTTTCCATGAAATGCGCGACGCCCTCGCGGAAATCGGCGCTGCGGAAACTGTCCATCATCTCGCGGTTGCCGACCGCCGTGGCTTCGGCCAGCGTCTGGAACTGCGCATCCCACAGCTGCCGCTTCATCACCTTCAGCGAGCGCGGCGAGACCATCGTCGCCAGCTCGGCGGCATAGGCCCGGGTCTCGGCCAGCAGGTCGGCGGCGGGCAGTACCCGGTCGACCAGGCCGATGCGTTCGGCCTCGGCGGCACCGACCTTGCGGGCCGAGAACATCAGGTCGATCGCCCGTGACGGCCCGACCAGGCGCGGCAGCAGCCAGCTCACGCCATGCTCGGCGATCAGGCCGCGGCGCGAGAAGGCGGTGGTGAACATGGCGTTGTCGGCGGCAAAGCGCAGGTCGCAATACAGCGCCATGATCATGCCAAGCCCTGCCGCCGGGCCGTTCACCGCCGCGATCACCGGCTTGGGCAGGGCCGGGAAATAGCCATACTGCATCTGGTAGTCGGGCCGCGCGGTCGCATCGAAGGCGCCGGGCGGGCCGCGCCGCGCGCCGCCGCCCTGGATCGTGTTCAGCAGGTCCATGTCGGCGCCGGCGCAGAAACCGCGCCCCGCCCCGGTCAGGATGATGACGCGCACGCCGTCATCGCCGGCGGCTTGCGCCATGGCGTCGCGCACCTCGTCTTCCATGGTCGCGGTCCAGGCGTTCAGCCGATCCGGCCGGTTCAGGGTGACTGCCGCAACGGCATCAGTCACATCGTAGAGAATGTCGGTATAGGCCATGGTTGGCGTTTCCTCCTCGTGTTTTGGCAATGCTGCTACACTGCCGGCAACGACACAATGGGGAGACGCCATGACCACCAGCAGCGAACTGCAGGTCCTGCTCGACCGCATGACGGCCGCCGCGGAAGCCGGCGACAGCGCCGGTTTCGCCGCCGCGTTTACACCGGACGGCCTCTATCACGACTATATCTATGGCGATCATCGCGGCCGCGACGAGATCCGCCATATGCTGGACGGCTATTTCCTGCGCGATGCCGCCGACTATCACTGGCACTTCTTCGACGCGGTCTGCGAGGGCGATGCCGGCTACGCCTGGTCGCTGTCGCGCTTCACGTCCACCGTGCCCGAATTCGCCGGTCGCCAGGTGGTGATCGACGGCATCAGCCGCTTCCGCCTGCAGGGCGGGCTGATCGCCGAATACCATGAATCGGTCAATGGCGGCGTCGCCATGGCCCAACTCGGGGTGGCGCCGGCGCGCATGGACAAGGTGTTCCGCAAATGGGGCGGCTGGCTGCTGGCGCGGCCGGAGGTGCAGCGCTACCTGAAGCGGTAGCCTGCCCTTGACCCGGGCTGCCGGACGCCTAGACTCCGGCCATGGCACGACGCGACACCCGGAATCTGGCGCAATACTGGCGGGACCCGCGGCATCCGGGGCTGACCCTGCTGTGTGCCGATTTCACCACCCAGGAATTCGCCGTCCATTCCCATGACGCGCTGGTCATCGCCGTCACCGAACAGGGCGGCGCCGAAGTGCGCAGCCGCGGCGAGGTGCAGCAGGCCGATTGCTCAGGGCTCTTCGTGTTCAATCCGGCCGAGCCCCATGCCGGCCAGATGGGTGCCAGTCCGCGCTGGTGCTACCGCTCGCTCTATCTCACGGAATCCGCCCTCGCTGCGGTGGCTGACGGTCTCGGCCTGCCGGAGATTCCCTATTTCACCGGCAACCGCATCCGCGATACGGCGCTGCGCGACGGCTTCCTCGCCCTGCACCGGTCGCTGCAGGACGGTACCGATGCGCTCTGCGAGGAAGAACGGCTGCTGGCGTCTTTCGGCGGCCTGTTCAGCCGCCATGGCAGCGGGCACCGGGCGGCGCGGCCAATGCAGCGGGATGCCGCGCTGCTGAAAAAGGCGGTCACCGTGATGGACGATCGCTACGGAGAGGCGATCACGCTGGACGAGCTGAGTGCCGAAGTCGGCCTGCGCAAGATCCAGCTGATCGCCCTGTTCAACCGCACGACCGGGATGGGTCCGCATGCCTATCTGACCCAGCTGCGCCTGCGCGCCGCCTGCAGCCGGCTGAAGCGCGGCGAGGCGCCGGCCACAGTGGCGGCGGACACCGGCTTCTACGACCAGAGCGCGATGAACCGGCATTTCAAGCGGGCCTACGGGATCACACCGCTGCAATATGCCCGCGCCTGAAGGGCGCAAGAAGAAGCCCGCGCCTGAAGGACGCGCGCAGACAGGCACAATTTTTTCCAATACGGCCGGGTCACAGGTATGGATACTGCCGGTCCGTTGTGATCTGCCGCGAGAGTCCCGTGCACCTGTTCTGCCATGACCAGCCCCATGCCCTGACCCTGGAGACCACGGTCGTCGACGCCCGGCCCGGCCGCGTCCGGCTGGCCGAAACACCGTTCTATCCGGGCGGCGGCGGCCAGTTGCCCGACCGTGGCGCCATCCGTTGGCAGGGCGGCGACATCGGGGTGACCGGCTTCGAGGTTGCCGATGGCGCGTTGTGGCATCTGCTGGATGCGCCGGTGGAGATGCAGGGCGCGGTCGAGGCCGTGGTCAATCTGCTGTTCCGCCAGATGATGCGTGAATCCCACACCGCCACCCATATCCTGAATGCGCTGGTGTTCCAGAGCTTCGACGGCGCGCTGGTCACCGGCGCGCAGATGAACGAGGACGGCACGGCGCGCATCGATTTCGATCTGCCGGACGCCGACAATGACCGCCTGCGCGCGCTGGAAGCGCCGATCAACGATGTGATCGGACAGAACCTCGCGGTGCGCTGCACGTACATTCCGATGACCGAGGCCGTTGCGGTGCCGGGCCTGCTGCGCAGCCGTTCGGTGACGCCGCCGCCGACCGAGGATGGCCGGGTGCGCATCGTGGAGATCGGTGGACTCGACCGCCAGGCCTGCGGCGGCACCCATGTCGATGCCACCGGCGAAATGCGCGCCATCCGCATTCTCAAGATCGACAACAAGGGCCGGCACAACCGGCGGGTCCGTCTCGGCCTCGTTGGGCTCGGCCCGCTGGCCGCGGCGTAGCTCAGCGCGCCGCGTCGGCGGCCTTCTGGCGCGCCACTTCGGCGGCGAGGCCGCCGGGCGTCGCCTCGGGCACGATCCAGCGGGTCTGCTGCACCGTCACCGTCTCGAAGATGCCGCCGTCCCTGAAATAGGGGTCCTGCGCCATATAGGCATCAAGGGCAGCGCGGTCCGGCAGGTCGAGGATCATCAGGCTGCCGGTGACAGTGCCGGCGTCGTCGATCAGCGGGCCACCGAAGCGGAACAGCTGCTGCTTGTCGGCGATGAATTCGAGATGCGCTGTCCGCAGCTTCGCGCGCAGGCCACCGGTCGGTTTGTCGCGGGCGATGATGACGAAATACATGACGGGCCTCCTTGAGTGTGCGGGCGGCATCTTACCGGCGGAAGCCGGCGCGTATTGGCAATTCGTATTTGTAGAACCTGGAGGATAGCATGATCGCACGCATCTGGCGCGGCTGGGCCACGGGCGGGAATGTCGCGGCCTATCGCCGGCATTTCGAAGAGATCGTGCAGCCGCATCTCGCCGAACTGCCGGGGTTCTGCGGCTGCCTGCTGCTGGAGGGCGTCGCCGGGGCGGAGACCGAAATCACCGCGATCACCCTATGGCGCTCACTCGACGATATCCGTGCCTTTGCCGGCACCGACATCGCCGTGGCACGCGTCGAGCCGGCGGCACGGGCGGTGCTCGACCGGTTCAGCGAGACCGCCGAGCATCGCGAGGTCAGCACTGCTGTCTGGCCTCGATAGAAAGATTGGTCGCAATAGAAAGGGCCCGGCATTGCTGCCGGGCCCGGTCCATGGAGAACACCGTCCGCGGAGGAGAGGCAGACTCAGTCGACGCTTTCGATGGTCTTTTTCAGGATGTCGAAGATCTCGTCGATATGGCCCTTGTTGAGGATCAGCGGCGGCGACAGCGCGAGGGTGTCGCCGGTCAGGCGGCACATCAGGCCGTTCTCATAGGCTTTCACGAACACATCGTAGCCGCGCTTGCCCGGGCCGTCCGCGCGGGCGGAGAGCTCGATGCCGGCCATGATGCCGATGTTGCGGATGTCGATGATGTTCTTCACGCCCTTCAGGCTGTGCACGGCATCTTCCCAGTAGGGCGACAGTGCCCTGGCATTCTCGAAGATGCCCTCGTCGCGGTAGAGGTCCAGCGTGGCGATGCCGGCGGCGCAGGCGAGCGCATGGGCCGAGTAGGTATAGCCGTGGAACAGCTCGATCATGTGTTCCGGGCCGCTCATGAAGGCTTCGTGCACATGCTTGCGGGTGAAGACCGCGGCTGCCGGCACGGCGGCATTGGTCAAGCCCTTGGCGGTGGTCATCATGTCGGGCAGCACGCCGAAGGTCTCGGCACCGAAGGCCGAACCGGTGCGCCCGAAGCCGCAGATCACCTCGTCGAAGATCAGCAGGATGCCGTGCTTGTCGCAGATCGTCCGCAGCTTCTGCAGGTATCCCTGCGGCGGGATCAGCACGCCGGTCGAGCCGGCGACCGGCTCGACGATCACCGCGGCGATGGTGCTGGCGTCATGCAGGGCGACGATGCGCTCCAGCTCGTCGGCCAGATGCGCGCCCCATGCGGGCTGGCCCTTCGAGAAGGCCATGTCCTTCAGGCTGTGGGTATGCGGCAGGTGGTCGACGCCGGCCAGCAGGGGCCCGAAGACCTTGCGGTTGGAGACGATGCCGCCGACCGAGATGCCACCGAAGCCGACGCCATGATAGCCGCGCTCGCGGCCGATCAGCCGGGTGCGGGCGCCTTCGCCGCGGGCGCGGTGATAGGCGATGGCGATCTTCAGCGCGGTATCGACGGCTTCCGAGCCGGAATTGGCGAAGAAGACATGGTTCAGGTCGCCGGGAGCCAGATGGGCGAGACGGGCGGCGAACTCAAAGGCTTTGGGGTGGCCCATCTGGAAGGTCGGCGCGAAATCCATCTCGGCCGCCTGTTTCTGGATCGCATCGACGATCGGCTGGCGGCAGTGGCCGGCATTGACGCACCACAGGCCGGCGCTGCCGTCGAGGACCTGGCGGCCGTCATGGGTCGTGTAATGCATGTCCTTGGCACCGACCAGCAGGCGCGGCTTGGCCTTGAACTGGCGGTTGGCGGTGAACGGCATCCAGAAGGATTCGAGATCGTTCGGAACGGCGGCGGTAGCGACGGCCATTGAGGTCTCCATGGATAAGCGGCAAGCCTGAGGATCGGCCGATCTTCGGTGAGTTTCAGGCGGCCGGATACTCTATTTCTTCCATTTCATAACCTGTTGATTTTGCTTGGGAGAATGGCAGAATGTTCAGGATACTTAACATCTGAACAGTCGGAGGGAGCTTCGGGATGGACATCGACATCGGCGCGCGGCTGAAAGCCGTGCGACAGGCCCGCAAGCTGTCGCAGCGCGAGCTGGCGCGTCGCGCCGGGCTGACCAACGCCACCGTCTCGCTGATCGAATCGAACCAGATGAACCCGTCCGTCGGCGCACTGAAACGCGTGCTCGACGGGATCCCGATGAGCCTGGCGGAATTCTTCGCCCAGGATATCGCGACGCCGCGCCAGGCCTTCTACACCGCGGCCGAACTGACCGAGGTCGGCAAGGGCCAGATCAGCTATCGCCAGATCGGCGCCGATCTCGCCGGCCGCGCCCTGCAGATCCTGATCGAGCGCTATGCCCCTGGTGCCGATACCGGCCGCGTGCTGTTGAAGCACGCGGGCGAGGAGGGCGGCATCGTCATTCGCGGCCGCATCGAGGTGACGGTGGCCGACCAGGTCCGCGTGCTCGGCCCCGGCGAAGCCTATTATTTCGAGAGCAGCCAGCCGCATCGCTTCCGCAACATCGGCAGCGAACCCTGCGAACTGGTCAGCGCCTGCACGCCGCCCAGTTTCTGAAGTTTTGAGCCGTCAGTCCTTCGTCGCGGCGACGGCGACGATCTCGAGCATGTGGTGGCCTTCGAGCGTCGCGCCGATACAGGCGCGCTGCGGCGCATTGTCCGGATCGATCCAGCCGAGCCAGATCTCGTTCATCTGCGCTTTCAGCGCCATGTCGGTGATGTAGACCGTGGCCTGCAGCAGCCGGGATTTGTCGGTGCCCGCCTTTGCCAGCTGGCGGTCGATCTTGGCCAGCGCATCCGCCGTCTGCTTGCGCATGTCCATCTCGGTGATGTCGGCCACCGCCACGGTGAAGACGAGGTTGCCGTAGACCACGGCGCTGCTGCGGCCGGGCGCGGTGCCGGTGAAACGCTGGATGGGCAGCATGTCAGGAGACTCCGAAAATTCAGCCCGTGAAACTCAGCCTGGCCCGATCATCTGTGCGGGCAGCCATGTGGCGAGGCCGGGGACGAAGAAGAGGATGGCGACGGCTGCGCACATGAGCAGGAAGAGCGGGAAGGTGACCC